>DATJWW010000012.1:0-150631 GCA_035500835.1 Solirubrobacterales bacterium | reverse complement strand
TATAGCGAGGTCAACTCACGCAGCGCATCCCAGGACCTCGATCCCGGACCTCGGAGGGTCAGAAGTGTGACGTCCCCCGGAACCCTCGTGACCCCTCACGTCCCGGGCGTCTCGTGGCGGCCACACCCTGCCGGGGTCGCCGCGAGGCGCCCGGGACGCACCTCGGACGGCCGCCTCGTGGAATCCAGCCCGGGCCCACCGGGCCGGGCGTCGCCGTTAGCCTCTCCGCGATGGGGGCCGCCTACATATACGGAGCCGTCCGCTCGCCCTTCGGCCGCCACGGCGGCGCCCTTGCCGGCGTCCGCCCCGACGACCTTGCCGCCGGCACGCTGCGGGCGCTCCTCGACCGCGCCCCCGACCTCGACCTGGCGGCGATCGACGACGTGATCCTCGGCGACGCCAACGCCGCCGGCGAGGACAACCGCGACGTCGGCCGCATGGCCGTCCTCCTCGCCGGGCTGCCGACCTCCGTCCCCGGCGTCACCGTCAACCGCCTCTGCGGCTCCTCGCTGGAGGCCGCGATCCAGGCGGCGCGGGCGATCGAGGTGGGCGACGCCGAGGTGATGGTCGCGGGCGGGGTGGAGTCGATGAGCCGCGCCCCCTGGGTGGTGCCGAAGCCCGAGCGCGCCTTCCCGGCCGCCCACGCGGAGATGTTCTCGACCACGCTCGGCTGGCGGATGGTCAACCCGCGGATGCCGGAGGAGTGGACGATCAGCCTCGGCGAATCGGCCGAGAAGCTGGCCCGGATACACGCGATCCCACGCGAGGCCCAGGACGAGTTCGCGCTGCGCAGCCACAGCCTGGCGGCGGCTGCCTGGGAGGAGGGCCGCTTCCCCGAGGTGGTGCCGATCCCCGGCACCGAGCTGGAGCGCGACGAGGGGATCCGCGCCGACACCTCGCTCGAGAAGCTGGCGAAGCTGAAGCCCGCCTTCCTGGAGGGCGGCACGGTCACCGCCGGCAACTCCTCGCCACTCTCCGACGGTGCCTCGATGCTGCTGCTCGGCTCGGAGGCCGCCGCGGCGGCGATCGGCACCCCGCCGCTCGCCCGGGTCGTCTCCCGCGGCGTCCACGGGGTCGACCCCGACGTCTTCGGCATCGCCCCCGTCGAGGCGGCGAACAAGGCGCTCGCCAAGGCGGGCATCGGCTGGGGGGACATCGACGCCGTCGAGCTCAACGAGGCGTTCGCCTCGCAGAGCCTCGCCTGCCTCCAGGGGTGGCCGGAGCTCGACCCGGCCAAGGTCAACATGAGCGGTGGGGCGATCGCGATCGGCCACCCGCTCGGCGCCTCCGGCGCCCGCGTCGTCGGTCGCGCCGTCCAGGAGTTGCGGGCGCGCGGCGGGCGCTACGGCCTCGCCACGCTCTGCATCGGCGTCGGCCAGGGCCTCGCGATGGTGCTCGAAGCGCTCGACTGAGCGTCGCCCCTCTCAGGGAACGCTCAGCCGCGCCGAAGGTCCCGCTTAAAAGGCGGGCCTAACGTCGTCCGCACAGTGAACGCGGAGCGCGACAACCGACGGCGAGGGGGCCTCCGGAGGGCAGCGACGATCGTCGCCGCCTGGCTGGCCGGGGGCCTGCTCGTCGTCGGCGTGCTCTTGGCGACCGGGGCGCTCGGAGACGGCGGGACGACCAAGGTGACGACGGTCCGCGAGACTGCCGCGAGCACCGAGACGGTCGCCGACACCTCCGGCGGCGAGACCGCCGACGAAGCGCTCTACGCCTCGACCTCGGACGGCGTCGTCGAGATCAAGTCGACGATCTCGGGCTCGAGCGAAACCGAATCGGGCGCGCCGGAAGGCTTCGGCCAGGAAGGCACGATGCCCGAAGGCGAAGGCGCCTACGGGCAGGAAGGGTTCGGCGCGACCCCCGAAGGCTTCGACCAGGAATCGGAATCGAGCGGCGAGTCGATGGCGACCGGCTCCGGCTTCATCGTCGACGAAGAAGGCACGGTCGTCACCGCCGCCCACGTGGTCGACGAAGCCTCCTCGGTCGAAGTGATCCTCAAGGACGGCACCAGCCGCGAAGCCGAAGTGCTCGGCATCGACGACGCCACCGACATCGCGGTGATCCGCTTCGACGCCTCCGGCCTCGAACTGCAGCCGCTCGAAATCGGCGACTCCTCCGAACTGAACGTGGGCGCCTCGGTGGCGGCGATCGGCGCGCCCTTCGAATACGCCTGGAGCTTCTCGATCGGGATCGTCTCCGGCCTCGACCGCACGATCGAAGCGCCCAACGGCTTCACCGTCTCCCACGCGATCCAGACCGACGCCGCGGTCAATCCCGGCAACTCGGGCGGCCCGCTGCTCGACTCCGAAGGCAAGGTGATCGGCGTCGTCGACCAGATCGCGACGGACGGCTCCGCCGACCAGAGCTCCGGCGTCGGCTTCGCCGTCCCCTCCGACCTCGTCTCCGCCGAGCTGCAGAAGCTGGAGGCGGGCGAAACGGTCGAACACGCCTACCTCGGCGTCGCCACCGGCACCGCGACGGGCTCGACCGAGGGCGCCCAGGTCTCCGAGGTCGTCGCCGGCTCGCCCGCCGCCGAAGCCGGGGTCAAGGAAGGCGACGTGATCACCTCGCTGGACGGCGAAGCGGTAAACAGCTCGGAAACCCTGGCCGCCGACGTCTCCGCCCACGAACCGGGCGAAACTGTGACGCTCGAAGTCGAGCGCGACGGGCAGACGAGCTCCCTCAAGGTGACGCTCGGCACCCAGCCCGCCGAATCCGGCCTGAACGGCTGAGCGTGGCCCGATGCGACGGGTCGCGCTCGGCGTCGCGCTCATGTTGGTCGCGCTCGGCGCCCTGACCGGGGTGGCCCTGGCGACCGAAGAAGCCCCCGTCGAGGCCGAGGCGGCCGGGGAAGTCGCGACCGAAGCGCCGACGCCCGCCGCCGAAGCCGCGCAGCCGGCCGAAGAAGCGGTTGCCGAAGAGGCAACTGCGGAAGAACCGGCCGTGGAAGAACCCTCGGCGGCGGAAGGGCCCGCGGCGGAGGAACCCGCCGCGACCGAAGCGCCTTCGCCGGCCCGCCGTCGCCGTCACCACCATAGGCATGAGCGTGCTCCCAAGGTCCATCGTGGGGCCGAGCTGGTCGCGCCGGAAGCCGAACCGAAGTCGCCGGCGGGCGATGAAGCCGAACCGAAGGCGAGCGAAGCGACCATGACCGAAGCGGGCGTCGAATCGGAAGCCGAGACGGAGACCGAAGGCGCCCTCTCTTCGCTCAGCCTCGGCGACGGCGCCTCGACCCTCGACGAGCTCGAAGTCCCGACCGCGCTGCTGCCCGTCTACCAGGCCTGCGGCAGCCGCTACGGGATCTTCTGGGAGGTGCTCGCCGCGATCAACAAGGTCGAGACCGGCTTCGGCACCGATCTCGGCACCTCCGGCGCGGGTGCCGAAGGGTGGATGCAGTTCCTGCCCTCGAGCTGGGAAGAATGGGGCATCGACGCCGACGGCGACGGCAGGGCCGACACCGACGACCCGGTGGACGCGATCTGCTCGGCGGCCCGCTACCTGGCCGCCTCCGGTGGCGAAGCCGACATCTACGACGCGGTCCTCGCCTACAACCACGCCGACTGGTACGCCCGCGAGGTGCTCGCCCTCGCCCGCCGCTATGAGCGGGTTCCGGCCAACGAGGTCACCGCGCTCGCCGAGTTGGCCGAGGGTTCGACCTCGCCGATCACCGAGGGCAAGGCCGAGGCGGTCGTCGACGGCACCGTCGCCAAGGTCGGCGACGAAGAAGGGCGCAGCCGCTATGTGATCCTCACCGATGCCTACGGCGATCGAATCGTCTACTCGGACCTGGGCTCGACCAAGGTCCAGGAGGGCGACACGGTGACCGCGGGGGACGAGCTCGGGACCGTCGGCGAAGCGACGATCGGGATCTCGATCCAGCCCGACGGCTCGACCGAGATCGACCCGACCGAACTGCTGAAGATCTGGCGCGAGGGCGGCGCCGGCGCGATCTACGGGGTCGACGCCGCGACGACGGCGGGCGGCGAAGCGGGCGCGACCCGGTCGCTGCTGATGTCGGACGAAGCGCTGCAGCGCGAAGTCCTCGCCGACGGCGACCTCGGCCTGCCGAGCTGCGTGCGTCAGGCGGTGGGGGAGGGCGAAGTGGCGCGCCAGAGCCTCGCCGCGCTGGAGTACCTCACCGGGCGCGGCTACGAAATCGGCGTCTCCGCCGCAACCTGCGATCACGAAACCGGCTTCACCCTGGAGATCGAATCGGTCGACGGCCAGGAGGTCGCTCTCGGGCAGGAGTCGGGGACGGCGGCGCGCGAACTGGTCCAGACCGTGCTCGGCATGAACGGGTCGAGCGCCCCGCAGCTGATCTCCTCGGCGACCGGGATCGCCGCCGGCGAAACCGGCGGCACCACCTCGGGGACGATCGAGCTCGACTACCGGCCACCGAGCACGGCACGGATCGTCGACGGCGACGCGGTCGCGCCCACCGACGCGCCACCTGCGGTGCAGGCGATGATCGCCGCCGCCAACCAGATAGACGATGAGCCCTACGTCTGGGGCGGTGGCCACGGTTCCTGGGTATCCGCGGGGTACGACTGCTCGGGCTCGGTCAGCTACGTCCTGCACGCGGCCAAGATGTTGGCGAGCCCGGAGACCTCGGGCGCGCTCGAGAGCTGGGGCGAATCGGGCAGCGGCCGCTGGGTGACCGTCTACGCCAACTCCGAACACACCTACGCGGTGATCGCCGGGCTACGTTGGGACACGGTCGGCGACGAGCACGGGAGCGGGCCGCGCTGGCACACCGGCGCCGCCTACCCGGAAGGCTTCGCCGTCCGCCACCCGGCCGGCTACTAGTAGGTCGATCACAGGTTCTTTACATAACGGACTCAATCCGTTCACAAGTTCATTCAAAACCGATGAATAGGTTCCGGCGGCCGCCGTCCGCACCCGCGGATCAATGCCGAAGAGGGAGCCTTGATGACCGAGTCCGCCACCGTCCCGTCCACCCGCGCCGCGCGTCCCCGACGGCTGCGCGCTCTCTCGATCGCCTTCCTGGCGATCGTCGCGCTGTTCGCGGTGACGGTCTCCTCCGCCTCGGCGGCGGAAGTCTCGGAAGTCAACCTGGCGCAGTACAAGCGGATCGCCCGCTACCCGCTGCCGCTGCCCCCCGGCACCTCGGCGCCCGAACACAGCCTGCTCGCCGAAGAGGCCTCGGCGGTGACCTACGACCCGGTCAACGAACACCTGTATGTCGTCGGCGACGGCGGCACCTCGGTCGTCGAAGTCGACAAAGAGGGCCATCTGCTCAGCTCGATGACCCTGTCCCCCGGTGTCTTCGCCGATACCGAGGGCGTCGCCTATGTCGGCAACGAAGAATTCGTGATCACCGAAGAGCGAGTCTCCAATCTCGTCCGTTTCAAATACGAAGCGGGCGGTGAACTGACCGCGGCCAAGGTGAAGAAAGTGAACATCGGCGCGGTCAACGACAACATCGGCGTCGAGGGCGTCACCAACGACCCGCTCAATGCGAACCACATGATCGCCATCAAAGAATCGGGACCGGAGCGGATCTACTCCACCGACATCGACTGGGCCGCCGAGACCGCGACCAACTACGAAGGCGAGGAAGGCGAACTCTTTGCCGCGGCCGACGCGAAGACCCTCGACTTCTCCGACGTCTACGCCTTGGCCAACGTCGAAGACATCTCCGAAGCCGAAAAGGAAAACCTGCTGATCATCAGCCAGGAATCGGGCGAAGTCGTGAACATCAGCCGCAGCGGCCACGTCAACAGCCGCCTCGCCCTGCTCGCCGAACCGAGCGACACGATCTCGGTCCCCGACATGACCAACGAGGGCGTGACGATGGACCAGAACGGGATGCTCTACGTCGTCGACGAGGACGGCGGGGGCAGCCAGGCTCATCCTCAGATGTGGGTCTACGAACCGCAGACGACGGCCGATACCGCGCCGGAAGCGGTGACGCTCGGCGACGAAACCAACACGCTGGTCGAATCGCCGACGCCGCTGGAAAAGCGGCTCAAGGTCGCCACGGTCACCGTCACCGACCCCGATGGCTTCGGTGAAAACAACCTCACGGTAGGCGGTCCCGATGCCGTCGACTTCGAAGTCGACCACAACGGCCTCTACCTGAAGGCCGGCACGACGCTGAACGCGGCCGCCAAGGAACACTACGAAGTGACGGTCGAAGTGACGGATCCGGCGGTGGGCGGCCATCCCGCCGCCGTCAGCGACCCGTACAAGCTGACCGTGACCGCGGCGGCGCCGGCCAGCATCGGCGAACGCCTCGCCGTCACCGAGGTCGCCCCGTGGAGCTCCGGCAACAGCCCCTTCGCGGCCGATTGGTTCGAGCTCACCAACACCGGCACCGCGACGGTCGATCTGTCCGACTACAAGATGGACGACAACCACGACTCGCTGACCGCGGCGGTGCCGCTCGAAGGCGTCCCCTCGCTCGCCCCCGGCAAGTCGGCGATCTTCGTCAACGGCGAAGCCTCGGCGGCCACCGAATTCGCCGCCGACTGGTTCCCTGGCGGCGTCCCCAGCGGCGTCCAGATCGGCCACCTCCCCGGCGGTCCTGGGCTCGGCACCGAAGGTGACCAAGTCAACATCTACGACATCCACGGTGACCACGTCGCCGGCATCCAAGTTGGGACCTCGCCCGGCAGCAGCCCCTTCGGGACCTTCGAAAACCCGACCGGCCTCGGCAGCGGCAGCGGGCCCGATCCGGTCGTCAACACGCTGAGCACCGTCGGCGTCAACGGCGCCTTCGCCGTCAACGGCGGCAGCGAAATCGGCTCGCCCGGCAGCGCGCCCGTGCCGACCCCGGTCGCGGTCACCGAGGTCGCCCCCTGGGGCAGCAGCTGGCCTGAATACAAGGCCGACTGGTTCGAGCTGACCAACGAGACCGAAGGCGCGATCAACATCGAAGGCTGGAAGATGGACGACAGCTCCGACGCCTTCGCCACCGCGGTGTCGTTGGAAGGCATCACCACGATCCAGCCGGAAGAATCGGTGCTCTTCCTCGAAACCGAATCGACTGCGACGGTCACGGAATTCGAGACCTCCTGGTTCGGCGCGAGCCTCCCGGCGGGCCTCCAGGTCGGCATGTACCACGGCTCCGGCGTCGGCCTCAGCACCGGCGGAGACGGCGTGAACATCTTCAACTCCGAAGGGGCTCACCTGACCGGGGTCAGCTTCGGCTCCAATACCGGGACCGGGAGTCCGCTGACCGCGGCGCAGACCTTCGACAACGCCGCCGGCCTGGGTAGTTACGGCACCCCGGCGACGATCACGAAGCTCAGCGTCGAAGGCGAAGACGGCGCCTACGACGCTCACGACCAGGTCGGTTCGCCGGGCGCGACCGAAACCTCCCCGCAGGCGGAAATCAAGATCACCGAGGTCGACCCGACCGGCAGCAGCAGCACCGCCTACGGGGCCGACTGGTTCGAGCTGACCAACACCGGCGCGAGCTCGGTCAGCCTGGGCGGCTGGCGGATGGACGACAACTCCGACGCGTTCGCCAACTCGGTCGCGCTCGAAGGCGTCACCACGCTTGCCGCCGGGGAAACGGCCCTCTTCCTCGAAACCACCGCGACCGAAACCGTCGAAAAGTTCAAGGCCGCCTGGTTCGGCGCGAACGTGCCGTCGGGACTGCAGATCGGCATGTACCACGGCTCCGGCGTCGGCCTCAGCTCCGGCGGCGACCAGGTGAACGTCTTCGAGGAAGACGGCACTCAGGTCACCGGCGTCGAATTCGCCGGTGCGACGAGCGGCGTCTCCTTCGACAACGCCGCCGGGATCGGCGGCACGACCAAGCCGCCGCCGACGATCTCGACGGTGAGCAAAGTCGGGGTCGACGGCGCCTTCAAGGACAGCGTCGGTGAAATCGGCTCGCCGGGCAGCGCGACGATCGGCTCGGTGGCTGTCCTCAGCGCGGCCCCGGTGACGTTCCCGACCCAGGCGGCCGACACGATTGGCCCGGGCCAGTGGATCACGGTGACCAACGAAGGGGCGGTCGCGGCGACGATCTCCCGGGTCCGGGTGGTCGAGGCGAACGAAGCATCGGCCGGCGACTTCATCGTCGGCGCCGACCACTGCACGGAAGAAACGCTCGCCCCGCTCGGCACCTGCAAGGTGCTGGTGCGCTTTGCGCCGGGTCGCGAAAACGCCATCTCGGAAGCCTCGCTGGTGATCACCTCCGACGCCGAGAACAGCCCGCTAGACGTGGAACTGAAGGGAACCAGCACCGGCCTGGTCGAAGGCCCCGAAGGGCCGAAGGGCGAAACCGGCCCCGCCGGTCCGACCGGGCCTCAGGGTCCGACCGGTCCGCAAGGACCCCAAGGGCCCCAGGGTCCGCAGGGCCCCACCGGTCAGCAGGGCAACCCCGGCAGCCCTGGCATCCAGGGAGAACCGGGTGAAGACGGCGAAAAGGGCGAGACCGGTGCAACCGGAGCGACGGGCGCAACCGGCGCTACCGGCCCGCAGGGCGCTCCGGGTCTCCAGGGCCCGGCCGGCAAGAACGGCAAGAACGGGGTGGTCAGCTTCACCTCCTCCGACGAAAACGCCGATGCCCGTCGCGGCCACAAGGCGAGCCTGAAGTTCGCGCTGAAGAACCGCACCGCGGGGTCGCTGAAGGGCGCCACCGTGAGCGCCGACACGATCGGCGGCAAGGGCTCGACCACCGTCGACGTCGCCACGATCAAGGCGGGCGGCAGCCGCAGCATCACCCTGAAGCTGCCGGTCGGCCGTCGCGCCTCGCTCGGCATCCACAAGGTCAAGGTGACGATGGAGGTCGGCGGCCACGCGGTCACCGACACGGTCACCGTGCAGGTCACGCGCTAGACGCCGGATCGCGCAAGCTCCCCCGCCGGTCGCCTCGGCGGCCGGCCGGGGGGCGCACTTGACTAGGGTTTGCGGCGATGCTCCGTCGCCTTCCGCTCGTCGCCCTGATCTTGGTCTCGGCGGTGTTTGCGATGGGAGGGCCGGCGGCTGTCGCGGCCCCGCGCGAAGTCCTGACTCCGGTGGTCGGTAACGCGATCGCCTCGCCGGAACCGGTGCTGGCGAGCAACGACCGGCGTGAACTCGCCTACGAGCTGCAGCTGATCAACCGCACCGAATCGGTGGTCACCGTGCGCAGGTTGGAGGCGCTCGCCGGGGGCCGGGTCGTCGAGAGGCTCTCCGGCGCCTCGCTGGAAGCGGTGATGCAGCCCTACGGCCAGCCCACCCACTCGATCGAGCTGAAACCCGGACAGGGGGCCTACGTCCTGATGGACGTCAGCCTGGCGCGCAAGGCGAAGGTCCCGGCGAAGCTCACCCACCGGATCTCACTGACGATGAAGCCGAAGCAGGCCGCCGTCGCCACCGACTACGAACTCGCGCCCGTCAAGGTGACGCGCCGCGAAGCCGTGGTCGTGGCGCCGCCGTTGCGCGGCCCGGACTGGGTCGTCGCCAACGGTTGCTGCTCGGAATTCACCGCCCACCGCGGCACCGTGCTGCCGGTCGACGGCGCCCCTCATGTGGCCGAGCGCTTCGCGATCGACTTCGTCCAGATCGACCCGCTCGGCAGGCTCTTCGGGGGCGCGCTCGACCAGCTGTCGAGCTACCCGTACTTCGGCGACGAAGTGCACTCGGCGACCGCGGGCAAGGTGGTCGGCGTGCTCGACGACATCCCGAACACGCCGGCGGGCTCGTTCCCACCCGCGATCACCGCCGAAAAGGCAGGCGGCAACCACGTCGTCGTCGCGATGGGCGACGGCCGCTACGCCTTCTACGCCCACCTGCAGCCGGGCTCGGTGCGGGTGAAGGTCGGCCAGAAGGTGAAGGTTGGCCAGACCCTCGGCCTGCTCGGCAACAGCGGCAACTCGAACGCCCCGCATCTCCATTTCCATGTGATGGACAGCCCCCATCCGCTCGCCTCGAACGGGGTGCCCTACCGGTTCAGCAGCTTCAAGGTGGAAGGGACGCTGACCAACCTGGAAGCACTCGAAGGGGGCGCGACGGCGAAGGTCGACCCGGTCGGTCGGGGCGTCCGCCACGCCGAGTTGCCGCTCAACAACCAGGTGATCGACTTCCCCGGTGGTTGAGCGCTCCCGCGTCCGGCCGCCGATGACGCCCTCCTCGCCGGGCGTCAGCGAGCGGATGGCGCGGGTCCGCCGCCGCGACACCGCGCCGGAGCTGGAGCTGCGCTCCGAGCTCCACCGGCGCGGCTTCCGTTACCGCGTCGATCGCCGCCCGCTGCCCGGCGTGCCGAGCCGCGCCGACCTCGTCTTCGGCCCGGCCAAGGTCGCCGTCTACGTCGACGGCTGCTTCTGGCACTCCTGCCCCGAGCACGGCACGATGCCGCGCTCCAACGAAGCCTTCTGGCAGCAGAAGCTGACCCGCAACCGCGAACGCGACGCCGCCGTCGACGCGGCGCTCGCCGCCGCGGGCTGGACCGTGGTCCGGATCTGGGAGCACGAGGAGCCCGAGGCCGCCGCCGATCGGGTCGAAGTGGCGGTGCGTGCCTCCCGCCACGGCCCCTAAGCCGCGCAGCTGTTCCTTATGCGCCTGATAGGCGCATAAGGAACAGCTGGCCGAGCTTCGCTCCGCAGGGAGGCGGCCAGCGCTTCGGCTATGCGGCGGGCGAGGAGGGGCGGGACGGCGTTGCCGACCTGGCGGGCGATGCTCGACATCGATTGGTCCTCGGGGAGGACGAAGTCGTCGGGAAAGCTCATCAGTCGCGCCGCCTCGCGGACGGTGATCGGCCGGTGGGCGGAGGGGTGGAGGTAGCGGCCTTTCTCCGGCTTGTAGAACTCGGTGCGGATGGTCAGCGCCGGGCGGTCCCACCAGAGCCGGCCGAAGACGTCGGTCGTCCCGGTCGGCTTCTCCCGCCAGCAGCGCGGGACGAGATGGCCGAGCCCGGCGCGGTCGAGGTTCCGCTGCATCGCGAAGCGATCGCCGCCGTCGCGCGGCACGGCCTTGTAGCGCCGCACGCTCTCCGGCCGCGGCCGCCGCGGCCGGTGCCAGCGCCGCCCATCCGGCGCGAGCGCCAATCCCTCCACCGCTTCACGAAACGTGACCCAGGGCGCGAGCGGGGGGTGGCTGTCCTTTGTAGCCCTGTGGGTTACAAAGGACACAGACCCCTCCGCGTGGGTCGGGGCGGGCCAGGGGATGGCGGCGCTCGCCCGGGTGCCGACGACGATCGCGCGGCGGCGCCGCTGGGGGACGCCGAAGTCGGCGGCGTTCAGGGTCTTGCCCTCGACCCGGAAGCCGAGCGCCTCGGCGCGGCGGCGGAACTCGGCGTACTCGGCGGAGCGAAGCAGCTCGGGCACGTTCTCCATCACGAAGGCGCGCGGTTCGATCGCCGCCAGCGCCCGCAGGTACTCGCGCCACAACCCGCGGCGCTCGAACCCGACGGCGGCGCGGTTCAGCGGCGAGAAGCCCTGGCAGGGCGGCCCGCCGATCACCACGTCTGCCGGCGGGAACACGGCGACGGCCTCGATCGGTCCGCAGGCGACGTGGTCGCCGAAGTTCGCCGCGTAGGTGGTCGCCGCGTCGCGGTCGGCCTCGACCGCGAAGACCGGGCGGAACGCCCCGGAGTCCTCGAAGCCGCGCGTCATCCCCCCGCAGCCGGCGAAGAGGTCGACGAGCGCAAGCGTGCCCATGCGCCGACGATATTTGGCCCCTCGGCGTCTGCGCTCAGGCGGCGGCGACGGCTGTGCGTTGCGCTTCGGTGACGAAGAGGTCGTGGAGGTCGGAGATCGCGTTGTGGGAGGGCGCCGAGCGCCGGCGCTGGAGGACGAGGAGGACGTCGGTGCCGTCGTCGGCGAGCGGTCGGTAGGAGATCTCGCCGCTGCGCTCGAGCGGATCGCCGATCACGCTGTAGCTGGGGAGGATCGCGATGCCGAGCCCGGCGGCGACCATCAGCTTCCCCATCTCGGCGCCGTCGGCGGAGTAGGAGAAGGGCGGCTCGCGCCCGTCGAGCAGCCGGGTCACGTAGCGGTGCATGACGTATCCGGTCCGCATCGCGATCAGCGGCCGCTCCCAGAGGTCGGCCGTCCGCACGGTCGCCTCGCCCGCCAGCTCGTCGTCGGGCCGCAGGCAGACCACCGGCCGCCCGCGCAGCAGCTCGGTCGACTCGAACTCGGGCGGCATGTCGTCGCCCTCCAGGTAGTTGACGAGGCCGAGGTCCATCGACCCCTCGAGCAGCGCCCGGTGGATGCCGGTCTGCTGGGCGCTGAGGATCTCCACCTGGGTGCTCGGGTGGGAGTCGCGGAAGGTGTGGATGGTCGGCGCGAGCAGCGGCACCGTCGCCGCGGTCACCGTCCCCAGCCGCACCGTGCGGCTCAGCCGGCGGCTCGCGTCGGCGGCCTGCTTCAGCGTGTCGACCGCCTCGATCACCGCCAGCATGTGGGGGAGGAGATCGCGGCCATGCTCGCCGACGATGGCGCCGGACCGGCGTCGGTCGAGGATCTCGACGCCGAGCTCCCGCTCGAGCCGACGGACGTTCTCGCTCAGCGCCGGCTGGGAGATGTGGAGGTGCTCCGCAGCCCTCCTGAAGGAGCCGAAGCGGGCGACCGCGGTTGCGTATTCGAGTTGTTCTATGCGCATCGACTGGGGGCCTTGGCAGATATATCTATCAAAGTTGACCGACTAAGTAAGGAAAGGCTATCGGCCTCCCCGAAATTCCGATTTGACATCCCCGCGGGCCGGACCCCATCATGCGCCGACGCTTACGTGTTTGTCGATCAACTTACTAGGGAAAGGATGCCCAGGTGAGCACCCAAGAGGTCGTTACCCCAGTCCCCGGCATCGAGCTTGATGATCCGATCCGCGTCGCCGCGGAGCTTCGCGATCGCTTCCGGGTCGGTGCCGCAGAGCGCGATCGGGAGCGCCGGTTCCCGTATGAGCAGTGCGCCGAGTTCCGCGCCTCGGGCCTGCTTGGGCTGATGGTGCCGCGCGAGTTCGGCGGCTACGGCGGCAACTTCGTCGACCTGATGAAGGTCGTCAACCTGATCTCGGCCGGCGATTCGAACATCGGCCAGATGTACCAGCTGCACACCGGCGGCATCCGCCTGCTGCAGGAGTTCGCCTCGCCCGAGGTCCAGGCCAAATGGCTGCCTCGCTTCGCCTCCGGCGAGCTCTGGATCACCAACGCCTACTCCGAGGTGGGGACGCCGAGCGTCAACCACTTCAACACGACGGTGCGCCGCGACGGCGACGGCTGGCGGCTGAACGGGAAGAAGTTCTACTGCACCGGCAGCCTCGCCGGCGACATCACCTTCGGCCCCTGCCAGGTGGCCGAAAGCGACGAGGTCCGGGTCTTCTTCACGCCGACCGATGCCGAGGGCGTGACGATCCACGACGACTGGTCGGGCTTCGGCCAGCGCACCACGGCGAGCGGCACGACCGAGTTCGAGGAGGTCTGGATCCCCGACGAGCTCTGCCTCGCCAGCCCCGAGTCCGACGGCGGCGGTGGCGGCGCGGTCACCTCGCTGAACTACCAGGCGGTCCACACCGGCGTCTTCGTCGGCATCGCCCGCAACGCCCTCGACGACGCGGTCGCGTTCGTCCGCGACCATGCCCGCGTCTGGTACGAGAGCCCCGCGAAGCAGGCGAGCGAGGACCCCTACACGCTGCTCCGGGTCGGCGAGATGAAAACGGCGGTCGAGGCCGCCGAGCTGCTCTCGCTGCGGGCCGCCGAGCTCTGCGACATCGCCGCCGAGAACCCGACCGACGGGCGCGCCCGCGGCGAGGCCTCGGTGGTCACCGGCGAGGCACGGCGCGCTGCGGCCGAGGCGGCGATGGAGGCCGGCTCGACCCTGTTCAAGGTCTGCGGCGCGGGCAGCGTGCTCGAGAAGTACGGCTTCGACCGCCACTGGCGGAACGCCCGCACGCTCTCGCTCCACAACCCGCTGGACTTCAAGTCCGCGCACGCGGGTGACTTCCTGCTCAACGACCGGCTGCCCGCAGTCGATTCCTACAACTAGGAGGCGGCCATGTCAGCGGTCGGACTCATGTTCGTCGGGGCGGTGCTGTTCATCAACGGACTGCTCTTCCTCGGCAAGGTCGACGCCAAAGGCGCGGCCACCTTCAACCTGTTCGTCGGCGCCCTGCAGGTGGCGATCCCCTTCTACCTGATCGCCACGGCGGCGACGACCGACGAACTCCTGCTCGCCTCGGGGATCTTCCTGTTCGGGTTCACCTACCTGTACGTCGGGATCTCCAACCTCGCCGGCCAGGAGCCGACGGGGCTGGGCTGGTACTCGGTCTGGGTGGCGATCATGGCCTGCGCCTTCGGCGTCACCGAGATCGTCAAGTTCGACGAACCGACGATCGGCCTGCTCTGGTTGCAGTGGTCGGTGCTCTGGGCGCTTTTCTGGCTGATCCTCGCGCTTGGCTATGAGCGGCTGACCACGGTGACCGGCGTGCTTACGGTGATCCTCGCGTTCACCACCTGCACGATCCCCGGCTATCTGCTGCTGCTCGGCGAGTGGGGGGAGGTACCGACCTGGGCGGTGCTGGCGACGATCGCGGCGACCGCGCTGGTCCTCGTCCCGGTCGCCAATCGCACGCTGCGGACCGGGACCCGCACGGCCGAGGTGCGGCCCGCCGCGGCCGCGGGCTGAGAAACGAAAGGAAAGAGGAGATGGCAGATTCGCATGGCAACGACGCGGTGAAGTTCGCCTACTGGGTCCCCAACGTGAGCGGCGGGCTGGTGGTCTCGAAGATCGAGCAGCGCACCGATTGGGGGCTCGAGTACAACCAGGAGCTGGCGCGGATCGCCGAGCGCAGCGGCTTCGAGTACGCGCTCAGCCAGGTCCGCTACATGGCGAGCTACGGCGCCGAATACCAGCACGAGTCGACCGGCTTCAGCCTCGCGTTGCTGCTGGCGACGGAGAAGCTGAAGGTGATCGCGGCGGTCCACCCGGGCCTCTGGCACCCGGCGGTGCTGGCCAAGTTCGGCGCCTCCGCGGACGTGATGAGCGGCGGCCGCTTCGCGGTCAACGTGGTCAGCGGCTGGTTCAAGGGCGAGTTCACCGCGCTCGGCGAGCAGTGGCTCGAGCACGACGAGCGCTACCGCCGCTCGGAGGAGTTCATCCGCGTCCTGCAGGCGAGCTGGACCGAGGACGAGGCCGAGTTCTCCGGCGACTTCTACAACCTGCACGGCTACAACCTGAAGCCGAAGCCGGTGGGGGCGCCGGGGCGCCACCCGGAGATCTTCCAGGGCGGCAACTCGACCGCCGCCCGCGAGATGGCCGGCCGGGTCAGCGACTGGTACTTCATGAACGGCAACACGCCGGATGGGGTCGCGGCGCAGATCGAGGAGGTCTCCGGGTACGCGCGGGCCGCCGGGCGCGAGCCGGGCACCGACATCCGCTTCGGCCTCAACGCCTTCATCGTCGCCCGCGAGACCGAGGCCGAGGCGCGGGAGACCGTCGAGGAGATCATCGACAAGGCCGACGTCGAGGCGGTCCACGGCTTCGGCGACGCGGTCAGGCAGGCGGGCCAGTCGACCCGCGACAAGAAGGGCATGTGGCAGGACTCCGATTTCAAGGACCTGGTCCAGTACAACGACGGCTTCCGCACCGGCCTGATCGGCACCCCCGAGCAGATCGCGCGGAAGATCGTCGCCTACCGCGAGCAGGGCGTCGGGCTGATCCTCGGCGGCTTCCTCCACTTCCAGGAGGAGGTCGACTACTTCGGCCGCGAGGTGCTGCCGATCGTCCGCTCGCTGGAGGCTGAGCGCGGCCTGGCGCCGGTGGCGGTGGCCTGAGTGGCCGTCCGCGTCGAGAGCGGGGCGACGGGCGTCGTCGAGCGGGTGGCGATCGTCGGCGGCGGGGCGGCCGGGGCGATCGCCGCCGTGCACCTCCTGCGCGAGCCGCGGGAGCGGGGCGCGCTCGAGATCGAGCTGATCGACCGCGACGGCGGCTTCGGGGCCGGGGTCGCCTACGGCACCGATGACCCGCTCCACCTGCTGAACGTGCCGGCGGTGCGGATGGGTGCGCTCAGCGGGCACCCCGAGCACTTCCACGAGTGGCTCGCCGAGCGCGGCGAACCGGTGGCCGAGGAAGCGTTCATGCCGCGCGGCCTCTACGCGACCTACATCCGCGACCTGTTGGCGCGGGCCGAACGCGAGGCGGTCGACGCGCGCCTGCTGCGGCGCGGCGGCGAGGTCGTCGGGATCGCCGCAGGGGCCGGCGGCACCACCCCGTTGGAGCTGACCTTCGCCGACGGCGAGCGCCTCCGGGCCGACCGCGTCGTGTTGGCGCTGGGGCCGCTCTCCGGCGGCGACCCGATCCGCGTGCCGCAGGAGCTGAGGGACTCCGGCGTCTACGTCGCCGACCCCTGGGCCGAGGGTGCCCTGGACAGGGCCCGGCGCGACCGCGCGGTGCTGATCGTCGGCACCGGGCTCTCGATGGTCGACGTCGCGCTCTCGCTCTGTACGGAGCGCGGGCCACGGGTCCGCGCCGTCTCCCGCCACGGCCTCGTGCCGCGCCGTCACCGCCGCGACCTGACCAACCTGCGCCGCTTCCATATCCCGACCGAGAGCGGCTCGCTGGAGCCGATCGTCGGCGCGATCTTCGGCCAGATCTGCCGCGTCGCCCAGCAGGGGGACGACTGGCGCGACGTGATCGACTCGATGCGCCCGGTCACCCCGCAGATCTGGAAGCGCCTGCGGGTCGAGGACAAGCGCCGTTTCCTGGCCGAGTTCCAACGGCTCTGGGACGTGCATCGGTTTCGCATGGCGCCGGAGGTGGCGGACCGCTTCGAGGCGCTGCGGGAGAGCGGCCGGGTGGTGACCGAGGCCAACGCGATCGTCTCGTTGGAGCCGCAGGGCGACCGCGTCCGCGTCTTCCTCCGCACCCCCGGCTCCTACGACCTCGACACGGTCGAGGTCGACCGGGTGATCAACTGCAGCGGCGCCGGCTGCGATCTGCGCCGGGACGCGCCGCCGGTGATCGCCGGGCTGCTGGCCGCGGGCCGGGCGCGCCCCGACGAGCTCGGGCTCGGGCTCGACATCGCCCCCGACGGCGCGCTCCTCGATGCCGAGGGGGCGCCCTCCGAACGCATCTTCGCGATCGGCGCCCTGCGCAAGGGGGTGGAGTGGGAGGCGATCGGGATCACCGAGATCCGCGACCACTCCGGTGTCGTCGCCGGGCGGATCGTCGCCGCGGGGGAACGCGGTGAGATCGATCTGCCGACGCCGCCCGAACTGCGCCCCAACGTGACCGCCGTCCCGCCCGCCGAGTGGGAGGCGGCCTGATGGTACGGCTCGACCTCGTCCGCGGCGCACCGCCCGCGCCGGACCGCGTCGCCGCCGCCCGCGACGAGTTGGCCGCGGGGCGGATGGTGCTGCTCCGCGACGATCGCGAGCGCGGCGGCGAGGGCGACCTGCTGCTGGCGGCCGAGTTCGCCGACGCGGCGGCGATCAACTTCATGGTCACCGAGGCCCGCGGCGTGGTCTGCCTGGCGCTCACCGCGGAGCGCTGCGAGGAGCTCGGGCTGGAGGCGATCCCGCCGCGCGGCGCCGCGTCCTCCCTCGGCGACGCCTCGATGGTCTCGATCGAGGCGCGCGAGGGCGTCACCACCGGGATCTCGGCCGCCGATCGCGCCCGCACGATCGCCGTCGCGGTCGATCCGGCGAGCAGTCCCGACGACCTCGTCCAGCCGGGCCACGTCTTCCCGCTGCGGGCCCGTCCCGGCGGCGTGCTCGAGCGCCCGGCGCGGATTGAGGCGGCGGTCGATCTGGTCGGCGGCGCGGGCCTGGCCGGCGGCGCCGTCCTCTGCCAGGTGATGCGGGACGACGGTCGGATGGCGCGCGACGAGGACCTCGAGCTGTTCGCCGCCCGGCACGGGCTCGAGCTCCTCACCGTCACCGATGTGGTCGAGCGGCGCCGCGGCGGCCAGGCCGGCGGCGCCCCGAGGCCGGTCGACCCCGGCCGCCTGATGCGCGACGTGATGGGCCACTTCGCGACCGGCGTCTCGGTGGTCACCGCCCGCGACGGCGGCGGCACCCCGGTCGGCACGACGGCCAACGCGATCTCCTCGGTCTCGCTCGACCCGCCGCTGCTGCTCGCCTGTCTGGCAGGCAGCTCGGAGACCCTGCGGGCGATCCGCGACCGGGGCAGCTTCGCGGTCAACGTCCTCGCCGCCGAGCAGCGCCACCACTCCGACCGCTTCGCCGCCAAGGGCGCCGCCGCCGGCGCCCACGAGGTCGACTTCGACGACCATGACCTCGGCGTGCCGGTGCTGCCGGGCGCGCTGGCGACGATCGCCTGCGAGGTCGAGGCGATCCACCCGGCGGGGGATCACGAGATCGTGCTCGGCAGGGCGCGTCACCTCGAGCATCGCGAGCCCGGTGCCCGGCCGCTGCTCTTCTACCGCGGCTCCTACTCGCAGCTGCACCTCGAGGGGGGGAGCGAGCTTGCCGCCTGAGCTGAGGGTGATCCTGGGATCGACGACGCCGCCGGGGCGGCTGCACCGGGCCCTCGAGGAGGCGATCGGGCGCTCGCGCGAGCGCGGCGCCGCAGCCGACCTCTTCGACCTCGGCGCGCACACGATCGGCTTCGCCGACGGGACGCCCGCCGAGGACCTGGACGACGACACCGCGGCGGCGATCGCGGCCGTCGATTCGGCGCCGGCCCTGATCGTCGCCACCCCGATCTACCGCGGCTCGATGACCGGGGCGCTGAAGAATCTCTTCGACCTGCTGCCGGTCCCGGCGCTGCAGGGCAAGGTGGTGGGGCTGGTCGCGATGGGCGCCTCCGACCATCATTACCTCGGCGCCGAACGGCACCTGCGCGACGTGCTCGCCTTCTTCGGCGCGATCGCGATGCCGGTCGCGGTCTACCTGGACGGCGGCGATTTCGTCGACGGCGTCCCGGGCGATCGCGCGGCGACCCTGCTCGACGAGCTCTTCGCCGGCACCGTCGCGACCGCGGCGGCGCTCGCCGACGTCGAGGCGCTCGGCGAGCCGACCCCGCTCGCCGCCAAGGCGATCAGGCCCCGGGCGGTGCGAGTCTGATGGCGGTCCGGCTCCACTGGTTCCTGCCGACCAACGGCGACTCGCGCACCGACCTCAGCCTCGGCAACGCGGTCGGCGCGCACGGGGCGCGGATCGACGCGGCGACGACGACCGAGCGTCGGGCCGACCTCGGCTACATGGCCCAGATCGCCCGCGCCGCCGAGGCGCTCGGCTTCGAGGCGGCGCTCACCCCGACCAGCTCCTGGTGCGAGGAGGCCTGGGTGATGACCGCGGCGCTCTCCCAGCAGACCCGCACCTTCAAGTACCTGGTCGCCTTCCGTCCCGGCCTGCAGTCGCCGACCCTGGCGGCGCAGGCGGCGGCCACCTACCAGCGGGTGTCCGGCGACCGGTTGCTGTTGAACGTGGTGGTCGGCGGCGATGCGGTCGAGCAGCGCCGCTACGGCGACGCGATCGACAAGGACTCACGCTACGCGCGGGCCGACGAGTTCCTCGCGATCGTGCGCAAGCTGTGGAGCGGCGAGCTCGTCGACTTCGCCGGCGAGTGGTACGAGATCGAGGGCGCGCGGCTGCTCGACCCGCCCGCCTGGCCGACCGTCTACCTGGGCGGGTCCTCCCCCGCCGCGATCGAAGTGGCCGCCCGCAGGGCCGACGTCTTCCTCACCTGGGGCGAGCCGCCCGGGCAGGTCGCGGCGAAGCTCGACGCGGTGCGCGAGGCGGCCGACCGCGAGGGCCGTGAGCTCGGCTTCGGCATCCGCCTCCACGCGATCACGCGCGACACCGCCGAGGAGGCCTGGGCGGTGGCGGGCCGGCTCCTGGCGGGGCTCTCACCGGAGCAGATCGCCGGCGCCCAGTCGATCCAGCGGGGCTCCGAATCGGAGGGCCAGCGGCGGATGCAGGAGCTCCACCGCGGGCGCACCGACGACCTCGAGGTCGCGCCCAACCTCTGGGCCGGGATCGGCCTCGTGCGCGGCGGCGCCGGCACCGCGCTGGTCGGCTCCCATGAGGAAGTCGCCGACCGGATCGGCGAGTACCACGACCTCGGCATCGATGAGTTCATCCTCTCCGGCTATCCCCACCTGGAGGAGGCCTACCGGGTGGGCGAGGGGCTGCTGCCGGTGCTACGCGCCCGCGGTCTGGTCGTCGACGGCGAGCGCGCCCTCAACCCAGCCGGCGTCGACTGAGAAGTCGTCGATCCCGAGCGCGGCGGCGACGTTGCACCACATCCCCATCTGGAAGAACTGGTCGAGGCGTTCGTCGTCGACCCCGGTGAGCCGGCGGGACAGTTCGACCAGCTGCGCGTAGTTGCGCCGCACCGCGAGCTGGATCCCCGGGTCGTCGCCGCAGGCCGCGTAGGCCTGGAGCTGGAGGAGGAGCCGGTCCGGGTCGTCGGCGATCGCGCCCATGTAGGCGTGGCCGATCGCCTCCAGCTTGTCTTCCTCGGGTTCCTGGGGGCCGTCGCGGTCGTAGGCCTCTGCCGCCTCCTCGAAGAGCGCCGAGACCTTCTCGAAGCAGCGCCCGACCGCGGCGAGGAAGAGGTCACGCTTGGTCGGGAAGAGGCTGAAGACGTAGGGCTGGGCGACCCCGACGTCGGCGGCGATCGCCGCGACCCTCGTCCCATGGAGGCCGCCGTGGCCGAAGTGGTGGACCGCCGCCTCGATCAGCGCGTCCCGGCGCTCGGCGGCCGGGACGCGTCTGCGGGGCTCGGTCTGGGTGCTCGTCGTCATGTGCCGATCCTAGTTCGCGGCGGGGAGGGCATGGTGGGGCTCGCCGCGCGGGGCGCGACGCTCCTCCGCCAGCTCCTCGTATTCCTCGGCCTCGCCGGCGGTCGCCTTGCCGCCGAAAGGCAGCGCCGCGGCGACCAAGGCGCCGAAGGCGAGCACCGCGACCCCGACCCAGAGGGCGGGCACCAGGCCGTCGACGAACGCCTGCGGGGTGGTGTAGGCGCCGGCGCCGCTGAACACGGTGGCGAGGACGGCGATGCCGAAGGTGCCGCCGAGCTCGCGGATCGCGTTGGTGGCGCCGGAGGCCTGGCCGGCCTGGTCGACGCGGACCGAGTTGAGGACCGCGCTCGCCGAGGGGGCGAAGACCAGCGCCATGCCGGAGCCGGCGAGGACGAAGGGGACTAGCATCTCGGTGTAGCTCATCGTCGTCGAGGCCTCGGTGGCGAGCCAGCCGAGCGCGGTCGCCTGCAGCGAGAGCCCGGCGACCATGAACCAACGGGCGCCGAATCTTTCGCTGAAGACGCCGGCCAGCGGCGCGACGACCATCGTCGCCCCGGTCCAGACCAGGAGCTTCAGGCCCGCCTCGAGCGGCGAGTTGCCGAGCACGTTCTGCATGAACTGGCTGAGGAAGAAGATCGAGCCGAACATGCCGAAGTACATCGCCATCGAGACCACGTTGGTGACGGCGAAGCTGCGCTTGGCGAAGAACGACATCGGCAGCATCGGCGACTTGCTGCGCAGCTCCTGGCGGACGAAGGCGGCGAGCAGCACGAGGCCCGCGCCGAGGCTGATCATCACCTCCGGGGCGGTCCAGCCGATCGTCTGGGCGCGGACCAGGCCGTAGACGAGGCCGAAGAGGCCGGTCGAGGCGAGGCCGAGGCCGGGCAGGTCGAGCGGCGACTTCGGCCCGTAGCTCTCCTCTAGTTTGGTGAAGGCCAGCGGGGCGAGGACAAGGCCGATCGGGACGTTCAGCCAGAAGATCCAGTGCCAGTCGCCGATTTCGATCATCGCCCCGCCGACGAGTGGGCCGAGGGCGACGGCGACGCCGCTGATGCCCGACCAGACACCGAGCGCGAGGCCGCGTTTTTCGGGAGGGAAGGCACTGGCGATGAGGGTCAGGGTGAGCGGGGTGACGAGGGCCGCGGCGGCGCCCTGGACGGCGCGGGCGGCGATCAGGAGGTCGGCGCTGGGCGCCAGTGCGGCGCCCGCCGAGGCGGCGGTGAAGAGCGCGATGCCGGTGACGAACATTCGCCGCCGGCCGAAGCGGTCGCCGAGCGCCGCGCCGGTCAAGAGGAGCACCCCGTAGGTGAGGACGTAGGCGTTGACGGTCCACTCGAGCGCCTGCACCGAGGCGCCGAAGTCGTTGTGGATGCTGGGCAGCGCGACGTTCACGACGAGGTTGTCGAGGACGACCATGAAGAGGCCCACGGAGACCAGGATCAGCGTCCAGAGCCTGCCTCTCTCTTGCGTTTCCATCGGGTGGTCCTTCCGTAGTTAGTAGCGGCGACTAAGAAAAACTTAGCAGCGACTAATAACTGATGTCAAGAAAGATGCGCGGCGCGCGTTTCGGTTGCTCAGGACCCGAAATGTGCGCCGCGCCGGGCCGGCGCAAGGTCGCGGCGCACCAGCCGACGCAGGAAGTAGTTGCAGGAGATCACGTGGATGCGCGACTGGGTGGCGGCGTAGAGCCGGCGCGAGATCCCGCCGAGCCGCGGGTAGTAGTTGGCGACCTCGACGGCGACGTGCAGCGTCACCTTGCCGCGCTCCGACTCGTCGTGGCGCCGGATGTCGATCTCCAGGTAGCCGTCGCCGCCCTCGCCCCGCCTCGAGACGAGGAGCCCGCGCTCGATCCGCCAGCGCACGATGCCGCGATGAGGGTCCATCTCGTACTCGGGCGCCCGGAAGGTGAGCAGCCGCAGTTGCGGGATCAGGAAGACGACCGCGCGCTCGGTCTCGGTGTAGTGGACGTGCAGGAGCCCGAGCGTGAAGCGCTGCAGGGTCGTCCAGTAGGTGCGCGCCACTCGCTCCAGGTGCTCGGCGTCCCAAAGCCCCGCGATCGCCGCGGCGGGCAGCGTGATGTCGGCGGCCTGCCGCGACCTGACCGACCCGGTCTCCGGGTTGACCGAGGTCTCGTCGTGTAGCTCCCCGATCTCGGCGCCGGGGATGATGGGCCGTCTACGCCAGAGCCTCATCGCCGCACCTCTACGCTCGGTCGATGGCGACCGTGATCTACGACGCCGACTGCGGCTTCTGCCGTTGGTGCCTGGCGGTGCTGCTGTCGTGGGACCACGCGGGCGGCAGCGGGAGCGGCGGCACGCACGGCCGACCTTCCCCACCTAATTTGCAAGTGAGGTGGGGAAGGTCGGCCGTGTTCGGAGCGCTCCGGCCGCTGCCGCTGGACACCGAGGAGGCCGATCGGCTGTTGGCGGATCTCACCCCTGAGCAGCGCGCCGCCTCCTGGCACCTCGTCGACGACGAAGGCCGGCGGACCTCCGCCGGCGCGGCGCTCGCGCCGGCGTTCAGCCTCCTGCCCGGCGGTCGGTACCCCGCCACGGTCTTCGCCCACTTCCCGGGCGCCACCGAACGTGGCTACCGCCGGGTCGCCGAGCACCGCGGCCTCCTCGGCCGCTTCGTGCCGGGGAGGGCGCGCCGCTGGGCAGATCGGATCATCGTCCGGTCGACCTACCCGTGAAGAGGCCGCGCAAGCGCTCGCCGAGCGAGGGACGGGGGCCGCGCGTCTCCTCCAGCCACTCGTCGCGGGTCGGCAATCGGCCCTCGCGGCGCGCCTTCATCACGCACTCGGTGTGGGCGTGGCGGCGCTTCGAGCGATCGTCCTCCGGCGCGATCAGCACGTGCTCGGACATCGACGCCAGGTGCTTGCCGCAGAACGGGCAGCGATAGGTCGCCGGCTTCCGGTTCTGCGCCGGCCGCATCGACCACCATCGCGGCGCCGCCATCACTCAGTCGCGGACTACCTGGGAACCGCCGACGATCGCCTCTTCGCCGGAGTCGCCGAAGACGATCCAGGCCTTGTTGCCGCCGTCGTAGTCGGGGGCCCAGAGTTTCATCGTCGCGGGGCGGTCCCAGACCGTCACCGCCTCCTCGCCGGCCGCGTCGAGGCCGCGCCAGATCCGGATGAAGGGGTTGTCGGCCCACTCGGCGGCGATCGTCGTCGGCTCTTTGTGACCCGGGTGGACGCGGGTCTGCGGCGGCAGCTCCATCAGCCGCATCACCGAGGCCTGGAGGTCGTCGAAGCCGCTCGCGCCGGGCGCCATCGTGCCGCCCACCGTCCCCTTGAAGAGGACGTCGGCGGTGAAGAGGTCGGTGCCGTCGATCAGGAAGGCGAGGTGACCGGGCGCGTGGCCCGGGGTGAGGAGCGCCTCGATCTCGATCCCGTTCGCGTCGAGCTTGTCGCCGTCGCCGAGCAGGATCGCGACCTCGTCGTCGAGCTCGGCGGCGGTCTCCGCGTGGGCGACCAGCGGCGGCCTACCGAGCCGCTCACGTGCCTCCTCGATCCCGGCGATGTGATCGCCGTGTGGGTGGGTGACGAGGAAGTGGGTGACCTCGATCCCGTCGCGCTCGGCCCGCTCGACCAGCGGGTCGAGCTCTTCGTTGCCGTCGATCAGGACCCCGGTGCCGCGCTCCGGATCGGCCACCAGATAGGCGTTCGAAAGCCACATCGGATTCTCGGTCCTCTCGACGATCAAGCTGCTCCTCCTCAGTTCGTGTCCACGGCGTCCTTCCGAGCTTAGGGGGTGTTATGGCCCCTGAAAGCTCGGAAGCACGGTGGGGGTGGGGGCGGTGGCGTCGAGGATGGTGCGGGCGACGAGCTCGGGGTCGTCCCAGGTCGGTACGTGGCCGACGCCGGGCATGATCAGGAAGCGGGCGCCGGCGGGGCGGCGATGCTCCTTCGGTGGGCCGACCAGCTTGTCGAGTTCGGCCCAGGCGATCGTCACCGGCACGTCGGCGGGGTAGCCGGCGGGGTCGAACAGGTGCTCGCGCATCGCCCGGTTGGCGCCGTCGTAGCCCTCCGAGTCGATCCAGCCGAGGGCGAGCTCGCGGCCCGCCGCGGCCGGGACGCGATCGGGGTGGGCGACCGAGGTGGCGAGCGCGCGCCGCCGCACCGGCGGGAGCCAGAGCGCGGCGCCGATCAGCGGACGCAGGCGCTGCGCCCAGCGGCGTCCCCTGTCGCTTTTCATCCCCAGCGGCTTGCGCCAGAGGCCGGCCGGGGAGAGGCAGGTGACCGAGCGCGCCGCGCCGATCCGCCCCAGTTCCAGGGCGACCCAGGCGCCGAGGCTGTTGCCGGCGGCGTGGGGACGCTCGATGCCGCGCTCGGCGAGCCGCTCGCGGAGCGCGCCGGCCAGCGCCGCCGCGGTCGGCTCGACCCCGGCCGGCAGCGGCGGCTCGCTGCCGAAGCCGGGCATGTCGAGCACGACGACCTCGCGCTCGCCTTCCAGCAGCGGCACCACCGGGTCCCAGACACCGCCGGTCCCGCCGAGCCCGTGGATGAGGAGCAGCGGCTCCCTCACCGGAAGGAGGGTTTCGCGAAGAGCACCTGGACGTCGCCGATCCGCCGCTCGCGGAAGCCCGCCTCGGAGGAGCTCAGGTAGAAGTCCCAGAGCCGGCGGAAGCGCTCGTCGTAGCCGTGGTTGCGCAGCCGCTCCCAGGCGGCGAAGAAGCGCTCGCGCCAGCTCGCCAGCGTCGGCGGGTAGTGCGCGGTGATGTCGTCGAGCCAGATCTGGCGCAGCTCGGTGACGGTGCCGACGCTGTCGCTGATCCGCTTCAGCGAGGGCAGGCAGCCGCCGGGGAAGATGTGGGTGTTGGCGAAGCTCCTCGACGCCTTCTCCATCTCGTAGAGCCGGTCGTCGACGGTGATCGCCTGCAGCAGGAAGAGGCCGTCCTCGGCGAGCAGCCGGTCGCACGTCTTGAAGTACCGGTCGAAGTACTGCCAGCCGACCGCCTCGATCATCTCCACCGAGACCAGCCGGTCGTAGGTGCCGCTCAGGTCGCGGTAGTCCTGCAGCAGGATCGTGATCCGGTCCGAGAGCCCCGCCTCGCGCACCCGCTCGGTGGCCAGCTCGTGCTGGGCGCGGGAGATCGTCGTCGTCGTCACCCGACAGCCGGTGGTGCGCGCCGCGTGGATCGCCATCCCGCCCCAGCCGGTGCCGATCTCCAGCAGATGGGTGTCGGGACCGAGCTGCAGTCGCTCGCAGATGCGGTCGAGCTTCGCCAGCTGCGCCTCCTCGAGGTCGGCCCCCTCGCGCGGGAAGTAGGCGCACGAGTACATCATCGTCGGGTCGAGGAAGGCGGCGAAGAGATCGTTGCCGAGGTCGTAGTGGGCGCTGATGTTGGCGCGGGCGCCGCGGCGGGTGTTCTCCGGGACGAGGCCGCGGAGGCGGTGGGCGGCGCTGCGCGCGTGGGAGACGGCGGCGCTCACCCCGCGGTGCTGGTTGGCGAGGCTGCGGGCGGCGATCTGGATCAGGGCGACCAGATCGTCGGTCTCCCAGAGCCCTTCGACGTAGCCCTCGCCGAGGCCGACCGAGCCGTGCAGCGGCCCGCGCCAGGCGGCCGGGTCGTTGATCCGCACCGTCGCGTGGAGATCGGTCCCGGTCTCGCCGTAGGTGCGGCTGCGGCCGTTCTCGACGACCTCGATCTGGCCGCCGCGGGTCCTGGTCAGGGCGGCGCCGATCATGGCGCGCGCCGCCGCGTCCCTCACCGCGCCACCTCGGCCCCCCCGGGGTGGGGGTGGTAGCGGGCGCCCTTCAGCTTGAGGCGCCCCGCCTGCGCGTAGATCCTGGCGACGACCTGCAGCGACATCGCCGGATGGCGGGCGAGCAGGCCGGCCATCAGTGGGCGGGAGAGCTCGCGGCGGCGCAGGGAGAGCGTCGCGTCGAAGGTCTTGGGACGACCGGCGGCGCCCTCACCCTCGTCGCTCCCCGCGGCTCCGCCCCCGCGCGGGCGGGACTCGATGTGGACCTGGAGGCGCTCGCCGGGCTCACTCGCGCGGAAGGAGTACGTCTGCTCCATCCCCATCAAGGGCGAGACGTGGTGAGTCTTGTCGAGCTCGTCGGCCAACACGGCCCCTTTGCGATCTCCCCGTTGCAGTACGTAAGCGTGTCGTTCCCGCCAGGGTATGTTCTCAACGTCGGCAAGGACAGCCTCGACCCGCCGTCCGGTGGGGTCGAAGCAGTAGTAGAAGCTGACCGGGTTGAAGCTGTGGCCGAGGTGACGGAGGCCGGTGAGGAGGCGGACCGGGCCGCTCGGGCGAGGGGCGCCGGCGCCGGCGACCGCCTCGCGGACGCATGCGTCGAGCGGGCGCTCCGGGTCGCCGAGGTAATCGGCGCGGCGGAAGCGGGCGGGCGCGCGCCGGCGTGCCGACCAGAGCGGGTAGGGGTCGAGCACCTCCGGCAGCTCGGCGAGGTCGAGGTAGAGGAGGAAGTGGCGATAGCGGAAGGAGTGCTCGACCGGCTCGAAGCGCCGGTGGCGGACCCAGCCTTCGTAGACGGCGGAGGCGGTCAAGCGGCGAGCGCCTCCTCGGGCTCCTCCCCGGCTCGTCGGGCGGGAAGCACCGCGTCCGCACCGCCCGCCGCGGCGATCTCCTCACACGCCCGCAGCCCGCTGACCACCCCGTCCTCGTGGAATCCCCAGCCCCAGTAGGCGCCGCAGTAGTGGGTGTTGCGGGCGCCGCTGATCTCGGCGCGGCGGCGCTGCGCGGCGACCCCGGCGGCGGTGTAGACAGGATGGTCGTAGGTGAAGCGGCGCAGGATCGCCGCGGGGTCGATCTCCTCCGTCCGGTTCAGCGTCAGGAAGTAGTCGCGCCGCGCCCGCAGCCGCTGCAGGTGGTTCATCCAGTAGGTGACCGTGGTGCGGGTGGCGGGCTGCTCGGTGAGGTGGAAGTTCCAGCTCGACCAGGCGGGACGGCGGCGCGGCATCAGCGCCGCGTCGGTGTGGAGGACGGCCTCGTTGCGTTGGTAGGGGATCGCGCCGAGCACCTCGCGCTCGGCGGCGCTCGGGTCGGCGAGCATCGCCAGCGCCTGATCGGAGTGGGTGGCGATCACGACCCGGTCGAAGCGCTCGGTCTCGCAGCCGTCGGCCTCGATCCGCACCTCGTCGGGGAGACGGTCGATGCGGCGGACCGGCGCGCCGAGGCGGACCCGGTCGCGCCACGGCGTCGTGATCGCCCGGACGTAGCTGCGCGAGCCGCCGCCGACGGTGCGCCAGCGCGGCCGGTCGCGCAGGCCGTACATGCCGTGGTTGCCGAAGAACTCGGCCATGAAGCTGGCCGGGAAGCTCCACATCTGGGCGGGGTCGGCGGACCACACGGCGGAGGCCTGGGGGACGATCAGGCGGTCGATGAAGTGGCGGGAGAAGCCTTCGCGCTCGAGCCAGGCGCCGAGCGAGGGCGCGGTGCCGTTCATCCCGATCAGCCCGGGGGCGAGCCGGTTGAAGCGGCGCCAGTCGCGCAGCATGCGGAGGAAGGTGGGGGAGAGCAGGTGGGCGGGACGGGCGAAGAGCCCCCAGGGGGTGCCGGAGAACTCGAAGCCGCCGCGGCCGTCGCTGACCGAGAAGCTCATGTGGGAGGGCTGGGTGGCGACGCCCAGCTCGGCGAGCAGCGCTTCGAATTCGGGGTAGTTGCGATCGTTGAAGACGATGAACCCGGTGTCGATAGCCAACTCCCCGGCGGGGTCGGGAACCGTGACGGTGTGGGTGTGACCGCCGATCCGGCCCGCCGCCTCGTAGACGGTGATCTCGTGCCGGCGGTGCAGGTGGTGGGCGGCGACGAGGCCCGAGACGCCCGTGCCGACGATCGCGATATTCATCGGTCAGGGAGTACGAAGCGAACTCTGGATCGGATGCACAGGATCAGCCCTACCCGATGTCTAGCTTTGATCCTCGCGCTGCTCGCGGCGCCGGCCGTGCTCCCGGCGGGCGCCCGCGCCGCGACCGGTGGGGCGGGCGCCTTCGAATCCTCCGGCGTCGGCAAGGGCTCGCCGTTCGCCAGGCAGGGGATGTGGATCTGGTACGTCGACCAGTCGCAGGGCGGCAGCGTCCCGGCGATCGTCTCGACCGCCAGGAGCCACGGGATCGGCACCGTCTACATCAAGGCGGCCGACGGCACCACGGCCTGGAGCCAGTTCACCGCGGCCTTGGTCGAAGAACTGCACCGCGGCGGCCTCAAGGTCTGCGCCTGGCAGTTCGTCTACGGCAAGAGCCCGGTCGCCGAGGCGAACCTCGGCGCCGCCGCGGTCGCCGCCGGGGCCGATTGCCTGGCGATCGACGCCGAGTCCCAGTACGAAGGCCGCTACGCCTCGGCCTCCCTCTACCTGCGCACCCTGCGCGCCGCGATCGGCGAACGCTTCCCGCTGTCCCTCGCCGGCTTCCCTTATGTCGACTACCACCCGGCCTTCCCCTACTCGGTCTTCCTCGGGCCGGGCGGCGCCCAGGTCGATCAGCCGCAGATGTACTGGAAGGACATCGGCACCTCGGTCCGCGAGGTGTTCGCCCACACCTACCTCTACAACCGGCTCTGGGGACGGCCGATCTTCCCGGTCGGCCAGACCTACGAATCGCCGGGCCGCGGCCCGCTGCGCCTCTTCCGCCGCTACGCGGCGAGCTACGGGACGGTGCCGAGCTGGTGGGACTGGCAGGAAACGGGCGAACGCGAGTGGGGCGCGCTCGGGGCGGGGAGCGGTGCCCGCAAGCTCCCGGGCTTCGTCCCGGAAGTCGAATACCCGCTGGTGAAGATCGGCGCCAGGGGGGACCTCGTCGTCTGGGCACAGGAGCGCCTCCTCACGGCGGGCGCCGAACTGGAAGTGAACGGGGTCTTCGACCAGACGATGCGCCGCGCCGTCCGCGCCTTCCAGGAAGCCCATGGCCTGCCCGGCGACGGCGAACTGGGGAGCGAAACCTGGGCGAAGCTGATGGCCTACGCGCCCGCGGAAGTGGCGTGGGGCGCGAGCAGCGCCGCTCCGCGGTTCCTTTCTTCGGTCAGGCCGAAGTTTCGAACCGCGCTAGCGCCCGATGCGCGTCGTCAGCCGACCGAGGGTCGGTGAGCTGACCACCAGCTCGTCGCCGTCGCCGAGCCAGACGCGCGGTTCGCGGGCGCCGCCGACGCCGTCGGGCGTGCCGGTGGCGACGATGTCGCCGGGCTCGAGCGTCATCAGCCCCGAGAGGTGGGAGAGCAGGCGGGGGACCCCGAAGATCAGGTTGGCGGTCGAGTCGCCCTGCATCCGCTCCCCGTTCAGGGTCAGCTCGATCTCGATCGCGTCGGCCGGCCCGGCCTCGTCGGGGGTGACCAGCGCCGGTCCGCAGGGCGCCGAGCCGTCGAACACCTTGCCCGCCATCCACTGCGGGGTCGCGAACTGCAGGTCGCGGGCGGAGAGGTCGTTGAAGAGCATGTAGCCGGCGACGAAGTCGAGCGCGTCGGCCTCGGCGACCGCCTTCGCCTGTCGCCCGACCACGAAGGCGACCTCGGCCTCGTAGTCGACTTTGCGGCTCGCCTCCGGCAGCCGCACCGTCGCCCCGTCCGCCGCCAGCGCGTTGCGGTACTTGCCGAAGATCGTCGGGCTCTCCGGCACCTCCTGCCGGCCCTCGGCCGCGTGCTTGGCGTAGTTCAGGCCGATGCAGACGATCTTCTCCGGGTCCGGGATCGGCGGCAGCAGCCGCACCGCCGACAGCGGATGCGACGGCGCCCCGGTGTCGCCGACCCGCCCCCGCAGATCCTCTACCCGCCCATGCCCGATCAGCTCCCGCAAACTCCCCCGGTGCGGCTCCCCGAGCGCCGCCCACGCATCGACCACCCGTCCGTCGACCAGCATCCCGGCCCGTCCGCCGTCCCCCGCGTCATAAGTGACAAGCCGCATCGCCCGCAGCCTAACGATCCGCTAGCTTTTCCCACCCGGGCCCCCGCCGGCCCGTCCGAGTCCACTCGGGGGCGTAGCTCAGCTGGTTAGAGCGCCGGCCTGTCACGCCGGAGGTCGCGGGTTCGAGTCCCGTCGCTCCCGCTCTCGTCTTTTGGCATTTTAGAGCCAGATGGAAGGCCGCACAAGCGACTGGCCAGCTGGCCAGTCGCAGTTCCGGTACCACCATCCGGTACTGAACCAACGCTTCTTGAGCAATTCGGGGCGACCGCGTGGCGGTCTTCGGGCCGCAGCTCATCCGGCCGGGCCTACCTGCGGCGCGCGCCTCCGAATGGCCGGGTCCCCACTCGGACCCCGCCATACCATGCGTCGATGACCCCCTTCGGAAAGGACATCCACGCACTCACGCTGGACGATCTGGAGAGATTTCTCGCCGATGCCGATTCCGAGCCGCTCCTCTGGGAGGCAAAGGGCGCCGGCGTCAGCACCGGGTCCATCCGAAAAGCGGTCTGTGGATTTGCCAACGGCCGCGAGCCTGCATATCTGATCCTCGGTGCCGAGCAAGACGACGACGGTTGGCGTCTCGAGGGGACCGATCGAGACGATCCGCCGGCCTGGGTGTCGGACGCGATAGGAAGTCGCCTCAGGCCGGTGCCCCGACTGGACGTCGCCACCATCAGGGTGACGAGGGGTCGCCGGGTGGCGGTCGTCCAGGTCCTCCCGGTGGCCGTCCCACCGTGTATGACGGATGGGACCGTCTATGAGCGCGTCTCCGGGCGCACCGTCGCGGTGCAGGACCCCGAACGGCTTGCGGACCTCTATCGCCGCGGCGACATCGCCCGCGAGAATGCGCTGGCGTCTTCGGGGAGTGTCGCCCGCGCGCTCCTCGAAGACGGTCGGTTGGTCGGGGTGAACGAGCTCTGGCCGCGGATCGCGGTCGGTGTCGGCGCCTCCGGTATTGCCGACGACATCGGCTCCTTGCTCTTCGCCGAGTCCTTCGAGGAGATCCTCCGGGAGACCGTCGACCGGCGGCTGACGGACGGAAGATCGGACTCTGACCACCCGTTCGGGCCTCAGGTGAGCACCGGATTCGAACAGAGCAACCGTTGGTCTGATTGCGCCGATCACCACGGTTCGGGTCTCCCTGTCGATTGGCACCTCCGGGCGATCTGGAACGGTTCGGTTGGCGTGTATGCCACCTGGCACGTCGATTCGTGCGCCCCGGAGCAGCTCGTCGCCACGCTGATAGCACCGGCGTGGCAGGCCGCCTCTGATCTGGTCGCGGCGGTCGGCGGCTATGGCCCGGCCTTCAGCGAGATCCGGGTCGAGGGTCGTCGCACTTTGCGAGGGCGAGACGGCAAACCGATCAGAGAGATCCGCATGAATCGCGGACCCCACGATCTTGCCCTTGACCAGAAACTCATCTCGTCGGTAGAGCGAGAGCTGCGGCGCTCGGTCGGTCAATTCGTATATGAGCCGAACCCTCGCCAGGACGTCGGTTAACCGGGCCGGCCGGCACCCGCCGCCACCTCCCCCGCGATCGCCTCCACCAGCTCCTGCCGCTCCTCCAGGAATGCCTTCGCCTTCGCCCGCCCCTGCCCGAGCCGCTCCTCGCCGTAGGCGAAGAACGCGCCGCTCCGCCTGACCACACCGGCCTCGACCGCGACGTCGAGCACGCAGCCGACCCGCGAGATCCCGCGCCCGTAGTCGATGTCGAACTCGGCCTGGCGGAATGGTGGCGCCAGCTTGTTCTTCACCACCTTCACCCGGGTGCGGTTACCGACCGCCTCCTCGCCCTCTTTCAGCGTCTCGATCCGCCGGATATCGAGTCGCTGTGAGGCGTAGAACTTCAGCGCCCGCCCGCCCGGCTGCGTCTCCCTCGGCCCGTAGACGACGCCGACCTTTTCCCGCAGCTGATTGGTGAAGAGCACCGTCGCCCCGGCCGCCCGCACATGCCCGGCGAGCTTCCGCATCGCCTGGCCCATCATCCGCGCCTGCAAGCCGACCGTCTGATCGCCCATCGCCCCTTCGAGCTCGGCCAACGGCGTCAGCGCCGCAACCGAGTCCACCACGACCAGCGCCACCTCGCCCGAGCGGACCAGGAGGTCCAAGATCTCGAGCGCCTGCTCGCCGTGGTCGGGCTGCGACAGCAGCAGGGAGGAGGTGTCGACCCCGATCGCCGATGCGTAGATCGGGTCCATCGCCTGCTCGGCGTCGATGAAGGCGCGGCGCCCGCCGAGCCGCTGTGCCTCGGCCACCGCGTGGTAGGTCAGCGTCGTCTTGCCCGAGGACTCGGGTCCGTAGATCTCGACGATCCGCCCGCGCGGGAAGCCGCCGACCCCGAGCGCCAGATCGAGCGAAAGCGCGCCGGTCGGGATCACCTCGACCTTGCGGTTCGCGCCGCCGCCGAGGCAGACCAGAGCCTCGGTGCCGAAGGCGCTTTCGATCCGCCGTTCGGCGTCGGCCAGATCGGCCACGGCCATCTGAGTGTTCGTCCTACCCATCGTCAACCTCCGTCGTTCGTGATCGCCAGTTCGCCTTCGGCCCAGGGCGCGGGCCAGCCGTGCCGGAGCGCCGCCTCGAGCTCCGCGCAGCCGACGTGGGTCAGCGCGTGTCGCAGCTCCCCCTCGAGCGCAGGCGCCAGGAACGGCGCCAGCGCCAGTCGGCAGCTGTCGAACATCCGGTGGTGGGTTCGGCAGAGCGGCACCACGCAGTCGGATGAGTCGCAGCCGCCGAGCCGCCGCGGCACGAGGTGCGCCGGGTCGACGGGCGAGCGCCCGCAGACCAGGCAGCCGAGCAAGGCGACCTTGCGCCGTTGCCCGGCCGAGGCCGGGACCCGTGGAGTCGCGACCACCGCCCGCGGCCTGGTCGGGCCGGGCCGCGTTGCTGTCTTGCGCGAGAGGCTCATGCCGGTATAGGCGTGAGGCCAGGGGAGTTCGCCCCTGTGGCCTCAGCTCCCCGTCCTCTAAGGACGCGCCCTTGACTAAGGTCGGAACCATGCCCGAGAAAGACGCATCCGAGGGAGAGCGCCCAACGGTCTTCGCCTACTTCGCCGACCTCGACGAGCAGGCGGTCCCGCTGCTGGCCGCCCTCGGCCGGGCTGTGATGGGGGTCGCGGCGCTGGAGGCGAACCTGCGCCTCGAACTCGCCCGCCTCCTTACCGTCGCGCACACTTCCGAGGAGGATCAGCTGCCGAAGCGCCTCGGGGAGATCGAGAAGATGACCGGAGGACAACTGCTTCGCGAGTTGGGCAAACTCGACCTGCCGGAGGATCTCCAGGCCCGCATCGACGATGTGGTCGCGAGGCGGAACCGGCTCGTACATCACCTCTTCGAGCAGCCCGAGATGATCGGGGCATTGGAGCCCGGTCCCGCCCGCCATGCTGCGGTCGAGCAGATCGACCGACTCTCCCTCGACTGCGGCAGTCTGGCCGTGGAGCTGCAGACCTTCGCGCTGTCGCGCCTGGAGGATGCGACGGGTCGCTCGAAGGAGGAGCTGATGGATCTGGTCCTCTCCGCAGATCCGGGGACCCTCGACGGCGTCGAGCGGACAGAACTGGAAAGAGCCCAAAGGATCGGCATCGCGATCGGCGGACAGGGTGCGCTCGAAGCTCGGCCTTCCGATCACCGCATCACCGTGGACTGGATGGGGGAGAGGTTCGAGACCCTGGCAGACCTGCTCCGACCCGGGCTGCGAGCGGTCTGCATCGGCATCAATCCGTCACTCGTCAGCGTAGAAGCCGGCCACTACTACCAGGGCCGCCTCGGTCGGAGGTTCTGGCAGCGCCTGCATCGGGCGGGGGTGATCGAGGAGGTCGGGAGCGGGACCGAGGACGTCGAGGCGTTCGTCGCAGGAATCGGGTTCACCGATGTGGTCAAGCGACCGACCGCGCGGGCCGGCGAGCTGACGGCCGCAGAGCTCAGGAGCGGTCGCGATCAGCTGGCCGAGAAGCTGGGTCGGTACCGACCTCCGCTTCTGATCTTCACCTTCAAGAAGAGCGCCGAGGCACTCTTCGGTCGATTCCAGGGCGACGGTCACCGTGCCGACCTGCAGTTCTCGGACGCGCAGGTCTTCGTCATGCCGGGGCCGTATGCGAAGGCCGAGGATGTGACACCAAGGCTCGAGGAGTTGCGCGAGCTGCTCTTCGCAGGATCCGTCTGACGACCTTTCGCCCCCTCCTCGACGGCCGGGGGATTGTGGCGCCGCCGAGGGCGGCGCTCCGGGCTCCTAGGTCGAGGAGGGTGGGGTGTGCCGGAGGTAAAGCCGGTCGGCGATCCTGACGCTCCCCGCTCCTTGCCGGCATGACAGGCAGAGGCTCTGGGATACGCCGATCTGAATGCTGAGTATTGCCAGTGCTCTATGCGGTGGATACGGTTCGTGTCTCGGATGTCGGCAGGGATGTTTTCGGTATCTGTGCGGGCGCCAGGCACGGCTTCTCGGCGCGTCGAGGCAACCACCAAGGGGAGAGATGGTCTACATCACCGCAGTCCACATGAGTCCGGGCGGCAGCGCCCATCAGCACATCGCGGACGTCAGGTGGCGAAATCCGAGCTCCGGCGCGACCGGCGAAAACACCCGTGCAAAGATGGTGAGCTGGATCAACGACGGTGGCGAAGCCCGCGTCACTGACGGTCGAGGTGACGATGTGCGCGTCTACGTCGTCGACGCCACGCCTCCCTATATCCGGACCTACGCCGACGGCGTCTGGACCGACAACCTCCTCGCGCTGCCGCGATACTGAGTCGATCGCCTGGATCAGCCGTCGATGGTGGTAGGGGACAGAACCTGTCGCGCTGTGGGGATCGCGACGATCGCGGCCTTCGCCTTGGTCCTTCTCGTCGCGTCTCCTGCCGGCGCGCGTGACCTGCGCTCTTCGATCGCCGCCGCCGAAGAACGTGCCGAGACCGCGGCGACCGAAGCTGCCGACCTGAAGACCTCGGTCGGTCCCGCGCTCGCCCATCTGAAGGCGACCGGGAGGCGCGCCGCGCCCGTGCGGCTCGAGTTGCGCACCGCCGAGCGCCGCGCCACCGCGATCAAGGCACGCGAGCATGCGCGCGTGGCGGCCGCCGCGGCGCGGGTCCGCGGCGCCGAAGAGGCGAACAGAAGGCAATCGGAAAAGCACGAAGAAAAGGTCACCTCCGGCATCGGCATCGGCCTCTCCCTCCTCATCATCGGCTGGATAGTGCTCGCCTGGGGCTGGTTCCGCGCGAGCGCCGCCGTCGCCGCCCTGACCCGCGTGACGCTCGCCCAGGCGCTCGGGCTCTGCGTCGGAGGGGGCCTCCTGGCGTTGATCGTCGGCGGGGCCCTGCACTCGTCCGGGGGTGTCGTCGCCGTGCTCGGGATGACGCTCGCTCTGCTTGGCCTCACCCTGCCATGCGCATTTCTATTTGCTCGCCACTCCGCCGAGATCCAGCGCGGCCGATCGCGCCCCATCCTGAGGAGGGAGAGGTTCCCCTCCAGGGTCACCCAGGTGCTTGCGGCGATCGTCGGCGTCCTCTGCCTGGTCGGGTTCGGCTCGGCGATCTTCGCCTCCACCGCGAAGAGCGGATCCGTCCCTGCTTCGACTCGCTCACTTGCCTCCGTCGACCTCTCGAGTTACCCGCCGCTGGTGGCGGCCGAGGCCAGGACCCGCCGCCTGCGAAAGAGCGCGAATCCTCTGCTGGCCCACTTCCACAGCGCCAGGCGATCCGCCGACAAGGCGAAGCGGGAGGTGGGCCACGCCGAATCCCGGATGGTCGCCGCCGACCACAAGGCGCGGAGACTCACCCGCCGTCTTGCGGCGCTCGAAGCCCGCGAACAGCGAGAACTCGAAGCCGACGAGCGCCGAGAAGAAAGAGAGCTGGCGAGGGAACAGCGCCGGGAGGAAAAGGAATATGAAGCCGAACAGCGCGTCCTTGTGCGGGCCGAAGAAGAAGCCGAAGAAGCCGAAGCGTGCGACCCCAACTATGAAGGCGCCTGTCTCCATGACGGGATCGGCGATTACGACTGCGCCGGTGGCTCCGGCGACGGCCCGAACTACGTCGAAGGGCCGATCTATGTCGTCGGGGCCGATCCCTTCGGACTTGACGAGGACGGCGACGGTATCGCCTGCGAGGACGGATAGATGGGGATGAGCTTCAAGGTCGCGCCCGGGGTCCGGATCCGGGCTTCCTCACGGGGCATCAGCGCCGGCGTCGGGCCGCGCGCGGCGCGTGTCCATGTCGGGACCCGTGGGGTCGGGGTGTCGAGCGGCGTCGGGCCGGTCTCGGGCTATGCCCATCTCGGAGGCGGCGGGAGCCGGAAGGCCCCGGCCCGTCGGGCGAGCTACGGCGGGCCGACCAAGGCCTCGATCGCGGCGCGCGAACGTGAAGCCAAGGCCGCCGCACGCGAAGCCGACATCGAGGCGGTCACCGCCCTCGAAGAGGCGCTCGTCTCCGTCCACAAGGAGACCTTCCCGCCCTCGGCGCCCGTCGTCCTGCCACCGCCCGAGGAGGTCGACCCGGCGCCGATCCGGGCCGAGCTCGAGGACGTCGCCGGGATCCCCGACCTCCTCGCCGCGACCGGGGGTGGCGAGACACCTCCGGTCGCGATCGACCCGGAGCCGGTCGATCGCTACGAGCTGATGCGCGAGCATCGCCGCCGGGCTCGTGCCGGCATCCCGATCTGGTCGGTGCGCCGGCGGATCGACGCCGCCCGCGCTGCCGATGAGGAGGCCGAGGCGGCCGCGAGCGTCGAGAGGGATCGTCGGGGGGCTGTCCAGCGCACCGAACAGGCCCGTCTCGACGAGCAGTGGGCGGAGCTTGGCAAGGCGCGGGCCTTGGTAGCCGAACAGCTCGAGACGAACGTCGCGGCCGAGCGGCGCCACCGCGCGGCGCAGCGCGATGCCGAACAGGCCGAGGTCGACGAGGTCTGGCGGAGGCTTCAGGCAAACGACCCCGAGGTGACCCTGGCGATCCTCGAGAAGGCCTTCGCCGACAACGAGGCCCCGGCGGCGGCGATCGACTGCGAGGGCGACCACACGACGGTGGTGATGCAGTTCGTCACACCCGAGGCGATCGTCCCCGAGCGAAAGCCCGCCCGCACGCCGACCGGCAGACGGACGCTGAAGAAGCGGACCAAGTCCGAGATCAACGCCCTCTACCTGAAGGCGCTCGGGTCCAACGTCCTCGCGACGGTGAAGGAGGGCTTCGCCGTCGCACCAGGGACCGAGGTGATCCAGCTTCTTGTGGTGCGGCGGGAGAGCGACAAACGCCACCATGGCGAGATGGCCGTGGTCTACGTCGGGGAATTCGACCGGGCCTCTTTCGCCGGGGCGAGCGGGGCCCGCGACCCGGCCCGTTCGCTCGGCCTCGCCGAGGGCGCGATGCTGAACCTGAAAGGGCAGAGCGCCGCGGTCTCACCGATCGATCTCTCGGGCAGACCCGATCTCGGATCGGTGCTCGATCAGGTCCGGGCGGGACTCACGGGGTCCTGAAACCGGCGCAGAGCAGGGTTCGCCCCCTCCTCGACGGCCAGGGATTGTGGCGCCGCCCCGTGGGGCGACGCTCCGGGCGGCTAGGTCGAGGAGGGTGGGGTGTCGCCGAAGGGCACCCCCTCGCCGGCTTGCCCCCTGGGGGACCACACCACCGTCAAGAATCACGGGATCCGTCGGTCGACGACGGCCCCCGCCCACAACCCGCCTTACCCGACCCCTCCGACGAAGTCAGCCGGCCGCGAGCGGTCTCTCGATGTCGCGCATCTGGTAAGTCGACTCTTCGAGCTCCCGCTCTCGATGTCGTTCGAGTCCGCGCTCATGCCGGCGGCTCAGCTCCCGTTCCCGAACACGCCTGGATTCGTCGGCAAGCAGCAGCCGCTCGTCGGTGCGCAGCGCGCCCACGCGGAGCTCGCGGACCTCCTCTTCCAGCCGGAATACCTGATCCTGCAACTGGTCGACGAAATTGGTCAGGTCCCCGTCCTCCGCGCGCGCCTTGCCCATCGACGCAAGCTCGACGTTGGCGGCCCGAATCTGATCTCCCTTGGCGGGTCGAAATCCCAGGAGTCGGTGGGTCAGGAACGCGACGCAGACCGCGCCACCGATAGTGAGGATTCCGAGGATAGAAACGAGATTCATGGGCGGACTTCCTTCCAGGATGTGACCACGGGAGGGTAGCTCATCCCCGCGGCCGTGAAACGCTCGACGGCGTAAGGAACGCGTAGCTCACGAAGACGACGGCGACGACGAGCCCGCACCCTGCAGCGATCAGTCCCCAATGGATCGTCACGTAGGTCGAATAGTGCGCCGACCGCGCGTGCGCGGTGGTGATCAGCGCCCACACCAGATAGCAGGGTCCGACGACCGTCGCACCGACGATCACCGAGAGTATGAACACTCGCACCGCCCGGTCCATTCGGTTCGACGCGAGCACCAGGCAACTGGCGAACGCCGTATTCGCGCCGACCAAGAACAACTCGCCGCGGTTGAACGCATGCGAAAGCGGAACTTCGCTCAGCCCCAGTACCAGTGCCGGGATGCCCAGGGGGAGCACGATACCGATCAGGCAAATCGGAAGGATCGCCTGGAGCGCCAGTTCCTCCCACGGCTCCATCTGTTGGCTCCAGGGGCCCACTTATTCCCCCGGTGGGGAGAAGCTCGTGAGGCCGCGCGGATGGACGCGCTTATAGAGGTCGCTTTCGGGGCCGATGAGAGCAGGCGTCGAGGCCCCTTGGCGCACGAAGAACGCGACGCCTCTCGGATCGTCTTGTGTGGCGTAGAACCAGACATCCCCCGGTCGGACGGAGACCAGGCAGAGCGTCTTTCCCGCCAGTCTTCGTAGTTCGATTCGCAGCCATGGCCATGGCGTGGGGGTGATCCGAGATTTGAGAAGGTCGCCGAGGGCCCGTGAGTACTCGTCTGAGTTCTTGAAGTGGCCAGCTTCGATGTCGACCTCGATCCCCACGACGGCATTCGGCTGAACCTCACTCGGCCCCTCCACCGACTCATATCCGAACCGCTCTTCGAGCACGGCGAGATAGCGGCCCGGATTCCGGGCTTTCGAGAGCTCGTTCCGCGTCTCGAGGACGCCGAGGACCAGCGTGCCGCCATCGGGCGAATTGAGGAAGCCCGACACGGCTCGCACCACCTCGTCGGTCATCGCCGGGTCGGCGTCGTCTCGCCCAGCCACGATCGAGCTCCTGAAATTCGTCATGAGGGTCGCCTTGAACTCCAGCGCTTCGCTCTCCTCTTGGTCCACCAGGCCCTCGACGTCATCGACCTGATTTCCCACCGATCTGTATTCGCGGAAGGCGGAGAACATGCGGTCGGAGATGACGTGGGTGTAGGGCCGCATCTCATAGAGTTCATCCAGGCCGAGCTGCCGGATGCCATGGATCAGTTGCCGGACGAAGGCGTGGAAATGCTTGTGCGGCGCCCGGGCGATGACGAGGAAGTCGGTCATCGATCCCGCTCCGGCGTAGATGGAGATGTTCGGTAGCTGGATCGGCACCTCATTGCCGCTGCCGTCGACTTCGGTCTCCCCGACCCAGGACTCACGCACTTCTCGACACTTTTTCTTCAGCTCCTCGACAGCCCGGGCCCTGGTCTCGGGACGTAGCGGCTGTCGTGGATGGTCGAAGGTGATGAACATGCGGATGCCACGCGTGTCCAGGGGTACGGACCGGACCGTTCCGTCCTCTATCAGCGCCTCGACTCCCTCCGGTCGCTCGAGATAACTCGTGAGATCCCGGTCTGATTCGAAAAGACTGGCGGCCTGGCGCTCGTTGTATTCATTGATCGCCTCGATCAGTGAGGCGCCGACCGTGTCCTGCGGATGATCCGACGGAGGGCTCTGACTCTTGCTCTCGTTGTCAGAGAAATGCAGCTCGGTCCTACAGCCAAGGTAGTTGAGGTTCCAGAGGTAGCAACCTTGCAGGCTCTGGCGCAGGAGCAACTCCAACTCTTCGGCGTTGTAGGAGCGAGGAGCCCAGACCCGGAGCAACAGGTCGTAGTCGCCCAAGGTCTCGTAGACGACGTACGAGTTGATATTGGCGACCGTGTAAAAGTGAGCGAGACCCTCGAATATCTCTTCCTTTGGGTACCGAGGCGAGAAGGCAAGCCGCCAGAAATAGAGCTGGCTCGACTCTCGCCGCTCGTGGACGGTGTCGTGCCAGAGCAGGACCTCACGCCCCACGGCCGCGTACTCCTTGCCCCATTCCTCGATGGGCTTGTCCCCCAGATCCTTCATCAGAGCGGGGCATCCTAGCCCAAAAAGATCAGAACGTTCCAAAGAAATATGTAGAGGTATCTCGAGAAGATGCCGCCTGAGGTGGGGCCGGCAGTCCCGGTCGACCGTGCCGATATCAATCCTCCTGCAACCCCCGCCGCCCCTCATATAGGCACCGGTTCACCTTCGTGTGCGTCCACCCGCGGCGCTCGCCGATCTCCTCGTAGCTGAACCCGGCGGCATGAAGCACGATCGCCACCCGCTCGTCCCGCTTCAACGCCCCGAGCCGCTTCCGTGCCTCCAGGCGCTCGGCCACCCGCGGCGCCGGATCGAGCGCCTCCTCGACCAGGACCTCGGCGAGGGCGAGCGGCTCGACATCCACCGCCCGCCATTCGTTTCGCCGCCAGCACGCCCGCTTCAAGGTCAGGGTGATCCAGGCGAGCGCCGGGGCGCCGCCGCCCGGGTCATAGCCCGAGATGAAGGCGGCGAACGCCTCCTGCAGCGCATCCTCGGCGTCGGCCTCGCGCCGACAATGCCGCCGCGCGATCCGCAGCAGGTAGGGGCGTCTCTCGGCGTAGAGCTCCTCGGCGAGCGAGTCGGCCGATCGCGTGGTGTCTCGTGGCTGGTACATCCGGACCTCCGTCCGTCGCTGGGTTGACGGAGATCGCGGAGCACCGGCACGGCCGGTGCCACACTCGCGCCGGAGTCAGCCAGCGACGGACGGGTCCCGGAACAAGGACAGGGAGATACGGCGGCCGGCCGGGCCGCCTGGGGTCTCAAGAAACGCCCGAACCTGGATGAAGGCGTACCTCGAGGTTGATTCAGAACAGCAGTACGGGGAGAGCGTACACCCCAATTCTGAGTAGCTCCCAAAGATCCCTGCAAATCCCCCCCTTGACGGCAGGCGCGGATCGCCCGATCTGACAGCTCGCCAAGCTGGCCGGCGTCGGTGCCCCGGCACCTCGGACCGCAATCCGTCCGCCACGACTTGACCTACGGGCCCCGAGGACGGAGGCTCGCCGGACCGACGACCCCGAGCGCCTCTGCCGGGGTCGTTGTGTTTTCTAGGCGCCTGCCGTAGCGCCCGTCCGCTCACCCTCGCGCTGCTCCCCCGCCGGCGGCAGCACCTCGCCCACCGACGGGGCGGGCCGAGCAAGGAGATGACGATGACCGACACAGATACCCGACCCCGGACCCGCCGCGCGCGCCTCGCCGCGATCGCCGCCGAGTACACCGAGGAGATCCACGACGGCCGTAGCGCCCGGCAAATTGCCGGGGCCGACCCGGTCTCCCGCTTCGCCGCGGTCACCTCGGAAGGCTCGATCGAATCCTCCTGTGCCTCGAACGGCAACCTGCTGGTCGCCGACTCGACCGCCGCCCTCGCCGAGCTTCTGCGCCAGGAGGCGGGCGAAGGATGGCTAGCCCACGGCCGGGTGTGGGACCTCGACGCCCCCTGGCACCTCTGGGGGAACCTGGAAGTCGCCTACCCGGTCGAGGTCGGTGAGGAGTCGGGCCGCCACGTCCACCTGGTGGTGGTCGCGGGCCGCGAGGACGGCATCCACCTCTTCGAGGACCTGCTCGACGCCGAGACCTTCGCCGGGGCGGTCCGCCGCCACGGCGGCGAGGCCCGGCTCACCGAGGAGCCGCTCCACGGCAACCGCGCCGCCGATCGCCTGATCGAGGCCGAGGAGGGGCGCTGAGCCATGCCCGGCGGGCGACCTCCCGATCCTGGCACGGCTCCGCCGTGCGCCCGGGAGGGGATCGCCCGCCACCTGGGCGGGCCCCAGACCGGGAGGTCCGAGATGTCCACCACCAAGACCAGGCGCCGTCCGCCCACCGAGCCCGAGCGCGCCGAGCGCCGCGCCGAAGATCACGAGCGGATGCGCGAGGCGGTCGCGGCCCTGCGCACCAGCGAGGGCTGGCGGCGCTGGCTGACCGTCCGCCGCCACTTCCACGACTACTCCTTCGCCAACCAGCTGCTGATCGCGATGCAGTGCCCGGAGGCGACCCGCGTCGCCGGTTTCCGCCGCTGGCTCGAGCTCGGCTACGCCGTCCGCAAAGGCGAGAAGGCGATCCGGATCTGGGCTCCCTGTCCGCCCTCGAGGAAGCAGCTCGCCCGCCGGCGCCGCGAAGGCGCCGACCCCGAGGAGGAGCCGCGAACCTTCTTCCGGCTCGTCGCTGTCTTCGACGCCTCCCAGGTCTCACCACTGCCCGAGTTCCCGGGCGAGCGCGTCCCGCTGGAGCCCCGCACGAGCCGATCGCAGGTGACGGACTCGCCGACCATCTCCCGCCCCTGGTCGAGTTCGCCGACTCGCTCGGGCTCGAGGTGGCAATCGAACAGATCGCCGGCGCTGCATCGGGCTACCACGAACCGGCCACCGGCCGGATCGTCCTCGAAGACGTCGGCCCCGAGTTCTCCGTCAACGCCCAGGTCTCGGTGCTGGTCCACGAGCTGGCCCACGCCCTGGTGCGGATCGACCGCCGCGAGGAGGACCCAAAGCTCGGCTACGCTGCCGAGGAGGTCGTGGTCGAGTCGGTCGCCCACTCGGTCTGTGCGAGCCTCGGTCTCAACAGCGGCGGCAGCTCGGTTCCCTACGTCGCCGGCTGGGCCGAGGCCGGCGAGGGCGACCCGATCGAGTCCTACGCCGAGCTGATCGACCGGCTCGCGCGGCGGATCGAGTCCCGACTGGGGGAGAGGAACGGGCACCGTGAGGCCTGAGCCGAGGCCGCGCCTCCAGCGCCTGACCGTGGGCGCTCCTATCCTGGTGTCCATGGATCCAGAGGTCGAGAGCGCCCTCGAGGCCGCGAGTCTCTCCCGGGCGGAGCGTCGCACCATCGCCCGCTTCCTCGCCTTGCTGGGGGGCCGGCTCGGCGGCGACCTGAAGGCCGTCTGGCTCTACGGCTCGCGTGCCCGCGGCACCCGCCACGAGGGATCTGACGTCGATCTCCTGGTGATCGCCGAAGGCGACACCGAACGCAATCAACGCCTTGCCCTCGACCTCTCAGAAGCCGCCGCCCTCGCCGAGGACGAGAGTCCTTTCCTCTACTCGGTCGCCGTCCACGACAGGGCATGGCTCGACGGGCGACGCCGGATCGAGTCCTTCTTCATCGCCGAGGTCGACCGCGACAAGCTGGTCCTCACCGGAGGCGCATTGGAGGGAACCAGATGAGCCCGCGCTCGGAGGAGTTCATGGAGCAGGCACGGCAACGCCTCGCCGACGCGACCAAGATCATCGGCCTGGTGCACCCCGCCGTGGTCGTGACCACCGCCTACTACGCGATGCTGAACGCCGCCCGGGCGGCGCTGTCGGAGCGTGGTGAATATGCGAAGACCCACGCCGGCACGTGGACGCAGTTCAGCGCCGCCTTCGTCGCGGGCGGGGAGTTCGATCGGGAGCTGAGTGCAGTGGCCCGCCGCGCCCAGGAGGCTCGCCAGCGCGGGGACTACGAGGCCGCGCCCGCCAGCGAGGCCGAAGCGGCCGAATTCCTCGAGGGCGCCGCCGAGTTCGTCGCCGCGGTCGAGGCGATGCTCGCCGGACCCTCCGGGCGGTCTGGCTCAGACTAGCCCGTACTCGACCGCCCCGCTCCTACCCCCGCGCGGCCTCAGCCTCAGCCACCGCCCGCTCGCGACCCAGGTAGGAGGTCAGCACCAGCTCGACCAGGTCGGGCAGCAGCACGCCCATCTCCTCGCCTTCCCCGGCCTCGGCCTTGGCGAGGACGAGCGCCGCGAGGCCGCCGGCCAGGCTCTGCTCTGTGGCCCGCGGGGGTCGGCGGGCGCTCTTCGGGCGGCCCGCCACCAGCGCCTCCAGCAGGCGCTCGAGGAAGTCGTATGCGCGGGCGGCGATCTCGCCGCCCGCCGCGGGCGGCCCGCCGAGCTCGAAGCGGGCCAGGTCGGGGTTGGCGGCGAAGGCATCGAGCAGTGCCGCCAGCCGTGTCCGGACCCGACCCGCCCAACTGCGCTCCTCGCCGCCCGCCTCGGCGATCGTCTCCAGCAGGAAGGAGGCGACGATCTCGAAGGTCTCGACGAAGCACTCTTCCTTGGTCTTGAAATACCCGTAGAAGGTGCGGCGTGAGACGCCGCCGGCGGCGACGATGTCGGAGATCGTCGCCTCGTGGTAGCCCCGCTCGGAGACCACCGCGATCATCCCCGCGGCGATCCGCTGGCGCTGGTTCTCGACCACGAATGCCCGTGGCAGCCCGTGCCGACCGGCCGGCAGCCGCGGCAGCGCCTCGGCCTCGACTCCCAGCGTCTCGTCGGCCTCGCTCATCCCGAGGAGCTTATGCGCAGAGCCGCCGTGCGGTCAGCGGCCCGGCGTCGCGGCGTGCTCGAGCTCCGATCGCGCCGCCTCCTCGCCCAGGTAGGGCCGCACCGCCCAGTACATCAGCTCGGGGACCAGCTCCGCCGGTGGCCGCTCGAATTCCCCCGCGGCGTGGCGGGTGAGCGCTTCGGCGACCGCGCCGATCACGATCATCGGTGTCGCGGCGGGGACCGCGTCCGGGTCGGCCGCGACCGCCCGCCCCTCGTCGACCAGCCCCGCGCACCACTCGAAGAGCTCTTCGCGGCGCAGCCGCGCCATCTCGCCCGCCTCGAGGATCCGCCACATGCCGAAGCGGTAGGCGCGCGGGTGATCCTCGATCCAGGCCACCGCCTCGCGCGCGGCGGCGCGCAGGTTCTCGGGCCAGCGGGGCGACACCGAGTACACGCGCCAGATCCGCCGGCGGAGGTCCTCGATATGGCTTTCGAGGATGCTGAGGACGGCGTCTGGCTTGTCGGCGAAGAGGCCGTCGAACTCCTCGCGATCGACGCCGGCCCGGGCGACGATCTCCTCGACCTCGGCCTCCTCATAGCCACGCTCGACGATCACCTCGACCACCGCGGCCGCCAGCGGGTGGACGAGGAGGTCGGGCCCGGTGAGCGCGAGGCGGTTCATCGGTGCCCTCCCCAGAGGTGGAGGGCACCGGCGGGATCTCGCGGCGCTAGCTGGTCAGGGCGACGGCGGAGCCGAGCCGGCGCAGCTCGGCGGCCCCGACCATCGGCTCGAGCACGATCTGGGAGGTTTCGGCGAGGAGCTTGGTCGCCGAGTCGGGCTCGGGGGCCAGCAGGCGCTGGCGCAGGAAGTAGGCGGTGCCGCTGACCGCCGCCTGCTCGAAGCTCTCCGGCAGCGCCGCGGCCTCGGCGTGGTGGCGCCGTCCTTGCCGCAGCCAGGCGGCGATCTCCGCGAGGACCGCCTGGTAGCGCCCGCTCGCCGCCGGTCCCGCGGTCTGGGCCTCGATCAGGACGATCCTCGCCTCCGCCGGCCTGGCGACGATCACCTCCAGCAGCGCGCCGAGGCCGGCGTAGGTCTGCCGGGCCCAGCTCTCCTCCGCCGCTCCCGCGGCGAGGAGCCGGCCCCGCTCCGTGGCGATCACCCGGTCGAAGGCACCCAGGAAGCAGTCCTCCTTGCCTTCGAAGTGCCCGTAGAAGGTCCCGACCGACCCGTCCCAGGCCGCGACGATGTTCTCGACCGTGGTCTGCTGGTAGCCGCGTCTGGCGAAGACGTCGATCGCGGCGCCGAGGATGCGTTCCCGCTGGTAGCTGACGAGCGCCTCGCGCGAGAGCTGCTCGCGTCCCACCGGACCGCGCGATAGATGGCGGGGAAGGCGGACCACATCCCCATGATAGCCCCCGCTGGGCACGGGCAGGCCGAAGCCGCCCCCTGACCTGCGCCGGGCGCCGGTTTTCCCTGACATCGATTGACGTAACAGTCTCTATATTAGCTGATAGCGTCTGCGATAGCGCAGGGGGCGTGCAGACATGCTGCGCGGCCGGGCCCGCCACCGATCGATGCCGACGGATCCCGCAGAGAGCAATGACGCCGGAGGGCGCCCCGCCGCGACCGGGGCCGGCGACCCGCGGGAACGTCTCTGCGAGGCGGCGCTCGAGGTCGCGGGCGAGGTCGGCTACGCCGCCCTGAGCGTACAGGTGATCCTCGACCGCTCCGGGATCGATCGCTCTACCTTCGACGCCCTCTTCGCGGGCAAGGAGGACTGCTTCACGGCCGCCTACTGGGAGGCCTCCGCCGAGCTCGAGCAGCTCCTCCTCGCTCCCTGCCGCGAGGCTCCCGACTGGCTGACGGGCCTCGCGGCCTCGCTCGAGGCCCTCGCCCGCCTGCTCGCCGCCCGCCCCGCCTGGGCGCGCGGCGTCCTCGCCGAGGTGCAGGTGGCCGGGGGCGCGACGGGCGCCCGGCGACAAGAAGTGTTCGAGCGCCTCTCCCGTGCGATCGACCGCGCGCGCCGCGAGATTCCCAGGTCTCGCCACTCTCCACCTCCGACGACTGCACCCTTCATCCTAGCCGCGATCGAGTCGGCCGCGCTACGGAGCCTGCGCGGCTCCGGGCCGGACTTTGCGGTCGCGATGCCCGACCTGATTCATCTGGCGGCCATCCCCTACCTCGGCGCCGAGGCTGCCGAGGAGGCGGCACGCCGGGCGCGGCGCCGCTGAAGGCACCGGCGCCGCGGACGCTCGCAACTTTTTCGCACACGCTCCTTGTATCCGGAGACTCGATCCTCTAATTTGGAAACTGCCTGTGACGTGGTGCACCGCGTCGATCCAGCAGGCGGCCTCATCCACCTCGGCGCGGTCACCCAGCCGCTCCAAACGAGGCCTGCGGCGCCTTCACCCTGGAAGGTGCCACGCGGTAGGAGTGACCGGGCCGCCCCGTCCCTGGGGTGGACCCGGCCCTCCCACCGTGCTTTTGCGGCGACCCCAGCTCCAGGCCCCATGCCGGCTCCGCCCCACCGGATCTACTGTTCTGGAAACTGAATGTCTAGTTCCATAGACGTCGATCTCAAATCGTGTTACAGTGATCCGTGTCAGCCAGGGAGGCTGGCAGGGAATAGGGAAAAAGAGGGCGAGTTGCCCGCGTCGCCACCGCACAGGTGGAGCCACGGGATCGGCCCCTCGAAAGCAGGAGGAGAGAGAGTTGAGTTGGCAGACCACGGGTCCCGCACCGGACCCGCCGATCTTGTGGCTCGGCCGCGATCGCGATGCCGCGGCCGGCTGCGCCCACTGCGCCCGATGGCTCTCCCTGGCCGGTGGCGCGGCGGGGCCGGGCATCGTCCTCGGCTCCGTGGCCGGTGCGGGCGACCTTCGGTCCGTCGGGGCGACCCAAGCCTTTGCGGACGAGGTCGTGCCGCGCCGTCCAGCCCCGCGCCCGCTCGCGCCCCGTCGAACAGCGCCGCGGTTCCGCGCCCACCCACCGGCGCCTGGGTCCGCCACCCCCGCATCCCCGAGCTTCCACACCACCACCAACCCACCCACCGGCACCCGGTCGCAGACTTTCGGCCTGACGGCTGAGGTCTCCGCGCTGCCGACCCCCCTCATCGCAGGATCCCCTTCGTGAGCGACCTTCGCCGCTGGGCCGCTCCGACCGGCACCCTGCTCGCCTTCGCGGTGGCCGCCTTCAGCATCTCGGCCTGCGGCGGCGGCTCCGGCGGCTCCACGGCATCCACCACCTCGACTTCTTCCACCTCACCTCCGGGTGATGCCGCCTACCACTTAGGCCACGAAGCCACTGCCTCGCAGGCGAAGCCGGTGGAAGCCGCCTTCCACGCCTACATGGGTGCCCTCGCCGCCGGCGAATGGGGCAAGGCCTGCTCCTACCTCACCATGACCGCCCAGCGCCGTAAGGCCAACAGCGCCAGGCTCCTCGGCGCCAAGAGCGCCAGCTGCCCCGCCGGCCTCGAGGCGACCACCGAAACTCTCTTGTCTTCCCAGCGCGTCGCCCTCGCTGGCGCCGAGACTTCCGCGGTCCGAATCGACGGCGACAGCGCCGTCGTCCTCTACGACGCAGGCAGCACCGAAGCCGCGATGCCCGCCCGCCGCGAAGGCGGCAAGTGGAAAGTCGGCGGCTCTCTCCCGTCCTTTCCGAGCTCCAGGCAGAGCGCTACGAAACACCGATCTCACGAAGGAGATAGCAAGTGATGGCAAAGGCCAGGGCGAGTCTCGTCACCTCTACCCGTGCCGCTTTCGGGCGTCGCGCCGACCGCAGCTACGCCACTCCCAGTCGTACTCCGCTCATCTCTGACGGGAGTAGTGCGTCCTCGGTGAGGCGCTTCACGCTGCTCGCGGTGATTGCTGCTGCCTTTGTCTTCGTCCCCGCCGCTCAGGCCTTCGCCCACGAACCCCTCACCGTCCGGATCGAAGGCACCGGCACCGGCAACGTCATTCCGGGCTCGGAATTCAACAACTACAAAGGCACCCCGCCGGTCAACTGCGAAAAGACCAGCGCCGGCACGCCGGTGGAATGCACGGTCGAAATGAGCGACGAAGGCGAAGGCTATGAACAGGTGATCATGAAGGCGGTCCCCAACGCGGGCTCCAAGTTCGTCAGCTGGACCGTCGAACACGCCTCAGAGGAATTCTGCAACATCGAAGTCCTCCCGAGTTTCCCCAACGGCGAAGGCTGCGCCCCCTACGTCGAACCGCCCGGCTCAGGCACCGGCAACGCCAAGGCGATCGTGGTGATCAACGCGATCCCCTATTTCGCGCTCAACCTCTCCACCACTGGTACCGGCAGCGGCTCCTTTGAATGCAAGGTCCTGCCGAGCGGCACCGCCGGCCCCTGCGCGGCCGAATACGAAGAAGGCAAGGAAGTCGAAGTGATCCCGGTCCCCGGGGGCGGCTCGGCCTTCGCCGAATGGACCGGTGCCTGCACCGGCACCGGCTCCTGCGTGGTGACGATGAGCGCAGCCAAATCGGTCACCGGGGTGTTCAACGCCGGAACGACCGAATTCAAGTTCACCGTAACCCGCAACGGCACCGGAACCGGCTCGCTGAGCGGTGGCAGCACTGCGAGGCCGAGCACGATCAGCTGTGCTGCGGGAACCGGGGCGTGCGCGGAACACGAATACGTCGAAGGCGAAGTGGTCAAGTTGAAGGCCACCGCAGCCGCCGGCTCCATCTTCGCCGCCTGGACCAACTGCACGCCGGTCTCCGGGCACCCCGAAGAATGCGAAGTGACGATGAGCGCAGCGAAATCGGTGACGGCGACGTTCAATGTCCCACCTCCGAGCGTAATCAGCGTGAGTCCAGCCGAAGGGTCGACTGCCGGCGGACAGATCGTGACGATCGTTGGTGCGAATCTGACGGGGACGATAAAGGCTGAATTCGGTACGAGGGAAGTCAAAGCAATTGACTTCCTCTCGGACTCGGCCACTGAAATCAGTCTTGAAGCGCCCGAAAGCTCGGCCGGCAGAGTGCATGTCACGGTGACCACGTCATCGGGCACCTCAGCCACGAGCGCGGCCGACGAATATACCTACGTCGCATCGCCTGCGGTGACTGCGGTCAGCCCTGCATCTGGTCCAACGGAAGGGGGGGACGTCGTTGTGATCAGCGGTCGGTCGCTGGCGGGCGCCTCGCGCGTAGCATTCGGCGGGTCCGCGGCCACGATCGTCGAAAACACCGGGACCACGATCAAGACCACGGCGCCCGCCCATGCCGCTGGCTCCGTGCACGTCACCGTGACCACGATCGGTGGTACCTCCGGCAACTTCGCCGCCGACGAATACACCTACGTCCCGCCGCAGGCGCTGAGCATCGCGAAGGCGGGGAGTGGCTCAGGCTCGGTCAGCTGCGACGGCGGCGTCTGCGCCTCGAGTTACCCATTCGGGGCCACGGTGACTCTGTCTGCGAGCGCCGCGTCGGGCTCCAAGTTCACCGCCTTCTCCGGCGCTTGTGCCGGCACCGGCAGTTGCGCGGTGAAGATTGAAGGCCCGACGTCGGTCACCGCCACTTTCGAAAAGGAAGAAGTGAAGCCGCCGCCGCCGAGCGAAGGCACGGCCGAAGCAGCCTCCTCCGCCACGGTCAGCGGGGGAAGTGCCTCCCTTCGGATCAGCTGCAGCGGCGGGCACTGCAAGGGCAGCTTCAAGCTCACGGCCAAGGTCAAGCAGGGCAAGAAGACCAAGACCGTCGTCATCGGCAAGACCTCCTACAACGTCGCCGCCGGCAAGTCGAAGACCGTCAAGGTCAAGATCACCAACTCTCAGATCAAGAAGGATCTGAACAACGGCAAGACCGTCAAGGCCCAGCTCAGCGGCTCCGGGATCAAGACCTCTACCGTCACGCTCAAGCCAGATGGGAGGACGTCGTGAAGGTCGGTCGGCCTCCCTCTTTCTTGCCTTCTTCTTTTGGTGTGCAGGCTGGGATCGAGGGAAACGCAGCGCAGGGAATGGAGGAGGAGGTCAGGTGAGGGGACGTGGAGGCGGTTTGTCGGCTTGGTTTGTTGCGGCGCTGGCGCTCGCGGCGGGGGTCCTCCTGCCGCTCTGCCTGCTCGGCGCGGCGAGCGCCTCGGCGGCGGGCTACGTCCACAAGGAAGAATTCAGCACGGCGGGCGGCCAGGTGCCGAGCTTCGTCAAACCGGTGGCCCTCGCGGTCGACCCGGTGAGCGGCGATCTGCTGGTGGTCGACGTGGAAGCGAAGACGATCCACCGCTTCAAGCCCGACGGGAGCGCCGACAACTTCTCGGCGCTTGGCACCAACATGATCGATGGCCAAGGCATTCTTCCCTGCACGCCGCCCTCCTCCGAATGCGACGGCACCCCCCAGAACGGCCTCGACTTCGGCTTCGGCAACCCGCGGGAAGTTCAGGTGGCGATCGCCCCACCGGGGTCGGCCGGTGGCACTGCGGGCGACATTTACGTAACCCAGCCGCGCCACTCTCACAATCTGATCGACATCTTCGCCCCCAGCGGCGCCTACCTCGGCCAGCTGATCGCCTCGAGTGAAGGCAGCTTCGGCGGCGTAATCACCGGCGTTGCCGTCGACTCCGCGGGCTCGGTTTACGTCAGCGACACCGCCGGCAAAATTCACAAGTACGTGCCCACCGCCAACCCGGTAACGAACGCCAACAACACGGCGAACTTCACGCGAGAAACCGCCGCCAGCCTGGCGGCGGGAATCGGCTCCACTGCCGGCTCGATCTTCTCCGACAAGTTCGGCTCTGAACCGGTCAAGCTCAACAGCGGCACCGGAGCCCAGCAGTGCGTTATCTCCAGCGGGGAAAGCGTCACCGTCACCGTCAACCCCACCAGCGGCGCGGTCTTCAGCGCGACTGAATCCGAAGCCACCGAATACGAAGGCAGCTGCGCGGCCGAACCGTTGCCGCGGCCGAGCATCAAGCCGGTAGCGGCCGGCATCAAGGGCATCGCTGCGATCGGCGAAACCGTCTACCTCTCCCGCGAAGGCCACCCGACGATCGAAGTCTGGGAACGGGTGAAGCTGCCGGAAGCGATCACCGAGCCGCCGAGCCCGATCGAAGTCGAAGGGGCGACGCTTCGGGGGGAAGCCAACCCCGAGGGGATCGCGCTCGGGGAATGCCTCTTCCGCTACCAGTCCAAGGCCGAATACCTCGCCGCCGGCAACAAGTTCAGCGCCGCCGCCAAGAACGCCCCCTGCGAAGAACCCGACGCCGCCGGGGTCGGCACGGGCAGCTCCTTTGTCCCCGTGCACGCCAAAGCGCCGCTCGCCTCGGGCACCGAATACGTCAGCGAGCTCTTCCTCGTCAACGAAAACACCCCGCCAGGCGAACCGGTCGGCGGCGGGACCGTGGAATTCGCCACCCCCGGGGCGCAGATCAACGGGGAGAGCGCCTCCCAGATCACTGCCACCGGCGCCCTCGTCAGCGCCGGGATCGACCCCAAGGGCGAAGCGACCGCCTTCCAGGTCGAATACCTGAGCGAGGCCGCCTACCTGGCAAACTCGCCCACCGATCGCTTCGCCGGGGCGACGGTGGCGCCGGCCTTCCCGCGCACGATCCCCGCCACGGCCACGGGCACGGGCGAAGTGAGGGAAGGCTCGAAGATCGTCTACGGCGTCCACGCCAGCGCCGGCACCTTCGGGGCGGGCCAGGCGATTACGGGGCCGGGCATCCCCCCGGGGACCAGGATCAAAGCGGTGCTGAGCACCGAAGAACTGGAACTCTCCGCGACGGCGACGGCGAAGGCGATCGGCGCCGCGCTCAGCGCTACCGGGCCCCAGCCGAGCGCCCAGCAGCTCCTCGGCCTGGAACCGCTCACCACCTACCACTACCGGGTCGCGGCGACCAACGCCCAAAGCGCCCACGGACCCGACCAAGAATTCACCACCTTCGGCCCGGCCGGCCCGCCGCTGCCCGACGGCCGGGCCTATGAGCTCATCACCCCGGCGGCCAAGGCAGGGGAGGCGATCCCGCCGGAACCGGACTCCTACCTGGGTGGCAGCTGCTCGTTCTGCCTGCCGGGGGTGAACGAAGCGACCCTGCCGCTGACGCAGGCGGCGCCGGACGGCAACGCCGTCTTCTACGCCGGCCAGCCCTTCGGCGCCGGCCTGGTATCCGGGGCCAACGAGTACCTCTCCGCCCGCAACACCGGAGGCTGGGGCTGGCAGAGCCTCAGCGCGGCGACGATCAGCGGGCGCTGGCAGGCCTTCTCGGCGGACCTCGGCCGCGGCATCCTCGCCCAGTCTGAACCGCCGCTTTCGCCGCTGGCGCCCTTCCGGGGCGGGCGGGGCTTCGCCGAGCTCTACCTCTGGGAAGCGGGGGCGGGGCTCGCGCCGCTGATCACGGTCGAACCGCCCAATCGCGACCCTGGTGCCGGCGTCAATCAGTTCCGAGTGCGCTACGCGGCGGCCAACGCCGGCGCCCCCCTGGCCCCCGCCTTCAGCCACGTCGCCCTCGAAGCAAACGACGCGCTCACCGAAGAAACCGCCACGGCGCCGCCGGCGCCGCCGGTCCCGACCAACGGCAACGAATGCTCGGTGGACGAATGCGACCTCTATGAATGGTCGGGCGGCCATCTGGCGCTGGTCAACGTGGCGCCGGGCAACGCCGGCACGGTGGGCGGCGCGGTGATCGGCTCGGGGCGACTGCTGGATGGGATCAGCAACTTCCTGCACGAAGCCCCGAATACGAGCAACGCGATCTCCGAAGACGGCACCAGGGTGTTTTGGAGCTCGGGGGCAACCGGCCACGCCTACGCCCGGGTGGGCGGGGAAAAGACGCTGATGCTGCCCGGCCCGGCGACCTGCGAAGAAGGCGGAAGCGAACCGGCCTGCTTCCTCACCGCCTCAAGCGACGGCGCCGAGGTGCTGCTCGCCAACGGGCAGATCGACGAGCTCCAACAAGCCGGCGGGCCCACCGAAGCCTATGCAAAGGAAACCGACCTGACCGAAGGCAAGGGCGGCTTCGAAGGGATCCTCGGGGCCTCCCGGGACCTCTCTCGCGTCTACTTCGTCGACACCAAGGCGCTGCCGGGGGCGGCGGGGCAGCAGAACGCTGCCGGGGAGCGCCCCGAAGACGGCAAGCTCAACCTCTACGCGTACGGGCCGGGGGGGACCCGGTTCATCGGGGCCCTCTCGGGCGAAGACCGCTCCTTCGAACTGGGCCGCTACGGGACCTGGAAGGCGGCGGCGCCAGACCGGGTGGCGCAGGTGAGCGCGGACGGGCGCTTCCTGGCGTTCATGTCGAGGGCGGCGCCGACGGGCTATGACAACGAACTGCGGGGCGGGGGGGAATGCAGGAAGGGCCTGGGGTCGAAGTGCACCGAGGTCTATGAGTACGCGGCCGAGACGAACATCCTCACCTGCGCCTCGTGTGACCCGAGCGGGCAGCGGCCGGCGGCGGGCTCCAACCTGAGCGCGATCCGCCCCGGCTCGAGCGGGCCCCCCTTCCGCCAGCTCGGCAACCTCAGCGCCGACGGCGAAGGGCGCCTGTTCTTCGAAAGCGGCGAGGAGCTCGTGCCCCAAGACACCAACGGCAACGTCGTCGACGTGTATGAGTGGGAGCCCGACGGGATCGGCAGCTGCCAGAGGGCGGGCGGCTGCGTCTCTTTGATCTCGAGCGGCCAGGGATCTGCCGACTCGATGTTCGTGGACTCCAGCGCCAACGGCGACGACGCCTTCTTCATCACCCGCTCGCGGCTGCTGCGGCGCGATGAAAACGACCAGCTCGACGTCTATGACGCCCGCGTTGACGGCGGCTTTGGCGAAGAAGCCGCCCAGGGCTGCAGCGGGGAAGGCTGCAGGGGGCCGCTCGCAGAAGCCCCCGCCCAGCCGAGCGCCGCCAGCTCCTCCTACGCGGGCCCGGGCAACCCCAAGCCCGAAAAGCCGAAGAAGAAGAAGCACAAGAAGCACGCCAAGAAGAAGAAGGGCAAAAAGCACGGCAAGCACAAGAGGGGGGGCCGCCGATGAGCGCCAGAGGAGCACTCAGAGCGTCGCTTTGCCTGGCGCTGATGGCGCTCGGCTCCCTCGGCTCCCCCGCCGCGGGGGCCCAGGCGGCTTTCGGGATCCAGAGCCTCACCGCCACCCCCTACAACGCCGACCACACGATCGACCTGCGCGCCGGCTCCCACCCCTTCGAATACAACCTGCGCTTCGTCATGAACCAGGACGCAGAAGGCACCCCCGAAGGCACCCTGCGCGACCTCATCGCCGACCTGCCGGCGGGGATGATCGGCGACCCCCAGGCGCTGCCCCGCTGCTCGGGCGCCGACTTCGAGGGCGCCGTCCCCCACTGCCCCGGCGACACCCAGATCGGGATCGCCCGCGTCAGCGTCGCCAGCATCCCCGAAACCGCCACCGTCCCCGTCTACAACCTCACCCCACCGCAGGGGGTGGCCGGCTCGATCGGGCTGTCGATCGTCGAATTCAACAGCTTCCAGGAAGCCTCGCTTCGTCCCAGCGACTACGGGATCCAGGTCTCTGACATCACGATCCCCACCGAACTCGAAATCCAGTCGGTCTCGGTGACGATCTGGGGGGTGCCGATGGAAGCCAGCCACGACGCCCAGCGCAAATGCTTCACCGCCAGCGGCGCGGTGGAAGGCTGCGAAAGCGAAGTCGCCCCCGAAGCCTTCTTCACCCTGCCGACCTCCTGCGGGGAACCGCTCAAGACCACGGTCAGCGTCGACTCGGTGCAGGAACCCGGCCGCTTCGTCTCGACGACGGTTTCCTCGCTGGGCGAAGGTGGCCTGCCGGCGGGCCTTCACGGCTGCGATCGCCCGCCCTTTGAGCCGACGATCACCTCCCAGACGCAGAGCCCCGCCGCGGACTCCCCGACCGGCCTTGACTTCGATCTGCGCTTGCCCCAGCAGGCCCTGCCCAAAGGCGGAGACCCCACGGGCGCGGCGACCGCCACCGCCGCCCTCGAGGACGCGGTGGTCTCCCTGCCCGCCGGGCTCGCCGTCAACCCCTCGGCCGCCGCTGGCCTTGAAGCCTGCTCTTTGGCCCAGATCGGCTACGACGAAGAAGAGAGCAAGGCCCAGGGGCGCCCGGTCTTCTCCGGGGACCCGGCGGCCGCCTGCCCGGCGGGCTCTGAGGTCGGCAGCGTCGAGGTGAAGACGCCGCTGCTCGACCACCCCGTGCCCGGCGTCGTCTACCTCGCCCGCCAGATCGCCAACCCCTTCGGCTCCCTGCTCGCCATCTACATCGTCCTCGACGACCCGGTCTCCGGGGTGATCGTCAAGCTCGCCGGCGAAGTCCAGCCCGACCCGGTGAGTGGGCAGCTACGCACGGTGGTGCGCCAGAACCCCCAGCTGCCCTTCGAAGAGCTCTCCTTCCACTTCACCGGCGGCCCGCGGGCGACCTTCACCACGCCGCCCATCTGCGGCACCTACACCACCGAAACCGAACTGGTGCCCTGGAGCGCGCCCGAAGGGCCGACCCGCCATCCCTCCGATGCCTTCGCGGTCACCCAGGGCGCGGGCGGGGCCTCCTGCGCCTCCTCTGAAGACCAGCTGCCCAACTCCCCGAGCTTTGAAGCCGGCACTGCCGCGCCGCTGGCGGGCTCCTATGCGCCCTTCGTCTTGAAGCTCCGCCGCGAAGACGGCACCCAGCGCCTGGGCGCCCTGAACCTCACCCTGCCGCCGGGGCTGACCGGCAAGCTGGCGGGCACCGCAGAATGCTCTGATACCCAGATCGCCCAGGCGGCGTCGCGATCGCACGAAGGCGAAGGCGCGCTCGAGCAAAGCAGTCCCTCCTGCCCGGCCGACTCCGAAATCGGGACTGTCACCGTCGGTGCTGGCTCCGGAACGCCGTTCTATGTCCAAGGTCGTGCTTATCTCGCGGGGCCCTACAAAGGCGCCCCTCTCTCGATGGCGATCATCACGCCGGCGGTCGCCGGGCCCTTCGACCTCGGTGTCGTCGTCGTCCGAGCCGCCCTCTACGTCAACGAATCCACCGCCCAGATCACGGTCAAGTCGGACCCGATCCCGACGATCCTGCACGGGATCCCGCTGGACGTGCGCTCGGTGGCGGTGCAGATCTCCAAGAGCGACTTCACGCTGAACCCCACCAACTGCGAAGCGAAGGCGGTCGCCGCCGAAGCCATCTCGACGACCGGTCAGGTCGCATACCTTCAGAATCGTTTCCAGGTCGGTGGCTGCGGCGGTCTGAAATTTGAACCGAAGTTGAGTATCCAGCTGAAAGGTGCCACCAAGCGCACCGGCCACCCGGCCCTGAAAGCGGTGGTGACCTATCCGAAAGAAGGCCAATATGCCAACATCGCCTCGGCCCAGGTCAACCTGCCCGCCTCCGAGTTCATCGACCAGGGCAACCTGAACAAGACCTGCACCCGCCCGGTGCTCGCCGAAGGCGCCTGCCCGGCCTCGACCGTGTATGGACACGTCGAGGCCTGGACCCCGCTGCTGAAACAGCCGCTGCAGGGCAACGTCTACCTGGTCGGCGGCTACGGCTACAAGCTCCCGGCCCTGGTCGCCGAACTGAACGGCCAGATCAAAGTTCTTCTCGTGGGCAAAGTGGACACCGGCCCCAATCACGGGATCCGCAACACCTTCGAAACCGTGCCTGACGCACCGGTCGAAAAATTCGTCCTGCAGATGAAAGGCGGGCCGAAGTACTCGCTGCTCGAAAACTCAGAACCCCTCTGTAAGAAGACCCAGAAGGCGATCGTCCGCTTCACCTCCCAGAACGGCAAGGTCGACCACTTCGAACCGGTGGTGGGGAACGACTGCAAGAAGAAGAGCAAGAAGCAGGCGGGCCACTCGAGGGTGAAGAAGGGGAGCGCGAGACGAGCCCTGGCGCTCCTGCACCGCGTCGGCTGGTAGGCGCCGGCACGGGCCCCGATACCACAGCCGCAACGTTCACCAGAGCGGCCAGGGTCCTGAGGAAGACGCTCGTGCCTCCCCGCTTGGAAGAAGGCCGAACTCATCATGGAAGGGCACCCCGTCTATGTTCTCCGCGTCGTCGGCTCCCGCCACGGCCCGGTGCTCCGTGCGGGCGCCCGCCGCGGGCCGCGAGGGATCCGATGAGCGACCGACCCGGCCGCCGGACGCTGCCCTCCCCGGGCGAGGACGGGGCAGCCCGCCTCCTCGCCCTCCTGCGCGCGGGCTGCGCCGCCGAGGAGGACTTCCCCTCCCGTCTCGAGGCGGCCCTGCGGACGAGCCTCGACTTCCTCGCCGCCGACCCCGACCTCGCCTACCTGCTGACTGTGGAGCCCTACCTCGGCGGCGACGAGGAGGCGCTGGCCGCCCAACGCGTGTGGATAGGGCGTTTCGGCTGCCTTCTACGTGAAGCTGTCGCGACCGATCCCCGGACCACGACATCCGACCTCCCGTTCCTCGCCGACTTCGTGATCGGCGGTGTTCGCCATCGGATCGCCCGCCTCGTCCTGAACGGAGAGGCCGCCGATCTCCCTCGACTTCTCTCAGGCCTCCTCGAAGGTGTCCTCTCCTATTACTTCGACCCCGGCGAGCTGCGGCTCCTCGCACATGTGGCCCCGGAGCTGGACGCCCCCCTTTCGCGCCGAGGGTAGAGTGGACACTGGAGACCCACGCGCTCGCCTGGCCGGTGAGTGAATGGGACCGCCGCGGCGTCGCGCCCCACCGCCGCCCGAGTCGGCCACCGGATCGGACACGCCGCTCCCGGTGGCCCAGACCTTTCTACGAAGCCTTCGCCAGGCCGATCGGGAGGCCGGGAGTCTCGTTTGCCGCGGGCGAAGCGCTGGGGACGCTCGCCTACACCGCGAGCTCCGAATAAGCCGCCGTTGAAGTCAGGCACAATTTCGCCTCCGCACCCAAGCGGGAGGGGACAGCACGCGACCTACACCGCTCTCGTCGCAGACCGGACGGTGAGCTCCATTTCTGTCGGTCGGGTCGAGACCTCCGAGGACGGCCATCATCGCTCCACGGGTTCATCGAACGGCGCACGGCGGCCGATGCACTTGACCTCGGCTGACACGAAGCGTCGGTCGAAGGGGCCAGATCACCGGCCTCCTCCGCCGCCCGGACGGCACGATCCTCCCGCCAGCGCTCGCCGGGCCCCTCGATGCTCGCACGCTCCGCGTGCAGGGGCGGGGCACCGGCTCCCGCGACGGGCGGGAGCGCGAGCCGAGGAGGTGGTCATGGCCGAGCCGGCAAGGGACGAGCAGGAGGGTCGGGCGCCCACGCGGGCCGCGACCGCGACCGTGGTGGCGCTCACCGGTGCGCGCCGACGCCGCGCCTTCCTCAGGCGCCTCCAGCAGATGAGCCCCGGCGAGCGCCGCGAGGCGGCTTGCCGAGGTTCCTTCACGCGCGCCGAGCTGAACCTGTGGGCGGCGCGCTATCCCGAGGAGGCGCCGCTCGTGAACGGCGAGCTCGCCTGGATCGCCCTCGGCCTCGCCGACCTCGACTGAGCCTCACCTCAGGCAGAGCACCTGCACTTCGGCCTTCGCCGCGCCGCCGGAGTTGGTCGTGATCGCCCCGACCCAACCCTCGCTCGCGCCGTCGAGGTAGGGCTGGGAGACGATGATCGCCACTTCGCGATTGGCGGCGTCGGTGAAGACGACCCCGCCCGAGAGGATCCGTTCGCCGCTCCCGCAGAGGGCCAAGGCCGAGTTCGACCTCGTCCATTCGATGTTGGAAGGATCCGCGTCGAGATCGACGATCGGCGCCGAATGCACGCTCACCTCCCCGACCGCCCCGGCGCCAATCGCGGCAGCGCCGACCGCGCCCCTGGCGATCGCCCGGGGGTGGACGGCGCCTTCGGCGAGGGCCTTCGCGCCAACCGCGCCCTTGGCGATCTGGCCCTTGCGGGGCGAAGACGTAGGTCTCGTCGTTGGCCGCACCGAGCGAGGAGCTGCCGCCGACCATCGACTCCGATTCGACGTAGCCGCCCGGCGTCGCCGGCACCGCCACCGAGAGCGTCGCGCTCGCCTCGCCCGATTCCCCGCTCTCCTCGATGCCGAGCGAGCTGCCGAGGCGGAACGTCAGCGAGCCGAGCTTGAAGAACTTGTAGCAGTCGTCGAAGGAGCCGACCGGGACCCCCGTCGGCGGGCTGGTGGTGAAGCTGAGGGTCGGTTCGGCGGTCTGGGGCACTTCGGGGTCGCAGTACTCGAGGGCAAAGTGCGAGGCCGCCGAGGCCGTTCCCGTCGCCGGCGGGGAGGCCCCGATCGCGAGCGCCGCCAGGGCGATCGCGATCGATCCGCACCGCACCGATCTCGGCGTCCTTCGCCCTGCGAAGGTCCACCGCACCCCTCCGGGCCTCGACCGATATCCCCGCCCCTGCCGCCTCATCTGACACCTCCTGCCTCCGTTGGTCTCGGAGCCATGACGCACGACACCCGGTTTTGGAGACTCTACCCTCACCTTTCATCCCCTAACCCGGGCTACGGACGCGGCTACGGACCCGCCGTCCGTAGCCGGCCCGCATCCCGGCGAGGCCCCCACGGCCTCGATGACCCTGACCCCGCACCCTCACGATTTGTGTTCGTGTCCGGGGTCAGCGTCATCTCGGTGATGGTGATGGAGAAACGGGGCGGCTACGGACGGTGGTGGGTGCGGTGCTGGCTGATGGTGAAGCGACATTCATCGTGGGAGGTGTGCAAGGTCATCGGTGAGGCTGGTTCGTCTGGCGAGTCTCTTCTTCGGTATAGGGCGAGGGCCGGGTCGATCCGAGGGTCGGCCGAGGTCCGTCGTTGGCCTGGGCATCGGTCGCCTCTGCGCCCTGCTGTTTTGCCGTCTTGGCCCGCCTTGAATTTCGAGGAGAGCCGGAAGTCCCCAACAGCACCGCGACGCCGACCGCGAGCAGGGCGATACCGATGCCGGCCAGGATCACGAGCCTCGTCGTCGTCGGCACCTTGGCCAACTCCTGACCGAGGGTCGACCTGCTTATCCGCCGCCAGGCGCCGGCCTCGAACAGGCGGATCAGCGCGAAAGTCGCGACGGCGCCGCCGGCCATCAGGAGGAGCATCGCCCAGAAGGCCCCGCTCGTCCCGCGCCCGTGGAAGCCTACGTTCGCGCCGAACACTGCCGCCACCAGGCCGGGGACGAGGACCGTCGCGCCGACGATCGTCGCGACTCGCTGGAAGCGCCTGGTCTCCTGAGCCTGCTGTTGGGTGAGCACGATCTGTTGGGAGGAGATCAGCCCCGACATCCGCCCGACCGCGTCTTTTGCATCCCGTTCGGCCTCACCGATCAGATCCCCGTAGGGGTTCGGGACGATGTCGATCTTCGGGAAGCGACCTGCGGGCTCCGCGCTCTGGGCCTCGGGCCATTCACCGCGAAGGGAACGCGCCGAGGACTCTGCCGCCGCGAGGCGCTCCGGGTACCTTCGAAGGGAGGTGAGGTCATCATCTGAGAACTCTGGGTCCTCGAGCGCCAGGCGGACCGTCAGCTCGACCTCGGTGATCCTGCTCGTGAGGATCCATAGGCCGACGAATTCGGTCTTCTCGGCCAGGTTCATGTAGCGACCGTCCCGCCAGTCGGATTCCTGCACCGCGCCGACCGCCTGGTCGATTACGAATCTGAGCGTGGTCCGCTGGACGCTCGTCTCCCCCGAGATCAGGATCAGGGGGCTGGTTCCGGTGAGGAACTCGATCCTGATGTCGTGGGTGGTGTCGGAGTCGAGGTCGAGCTCCGGCACACGGACCGCCAGCACCGAATCGCGATGAATGCCCTCGATCATCCGGTAGGCGGGTTCTCTCCAACTTCCGACTCTGACGCGCACCACCCCGTCGCGCAGACCTTCGATCGGCGCATCGCCGTCCATCAGCCGGCGCACCTCGCCGTCGGCGATCCTGAAGTCGAGCAGCTCGGCCGGCTCGTCGAGCCGCACCGCATCGTCGGTCACTTCGTTCTCCTCCCGTCCGTCCGGGAAACCTAGCGGCTGCCTTCGGGGGCCCACGCAGGTGCACCTCCCTCTCCCGCCGGGCTGGTCTGCAGCTCCACTCGAGTTTGCCCGGTCGGCCTCGCGCGCAAGGTCACTACGCTCCCTTCCCCTCACTGCGTTCGGTGCGCACTCCGGCCTTTCTCGTTGCGCAAGCAAACACCGCCCCGGCGGGAACGAGAAGGAGAGCACCATGAACAACGTGAGCCTCGAGGGACGCCTGACCAAGGATCCCGAGCTGAAAGGCACCGAGGAGAAGCCCGTCTGCGACATGCGCCTGGCGGTCAACGGCCCTGGCAACACCCCGACCTGCTTCATCGACGTCGCCGCCTTCGGCGAGCTGGCCACCGACACGGCGGAGCTGGCCAAGGGCCAGGCGATCAAGGTCGAGGGGGCACTCCGCTACTCGGAGTGGCAGACCAAGACCGAGCCGCCCCAGCGCCGCTCGCGCCACTCGATCGTCGCCCGTGAGGTCGCCGTCACCGGACACCACGGGTCGAGGAGGAGTATCAGGATGAGCATCGTCCACTACGCGCCGGACCTCTACGAATCGGCCCTGCCGACCGAGGGCTCTGCCCCCGCACCGGTTGAACCAGCCGCCGGGGAAACCCCTACAGGGTCGGCCCGACGGCACCCGTGAGGCTGACCGGAATCCAAACGGTGGGGTGACCATAGGTCAGAATCGTCCCTATGGCCGCAGTCGACGTCGAAGCGCTCTACCGGCAATACGGCCGCGTGCTATTGGCGTTGTTTGAAACGAAGCTTCAGAGCTCGACTGCCGAGGAAGCGGTCGACGACACTTTTGCTGAGTTCTATCTTCAGCGGGACTCCTTCGCTGGATTGAGCCAAGAGAAACTGGGCGAGGCCGTCCTACTGGCCGCTTTCAGGGAGCTGGCTCGGCGATTGGACGATCCTCCTATCGAGGAGTGGCCGATCGACACGGCGCTGTTACAGCAAGCGCTCACCGCCCCCGACGCGGAAGGCTGGAGCTCCTTCTTTGGAGAAGGGCTCGAGCACGCCTTCGATATCCCGCCGGAGGACCCGGAGAAGGCGCTTACCGAGGCGATCTTGGCCAGCGGCAGGGTCAGTCCCTCCGAGCGCGAGCTGCTCGTTGACGCTAGGGATGACGATTGTGAGCTTCTCGGCTCGTTCCTCTCGAAAGCCGATTACGCGGCAACCTTTGGTGTAAGCCTCGGCCAATTGCTCACTCCCTTCTCGCAGGGCACGGTGTTTGATCCGCAGCGGGCACCGATGAAAAGCGATGGGCTCGAAGAGGTGGAGATGTCGGTTCGTGCGGTGAACCTCGACCTACTGCGATTGTTGGCGACATCACCCCAGAGATTGCACGATCTGACCCCCCGACAATTCGAGGAAGTCGTCGCCGAGCTCTTCGCCAAGCAGGGATACGAGGTCAATTTGACCGCCAGCAGTCATGACGGCGGCGCCGATCTATTCGTGGTGGACAACCGAAGCATCGGATCATTCCTATGTGGTCGAGTGCAAGAAGCACCGCCCCGACCGACCGGTCGGAGTCGGGATGGTGAGGAATCTTTTCGGCGTCGCCCAGTATCGCCGAGCGAGCGCAGGTATCTTGGCGACGACCTCCTACTTCACCGCTGAGGCAATGTCCATGCAGCGCGAGCTGCGGTACCAGATCAGCCTGCGTGACTTCGAGGCTTTGAAACACTGGCTAAGGAGTTAGCGGGGCGCAACTATCGCCCTGACTCCGTCGATCAGACACTCCTAGATCCACATGCTCCGGTAGAGCGGATATGTCCGTCGAACGTCGCCTCGAGTCGACTGTCACGCCGGAGGTCGCGGGTTCGAGTCCCGTCGCTCCCGTTAGAGCAGCAACTGCAGTCTAGCGCGGGATCCGCCGGCCCCAGGCTCGTGAAGAGTTTGTGAGCGAACGGCTCGGGTCACAAATTTGGGTCACAAGCGCCGCCAAGACCAGTCGAAGCCAGCACGGCGTGGGTAAGAGTCGGCGCCGGCCGACTTCTTGGGGCGACCTCGTCGAAGCGGCCGCACTCCTTCACCGTGATCCGACGACGTGGGAGGGCTGCCGACGCCTCCCAGCCTAGCCCGGTCCCCCCGCGCGCAAGGTCGCTGCGCTCCCCTCCCCTCGCTGCGCTCGGTGCGCGCGGGTTGGGTACCGGGCTTTCTCGGCTGTCACGTCGGCAGGAGGCCGAGCGAACCAGACAAGGAGTGTGAAGATGACCGAGAGACGAGGCGAGGAGAGAAGCGCCGAGGGACGCACACCGATCATGCGGACACGGGTGGTCGCCAGGGGCTGGCCCGCGGGCCAGGGTACGACGGCGGGGTCTGCCGCCTGCGCGCGGTGGGGAGGTGGTCGGCTCCCCGCTCAGGGTCACCCCCTACATCGGGACGGGCGGCGGCCTGCGTGCGGGCGAAGCGCGGCGCTGCCGCGACGGGCTCGCCGAGGGCGACCTGATTGAGGCGGTCGGCGACATCGGACCGGAGCGCCGGACGGCGCGCTCACAGGAGATCATCGTCAGCCGGCCGGTGAAGCTGTGGGAGCGGGCCGGGGCGGCGTGAGCGTCGCCATCGCTCTTCCTATCGGGAGATGAAACCTTGACAGCGCGTCTATCGACACACGAAACTGAGACGCACGTGGGGCGGTGAAAGCTCAGTAACCTGAAGGACGAACAGGCCGGGTCGGGGTCCCTAGCTAACCCCTCTCGGTCTGCCGGAAGGCGGTAGAGCTACCAAAGCGTGGCAGCCAGAGTCGAGGCTGGTTGGCTTGGCTAGAGCCGAAGGAATCGACCAAGGCAATGCCTGGTTGCTGGGTGCGGTGGTCGCCGGTTCGAATCCGGCCACCCCCCTTGTCGGGCGCCGCTTCGGGCTATCGATTTTCCCGGGGCTCGCGTTTCCTGCCTTTGTCGGAGCGCGGTTTGCGCCCGGATTTGCGCGGCCGGCTGCCCGCCAGATGGACGAGCGCCCGGCTCAGTTGCTCCTTCTCCGCTCGGATCTCCTCAAGCCGAGCTTCGATTTTCTCTCTCGCCTCATCTGCAGGATTCGTCATCGGCACCTCCGCCTGTGTCTGCTTGACCTGGGCCATCCTGCCAGCGCGCGCGTCGTCTCGGGATCGCCCCGTAACTCTGACGCACCCGCCGCCACGACGTGGCTCGCGCCGGCCCCGACGCGGAGGCCTATGCAGATCGAGAAGGGCGGAAGTAGGCAGCGGCGACGAAGAGAAGGCCGACCAAGACGAGGACCGGCGTTCAGGAGATCGGCGACCCGAGTTGGCGTCTGTCGGGTCCGCACCGTCGGGAGGGATACCTCCGGCCCAGCAGGCTCAACCGCCGCGAATCGTCCTCACGTCCACCAAGGAAGGTGGCGCCTTGCGCGGCGACGCAGCCAGCCGTTCCGCGCGTGGGCTCCGAGAGGGCGATCTGATCCAGGTCGTCGGCGTCGGTTCGGAGCGTCGTAAGGCCGCGCTCCAAGAGGTGATCGTGAGCGAGGAGGTGAAGCTGAGGCCAAGGGCTCGTCGGTCGGTTTGATCGTGGGGCACCCGGAGAGGCGGACAAATTCGCCCGAAGGCTTCCTGGAGATCGACGTCAAGTTTCCAACGCAGCCCGCGATGGCCCCCGCGATCACTCGCGCTATGAGCGCTCTCTGAAAGTCTTCGGCTCGCGCAACGATGGAACCGCGGAACTCCCTCAGTCGGCCTAGGCCCCGCTGTCGGACCGACACTGATTCCAGTGTCCGGGCAACCCTCGCCGCCGACAGGTAGAGGCAAAGCGCTTCCCGGAATCCCCAGATTGGGCGCGTTTCCATCGCCGGGCCGAAGCCGGCGCCCCACTCCTCCTCCCAGCGATCCCGTTCCTCCTCGGGAAGTTTGTCGCGGGCTCGCCGCAGGAGCCAGGTCATGAGGATGGGAAGCACAGCTTCGATTTCCTTCGTGACGGCCGTCCTGAGGATCAGCCAAGCCAGGGCAAGAAGCCCCGCCGCAAGAAGCGCCGCGCCCCCCAGGGCGATGGTCACGACGGTTTCTAGAGGGCTCATGCCGGCGCCCCCTGCGGTCTCTTCCTCGCAACGGGCGGCACGGGCCAACGTTGCCGTGCCAGCGAGACCAGTTTGCGCGCTACCGGCTCGCCGTCCGCGGAAAAGCGATACAGGCGCCTCCGTGGCCCTGGCCGGTCGCTGTCCTCCCAGCGACTCTCCAATATGCCTTCACCCTCAAGTCTCGCGAGCATCGGGTAAAGCGACCCGGAGCGTACCCCCGCCTTGTCGATCAGATCGAAGCCGTGAATCTCCTGTGAAGGTGCCCTGAGGAACACCTCCAGTACTCGCACGGTCGGTTTGGTCATCTTCGGAGTCGTAGCCACCTCAATCTACATAGGTCGATTGGAGTGGTCAACATGGTCGGTTGGCGGAGGAGATGCCGAGACCTCCGAGCCCGGTACAGATCACGGAGTGGAGGTATGAGCTGCGGCTGGTCGAGGACCGCATGTCCAGGGTGCGGCGCATGGCCGTCGCGGCCGCCCTTGAGGCGATCGAGGCACGCCCGGGTGGCCGATGATCCGCGTCCTCGACGCAGCGCCGCTCGGGGACGCGAAGATCTCGCCCGGGGAGGAAGCCGTCGTGCGGGAGGCCCGCGAGGAGATGGCGGCGGGCGGCACGCTCCTCTCCCTTGAGGAGATCGTGCGCGAGTTCGGCATCGGGTGAGTGACCCCGCCTGGCGGGTGGTCTACACGTCGCGGGCGCGGCGAGATCTTCGCCGCCTGGACAAACAGGTTGCGCGGCGGGTGATCCTGGGACGACGCGCTCGTTGCAGGAGACCCGCGCAGCGAGATACGGAGGCTCAGCGGCTCCTGGGAGTGGACTTCGAATTTGGGGAGGTACTGCGGGCGGTCATCGAGGTCTGGGAAGCGGGCCTACTCGGGCGGCGACCACATCGTCGGATTCGCAAATGATGCCGCCGATGAGGACGACCTGGGGAACCAGGCAGAGGCTGCATCGATCCGAGGGCGTAGAATCTACGCCCCCGACCTTCCCGGCCTCCACACCCAGGGCGACGACCTCGATGATGCGATGGAGAACGCGGGGGAGGCGGTCGCCCTCTACGTAGAGGGCCTGCGCGAAGACGGCGAGCCGCTCGGCAGCGGCGTGATCCGTCGCAAGATCCCACTGCCGGCGTGAACCCACGCCAGCCGGTCGTCTCCGGCGAGCGCCTGATAAAGGTGCTTCGCAAGGAGGGCTGGGAGGTCGTCCGCCAACGCGGCAGTCATGTCCGCCTGAAGAAGCCCGGTCGCCGCGACGCCGACCTCGGTGCCGACGAGTTGCGCCGTCTGCTCGATTAGCCGCGGGGCGGGGCGGACCCGACTGGCGCTTCGGCTGGCTATCGCAAAGTCCCTAAATCTTAAATTCTTTTAAGATAAGTGGCCTCAACGTGATGGCGACCATGAACAAGGGCCGGTCCCAGGGCGCTGCCCGCGAGCCGATCCACGAGGTGAAGGCGGAGTTCTTCCGCACCCTCGGCCACCCGGCGCGGGTGCGGGTGATCGGCCTGCTGCGGGACGGTGAGAAGACCGTCGGGCAGATCCAGTCGGAGCTCGGGATCGATTCGAGCGGCGCCTCGCAGCACCTCGCCGCGCTGCGCCGGGCCGGGATCCTCGAGTCCCGCAAGGAGGGCACGAGCGTCTACTACGGCGTTCGGGATCCGCGGATCTTCCAGATGATGGAGAGCGCCCGGCAGGTGATCGGCTCACATCTGGAGGAAGCACACGCGCTCCTGGGGGAGCTGGGGGAGGAAGGCGCACCAAGGGAAGGCGCGACGACGGGGCTGCGCTCGCGTCAGGCCTAGCGTTTGGACGCCCTGGAATCGGCGGCGGCCCTCGGGGCCGCGCTTCTCGTCGCGGGGAGCGCAGCCCCGTTGGCAAGAGTGCCGGCGGCCACCGCGCTCGCCATGCAGGCCGTGGGGATCGGGCTGCTCGGTGGCGTCGGCGCTGCGGTGCTGTTCGGCGCCGCGCCGGTCGGCGCGGGGTTTCGTGACGGGCTCGAGCCGGCGTTCGGCATCGATGGGCTGACCGGCTTCTTCCTGGTGACGATCGCCCTGGTCGCGCTGCCATCGCTCGCCTACGCTCGCGATTACCTTCGCGATGCCCGCAACGAGCGATGGCTCCTCGCCCTCGGCGGTCTCTTCCTAGTCTCTCTCGGAGGAGTCGTCGTCGCCCGCGACCCGTCGGTCTTTCTCGCCTCATGGGAGCTGATGACGATGGCGCCGGCGGCGGCGATCCTCGTGCGCCGCACCGACGCCGAGGCCCGACACGTCGTCTTCGTCTACCTCGCGATCACCCACCTCGGCGGCGCCGGGGTCTGGATCAGCCTGCTGACCCTCGCCCACTACGGCGCCCTGGCCGACCCTGGCGCCCTGACCGGACAGGGGGCGGCGGTGCAGACGCTGGTGATCGTCGCCGCCCTGGTCGGGTTCGGCACCAAGGCCGGGCTGGTCCCGCTCCACACCTGGCTGCCACGCGCCCACCCGGTGGCGCCCAGCCACCTCTCGGCCCTGATGTCCGGGGTGATGGTGGCGGTCGCGATCTACGGCCTCGTCCGGGTGCTGTTCGAGTGGGCGGCGCCGGTGCCGCTCTGGGTCGGGCCGGCCCTGCTGGCACTGGGTCTGCTGTCGGCCCTCTCCGGTGTCCTCCTCGCCCTCGTCCAGCGCGACCTGAAGCGCCTGCTGGCGTTCAGCACGATCGAGAACGTCGGCATCGTCGCCCTCGCCCTCGGCGCGTCGCTGGTCTTCCTCCACCAGGGCGACCGGACCTGGGCGGCGCTCGCCTTCGCCGCGGCCCTGCTCCACACCCTCAACCACGCCCTGTTCAAGAGCCTCCTCTTCCTCACCGCCGGCTCCTTCGAGCGCGCCGCCGGGGCACTCGACCTCGACCGCCTCGGCGGCCTCCTGCGGCGCATGCCGTGGACCGGCGGGGCCTTTCTCCTCGGCGCCGCGGCGATCGCCGGCGTGCCGCCGCTGAACGGCTTCGTCTCCGAGTGGCTGGCCCTGCAGGCGCTCGTCCACCTCGGGTTCGGCCCGTCGCTCGGCACCGGACTGGCCGGGGCGGTCGCCGCGGCCGGGTTGGCCGCGACCTCGGGGTTGGCGCTCTACTGCTTCGTCAAGGCGGCCGGGCTGGCCTTGCTGGGCGAACCGCGCACGCCGGAGGTGGCGAGCGCGGTGGAGCCCGGCGCGACGATGCGTCTGGCGCCGTTCCTGCTCGGCGGCGCCTGCGTCGTCCTCGCCGCCGTCTCCGGGCTCCTGCTGCCGACGCTCGCCGAGCTGGCGCCCGGGTCGCCGGCCCTGGCTGCGCACGCCGGCCTCGAGGTGCCCGGCACCGGCTCCCTGCCCGCGCCCTGGCTGCTGGTCGGGATCGTCGTCCTCACCGCCTTCGCCTGGCGGTTGCGCGGCGGCCGCCGCGCCGATCCGATGCCGGCCTGGGCCTGTGGCCAGCGGGTCGAGCCTTCCCTGCGCTGGACCTCGGCCGGCTTCACCAAGCCGATCGTCCTGGTCCTCCAGGGCGTGCTGCGCCCGGTGCGAGCGGTCGAAGCCGTCCGTGAGGGCGGGTTGGTCGACTCGATCGCCTACCGCGGCGAGGTCCCGCACCTCTTCGACGTCCACCTCTATCGGCCGCTGCGCAGCCGCGCCCTCGCCGCGGCCGGGACCGTGCGGCGGATCCAGTCGGGCAGCGTCCGCGCCTATGCCGCCTATCTCTTGACGCTGGTGCTGGCGCTCCTCGTGCTCGTCCGGGTCGGGGCGATCGGATGACCTTCGTCGCCGCCTTGATCCAGGTGCTCGGTGGCCTTGCCCTCGGCCCACTGCTGGTCGGGATGGTGCAGTCCTCGAAGGCACGGTTGCAGGGACGGCGGGGCCCCTCGCCGCTGCAGCCCTACCGCGATCTGCGCCGTCTCTGGGGCAAGAGCGGGGCCGATCCGCAGCCGACCACGATCGTCTACCGCCTGGCGCCCTGCCTGGTCGCCGCCTGCACGGCGCTCGCCCTGCTCCTGCTCCCGATCGCGGGCCGGGCGCCCGACTGGTCGCTCGGCAACGACGCGCTCGTGCTCGTCGGGCTGCTCGCCTTGGGCCGGTTCGCCCTCGCCGCCGCCGGCTGGGACACGGGCTCCGGCTTCTCGCTGATGAGCTCCGGTCGTGACCTGACCTTCGCCGTCTTCGCCGAGGCGCTGATGGCGCTCGCCCTTCTCCTCGCGGCGTTGCCGGCCGCGAGCACCGACCTGGTGGCGATGGCCGCCGCGGCCGGAGGCTCCTCGCCCTGGGCCGAACCCGCCCACTGGTGTGCGGCCGCCGCCTTCGCGCTCGTGGTGCTCGTCGAGACCGGGCGACAGCCGATCGACAACCCCGACACCCATCTGGAGCTGACGATGATCCACGAGGGCCCGTTGCTCGAGTACGCCGGTCGCGACCTGGCGTTGATCCAGTGGAGCGCCGCCGCCCGTCACTGGCTCGTCCTGGTGCTCGCGGCGGAGCTTTTCGCCCCGCATTGGGGTGGCTTCTGGGAGCAGCTCGGCTGGTTGGCGCTTACCCTTCCCGCGCTCTGCGCGGCCCTGGCGCTGACCGAGACGGCACAGGCGAAGATGCGGATCCTGCGGGTCCCGGGGCTCTTGGCCGGGGGTTGCGCGCTGGCCCTCATCGGCCTGGCGAGCGCGCTGGTCGGGGGGCTGGTGTGAGCGTCGCGGTCGTCGCCCTGGTCGGGCTGGGGTTCGGGGTGGCGCTGGTGCGGCGCCGGAGCCTGGCCACGGCGCTGGTCGCCCTCCAGGGCCTGACCCTCGGCGTCGTCGCCCTCTCGCTCGACGGTGGCGACGGTGGGGCGATGGCGCTCGCCGGGGCGATCCTCCTCGTCCGTGGCGCCGCGATCCCGGTGCTGCTCGGCGCCGCCCGCCGCCGCACCCCCGAGCGGGCCCTGGTCGCGCCGACCACGTCGGTGGCGACCCGGCTCGTCCTCGCCACCGCGGTCGTGCTGGTGTCGGTGGCGGCGACGCCCCCGCTCGGGCTCGGCGATCGGGTCGCCGAGCACGGTGCCGTCGCGATGCTCTGCCTGGGGATCGCGATCGTCGCCTTCCGCCGCCCGGCGATCCTGCAGGTGGCGGGCGTCCTCGTCGCCGAGAACGGTGTCTATCTGCTGGCGATCGCGGTGCCGGGAGGGGTCCCCGCCGTGATCGAGGCGGGCGTCCTCTTCGACCTCGTCCTGGTCGTCACCGTCGCGATCGCGTTCGCGGGCAAGATCCACGAGCGGGTCGGCAGCGGCGACACCGACCTTCTGCGAGCACTGCGTGATTGAGGCGCTGGTGATCGCACAGCCGGCCGTGCCCGCGCTCGCCGCCGGGCTGGTCCTCGCGTCGCCGAGCGGTCGCGCCGCCGACCGCCTCAACCTGGTCGTCGCGGTGCTGACGGCGACGCTCGCCGCGGTGCTGGTGACGACCGCCTTGGTCGATGCCCCCGGCGTCGCCTGGGACGGCAGCTGGCTCCGCCTCGACTCCGCCGCCGGTGTCTTCCTCGCGCCGGCCGCCGCGGTCGGTCTCGCCAGCGCGATGATCTCGCCGGCCTACCTCCGCCACGCCGGCCGCAGCTGGTTCGGCGAGCGTCGCTCGCACGTCTACTATTACGTCGCCTTCAACCTCTTCTGGGCGGCGCTCCTGGCGCTGCCGCTGGCCTCCAACCTGGCGCTGGCCTGGCTGCTGATCGAGGCGACGACGGCGGCGTCGGCGCTGCTGGTCGCCTTCAGCGGCAAACGGAGCGCGCTCGAGGCCGGCTGGAAGTACCTGGTGCTGACCACGCTCGGCCTCTCGGTGGCGTTGTTCGGCATCGTCGTCCTCTACGTCACGGTCGGCGGGCACGGGTTCGCGAGCCTCGACTGGAGTTCGCTCGGAGCCGCCGCGGGTGGGCTGCCGGCCCGCGCCACGCTCTTCGCCTTCGTCCTGATCGTCGCCGGCCTCGCCGCGAAGATCGGCTGGGCGCCGGTGCACAACTGGTTGCCGGACGCCCACAGCGAGGCCCCGGCTCCGATCAGCGCGCTGCTCTCGGCGGCGCTCCTGCCGGCGGTGCTTCTGATCGCCTGGCGGACGCAGCTGGCGCTGGAGCCGGTCCTCGGCCGGACGGCGATCCGTGAGCTCTTCATCGGCTTCGGCCTGCTCTCACTCGCCGTCGCGGTGCCGTTCCTCTGGCGGCCGCTGCCGTGGAAGCGGTTGCTGGCCTACTCGAGCCTCGAGCACATGGGCATCCTCGCCATCGGCATCGGCATCGGCACGCCGCTGGCGATCGCCGGGGTGGTCGTCCACCTGGCCGGGCACGCGATCGCCAAGTCGCTCGGCTTCTACACCTCGATCCCCCTCCTGCGGCAGGATCCGGCGACGGCGAGACGGGCGGCCCGCGGGATCGGGCGAGTCAGCGTCGCGACCGCGACCGCGATGGGGGTCAGCCTGGTGTCGCTCGCGGCCCTCCCTCCGTCGCCGCTCTTCATCTCCGAGCTGATGATCCTGCTGGCGGGGATCGACGCCGGGCTGCTCGTCGTCTCGGCCGTCGCCGCGGTACTGCTCGCGCTCGGCTTTCTCGGTCTCGCCCACGCGCTGCTCGAGGGCCTGCTCGGCGGGCGTGGCAGGCGCGGGGTCGGCCCCGGCCCGCGCTCGGCGCGAGCGGTGGCGATGCTCACCGGAGTGGCGGTCGCGATGCTCGTGGCGCTCACCGTCGCCGCCTACGCGCTGCCCGGCTCAGGCCTGGTCGAAGGCCTGACGGGGGGTGGCATATGAGTGGGCCGAGGGTCGATGCGCCCGCCCGCCAGACGACCGAGGTCAGCCCCACGCCCGCGGGCGGGTGGCGTGAGGCCTGTCTCGACCAGCTCGATCGCGGCGGCCGTTTCTGCGGCGCCTACGCCGCGGGCGCCGGGGATCACCTGCGCTGGAACGCCCTCTTCGCGAGCGGCTCGACGACCCGGGTCCTCACCCTCGCCGTCGGCGCGGGCCGATCGGCCCCCTCGATCGTCGACCTGCTCCCGGCGGCCGATTGGGACGAGCGCGAGGCGCACGACCTCTACGGGGTCGAGTTCGAGGGGCGTGCCTCGCTGCGGCCGCTGCTCGACCACGCCGCGCCGACCGAGAGCTGGACGGTGCCGGTTCGCGGGGAGGGAACCTTCGAGGTGGCGGTCGGTCCGATCCACGCCGGGGTGATCGAGTCCGGGCATTTCCGCTTCCACGTCGTCGGCGAGCGCATCCTCCACCTCGATCTGCGGCTCTTCTACAAGCACCGCGGCTTGGAGCGGGCGGCCGAGGGGATGGAGCCGGCCGCCGGCATCGCCTTCGCCCAGCGAGCTTGTGGCGCCTGCGCGGTGTCCAACTCGGTCGCCTACGCGCTGGCCGCCGAAGCTGCCCTCGGACTGGTGGCGGACCGCGAGATCCGGCGTGCCCGCACCCTGCTGCTCGAGCTGGAGCGCCTCTACAACCACCTGAACGACATCGCCCAGATCTGCGCCGGGGTCGGTTTTGCGCCCGGCAACATGGCCTTCGCCGCGCTCAAGGAGCGGGCGCTGAGACTGAACGAGGGCCTCGTCGGGCACCGCTTCCTCTTCGGCTCGGTCGCGGTCGGGGCAGGGGGCCCGCAGGTCTCCTCGGTCGACGCCGATGCGCTCCGTGGCGATCTTCGGGAGCTCGGCGAGGACGCGGCGAGCGCCTGGCGCGAGCTCGCCTTCGCCGCCTCCGTCCAGGCCCGATTCGACGATGTCGGCGTGCTTGCGGCGTCCGATGCGGCGGCCCTCGGCGTGGTCGGACCGGCCGCGCGGGCGGCCGGGATCGCGGCCGACTGCCGCAGTTGGAGCCCCGGCCTCTGGTATGGGACGGGCTTCGCCCCCGCCCTTCCGTCGCGGCCGCTGGGCGATGTCGCCGCCCGGCTCGAGGTGCGCGGGATCGAGTTGACGGCGACGCTGGAGTTGCTGCGCGAGCTGCTCGCCGAACCGATCGGCCCGGGTTGCTCCGGGCCCGGTGAGGCAGACCTGTGCGGGGTCGCCCGGGTCGAGAGCCCGCGCGGCGAGACGGTCTGTGTGGCCGAGCTGCGCGCCGGCCGGCTCGATCGGCTCCACCTCCGCACCGCCTCCTATGCCAACTGGCCCGGGCTCGCCCACGCGACCGCGGACAACCTGCTGCCCGACTTCCCGCTGATCAACAAGAGCTTCGAGCTCTGCTACGCCTGCGCCGACCGCTGATGTTCGTCCTTCTCCGCCACCTCCAGCGCGTCCGCCGCGAAGCCGCGCTGCCGCCGCGCCGCGGGTCCCGCTCACTGGCGATCCGCCACGTCGACGCCGGATCCTGCAACGCCTGCGAGCACGAGCTGACCGCGACCGCGGCGCCGCAGTACGACCTGCAGCGCTTCGGCCTCGACATCGTCGCCTCGCCCCGTCATGCCGATGTCCTCCTCGTCACCGGTCCCGTGACGAAGAGGATGGAGGGTGCCCTGCTCGCCGCCCACGCGGCGATGCCGGAGCCGCGCCGCGTGGCCGCTCTCGGCGACTGTGCCCTCGGCTGCAACGTGCTCGCCGATCCGTCTGAGCTGGCCGTCCCGCTCGACCGACTCCTCCCGGTCGACATCAGGATCGTCGGTTGTCCGCCTACGCCCGCCGAGATCGCCCGGGCGATCGTCGAGTTCGAGTCGAATTCTCGGTCACGATGAGCGATGGCCGAATCACGGTTCGCCTGACCCCTCGGGCCGGCCGCGATCGGTTTGAGGGGTTTGAGGGCTTCGAGTAGTTCGAGTACGCCATGTGCCCTTATGTGTACCCTGAGGACATGGCTGAACGAAACCGGCGAATCAATGTGACTCTCGAGCCGGACTACGCGCGGAAGCTGGCGAGCTTGGCGGAGCGCACGCATGTTCAGGAGGGGACGTTGGCCCGCTCCCTTCTGTCCAGTGCCCTTGACGAAGCTGACCCCGATGCCTCGCGGATCACCGAGATACTCGATGGGATTCCTGGTGCCTGGGAACGGGCGCAGGCCTCGATCGAGCAGGCTCGGCGCGGCGAGACGGTGCCGCCTTCCGAGTTGTAGCCGATGCCGTCGATCGAGGTCACGCGCCAGGCGCGTGACGAGCTCCGCGCCCTGATCGAGACTCGCGAGCTTCCGACCGACACGCGCGAACGGATCGCGCAAGCGTTGGTCATCTTGGAGGACTTTCCGCGAGCAGGAAAGCAGCTCTCGGGTGTCTGGCGGGATTGCCGCGCCCTGATCGGCCCCTGGGGCTGGTTGATCGTCGTCTACATCTATATGGAGACCGAGGATCGAGTCGTGGTCATCGCATTTCACGACGCTCGGACGTCTGACGCCGCAATCACGCGTCCCTGAATCCTCTAGACCGTCGTCGACATCCCCGGCAGCAGGAGCCGCAGCTCGGCATCGGACCCGGCCGCCTGCAGCGCCCGCTCCAGTTGCCGGGGTGGCGTGAACAAAGGGTCCGGGTGCACATGCCTGAGGAAGCGGGGATACAGCGTGCCCCAGTGGATCGGGACGAGGACGCGGGGACGGATCAGGGCGGCCGCCTCGGCGGCGCGGGCGGGGTCCATGTGGCCGGGGCCGAGGCTCGGTCCCCAGCCCCAGATCGGCAGCAGGGCGACGTCGGGTGAGGCGAGGTCCGCCATCTCGTCGAAGCGGTCGGTGTCGCCGGCGAAGTAGATCCGCCGGTCGGCGCCTTCGATCAGGAAGCCGACCGCGGCCGCCGGCCTCAGCGGGCCGCGACCGCTGTCGTGGAGCGCGGGCACGGCGCGCACGGTGACGCCGCCGACCGCGGCCGCCTCGCCGGGCGCGAGCTCCTCGACCGCGGTGAAACCGCGGCGCGTGAAGAAGCGGCGCGTCTCCTTCGGGGCGATCAGGCGGGCCCGCGTGCCGAGGCGCCGCAGCGAGGGCAGATCGGCGTGGTCGCGATGCAGATGGGAGATCAGGACCGCGTCGGGGGCGTCGGTCATCGGGCGCGGGGGCGGGGCCTCGCGGCGCAGGGGCCCCACCCTCGGGCGCAGGATCGGGTCGGTCAGGAGGCGGACGCCGTCGATCTCGACCTCGACCGTCGCGTGGCCGACCCAGGTCAGCGTCGCCGCCATGTCGCGACGCTATTTCACCCGGCCCGCGGTGTTACTTATCCGTCTACGCGACGGGTTTCCCACAGCGCGGGCGCCGCGTCTCATTTCGCGGTCTGGGAGACCGTGGCGCGGCCCTTCAGCACCATCGGGTGGCGCGGCGGGCCGTCGACGATCGTCTCGCGGTCGACCTCGAGATCGGGGCCGATGTGGATCAGTTCGCCGCTCTCGATTTCCTCCCAGCCGGGTTCCTCGCTGATCTGCTCGCTGGAGATGACGACGACGGGCGTTTCGCCGGCCTCGTCGAGGTGCAGCTGCAGCGTGCCGGCCTCGTCGCTGTGATGCATCCCCGCGTCGCCGGAGGTGCGCCGGAACAGGTGAAGCGGATTTTTGTCCGGGTAGCGGAAGCCCCAGATGTTGCCCTGTTCGGCGAGCACGAAGTTGAGGCTGTAGAGCTCATAGCGGTCGACCACCTCGCTCACCGCCGCCTTGATCCCGGCCCGGACGTCGCCGCCCGTCTCGCGGATCGCCAGGGTGATCAGGGCGAAGAAGCGCTCGGAGTCGGTCTGCCCCATCACCATCGCCCGGTTCGATCCCAGCCGCTCCTCGATCTGGTCGAGGTCGCCGACGACGCCGTTATGGGCGAAGATGCGGCCGTCCTGGCTGAACGGGTGGGTGTTGACGAGCGACGCCTTGCCGGTGTCGGCATAGCGAAGGTGGACGAGCATCTCCGCGGCGACCAGCCGCTCGGCGACCGCGTTGTAGGCCGGGTTGCTCGCCGCCTGGACCGGGCTGCGCATGAGGAGCATGCCCTGTTTCGAGGTCAGCGCCGCCAGCCCGTAGCCGTCGGCGTTGATCTCGCTCTGGCGGGCGATCGAATCGGGGGCGTTCAGCAGCCAGAAGTCGGCGGCGACGTCGCGGTCACCGGCGTGGAGGGCGAAGAGGCGGCACATGGGTCGGCAGCATACGCCCCGGATAGGGTCGGCTGATCGTGTTCAAGAGCGCCTCCCGCCTGCGCGGCGCGATCTTCGTCACCTTGTTCGACGCGGTCGTCCTGCTGATCCTCGCCGACATCTTCGGCGGGTTCGAGCTGAACGACTTCGGCGCGGCGTTCCTGGCCGCGGCGCTGGTCGGCCTCGCCAACGCGCTGATCTGGCCCGCGCTGGCCCGCGTCGCGCTGTCGATCGACGTGCTCACGCTGGGACTTTTCGGCCTCGTCCTCAACGGGATCCTGGTCGGCCTCGTCATCAATCTGATCCCCGGCGCCGAAGTCGGCGGCCTCGGCGAAGCGATCGCGATCACCCTGATCCTCGCCGCCTCGACCGCCGCGGTCGACTCGTTGCTCGCGCTCGACGACGACGAATGGTGGTACCGCCACGTCGTCCGTCGGCAGGCGCGCCGGCGGGGGAACGCGGTCGAGAGCGAGATCCCCGGGCTCCTCATGCTGGAGATCGACGGGCTCGCCCACGAGGTGCTGTGGCGGGCGATCCGCGACGGCTCGGCGCCGACCCTGGCGGGCTGGTTGCGCACCGGGTCCCACAGGCTGCGCCGCTGGGAGACCGACTGGTCCTCGCAGACCGGCGCCTGCCAGGCGGGCATCCTGCACGGCTCGAACGAGGACATGCCGGCCTTCCGCTGGTGGGAGAAGGAGACCGGCAAGGCGATCGTCACCAACCACCCGCGCGACGCCGAAGAGATCGAGCGCCGCCACTCCGACGGCCGCGGCCTGCTCTTCGCCGACGGCGCCAGCCGCGCCAACATCCTCTCCGGCGACGCGCCCCACTCGATGCTGACGATGAGCACCGCGCTGCGCCGGCGCCGGCCTCTCGGCCGCGACTACAGCGCCTACTTCGCCCGCCCCTACGCGGTCGCCCGCACTCTCGCCCTGATCGTCGCCGAGGTCGTCCGCGAGCGCCGCGCCGCCCGCCGCCAGGTCCGCGACGACGTCCGCCCGCGGATCGGCCGCAGCCGCTCCTACGCGCTGGTCCGGGCCTGGGCGACCGTCGTCCAGCGCGACCTCCAGGTGGCGACCGTGATCGGCGACGTGCTCGCCGGGCGGCCGACCATCTACACCACCTTCCTCGCCTACGACGAGGTCGCCCACCACTCGGGGATCGAGCGCACCGACGCGATGGCGGTGCTCGCCGACCTCGACCGCCAGGTCGCCCGCATCGCCCGCGCCTGCGCCGACGCGCCGCGCCCCTACCGTCTCGTCGTCCTCTCCGACCACGGCCAGTCGCAGGGGGAAACCTTCAAGGACCGCTTCGGCCACACCCTCGAGGAGGTGGTGCGCGAGGCCTGCGACATCGACCGCCTCTACGCCGCCCTCGGGGGCGACGACGAAGCGCTCTCCTACCTCAGCGCGAGCCTCACCGAGGTCTCCCGCGACGAGACGATCGCCGGGCGCACGGTGCGCGCCGCGACCCGCGGCCGGGTCTCCGACGGCGCCGTCGACCTCGAGGCGGACGGGCACGGGGAGGACGACCCGAAGGACGGCGGGCCGCCGGAGCTCTCCGTGATGGCCTCCGGCTGTCTCGGGCTGGTCAGCTTCCCGCGCCTGCCAGGACGGGTCTCGATGGAGCGGATCGAGGCGGCCTACCCGGCCCTGCTGCCCGCCCTGCGCGAGCATCCCGGCATCGGCTTCGTCCTCGTGCGGTCGGAGGAGGAGGGGGCGCTCGTCCTCGGCCCGCGCGGCGTCAACCGGCTCGACCGCGGCACGGTCGAGGGGGAGGACCCGCTGGCGCCGTTCGGCCCCAACGCCGCCGACCACGTCCGCCGCACCGACGGCTTCCCACACTGCGCCGACCTGATGATCAACAGCACCTTCTGGGACGACTTCGGCGAAGTCGCCGCGTTCGAGGAGCTGGTCGGCTCGCACGGCGGGCTCGGCGGCTCGCAGTCGTTCCCGTTCGTCCTCCACCCGGCGGAGCTCGAGTGGCCCGCCGAGGAGGTGATCGGGGCGGAGGCGATCCACCGCGTGCTGCGCGGCTGGCTGGTGCGCCTCGGCCACGAGGAGTACGGAGAGGAGCGCTCCCTCTCCGGCGAGGCGGGCGCCGCGTGACCGACCGCCGCCTCGCCGCGGTCGGCTCGCTCGCCTTCGGGGTCGGGGCGATCGCCCTCGCCGTCGTCCTGGCGGTCGAACGCTTCCCGCGCGGGCTGGCCGTCCTCGCCTGCCTCTGGGTCGCCCTCTTCGCCGGCTGGCTGGCGCTGCGCCGCGAAGCCGGGTCGGGGCGCCTCCTCGCCGCCACGGTCGTCGCCCTCGCCTTGGTCGCGGCCGTCGTCCTGCTCGTCCTCGAGGGCGACATCGTCCTCGACCTGCTCGTCGCCGTCGCCTTCGCCGTCTCGGTGTTCCTGGCGCGCCTCGCCTTCCGGGTGCGGGTCGATCTGCCCCACGCACCCCGCCCTACATACCCGGTCCTCTTCTACAACCCGCTCTCCGGCGGCGGCAAGGCGGGGCGCTTCCACCTCGCCGCGGAGGCGCGCCGGCGCGGGATCGAGCCGATCGAGCTGGGGCGGGAGGACGATCTGCGCGAGCTGGTCGAGACCGCGATCGGGACCGGCGCCGACGCGCTGGCGATGGCCGGCGGCGACGGCTCGCAGGCGATCGTCGCCGAGATCGCCGCGGCGCGGGACCTGCCCTACGCCTGCATCCCGTCGGGGACCCGCAACCACTTCGCCCTCGACCTCGGGGTCGATCGCAACGACGTGGTCGGCGCCCTCGACGCGCTGGTCGACGGCGGTGAGCGCCGCGTCGACCTGGCCGAGGTGAACGGCCGGGTCTTCGTCAACAACGTCTCGCTCGGCCTCTACGCCGAGGCGGTCCAGCGGGACGAGTACCGCGACGCGAAGCTGCGGACGCTGCTCGAGGTGGCGCCGACCGGGCTGGCGCCGCAGCCGGTGGCGCCCGCGCTGCGCTGGCGCGGGCCCGGCGGCGAGGACGGCCGCGGCGCGGTGGCGCTGCTCGTCTCCAACAACGCCTACCGGCTGGGGACGATGATCGGGTCGGGGACGCGGCCGCGCCTCGACGAGGGCGTGCTGGGGATCGCCGCCGCGACCGCCGAGCCGCGGCGCGGGGCGGCGCCCGCCGGCCTCGCCTTCCGCCAGTGGAGCGCGCCGCGCTTCGAGGTCGAGGGCGACGGGACGATCCCGGCGGGGATCGACGGCGAGGCGGCGACCCTCTCCTCGCCGATCCGGTTCGCCTCGCGGCCGGGAGCGCTGCGGGTGCGGATCGCGCCGGGCCATCCCGGCGCCTCGCCCTCGACCGAGGTGCCGCGCGGGTTCGGCGCGGCGTTCGTCAGGCTGGTCCGGATCGCGGCGGCCGGTCGGTGAGGGCCCGGGCCTACCTCGACGAGGTCGAGCGCCTCGACCTCGCCTGCTACGCGGCGATCGCCGCGACCCCGACGCCGCTGCTCGACGGCGCGATGGCGCGGCTCTCTCGCGCCGCCGACTACTCGCGTCTATCGCTCGCCGCGGCCGGCGGGCTGGCGCTCTTCGGCGGTCGACAGGGACGGCGCGCGGCGCTCCTCGGCCTCGCCTCGGTCGGCGTGACCGCGACGGTCGTCAACGTCGCCGTCAAGCCGCTTGCCCGTCGCCGCCGTCCGGATCGCGCCGCCCACGAGGTGCCGCTCTCCCGCCAGGTCGGGATGCCCGCCTCGCGCTCCTTCCCCTCCGGCCACTCGGCCGCGGCCTTCGCCTTCGCGGGCGGCGCCGGCCGCGCGATGCCCGCCGCCTCGCTGCCCCTCCACGCCCTCGCCGGCCTGGTCGCCTACTCGCGCGTCCACACCGGCGTCCACTACCCGCTCGACACTCTGGTCGGGGCGCTGCTGGGCGCATCGCTGAGCCAGGTCAGCTCGCACGCGCTCGAACGCCGGGCGATCCTCAGAACCTGACGCCGCCGACGAAGCCGCCCTCCCACGCCATCGTCTCCAGCCTGACGCCGAGGCCCTCGGTCACGGCGCTCCAGAACGACGGCTGGCCGTTGACCACCCCGGCGTAGACACCGGCGTGGACGAAGTTGCCGAAGCTCCCCCTGAAGTAGACGAGGTCACCCGGCTGCAGTTCGGACTGGTTGTAGATGTGCTGACCCCCCTTGGCGACCGCGTCGGTCGCCTGGGCGCCGCTGTGGGCGAGCAGCTTGCCGGTGACCTGGTAGACCGCGTAGAGGGTCAGGCCGGTGCAGTCGAACCCTGGCGTACCGGCGGGGTTGTAGTTCGACGTCCCGCAGCGTAGGCCGTTTTCGGGGTCCGTCGTCCCCAGCGTCGGTCCGTTCTGGTTCCCTCCGTCGAAGCAGTAGGGCCTGCCCGCCCACTTCGATGCTTCGTCGAGGATCCGTTCCCCGGTGCTCGCCGTTCCGCCGCCGCCGACGAGCTTGCCACTGGGCCAGTCCCAGATCGGGGTGCTGCCCTGGTAGATGACGGCGTTGGCGTCGTTCTGGAGCAGGAGGTAGGCGCCGAGATAGCCGCCGGTGCCCGAGTTCCAGCGGGCCGTGCCGCCGCCGTCGTAGACGACGAGGTTGCCGTCCGGCTGCATGAACGTCGCCGCGCCGGCGTACCCGCCCGTGCCCGACGACCAGAGCGCGTGGCCATCCTGGTAGAGCACGAGGTTGCCGTCCCCCTGCATGATCAGCTCGTAGGCGTGGTTCGGTGAGAGGAGGTAGGCGCCGGGTTCGAGATGCCAGCCGTTCAGCTGGTTGCCGAGGTAGCCGCTCCCCCAATCCCACACCGGGTGGCCATCCTGGTAGATGACCGCGTTCGAATCGTCCTGGAGCTGCAGGTGGGCGCCCGGGAAGCCGTCCGTGCTGGAGTTCCAGATGGGGTTGCCGCCGCTGTAGATGACGAAGTTGCCGTCCGACTGCATGTCGGCCGCCGCGCCCGGATGGCCGTTGGTGCCCGATGACCAGAGCGCGTGTTCTTCCTGGTAGAGCACCAGGTTGCCGTCGCCCTGCATGACCAGCTTGTAGTGGTGGTCGCGGGAGAGGAGGTAGGCGCCGGGTTCGAGATGCCAGCCGTTCAGCTGATCGCCGATGTAGCCGGACAATCGGTCCCACACCGGGTGGCCGGCGTGGTAGATGACGAGGTTCGCGTCGTCCTGGAGGATCAGTGAGGCGCCGGGGAAGCCCCAGGTCCCGGCATCCCACAGCGCCTTTCCGCCGAGGTACACGACCAGGTTGCCGTCCGCCTGCATCGTCGTGAACGCCCCCGGGTTGCCCCAGGTCCCGCTCGACCACAGCGCCTTGGAGCCTTCGTACACGACCAGGTTGCCGTCTTCCTGCATGAGCAGTCGGTACTTGCCGTTCGGCGAGACCAGCTGCTCGCCCGCCGTCAGGCTCTGCCCCGGCCTCAGTTCGGACAGAGGTCCGGACACGACCGCTTCGGGTGGGTGGGACGCCGCCGGGGAGGCATGGCTCTGGCGCCCGAGGTGCGACTGCGACGCCGATTTCCTGGCGACGGTCGTGGAGCTGCGAACGAGCAGCCGCCCTCCGCGGACGACCGCGACGCGGATCGCCATCTTGTCACCGCCGCGCGCCACCTTCAGGGACAGCGCGAAGACGCCGTGGGAGGAGATAGTAGTCTCTGCTCTTCCGCCCCACTTCCCCTTTCGCCTGGTTTCGAGCTCGGCGGTCGCGTGCTTCGGGGCCGGCACCACGCTCCCGTTCACCTCGAGCTTCGAGCCCGCCGAGATGAACGCATGGACGTGGACGGCAGGCTGTGCGCCGGCCGCGGCCGCAGGCCCGCCGAGGGCGGTGAGCGCAAACGCGACCAGGAAGGAGCAGCCGGCCACCCCGCCGACGCCGACCATCTTCATCCGGATCAGACGAGACACCCCCACGCGGCCCGCGACGCTACAGGCGAGCCGCCATCGATCCTCGCGCCCACGTATGGCTTTTCCTGATTTTGGGAGAGAAGTACACAGTTTTTGGGTACATCTGCGTTTTACCGACGAAGTTGTTGTTCCGGTTCGGCGAGCCGAGAGGCGGGTGGCCTGTGGATAAGGGCCGTGCCCTCTTCCCGGGGGAAGCTGGCGCCCGAAGGGGGAAGGGACGCGGCCGTCCCGGCCACGACCCCGGCAGGGTGTGGCCGTGGCCGGGACGGCCGAGGGTCCGGGGAGAGGGATGTGGGATCGGCGCGCTCCGGGGAGAGAGGCGCGTGTTCCTCCACGAAGGCCCGTGATCGGTGACGAAGACCCGGGTGAGTCCACGGTTCCGTGCGTCTTCCTCATGAGGCCGCCGACGACCGTGCACTTGAGCCGCCTATAGGCGGCTCAAGTGCACGGTCGTGGCAGGGACCTCTGTGTCGGAGGGGAGACGCATGAGGATCTGTGACGTCCTCGGCGTCTTCCGTACCTCCGTGTGATCTTCCCTGAGAGACCCTCACGTCCCGGGCGTCTCGTGGCGGCCACACCCTGCCGGGGTCGCCACGAGACGCCCGGGACGCATCTCGGACGGCCGCCCCGTGGCATCAACCTTCTAGCGCTGCCTGGCCCGCGCCGAGGCGACGTAGCTCTGGCCCTTCTGCAGGACGACGTTCTTCTTCTTGACGAAGTCGCGCACCCAGACGGTGCCGCGCCTCACCTTGAACAGGGTCGATTCGTCGCAGCGGTCACCGACGAACCAGATCGTGCCGCGGACGCTGGCCGAGCCGTAGTTGCCGACCGTCTTGAAATTGCCCTCGCCGCTGCCCCAGAGCCCGCGACCGCCCTTGCTCGGGCGGGCGAGATCCAGGCTCGCCGGTCGCGAGGCGTCGACGCATTCCAGCGGGCCGACCAGGGTCAGCACCGTCTCGGGATGGGCGCCGCCTTCCTGGCTCACCTTGAAGACGCCGTCCCAGAACTGGGCCGACTCGGTTTCGCCCGGGCCCTTGACCGAGGTCAACGTCGCGGTCCCGTGCCGGGTGTCGACGACGCAGCCGACCGGGATGCTCTTCACCGCGCCCAGCTTCTGCGGCTTGCCCTGGCCCGGGCACTGGGTGGTGACGGTGCCGGCGGTGGGTTCGACGTCGACGCTCTTGCCGGCGACCGGGGGCGGTGCCGACGGGGTTTCGGCGGTGGGCGGGGCGGCGCTCTGGGAGGGCGGGGCCGGTTCGGAGATCGGCACCGTCGCCGTCCGCAGACTGACCGTTTCGCCCGCGACCGGTTCGGGGCCGGCTTCGTTGCGGGCGACGGCCCGGTAGTCGTAGGTGGTGTCGGGCGCGAGCCCGTCGAGCTGGGCGGAGATCGGCACCGGCGCCACGCCGGCGGGGACTTCCTGGACGGCGGTGCGCTGCGCTTCGGTCGCCGCGCCGGCCGCCGGCCAGTATTCGAACCACGCTTCGCTCGGCAGGTTCTCGGGGTCGACTTCGGCGTCGATGCTCGCCCCGGAGACGGTGGTCTCCGCCCCCGGGCGCGCCGTGACCACCGGCGCGCCGACCACTTCCAGCGTCGCTTCCTGGGCCGCTTCGACCAGCCCGTTGGAGATCGCGACCGTGAGCGGATAGTCGCCGGCCACGGTGGGGACGCCGGACAGTTCGCCTTCCTCGCTCAACGTGAGCCCGCCGGGAAGCTGCCCCGCGGTCACCGCGAAGCCCAGCCCGTAGTCCAGGCCGAGGACTTCGAATTCGTGCAGGTAGGGCACCCCGATGGTCGCCCGCGGAGGGGGTGGGCTTTGGATCAGCGGCCGCGATTCGCCGTAGTAGTTGTCCCCCCAACAGGAAAGCGCGCCCCCCGCGGTGAGGGCACAGCTGTTCGAGGCACCGCTGGACAGCGACGCGAAGGCACCGGGCGGGTGTTCGAGCCTGCCGAGGACGTTGCTTCCCCAGCAGGAGATCGTGCCGTCGGCGCCGATCGCGCAGCTGCTGGAATCACCGATCGAAAGGTCGACGAACTCGCCGCTCGGGGCATCGGCCTGCCCTTCTTCGTCTTTGCCCCAACAGGCGGCTTCGCCGTCGGTGCGGATCGCGCAGGCGTGGAAGACGCTGGCGACGGTGGAGCGGAAGCGACCGGTCGGCACGTTCGTCAGCTGTTCCCAGCGGTTGTTCCCGAAGCAGACGAGTTCGCCGTCGGCGCGGACCGCGCAGGTGGCGTCGCCGAAGTGGGCGCCGATCGATTTGAACCTGCCACTGGGGACGCCTTCCAGCTGTTCTTCGGAGTCGTCCCCCCAGCAGGCCAGTTCGCCGTCGGCGCGGATCGCGCAGGCGTAGCCGCTGCCCGTCGCCACCGCCCGGAACTCACCGCTGGGCCGGTTGCTGATCTCGCCGTAGGAATCGCTGCCCCAGCAGGCCAGTTCGCCGTCGGCGTCGATCGCGCAGGCGGCGGGATCGCCGGTCGCGACGGCGACGAATTCACCGGCGGGGATGCTTGCGAGGACGCTTTCCGGACCATCCCATCCCCAGCACCCCAGCCCGCCGTCGGTGCGGATCCCGCAGTTGTCGATGTAGCCGGCGGCGACGCGGGTGCGGCCGACCGCGAGGCCGGCGGGGACGTCGAGGACCGCCGTGCTCTCGCCCCAGCAGACCGTTTCGCCGTCGTCCTTGGTCGCGCAGGTGTCGTCACCACCGGCGTCCACCGCGCGGAACCGGCCGGCGGGGACGCCTTCCAGCTGTTCTTCGGAGTCGTCCCCCCAACAGGCCAGTTCGCCGTCGGCGCGGATCGCGCAGGTGTGGAATTCACCCGCCGAGACGGCGACGAATTCGCCCGTGGGGACGTCGTCGGTCTGCCCCCGGGAGTCGTCCCCCCAGCAGGCCAGTTCGCCGTCGGCACGGATCGCGCAGGTATGGCTCCGGCCGGCGGAGACGGCGATGAATTCACCGCTGGGGACGCCGTCGAGCGCGCCGTGGGCGTCGCTCCCCCAGCAGGAGAGCGCACCGTCGGCGCCGATCCCGCAGCTGTGGAGCCCGCCGGTCGAGACGGCGACGAATTCGCCGCTGGGGACGCCCGTGAGCTGACCTTCGGAGTCGTCGCCCCAGCAGGAGACCTTGCCGTCGGCACCGATCGCGCAGGTGTCCTCGAGGCCGGCGGAGACGGCGAGGAACTGGCCGGCGGGGACGCCGTCGATCTGACCGAAGCCGTCTTCCCCCCAACAGGCCAGTTCGCGGTCGACCCGGATCGCGCAGCTGTGGGTGCCGCCGGCCGAGACCGAGGCGAATTCGCCGCCGGGGACGCCGTCCAGCTGACCATGGGAGTCGTCGCCCCAGCATCTCAGGGCGCCGCCGGCGCCGATCGCGCAGGCGTGGCCGCCACCGACCGAGAGCGTTTCCAGTTCGAGGAACGAGCCGCTCGTTTCGGCCCGCGCGGCGGGGACGGCGATCAGCGATATCGCGATCAGGAGCGCGGCGAGGAGCCCACCGCGCCCGATGCGATCGGTGCCTCCCTTGCTACGCGCGGCCACAGGGACGGCGAGGCTAGAGCCCGGTCGAGGTCGAAACATCGGCCACCTGGCCAATCCCCCTCGCCAGGCCCGCGGCAAGCTCGGTGCGGTTGGCGACGCCGAGCTTCGCGTAGGCGTGGGAGAGGTGGGTCTTGACCGTGCTCCGCGACATGAAGAGGCGGCCGGCGATCTGCGGGTTGGAGAGGCCCTCCGCCGCGAGGCGCGCCACGTCCTCCTCGGTCGGGGTGAGGCTCGCCCAGCCGGCGAGGGCGCGGTCGCGGCGCCCGCGTGAGCGGCGCGCGTAGGCGAGCGCCCCGGCGAGCGAGAGGCGCTCGCCCTCGACCCTGGCGCGGGCGAGCGCCGTCCGCCGGTCCTCGTCCTCCCCGTCGGCGGCGGCGGTCCATCGGCCCGGTCCCGGCATCCGCACGCAGCCGCGGGTCCGCCGTGCCGCCGCGGCCGCGCCTGCCAACCGCGCCCCGCGCTCGGCTTCGTCGCGGCGGGCGGCAAGCAGGGCGAGCCCTTCGAGGGTGTCGATCGCGTCGCGCTCGCAGAGGCTCTCGGCCTGGAGGGCAAGCGCCCTGTGGAGCAGGTCGGTGGCCCGCTCGGCTTCGTCTTCCCGCAGCGCGGCGAGGCCGAGGAAGTAGTCGCTGCGGCCCTGTTGGCGGGGGCTGCCGCTGCGCGACGCGAGCTCGCCCAGCGCCACCGCGTGCTCGGCGACCGCCGCCGGCTCGCCGCGCTCGACCGCCACCGCGGCCATCGCGTCGCGCCAGAAGGCGGCGCCATGGACGGCGGGCGAGTCGAGGTTGGCCGCGGCGCGCGCCTCGACCGCCGCGAGGTCGCCCAGCGCCAGCTCGGCCGCGGCGACGCCGACCTCGATCGTCGCCGCGCCGACCTCGGAGCCGATCTCTCGGGCCGCCTCCATCTCCCGCAGCCCTCCCTCCAGCGCCGCGCCCGCCTCACCGCCGAGGGCCATCGCGTGCAGGCGGTGGGCGCGGGCCAGCGCCGCCCGGGTGGAGACCTCGCGGCCGAGGCGGCGCAGCACCGCCTCGCTCTCGGCCCGCGCCCCGGTCGGATCGCCGCGACCGATCAGCGTCCACGCCGTGTGCAGGTCCATCAAGGTCGTCAGCCACTCGTCTCCGTGGCCGGCCCGCAACGCCATGAACTCGGCCCGCAGCGCGTCGAAGGCGGCGAAGCGGTCGCGCAGCGCCTCGGCGACCGCGAGGGTGAGGAGCGCGTGGGCGAGGTCGTGCTCGTCGCCCGCCCGCAGCAGCTCGACCGCCTCGCGACCGCTCGTCGCGGCGGCGGCCGGGTCGACGGTCCCGAGGACCAGGTTGAGGCTCTGCAGGCCGAGCCCCCGGACGCGGGCGTCGTCGCTCTCCTGGGCCATCGCGTGGGCCTGGATGGCGCCGGCGTGGGCCTCCGGATAGTCCTCGACGGCGACCGCCAGGATGGCGGCGGAGCGCAGGACCAGAGCCCGGGCGGAAGGTGACGCGTCGGGGCAGGCGGCGATCGCCCGGGCGCAGAGCTCGCGGCCTTCCGCGAAGCGGTCGGCGGCGAACCACCAGTAGGTGAGCCCCTCGCAGATCGCGAGCGCGAGCTCGTCGCCGCGGTCGATCGCGTGCTCGAGCGCGGCGCGCAGGTTGCGGGCCTCGAGGTCGAGGAGGCGCCGGCCGCCGATGTCGCCCAGCAGTCCCCGGGAGCGCGCCGCGAGGTCGGCGAAGTGGGCGAGATGGAGATCGCGCGCCGCCTCCTCTTCGCCGGCCTCGACGAGCCGGGCGAGGGCGAAGTCGCGGACGCTGTCGAGCAGCTCGTGGCGGACGGTGCCGAGCAGCGGGTCGGTCTGTGACATGACCAGGCCCAGCCCGGCGAGGACGGCGAGGTGGCGCTCGGCCTGGGCCGGGTCGAGCCCGCCGTCGACGGCCGCGGCATCGGTGGCGTTGCACCCGGCGAGGGCGCCGAGCCGCCGCAGGAGCCGCCGGCACTCCGGTGCCAACAGCCCGTAGCTCCAGGCGAGCGAGGCCTCGGTGTCTTTTGCGGGCACGGTGGCGAGCCCCGCGGAGACGGTCTCGAGGCCGAGCTCGGCCGCCCGCGCCGCCGCCACCTCGATCGCCAGCGGGAAGCCGTCCAGCGCGTCGCAGATCCGCGCCGCCGTCGCCGCGGCCTCGGCGTCGAGGACGAAGGTCGGATCGTGTCGGTCGACCGCGGCGAGGAAGAGCCGCGTCGCGTCTCCGGCCAAGACCCCGGCGAGCGTCGTCGCCCCGGCCTGCGGCGGCGACAGCGGCGGCACCGGCCAGACGCGCTCGCCGTCGAGGCCGAGCGGACGACGGCCGCTCGCCAGCACCTGCAGCCCCGGGCAGCGCCCGAGCAGCGTGGCGAGCGCGGCGACGGCCTCCGGGGTGAGGTTCTCGCAGTCGTCGAGGACGACCAGGGCCGGCGCGGCGCCGAGCTCCTCGGCGAGCGTGTCGAGGGGTGGCCGGCCCGGGTCCTCGCGACGCCCGAGATCGCGTAGCAGAGCACCCGCCAGGGCGTCCGCGCCGCCCGCCTCGTCGACCGCGACAAGGAGCTCCCGCCGGCTTCGCCGCGTCGCCTCCCGCCGCGCCAGCTCGCGCGCGAGCCGGGTCTTGCCGATCCCGCCCGGGCCGGTCAGGGTCAGCAGCCTGGTCTCCCCGATCAGCACGGCGAGCTCCCCGAGCTCGGCCTCACGCGCGATGAAGGGCGCCTCCATGGAAAAGGGATCTTTACAGGCCCTTGAATGGTCGGGTGTGCACCGGCCAAAGCGGCGCGCCGTCCGCCCCGGCACCGACGCATATACTCGCGGCCATCTTGATGAAGAAGCGCCATCTGGCGATCCTTCCCTGCCTGCTGCTCGCCCTCGTCCTGGCGCTCACCGCCTGCGGCGGCGGTGGCTCCAGCAGCTCCGGCGGCAGCGGCGAAGAAGCCGCGATCGAAGAAGCGATCGAAGAAGCGAGCGCCGCGAGCAACCCGGCCGCCTGCACCGAGTTCACCACCCAGAACTTCGTCGAACAGGTAGAGGCCAAGGAAGGCGCGGCGGCGGTGAAGGCGTGCGAAGAGCAGGCCGAAGACGAACCGGAGTCCGAATCGGCCGAAGTGTCGGAAATCGAAATCGAAGGCTCCGAAGCGCTCGCCGAAGCGACGCTGACCGGCGGCTCGCTGGGTGGTCAGACGCTCGCCGTCTCCTTGGTCAAGGAAGGCGAAAGCTGGAAGCTCGACGAAATCGTCGGCTTCACCGAACTCGACAAGGGCGCGATCGCCGAAAACATCGGCTCGGGGCTGGAAGAAGAAGGCGGCGCCACGGCCGAACTCGCTCCCTGCATGCAAGAAAGCATCGAAGAAGCGGGCCAGGCCGAAATCGAAGAAATGCTGTTCGGCGGCTCGCCGGTGCCGATCGAAGAACTCGCCCGGGAATGTCAGGAATGACCGGCGGGGCCTGGTAGGCCTCGCCCGGCGGCTCGACCGGTCGACGGTCGCGATCGCCTCCGGGGTCGGCGCGGCGATCAACCTGCCGGGCCCCTTCTGCCCGATCGCCCTGGCCGATCTCTCGACCGGGGGCACCTGCTGAACGCCAACGGCCTGCGCGTCCACGGCGGCCGGCCGTCGCGGTCGTCCTGACCGGTGCCATAGATGGGTCAGGACGACCGCGGTGCGGCCGTCCGAGCTACGTCCCGGGCGTCTCGTGGCGACCCCGGCAGGGTGTGGCCGCCACGAGACGCCCGGGACGTGAGGGGTCACGAGGGTTCCGGGGGACGTCACACTTCTGACCCTCCGAGGGCCGGGATCGAGGTCCTGGGACGCCCTGCATGAGTTGACCTCGCCATGGCAGGGTCAAACCATGGTCACGTCTTTCAGACGCCTGAAGGACACGGGCGTAAGAGCGAACTTCCCGACATCTCCCTGGCGCCCGCCCACTCCCGCAACCCCGGCCGTCCCGGCCACGGCCACACCCTGCCGGGGTCGTGGCCGGGACGGCCGCGTCCCTTCCACCCCCGGGGCGCCAGCTTCCGGGGTCCCGGAATCAACCTCTAGAGTCCGCCGCGAGGAGACCGGACCTTGTACGAGTACGACCCCACCGCCTATCGCGGCGTCTTCGAGCGTGACTTCGGCTACCTCGCCGGGGTGGCGCGGAACGCCTCGCGCTTCGCCGACCGGCCGGCGCTGGCCGAGGCGGAGGGGGAGCGCACGTGGACCTATGGGGAGCTCTGGCACGATGTCGAGGCGCTCGCCGGGGAGCTGGCGGCGCGCGGCGTCCGGCCCGGTGAGACGGTCGTCTTCCAGCTCTTCAACGGCCCCGAGTTCGCGTTGCTGTGGCTTGCCGCGATCCGCCTCGGCGCCGTCGCCACGCCGATCAACTTCCGCCTCTCGGCGGGCGAAACGGCGCACGTGCTCGACGACTCGTTGCCGGCGGCGTTCGTCTACGACGCGGAGCTCGGGCCGCAGGCGCGCGAGGCGCTCGCGCTCGCCTCCCACGTCCCCGGCTGGACCGCGGTCGTCGGCGAGGACTTCGATCGGCTACTCGCCGGCGACGCGTCCCCGCCGCCGCTCCCCGACCGCGACATCTACGCCGAGACCACCCGCCTCTACACCTCGGGCACGACCGGGCTGCCGAAGGGCGTCTCCCTCAACGACGTGGTCGAGGTGATGAGCGCCCACGACGTGATCATGCACTTCCCGCTGGCGCCCGACGACCGCACCCTCAACATGACCCCGTGGTTCCACCGCGGCGGCCTCTACTCGGGCGGGCCGAACCCGGTCCTCTACGTCGGCGCCGCGGCGGTCTCGCTGCGCGCCTTCGACCCTGCGGCGGTCCTCGACCTGGTCGCCGGCCGCGGCCTCACCTTCCTGGTCGGCGCGCCGACCAACCTGGCGATGCTGGCCGAGGAGCAGCGCCGGGCGCCGCGCAACCTCTCGACCCTGCGGGGGATCGTGACGATGGGCGCGCCGCTCGAGCGCGAGGCCTGCCTGCTCTACCAGGAGGTGCTCACGCCGCGGATCTTCAACGGCTACGGCACCACCGAGTCGTTCTGGAACACCTTCCTGCGGCCGGCCGACCTGCCCGCGCACGCCGGCTCGGCGGGGCGGGCCTGCACCGACGACGATGTGGTCGTCGCCCGCTCGGGCGGGGACGGTGCCGACCCGGCCGACCCGGTCGCCCGCGACGCTGAGGAGATCGGCGAGGTCGTGGTCCGCACCCCGAAGGCGGGGTACGCCTACGTCAACAACCCCGAGGAGCAGGCGGCCCGCTTCCGCGACGGCTGGTTCCACACCGGCGACCTGGCGACCTGGGACGCGGAGGGGTTCGTGACGATCGTCGGCCGCGGCGACGACATGCTGATCTCCGGCGGCGAGAACGTCCACCCGGTGCAGGTCGAGGAGGTGCTGAACGAGCACCCCGGCGTCGCCGACTCCTGCGTGGTCGGGCTGCCCGACGAGCGCTGGGGCGAATCGATCGTCGCCTACGTCGTGCCCGCCGGCGAAGGACCGATCGTCGCCGACCTCGACGCCCACTGCCGCTCCCACCCGATGCTGGCCGACTACAAGCGCCCCCGCGCCTACCGCCTCGTCGACTCCCTGCCGATGACCGCGACCGGCAAGAAGATGCACTTCCGCGTCCGCGAGTCGGCGATCGCCGACGACGCGGCAGGCCTCCTCCTGCACCCCTAGCCAAACGCCGGCCCCAGCCGTGCGTTCGCACTTATGGTCGGATAGCGACCATAAGTGCGAACGCACCTCTAGGCGGCGAGGGATTCGAGGGCGTCGGCGGCGGTGGCGACGCCGCCGGTCGCCTCGAAGCCGGCCTTGACCCGGGCCGCGCCGTCGCGGCAGGCGAGCGCCGCGTCGACCGCCCGGGCGAGGCGGGCGGGGGAGAGGCGGCGCCGCGACACGCGCGTCCCGGCACCGGCCGCGACCACGTGGGCGGCGACGTCGAGCTGGTCGCGCCCCCATGGCACGACGCAGACCGGCACGCCGAAGGCGAGCGCCTTCTGGGTGATCCCCATGCCGCCATGGCAGACGGCGACGGCGGCCTCGCGCAGGATCGGCACGTGGGGGAGGTAGCGGGCGACGAGGGCGTCGCCGGGGTCGCCGCCGAGCTGGGCCGGGTCCACTCCCGCGGTGGTGATGACGACCCGGTAGCGCCGGCGCAACCCGGCCAGCGCCGCCGCCGCGATCGCGCCGTCGTCCTGGAACTCCGAGGAGCAGCCGACCAGGACCAGGGGACGGTCGCCGGCCGGGAGCTCGACCGACCCGGCGGCGGTCGGGTCCCAGAGGCTCGGCCCGATCGGCACCACGCTTGGCGGCAGCCGGCGCGGGTAGTCCAGCGGGGTCGCGGTGTAGTAGAGCGTCAGCGGCGCGCGGTGGTGGAATTCGGCGGCGCGGGCGAGCTCCGGCAGGCCCGCGGCGCGGCGGCCGGCGTTGACGGCGGGAAGGCGGTGGTGCTGGTCGAAGTGGGCGGCGAGGGGCGCCAGCGCGCGGTCGCGGAATGGGCCGAACGGCGCTCCCATGGGTCGCAGCCCGAGCCCGAACGGCGTCCCGTCGGCAGCCGCCTCTTCGATGAACGAGGGTTGGGAGACGGCCCAGCGCAGGCCCTCGCGCTCGGCCACCGCCTTGGCCCCGAAGGTGGTCGAGTCGACCAGGACGACGTCGGGACCGACCGCGGCGAGCGCCGCCTCGAGGTCGGGGACCTCGTGGCGGGCGCGGCGGCGCAGGGTGCGGAAGGAGCGGGCGCCGGAGGTCAGCTGGACCCGCGCCTCGTGGTCGTCGTGGGCGACCGCCTCGATCGCCGCGGAGATCGGCTCCGCCTCGAGCCCGGCGGCGCGCACGCTGTCGACCCCGGCGGCCAGCGTGCGGACGTGGACCTCGGCGCCGCGCCGGCGCAGCTCCAGCAGCGGCCCCATCATCGGCGTCAGGTGACCGCGGGCCGGGGAGGTGTAGGCGAGGATCTTCACCGCGCTCCCTTCGCGACGGGTGCGCCCGTGCGCCGCGCCGCCTCGACCAAGGCGAGCATCGCCGCCCGCGTCGACTCACGCCCGAGTCCTTCGCGGCGGCGGAGCAGGTGCCAGACGTAGACGTCGGTCGCCGTCGCGAGGGCGGCCCGCCGCGCCTGGCGCACCGCCCGCGGCAGCCCGTCGAGATCGGCGGCGAACACGGCGCCGACCCATTCGCGATGCACCTCGACGCCGCGCTCGGTCACCTGGCGCACCATCGGCAGCCGCTCGGCCAGCGCCAGCCAGCGCACGATCTCGTCGCCCATCGCCTCGTAGTGGTCGCTGATCGCGCGCACCGCGCCCTCGACGTCGCCGGGTTCGGCGTGGCGGGTCGTCTCGGCGGCTTCGACGCCCGCCGCGATCGCCGCCTCCAGCAGGCCCTCCTTCGAGCCGAACTGGCGGATCACGGTCCGGGTGCTCACCTCCGCCCGCTCGGCGACCACCTCCAGCGAGGGGTCGCGTCCCGGGTCCTCGCGAAAGCACGCCTGGGCCGCGGCGAGGATCGCCGCCCGGGTCCGATCGGTCGCGTCAGCTCGGCGCGTCTGGCGGTAGGTGCGCGTGCCGGTCATTTGGCGTCACTATACGTGACGCCAAATCCTCATGCGTTCGCACTACCTACACATAGGGTGGATAAGTGCGAACGCGGCTAGGAGGCGGGGCGCTCGCCCGCCTCCGTCGCTGCCTGTACCGCGCGGTGCTCGACCACCTGGGCGTCGCGGACCGCCCAGCGCAGCCGCTCGACCAGCTGCTCTCCGGCGTGGCCCTCGAGGTGGACCGAGCCCACGCTCTCGCTGTAGACGACCTCGCCGTCGGCTTTCGACGTGTCGGTCAGGACCAGGATCTGCGCCATCGTGTGCCTCCTTCGTCGGTCTCGGGCGAGGGTTGCGCCCGAACCTTGGGCTGAGGTGAACGGTCGGTAAAACCTCGGCGCTAGAGGACGCGCCGGGCGAGGCCGATGGCGAGGAGGACAAGGATGATGACTATGAGAATCCAGACGATGGTCATCCTTCGCCGGTACCCGACCGTCGCGGCGCCAAACGACGCCCCTCATCCAAACGGTGGGCCGTGACGATTCAGGCGACCGGGCCGCCGCACTCGACGAGCGTGGCGTCGCCGCCCGCGTCCTCGACCTTCTGGCGTGCCCGTTCGACCGCGTCGTCGCAGTTGTCGGCCTGGACGCGGAGGTGGTGACGGCGGCGGTTCGAGCCTTCCTCGTCGGCGGCGCCCTGCACCCAGTAGAGCCCCGACTCGGTCAGCTGGTCGACCGTCGCCTCGGTGAACTGGGCACGGACGGTGATGTTGAACAGTGCCATCACAAGATCCTATGCCCCGTCGTCGGCGTCCCTGGCTCGCGGCGGCCCGGTTTTGCGAGGATGGCCGCGTGCGCACCCCACCCACCTCACCGGTCGTCGCCGCCGGGCTCGTCGGCGGCTTCGCGATCGCCAAATACAGCGGTCGGCGTGAGCTCGGCGGCCTCTTCCTCGCCGGCTGCGGCGCCTGGAGCGGGCGCCGATGGGTACGGACGGGCGGTCCGGAACTGGCCGCCGGCCTCGGTGCCACCTACGCCGCCGCCTTCGTCGTCTCCCACCCGTTGGCCAAACGGATCGGCGCCTGGCCCTCGGTCTTCGCCGTGACCGCGGTCGCCGCCGGCGCCGCCGCGGCCCTCGCCGATTGCCGTCAGTAGGCGTCGATCCGCGGGCTCGGGGGAGCTGGCGCCCGGAGGGGAAGGGACGCGGCCGTCCCGGCCACGACCCCGGCAGGGTGTGGCCGTGGCCGGGACGGCCGAGGGTTCGGGGAGAGGGAGTGGGGATCGGCGTGCTCCGGGGAGAGAGGCGCGTGTTCCTCCACGAAGGCCGTGGAAGTCCACGGTTCCGTGCGTCTCCCTCATCAGGCTCACCACGACCGTGCACTTGAGCCGCCTATAGGCGGCTCAAGTGCACGGCGTGGCCGTGCCCTCCTTCCCTTTGAACTCCTGGGACGCCGGAGCACATGGAATCCGGCCGGGCGGTCCGGTATCCGTCACGGGGTGAAAGAGCATGTGCTCAGCGCCAGCGACCGCGCGGCCCTGCAGAGCCTGGTGCCGCTGGTCGGGGCGCTCGGTGCCGGGACGATCTTCGGCCTCTTCTTCGTCGGCCGGCGCCGCGCCGGCTTCGCGGTCTTCGAAGCGGTCGCGATCGTCGCCGTCCTCATCTCGGTGGCGACCACCGCCTACTGGTGCATCGCGCTGCTCCATCGCGACACCGCGATCACCAACCGGGAACTGGTCGAGACCGCCCTGCCGCTGGTCGTCGCTGCGCTCCTCCTGATCCTGATCAGCATCGTCGCCCGCCTGCGCGGCGCGAGCCAACGGGTCACGGTGCTGCTGCCGCTGGTCCTGGTCGCGGTCGTCGCCGTGCTCGAGGCGGCGAGCACCGGCGTGTCGATCGAACCGGACGCGGCACCGGCCGTCGCGCTCGTGATCCTCGCCGGCGCGGCCGCCTTCGGGGCACTGGGGACGATGCTCGACCGTCGCGCCAGGCAGCGGCGCCGGCACCGTGAGCACGCTCACCTCGCCCTGCTCGCGGGCCGCGGCTACGCGCCCGCCGAGGCGCCGCTCGCGGTCACGCTGCCGCGCCTCCCGGCGGACACCGGCGCGCCGACGCTCGATGTCTGGCGCCGCGGCGAGTCCAGCTTCCTCGACGGCGGCGGCGCCGCCCGCCTCTGCAAGGAGGTGGACCGCCGCTGGGAGGCGCTCGCCGACGGCGAGGCCCACGGCGCCCTCGGCCCGGTCGTCCTGCTCGAGGTCGACCAGGAGGGCGGCGGGCGCGGCGAGGCCCCGACCGAGCTCCGCCTCGCCACCCTGCACCCCGGTGCCGAGCCGCCGCGCCGCACGGCGACGCTCACCCCCAACGCCGACGGCCTCTTCGACGTCGGCGGGCTCCTCTAGGAGGTCCCTCCTAGGAGGGTTTCTCCTGTCCCCCGGCGTGCGGGGTCGGCGGGTGGTCGGCCCCGACCGTGTGGCGGAGGGCCGCCTCGGCCCTCTCCATCTCCTCGTTCATCTCTTTGCTGCGGGCGTGGAAGAAGGCCCCGAAGGAGCCCGCCAGCGAGGCGACCACGGTGATCGCCCAGAGGTCGAAGACCAACTCGAGGATCTTGCCCAGGTTGGTCGCCGGGTTGGCGACCGAGGACCCGGTGAGGAGCTGCGAGGTGGAGAAGAGGAACGAGTCCCAGAGGCTGTGGATTTCGCTGCCCTTGGCGTGGTGCTCGGCGATGTAGACGATCAGCGTGCAGATCAGCGAGAAGACCGCGGTGGCGCCGAAGATGATCGCCAGGCGGCGGCGCAGGTGGTAATGGGTCTTCGAGGACCCGCGGGCGACCGCCATCACCTCGTGCCCCGCGTGTTTGACCGGCCTGCGGTGAGCCATCGCCGGCAAGTATCAGGTGGTATACGGATGCCATGACGGACACCGATGCGACGGCCGAACTGCTCGCCTACGCGACCGCCCACGGGCTCGCCGAGGAAGACGGCGTCCATCTGGCGCGGACGACGCCGCTCCTCGCCGAGGGCGAGGTGCACAGCGTCGACGCGCTGATCGGCGGCTGGCTCTCCAAATATGTGGAAGCGAAGATCGCGCTGATCGACCGCGGCGACGCCCACTTCACGGTCGCGGTCACCCACGTGCCGAAGGCGAAGCGCTTCGTCCCCTGGATGCTCTGCCACCGGGTCGAGGACGACCACCTGCTCGGCGGCGCCGCCAGGGCGATGATGGGCGGCGGCGACAAGATCGACCTCGGCAGCGCCGAATTCGACCAGCACTACCGCGTCTACGCTTCCTCGCAGCGCGAAGACGTCTGGTTCCACGAGCTCTTCTCGCCCGCCTTCCTCGTCTTCCTGATCGAACAGGCGCCGAAGGGGTTCGCCTTCGAGTACGTCGAAGGGACGCTATGCGTGAGCATGCTGGGGAAGCTGACGCTCGCCGAGGACCTCGATGCGCTGTGCAAGGCGACGGTCGAACTGGTGCGGCTGATCCGCGCCGAGATCGCCGAGAAGCTCGGCCCCGCCGGCGCGGCGCGCCACGCCCCCGACCAGTAGCCACATATCCTCCGCCGCCGATGCGTGACCTCGATCTGAAGCTGCTGCGTGCGATGCGCACCCGCGGGCACACCCCCGCGCTCGAGCGCGCCGCCAAGCTGCTCGGCAAGGCCGGCAACAACGGCGCCGGCTGGTTCGCCGCCGGTGCCGCGCTGGCGGCGCTCGACGGACCGCGGCGGCGCGCCTGGGTGACCTGCGCGGCGCTCGGCCCGGCGGCGATCGGGCTCAACTACGGGATCAAGGTCCTGGTCAGACGGCCGCGGCCGGCGCTGAAGGGACTGCCGCCGCTGGGCGGGGCACCGAGCTCACTGAGCTTCCCCTCGGCCCACTCGACCTCCTCCTTCGCCGTCGCCACCGCGATGACCCGGGTCGACCGGCGCGCCGCGCTCGCCTTCGTCCCGGCCGCGGCGATGGCCGCCGGGCGTCCCTACCTCGGCATGCACTACCCCTCTGATGTCGCGGTCGGCATCGTGCTCGGCGTCGCCCTCGGGCTGGTGGCGCCGCTCCCGGGCCCCGCGGACTCCCCTCTGCCGCCCCCGGAGGCGCCTCGATGAAGGTCGGGATCGTCGGCCTCCCGAACGCCGGCAAGTCGACCCTCTTCAACGCGCTCACCTCGGGGGGCGCGCAGATCGGCAACTACCCGTTCACGACGATCGAGCCGAACGTCGCCGTCGCCCAGGTGCCCGACGAGCGGCTGGAGGCGGTCGCCAAGACGGTGCGCAGTTCGGAGCTCGTCCCCGCGACGATCGACTTCCACGACATCGCCGGCCTGGTCAAGGGCGCCAGCGAAGGGGAGGGGCTCGGCAACCAGTTCCTCGCCTCGATCCGCGAGACCGACGCGATCTGCCACGTCGTCCGCTGCCACGAAGACGAGGGCGTCGTCCACCCCGACGGCCGTGTCGACCCGATCGCCGACATCGAGACGATCGAGACCGAGCTGATCCTTGCCGACTTCGAGCAGGTCGAGCGCCGCATCCCGCGGGTCGGCAAGCAGGCCAAGGCGGGCGACAAGGCGGCGCTCGCCGAGCAGGCCTGGCTGGAAGCGGTGCGCGACGCCCTCGCGGCGGGCAGGCCCGCCCGCTCGGTGCCGGTGCCCGAAGTGGCACCCGACGCGGTCCGCAACCTCGGCGCGATCACCTCGAAGCCGATCCTCTATGTCGCCAACGTCGACGAGGAAACCGCCGAGGTGCCCGAGGCCGTCGCCGCCCACGCGAATTCGGTGGACGCCGGGTCGGTCGCGGTCAGCGCCCGGATCGAGGGCGAGCTGGCCGAGCTCGACCCCGCCGAAGCGGCCGAGATGCGCGAGTCCTACGGGGTCGAGGGCTCCGGCCTGGCCCGCCTCGTCCGCGCCGCCTACGAGCTGCTCGAGCTGATCACCTTCTTCACCGCCGGCGAGGACAAGGAGGCGGTCGCCCGCCCGCTCCGCCGCGGCGCCACCGCCCTCGAGGCCGCCGGCACGATCCACACCGAGATCATGGAAGCCTTCATCAAAGCCGAGGCGATCGGCTGGGCCGAGCTGGTCGAGTGCGGCGGCTACGTCGCCGCCCGCGACAAAGGCGTGCTCCGCGTCGAGGGCCGTGACTACGTCGTCCAGGACGGCGACGTCATCACGATCAGGGTCTAGGTCACACTCTCCAGCCCTCCGGGGCCCGAGATCGAGGGCTGGAACGCGCTGCGTGAGTTGACCCTCCTATAGCAGGGTCAAACCATGGTCACGTCTTCCGAACGTCTGAAGAACACAGGAGGAAGAGCGAGCTTTCCGACATCTCCCTCATGCGCCAGGCGACGAGACACGATCCCACCCCTCGCCGCACCCCTTACCCCGAGCGCCGGCTCCAAGAGCTCCGTCCCTTCCCATCCCACGCAGACCCTGGGATCGATCGTCTAGCCCGAGACGACCTTCTGGAAGGTCATCCAGGTCGAGTAGCCGTCGAGGGCGACCTCGAGCTGTTCGCCGGTCACCGTCGTCACGCCGCCGGTCCCGTAGAGCTTCGCTTCGATGATCCGCGGCGAGTAGCCGGTCTTCGTGATCACGACCTTCTTCAGCCTGCCGTCGAGCAGGCCCGCCAGCTTTTCGCTGATTTCCGGGCCGGTGAATTCCAGCGTCCATTCGTGCAGCGGGCAGGCGCCGTCGTAGGGATCGGGGACGCCGACCAGATAGGGGACCGCGGTGCCGAAGACGTTTTCCATGCTCTCCGTCTTCCCGCCCGAGCAGGCCGAGAAGAGCGTCTCGGCGATCTTCCCTTCGTACGTCAGCACCTGGTTGGCGGTCTGTTCCTCGGCTTCGTCGGAGGTCGTGTACTCCGATTCGAGGCCCTTGTAGACCTGGCTGCGGGTGTCGGAGTAGAGGTCGAAGCCGTCGCCGCCGACCCCCGCGGTGAGCGCGAAGGAGCGCGAGGCGACCGCCTGCGCCTTCAGCTCGGCCATCGGCCAGGAGGGCGGGGACTCGTTCGGGATGACGCCCTTCACGTACTGGTTGACGGCCAGCGCGTTGACCACGTTCAGTTCGCCGCTTTCGTTCACCACCGTCTCCAGCGCGCCGCGGTAGCGCCCGAAGCCGCCGATGTTCACCACCCCGGCCCCGGCGGCGCGCAGCGTCGCGCCGCAGCGCGCCAGCGGCTTGCCCGCCGAGGTCCGCAGGACGAGCGCGTTGCCGAGCCGGTGCGCCTCGTAGGTGCGGGTCGGGTCGAGCTGGACTCGGCAGGCGCTGGTCGCTTCGGTGAAGGTGACGTCGCCGGAGCTGGTGCCGAGCAGGACGCGGACGACGTTCGGCCCGGAGATCGTCCCCAGGGTGGTCCCCTGGTAGTAGTGGGCGAGGATGAACTTGTAGCCCTTGCCGTGTTCGGCGTAGCCCGCGGCGCCGTAGGCGCTCATCCCGACCCCGTGGCCGAAGCCGTGCCCGGTCACCACCCAGCCGACCTGGGTGCGGGCGCTCGCAGGCGTCGCCCCCCAGGCGCAGAGGAGCGCCACGAGCGGGGCGAGCAGGACGGGGATGAGGCGACGGCGGGGCACGGGTCTGCATCTCATCAACAGCCGCGGCGCGATCGAGTCGCGGCCCGCAAGGCTGCATGCGCGCCGGCGCTACGCTGGACAGGTCGAATGCAGCGCAGTCCGAGAGGGACGGAGGTCGAAGTGGCAACGCAGACGGTGGTACCGACCGATCACAAGCTCCTCGTCGCCGGCGAGTGGGTCGAGGGCGTCGAATGGCAGGACGTCAAGAGCCCCTACGACGGCACCGTCGTCGGCCGCGTCGCCCAGGCGGATGAAGCGACCGCGGTGCGGGCGATCGAGGCCGCCCACCACGCCTTCGAGACCGCCGACTTCCCCCAGCACGAGCGCGCCGCGGTGCTCGACCGTGCCGCCGCCCTGGTCCGCGAGCGGATCGACGACCTGGCGCAGACGATCGCCGCCGAGGCGGGCAAGCCGCTGAAGACGGCGACGGTCGAGGCGACCCGCTGCGTCGACACCCTCACCTTCAGCGCGGTCGAGGCCCGCAAGCTGACCGGCGGCACGGTGCCGATGGACGCCTCGGCGGGCGGCGTCGGCAAGCTCGGCGTGATGCTGCGGGTGCCCTACGGGGTGGTCGGCGCGATCTCACCCTTCAACTTCCCGCTCAACCTGGTCGCCCACAAGCTCGGCCCGGCGATCGCGGCCGGCAACGCGGTGGTCCTGAAGCCCGCCGGGCAGACCCCGATCACGGCGATCAAGCTGGTCGAGATCCTGGGCGAGGCGGGCGCGCCGGAGGGTTGGCTGAACGTCGTCCCCGGCCCGGGCTCGGAAGTCGGCAACGCGATCGTCGAGCACCCGCTGGTCGGCGCGATCACCTTCACCGGCTCGGCGCCGGTCGGCTGGGGGATCCGCTCCCGCGCCCCACACAAGAAGGTGAACCTGGAGCTCGGCTCCAACGCGCCGCTGGTCGTCAACGACGACGGCGACTGGGAAGCGGCCGCCGACAAGACCCAGATCCACGCCTTCGCCCACGCCGGCCAGGTCTGCATCTCGATCCAGCGGATCCTCCTCCACGAGGCGATCGCCGACCGCTTCGTCGAGCGCCTCGTCAAGAACATCGAAGGCCTCAAGGTCGGTGACCCGCTCGACCCCGAGACCGACGTCGGCCCGCTGATCACCCCCGCCGACCGCGACCGGGTGAAGGAGTGGATCGACGAGGCCGTCTCGGCCGGCGCCGAGCTGGTGGTCGGCGGCGAGCTGGTCGACGAGGGTCGCTGCCTGGCGCCGACCCTGCTGCGCGACGCGCCGAAAGACTCGAAGGTCTGGTGCGAGGAGGTCTTCGGCCCGGTCGCCACGATCGACACCTTCAAGGACTTCTCCGAAGGCCTGGCGATGGCCAACGACTCCAAGTTCGGTCTCCAGGCGGGCGTCTTCACCGCCGACCTCGGCCGGGCGATCGAGGCGGGCAAAACCCTCGAGTTCGGCGGCATCATGGTCAACGAAGTCCCCGCCTTCCGCGCCGACCAGATGCCCTACGGCGGCGTCAAGGATTCCGGCAACACCCGCGAGGGCCCGGCCTTCGCCGTCCAGGAGCTGACCGAGGAGCGGTTCGTCACCCTGCAGGGCTGAAACCAGGAGTGGGATATCCCTACTATTTTTGGGATATCCCACCTATAGTTTCTACACGATGGACTTCAGCCGTCCGCTCAGCGTGGTGGCGCCGACCCTGGACGGGGACGTATTGGGCGTGCTCGCCGGGGCCGACGACGAGTTCACGGGCCGACGCATCCACCAGGTGCTCGGGCGCGGTTCGGAGGCAGGCGTACGTAAAGCGGCCGACCGCCTCGTCGGGCAGGGCATCGTCAGTCGCCGTCAGGCCGGCCAGGCCAAGCTCTACAGCCTGAACCGCGACCATCTCGCGGCGCCTTACGTCGTGGGTCTGCGGTCTCTGAAGGCCCAGCTTGTCGAACGCCTTGAAAGAGCGGTCGCCGAGTGGGAGGCCCCTCCCGAGGCCCTCTTCCTTTTTGGCTCGGTCGCTCGTGGGGAGGCCACCGCCGAGAGCGACCTCGATCTCTTCGTGCTGCGGCCCACCGTCATCAAAGGGGGGACCGAGGTCTGGGAGGAGCAGCTCTCCAAGCTGGAGCGCGATGCGACCGTCTGGACCGGCAACGAGGCACGGGTCGTCGAGTACCGACATCTCGATCTGAAGGACCTCGAGGTGCGGAGGATCGCCCGGGAGGCGCTCATGGAAGGGATAGCGATCGCCGGCACGCGGGCCCGACTGAGCGCCCTCATGAGGAAATACGAGCCGTGATGGCGACCCGTACTCGGGACTGCGATGAGCGGCTTACCCGTGAACGCCTCCGCAAGGCCGAAGAGTTCCTGGACTCGGCAGCGGCGCTCCGCGATCTGCATGACGATGAAGCCGAGGTGGGCGATTCGGTGGTGTCCTTATGCATCCTCGCCGGGATCGCCGCCTCGGACGTCCTCTGCTGCAAGGCGCTCGGCCATCACGTCCAAGGCGACGATCACCAGCAGGCGGTAGTCGAGCTCTCGAAGGTCGAACCGCGCGGTAAAGAACTCGGCAGGGACCTGCGTGCCCTGCTTTCGATGAAGACCCGGGCCGGGTATGGCGGCCCTGCCGTCAGCGCCGACGATCGCAAGAAAGCCTGGCGGCGCGCCGAGAGCCTGGTCGAGGCGGCCCGCTCCCGCTGAGCGAGCCACCCGACCTCATCGACGAGTCAGCCCTGCTCGTGCGGGCGCGCCATCGCGCGGTGGTCGAGCGCCTCGTCGAGGGTCTCGACCGAGACGCCGTGCTCCAGGGCCACCTCGCGCAGGGGACGGCCGGAGTCGGCGGCGTCTTTGACGATCGCCGCCGCGGCGTCGTAGCCGATGTGGGGGTTGAGGGCGGTGGCCGTGGCGAGGGTCGCCTCGGCGTGGCGCTCGGTCATCTCGTGGTTCGCTTCGAGGCCCGAGACGCACTTCTCGTTCAGCAGGCGCGAGGCGCTCGCCAGCAGCTTGATCGAGCCAAGCAGGTTGCGAGCGATCAGCGGCACCCGCACGTTCAGCTCGAACTGGCCCTGCATGCCGCCGATCGTGATCGCCGCGTCGTTGCCGATCACCTGGCCGGCGACCTGGATGACGACCTCGGGGATCACCGGGTTGACCTTGCCCGGCATGATCGAGGAGCCCTTCTGCAGCTCCGGCAGGCGCAGCTCGGCGAGGCCCGCACGCGGCCCGGAGCCCATCAGCGCCAGGTCGTTGGCGATCTTGTTGAGCGAGACCGCGTAGACCTTCAGCGCACCGGACAGCTCGACCAGCGCGTCGCGGTTGCCCTGCGCCTCGAAGGGATCCTCCGGCGCCGCGATCTGGTTCAGGCCCGTATCGGCGACGAGCTTCTCCCGCACCTTCGCCGCGAACTCCGGGTGGGTGTTGAGGCCCGTCCCGGTCGCGGTCCCCCCGAGCGGGATCTGGCCGACGTGCCCGAGCGTCGCCTCGACCCGCGCGACCCCGAGGCGCACCTGCGCCGCGTACCCGGCGAACTCCTGGCCGAGCGTCACCGGCACCGCGTCCATCAGGTGGGTGCGGCCCGCCTTGACGATGTCGTCGAACTCCCTCGCCTTGGCGGCGAGCGCGTCCTCCAAGGCCCCCATCGCCGGCAGCAGGTCGTGCGTCACCTCGTCGAGTGCCGCCAGATGGACCGCGCTCGGGAAGACGTCGTTGGACGACTGCCCCATGTTGACGTGGTCGTTGGGGTGGGCCCCGTCGCCCGCCAGGTTGGCGATCACCTCGTTGGCGTTCATGTTCGACGAGGTCCCCGAGCCGGTCTGGAAGACGTCGATCGGGAACTGGCCGTCGTGGCGGCCCTCGGCGACCTCGGCGCCCGCCGCGGCGATCTTCGCCGCGAGGTCGCCGTCCAGCTTGCCGAGCGCGCCGTTGGCCTCGGCCGCGGCGGACTTGATGCGGCCGAGCCAGCGCACTACGGGCACCGGCACGCGCTCGCCGGAGACGGGGAAGTTGTCGACTGCCTTGGTGGTCTCGCCACCCCAGAGCTGCTCGCTCGCGGTGGTCTCTGCGTCAACGCTCAAGTTGCTGCCTCCATGAAGTCTGGTGGGGGAGGGACGAAAGTCCGGTGGGGAGGACGAAGCGTATTGCGCGGGCGTCGCCGGCGGCTCGCTCAGCCGTGGTCGCGCCCGGCGGCGAAGCCCTTTTCGTAGGCGGCGAGGAAGGCCGGCGGCAGCGGTTCGCCGTCCGGCGAGTAGCGGGCGGCGACGGTCAGCCGGCGCAACAGCTCGGCGTGGACGCCTTCGGTCTCCGCGCTGCCGCGGGCGATCGCGCCGATCAGGTAGCCGAGCGCGACGTTCGCGGCGCCCCCCGGTTCGGCGCGCGCCTCGGCGTTCAGCCTGGTCGCCGCGGCGAGGGTCGCTTCGCCGAGGTCGGCGAGTTCGCCTTCTTCGGCGCCGGGGACGAGGCAGCCGCTGATCGGCGCCCCGCCGGCGAGCCGGACTTCGCCCGGCGCCCCCTGCAGCGCTTCGAGGAACGCCGTCGCCCCTTCGCTGCAGGCGGCCGGCTGCTCGGCTTCCTGGTCGCTGCCGCACCCCGCCAGGACCGCGGCGGCCAGGGCGACGACGAGCAGCGAGGCGAGCGTGGTCCGCAGGGCGCGCATCGGCGGCCATCCTAGGTGACCGTCCGAACCCCATCCACGCCGCCGGGTGCACCGCTCAGGCGAGTTCAGGCCGGTTGGGGATAGGCTGCCGCCGATGCCGACCGTCCGCGAGGCGACCTTCGATCTCTTCCGGGAGCAGGGGATGACGACCATCTTCGGCAACCCCGGCTCGACCGAGCTCCCCATGCTGGCGTCGTACCCGGCGGACTTCCGCTACGTGCTCGGCCTGCACGAGGGCGTCGTGGTCGGGATGGCCGACGGCTTCGCCCAGGCCTCGGGCCGCACCACCGTCGTCAACCTCCACACCGCGCCCGGGGTCGGCAACGCGATGGGGGCGATCTTCAACGCCCAGGCCAACCACTCGCCGCTGCTGATCACCGCCGGCCAGCAGGCGCGCGCCCAGATCACCCTGCAGGCCAACCTCGCCAACCGCGACGCGATCCGCATGCCCCACCCGCTGGTCAAGTGGAGCCACGAGCCCGCCCGCGCCGAGGACGTGCCGCTGGCGCTCGCCCACGGCGCCCACCTCGCCGGGCTGGCTCCGCGCGGCCCGGTCTTCGTCTCGCTGCCGATGGACGACTGGGAGGTCGAGGTCGACGCCGACGACGCCCGCCACGCGATCTCCCGCAGAGTCGACGGCCGCGCCGTCGCCGCCCCGGAGGCGCTCGCCGCCCTCGCCGCCGAGCTCGACGCCGCCGCCAACCCCGTCCTCGTCGCCGGTCCCGACATCGACGCCGCGGGCGGCTGGGAGAGCGCCGTCGCCCTCGCCGAGCGCCAGCGCCTCCCGGTCTGGGCCTCGCCCGCGACCGGCGGCGTCCGGATCGGCTTCCCCGAGAACCACCCGAACTTCCGCGGCGTCCTGCCGCCCGCGATCGGCCCGGTCGGCCAGACGCTCGAGGGCCACGATCTGATCCTCGTCGTCGGCAGCTCGGTCTTCCCGTACTACCCCCACATCCCCGGCCCGCTGCTGCCCGAGGGCGCCCGCCTGGTGGCGATCACCTCGGACCCCGACGAGGCGGTGCGGGCGCCGATGGGCGACGCGATCGTCGCCGATGTCGGCCTGACCCTGGCGGCACTGGTCGAGGCGGTCCCCGAGTCGAGCCGCCCCGCCCCGGAGCCGAACCCCGGCCCCGGCGACATGGAGCTGACCGACCCGCTCAACGCCTCGACCGTCCACGGCGCCCTGCGCGAGGCGCTCCCCGAGGACGCGATCGTCGTCCTCGAGTCCCCCTCCTCGACCCTCGCCCTGCGCAACCAGCTGCGCCTCTCGCGCCCCGGCTCCTATTACTTCAGCGCCGGCGGCGGCCTCGGCTTCGGCCTCGCCGCGTCGGTCGGCGTGCAGCTCGCCCAGCCCGACCGCCCGGTCGTCTGCGTGCTCGGCGAGGGCTCCGCGCAGTACGCGATCACCGGCTTCTGGAGCGCCGTCGCCTACGACGTACCGGTCACCTTCCTGGTCCTCCGCAACGAGGAGTACGCGATCCTCAAGTGGTTCGCCGAGGCCACCCAGATCAGCGGCGCGCCCGGCCTCGACCTGCCGAAGCTCGACGTCGCCGCGGTCGCCGAAGGCTACGGCGTCACCGCCCACCGGGCCGCCGACCGCGACGCCGTCGCGGGAGCGCTCGCCACGGCGCTCGCCTCCTCCCGCCCCGAGCTGGTCGAAGTCCCGGTCGCGCCCGGGATGGCGCTTTTCTAGGCTAGGCGCCGATGACGGCGACGCTCGACCGCGCCCCGGACTCGCTCGCCGCGGGCGTCGCCCAGCCGCTGCGCGGCGAACTGGAGGAGCTGCTCGGCGCCGACCGCGTGCTCGCCCGCCCCGGCGACCTCGTCCGCTACGCCTCCGACGCCAGCCCCTACCGCTTCATCCCGCGCGCCGTGGTGATGGCGAAGGAGGCCGGCGACGTGGCGAAGACGATGGCCTTCGGCCGCGAGCGTGGCATCCCGGTCACTTTCCGCTCCGGCGGCACCAGCCTGATGGGGCAGGGGCAGACCGACGGCATCCTGGTCGACGTCCGCCGCCACTTCCGCGGCATCGCGGTCGAGGAGGACGGCGCCGCGGCGCGGGTCGGCACCGGCGCGATCCTCGGCCACGTCAACCGGGTGTTGGCGCCGCTCGGCCGCCGTCTCGGCCCCGATCCGGCGAGCACCGACATCGCCACGGTCGGCGGCGTCGTCGCCAACAACTCGGGCGGGATGCGCTGCGGGGTGACCAAGGACTCCTACTCGACGCTCCGCTCGCTGACCTTCGTCCTGCCCTCCGGGACGCGGATCGACACCGCCGCGCCCGGCGCCGCCGCCGAGTTCGAGGCGGCCGAGCCGCAGCTCGCCGCCGGCCTCGCCCTGATCCGCGACGAGCTCCGCGCCGATGCCGAGCTCACCGCTCGCATCCGCCGCAAGTTCGAGATCAAGAACACGACCGGCTACCGCCTCTGCGCCTTCCTCGACGCCGAGGAGCCGCTGGAGATCTTCCGCCGCCTGCTGGTCGGCTCGGAGGGGACCCTCGCCTACGTCCCCGAGGTCGTCTTCGAGACCGTGCCGCAGCCGCCGCTGACGACCGTCTCCTGGGTCCACTTCCCGAACATCGACGGCGCCGTCGCCCCGGTCGGCGAGCTGGTCGCGAGCGGCGCCACCGCGGTCGAGCTGATGGTCGCCCCGGCGCTGATCGCCGCAGGGTGGGGGATGGTCGGCGCGCCGGCCGCGTTCAAGGAGCTCGACCCGACCGGGGCGGCGCTCCTGATCGAGTTCGGCGCCGAGACGCCGGCCGAGCTCGATGAGCAGGTCGGCCGGGCGGAGGCGATCCTCGCCGGCCACGAGCTGCTCGCGCCGCCGGCCTTCACCCGCGACGCCGAGGAGATCGAGACCGCCTGGCGGGTGCGCGAGGGCCTCCACGGCCTGGCCGGCCGGCTGCGCCCCGAGGGCACCTCGCTGATCGTCGAGGACGTCTGCGTGCCGCCGGCCCGGATCGCCGAAGGGGCGCGGGACCTGCAGGCGCTGCTCACCGAGCACGGCTTCGCGCCCGGCGTCGCGGGCCACGCCTCGGCCGGGAACCTCCACTTCATGATCACCCCGGACTTCTCCAGGCAGGAGGATCGCGACCGCTACGAGGCGCTGATGGAGGGGCTGGTCGAGCTGATCGTCGACCGCTACGACGGCTCGCTGAAGGCCGAGCATGGGACCGGGATCAACATGGCCCCGTATGTGGAGCGCGAGTGGGGGGAGCGGGCGACCGGGCTGATGTGGCGGGTGAAGGAGCTGGCCGACCCCGACGGGGTGCTCTCGCCCGGCGTCATCCTCGGCCGCGACCCCGATGCCCACATGCGCAACCTGAAAACGACGCCGCCGATCGAGCAGTCGGCCACCGCCTGCGTCGAGTGCGGCTTCTGCGAGCCGGTCTGCCCGAGCCGCGACCTGACCACGACGCCGCGCCAGCGGATCGTCCTGCGCCGTGAGATCGCCCGTCAGCCGGAGGGCTCGCCGGTCCGCCGGGCGCTGCTCGAGGAGCTCGGCTACGAGGCGCTCGACACCTGCGCCGCCGACGGCTCCTGCCAGCTCGCCTGCCCGCTCGGGATCGACACCGGGGCGCTGGTCAAGGAGCTGCGCGCCGAGCGTCACTCCGAGCGCGCCGAGCGGGCGGCCCTGGCGACGGCGAAGCGTTGGGGCGCGGTCGAGTCGGCCTCGCGTCTGGGGCTGCGGGTCGGCGGCCCGCTCGCCCGGCGCACCCGCAAGGGGCGGGCGCTCCCCGGACCGGCGCAGGCGAAGCTCCCGGCGAGCGCCCGCGAGGGCGCCGCCGCCGTCTACGTCCCGTCCTGCACGAACCGGATCTTCGCCGGTGGGCCGGGCGAGGCACTGGTCGCGGTCTCGGCGCGCGCCGGCCTGCCGGTCTGGATCCCCGACGACGTGGCGGGCAGTTGCTGCGGGCTGCCGTGGAGCTCGAAAGGGTTCGGCGCCGCCCACCGCCACAAGGCGAACGAGCTGGTCGAGCGCCTCTGGGAGTGGAGCGGTGGGGGCGAGCTGCCGATCGTCGTCGACGCCGCCTCCTGCACCGGGCAGATCGTCGAGCCGGGGGAGGGGACGCTGTCGGAGGGCAACGCCGAGCACCTCGCCGCGCTCGAGATCCTCGACTCGGTCGCCTGGGCGCACGACCGCCTGCTGCCCGGGCTCGAGGTCACCCGCAAGCTCGGCGCCGCGGCGATCCACCCGACCTGCGCCACCCATCGCCAGGGCCAGGCCCGCCGGCTCGGCGACCTCGCCGCGGCGTTCGTCGAGGGCGTCTACCTGCCGCCGACCGCGACCTGCTGCGGCTTCGCCGGCGACCGCGGCATCTCCCACCCCGAGCTGACCGAGGCCGCCACCCGCGACGAGGCCGGCGAGCTGGAGGGCCGCGACTTCGACGCCTACCTCTCCTCCAACCGCACCTGCGAGATCGGCATGTCCCGCGCCACCGGGAAGGACTACGAGTCGGTCATCAACGCCCTGGAGCGCGCTACGAGGATCGGCTGACGGTGCGGTCGTCGATCTCTTTCAGCAGCGCCTGGGTGTGGGCGTCGCGCTCCTGGCGGCGGTCGATCAGCGGGTTGACGATGCCGCGCAGCGCCGAGACGTAGCGCCACCACTTCGGCGCGAAGACGCGCGGGGCGCGCTCTTCGATCCCGCGCACGAACGCGGCGCCCGCCTCGGCCGGCGTGATCCGCTTCATCAGGAAGGCGGGGAGGTTCTCGTTGAGTCGCCCGGCATCCGGCTGCTCGAACGCGTCCTGCACCAGTTTCGTGTCGACCCAGCCGAAGTAGGCGACGGTCGCCGAGGCGCCGTGCGGCGCGAGCTCCACCCGCAGCGCGCGCCCGAGCGACTCGACCCCGGGCTTGGCGACCGCGTAGGGGCTGTTGCCCATCCCGTTGGCGAAGGCGTAGACGGAGGAGACGAGCCCGATGTGGCCGCGGCGCTCGACGATCTGCGGCAGCGCCGCCCGCACCGTGCGGAAGACGCCGAGCAGGTCGACCTCGAGCACCCGTTCCCATTCCTCGCCGGACATCCCGTAGACCGTTCCCAGCTGCTTCTGGGCGATGCCGGCGTTGGCGACCGCGCAGTCGAGGCCGCCGAAGGTCTCGACCACCTCGGCGACGGCGGCCATCATCGCCCCCTGGTCGGTGACGTCGGCGCCGATCCCGATCGCCCGCGCGCCGATCCGCTCGGCCGCGTCGCGGGCCTGCTGCGGATCGAGGTCGAGGACGGCGACCGAGGCGCCACGCATCTGCATCTGACGCGCGGTCTCGTAGCCGATCCCCCGCGCCGCGCCGGTCACCAGCGCGACCTTCCCGTTCAGATCGAATGCAGACATCGATGCAACCTTATTGGCTCGCCGATCGAATTGCGGCGCGGGGTACCGGTAAGTACCGGCACGTATCGCCCGCGCCCGCCACGCCCTCACTCCTACAATCCGCCGCCATGCCTGGATTCGCACCGGTGGACCCGAAACAGTCGTTCCCCGCGCTCGAGGAGCGGGCGCTCGCCCGCTGGCGCGAGCAGGATCTCTTCGCCCGCTCGCTCGCGGCGCGTGCCGACGCGCCGATCTGGTCCTTCTACGAGGGCCCGCCGACCGCCAACGGCCGGCCCGGCTCCCACCACGTGCTCGCCCGCGTCTTCAAGGACATCTACCCGCGCTACCGCACGATGTGCGGGTACCGGGTGCCGCGCAAGGCGGGCTGGGACTGCCACGGCCTGCCGGTCGAGCTCGAGGTCGAAAAACAACTCGGCATCTCCTCCAAGGGGGAGATCGAGGAGCTCGGGATCGCCGAGTTCAACCGCCGCTGCCGCGAGTCGGTCTTCGAGTACGTCGAGGAGTGGAACCGGCTGACCGAGCGGATCGGCTTCTGGGTCGACCTCGACGACCCCTACGTGACGCTCGAGGACCGCTACATCGAGTCGGTCTGGTGGTCGCTGGCCCAGCTGTTCGAGAAGGGTCGCCTCTACGAGGGCCACAAGGTCGTCCCCTACTGTCCGCGCGACGGCACGCCGCTCTCCTCGCACGAGGTCGCCCAGGGCTACGAGGACGTCGTCGACGCCTCGATCTACGTGCGCTTCCCGCTGACGGGCGCGGCGGGCGAATCGCTGCTGGTCTGGACGACGACGCCCTGGACGCTCCCGGGGAACGCCGCCGTCGCGGTCAATCCGGCCGTCACCTACGTCCGCGCCCGGCTCGGCGACGAGACCCTGATCGTCGCCAAGGACCTCGCCGAGAAGGTGCTCGGCGAGGACGCCGAGATCCTCGAGGAGATGCCGGGCACCGCGTTGGTCGGGCGCTTCTACGAGGGGCCGGTCTTCGACCTCACCGACCGCGACCGCGGCGGCTTCCCGGTGATCGCCGGCGACTTCGTCACCACCGAGGACGGCACCGGGCTCGTCCACATCGCGCCACCCTTCGGCGAGGACGACTACCGGGTCGGTGCCGAGAACGGCCTCTTCGACCCGACGGTCGCCGGCACCCTCTACAACCCGGTCCGCCCCGACGGGACCTTCGACGACCGAGTCGTCGGCTTCGCCGGCGAGTTCGTCAAAGGGAGTGAGACGACCCGCCGCCTCATCGACTACCTGGCCGAGCGCGGCCTGCTCTTCCGCGAGCAGCCCTACGAGCACGCCTACCCGCACTGCTGGCGCTGCGGCACGCCGCTCCTCTACTACGCGACCACGAGCTGGTACATCGCCACCTCGGCCGCCCGCGACGACCTGCTCGCCAACAACGAGACGATCGGCTGGCACCCCGAGCACGTCAAGCACGGCCGCTTCGGCAAATGGCTGGAGAACAACGTCGACTGGGCGCTCTCGCGCAACCGCTACTGGGGCACGCCGCTGCCGATCTGGCGCTGCACCGAGGCGGGCTGCGACGGCGTGACCTGCATCGGCTCGGTCGAGGAGCTGAAGGAGCGCTCCGGCGGCGAGGTCCCGGAGGACCTCCACCGTCCCTACATCGACGAGGTCGCGATCCGCTGCGAGGACTGCGGCGGCGAGATGCGGCGCGACAGCTCGGTGATCGACACCTGGTACGACAGCGGCGCGATGCCCTTCGCCCAGTTCCACTACCCCTTCGAGGGGGTGGAGGAGTTCGAGTCGCGCTTCCCCGCCGACTACATCTGCGAGGCCCAGGACCAGACCCGCGGCTGGTTCTACACGCTGCTCGCCGAGTCGACCCTGCTCTTCGACCGGTCGAGCTTCCGCAACTGCGTCTGCCTCGGGCTGATCCTCGATCCCGAGGGCCAGAAGATGTCGAAGAGCCGCGGCAACGTGGTCGACCCCTGGGACGTGCTCGCCGCCCACGGCGCCGACGCCTTCCGCTGGTACTACCTGACCACCCAGCAGCCCTGGGCGGGCTACCGATTCTCGCTGGAGACGGTCGGCGAGTCGGTCCGCCAGTTCATGCTCACCCTCTGGAACACCTACTCGTTCTGGGTCCTCTACGCGAACGCCGAGGACCTCGCCCCCGCAGACCTCCCCGCCAGCTGTTCCTTATCAGCCTATGAGGCGCAAAAGGAACAGCTGGAGCTCGGGGACCTCGATCGCTGGGCGCTCTCGCGCCTGCAGGCGACGACCGCGACGGTGCGCGAGCGGATGGACGACTTCGACTGCACGACCGCCGGCCGGGCGATCGCCGAGTACGTCGAGGAGCTCTCCAACTGGTACGTGCGGCTCTCGCGGCGGCGCTTCTGGGAGGGCGACCGGGCGGCATTCGCCACCCTCCGCCACTGCCTGCTCGAGACGACGAAGCTGCTCGCGCCGTTCACGCCGTTCCTCGCCGACGAGATCTACCGCAACCTGCAGGGCGGCGCCGGGGGCGAGTTCGGCGACGCGCCCGACTCGGTCCACCTCGCCGACTTCCCGGCCGTCGACGACGCGCTCCATGATCCCGGGCTGGAAGCCGGGATGGCAGCCGTGCAGCGCACCGTCCGCCTCGGCCACGCGGCGCGCTCGGCCGGCAAGGTGAAAGTGCGCCAGCCATTGCGCCGCGCCGTGATCGTCGCCAACGAGGACGAGCGTGCCGGGATCGAGGCCCGCGCCGACCTGGTCACCGCCGAGCTGAACGTGAAGGAGCTCGACTTCGTCTCCGAGCAGGGCGACCTCGTCACCTACGAGGTGAAGCCGAACTACCGCGCGCTGGGACCGCGCTTCGGCAAGCGCATGCCGCAGGTGGCGGCCGCCGTCGCGGCGCTCGATCCGGCCCATGTGGCCACGGCGCTCGCCGAGGGCGGCCAGATCGGGATCGCGATCGATGGCACCGACCACACGCTCGGCCCCGACGATCTGACCCTGGCGCTGAGCCCGCTCGAGGGCTATGAGGTCGAGGCCGAGGCCGGCCACGCCGTCGCCCTGCAGCTGGAGATCGACGAGGAGCTCCGCCGCGAGGGCCTCGCCCGCGAGATCGTCCGCACCGTCCAGAACGCGCGCAAAGAGGCCGGCCTCGAGATCACCGACCGGATCAGGCTCGGCCTCGGCGGCGACCCGGAGCTGGTCGAGGTCGCGCGCGAGCACGAGTCCTACATCGCGGGCGAGACGCTCGCCACCACCGTCGCCCTCGACGACGGAGTCGAGGAGGGCGACGCGACGACGATCGACGGCCACGAGCTGACGGTCTCGGTCAGCCCGCTTTGAGGCGCCGCCGTCACGTCGCGACGGCGCTCCTCGCGCTGCTGGTCGCCCTGCTTGCTCCCGCCCGGTCGCTCGCGGCGGGGGAGGGCCACGCCACCGCCCCGGTCCGTCCGCTCCCGCACCCGCAGCTGCTCCTCATCCACGGCGGCTCCTTCCTCTTCGACGACCCCGACTTCGAACCGTTGACCAGGCCGCGGGCGCTCGCCGCGGGCTTCGTCCCCCACTACGTCACCTACCCGCTCGGCGACCTGCCCGCGGCGGTCGAAAGGGTGCGCGCCGAAGCCCGCCGCCTGCGGGAGAAGTTCGGCCGCGACCGCGTCTACGCCTACGGCTCCTCGGCGGGCGGCACGCTGGCGGCGCTCCTCTCCGGAGACGACCTGGTCTCCGGAGCGGTCGCCAAGGCGCCGATCTCCGATCTCACCACCTGGGAATGGGGGACGGAACGGTACGGCCCCGAATACTGGGAAGGGCTCGGCGTCGACCTCGCCGACCGCGAACGCCTCTCGCCGATCCGCCGCCCGCAGCTGGCGCCGCTGCTGGTGATCCAGGGCCGCGGCGACCACGTCGTGCCACCCGCGATGAACGAGACGTTCGCCGCCGCCTATCGCCGGGTAACCCTCTGGATGGTGGCCGGCGGGCACACGACCGATCGCGTGCGGCCCTATCTCGTGACCCGCGCGATGCACTGGCTCGCCCTGATCGCGGCGCGCAAAGAGCGCGCGCACCTTTAGGCGTCGTACGCATCTCTAAAGTTGACCTATGGACTCAAGAAAGCACCCTGACGAAGCCGAGGCGGGCCGCCGCTTCCGCCCCGACATCGAGGGGCTGCGGGCGGTGGCGATCGTCGCCGTCCTCCTCTGCCACGCCGGGGTGCCGTTCCTGGCGGGTGGCTACGTCGGGGTCGACGTCTTCTTCGTCATCTCCGGGTTCCTGATCACCAGGCTGCTGGTCGGGGAGCTCGACCGCAGCGGGACGATCTCCCTGCGCGGCTTCTACGCGCGCCGCGCCAAACGCCTGCTGCCGCTCTCCGCGGTCCTGCTGGTCGCGGTCGCCGTGCTGTCGATGATCCTGCTCTCGCCGCTGCGCGACACCGAAGTCGCCGGGGACATCGTCGCCTCGGCCCTCTACGTCGCCAACTGGCACTTCGCCGCGCAGTCGGTCGACTACTTCGCCCAGGGCCTCGAACCGAGCCCCGTCCTCCACCTCTGGTCGCTGGCGATCGAGGAGCAGTTCTACCTCGTCTGGCCGGGCCTGATCCTGCTCGCCACCTGGTTCTGGCGGCGGCGCGGGCGCTCGGTGCGGCCGGCGCTGTGGGCCGTGCTGGCGCTGATCCTCGCCGGCTCGCTCGTCTACGGCGTGGTCCTCACCGATCAAAAACCGGCCTTCGCCTACTTCTCGACCTTCGCCCGCGCCTGGGAGCTGGCGCTCGGCGCCGCGATCGCCCTCGCCGCGACGGTGAAGATGCCGCGTGCCCTCGCCGTCGCGCTCGGCTGGGCCGGGGTGGCGGCGATCGTCTACGCCTGCTTTCGCTTCGACGGCGAAACCGCGTTCCCGGGGACGGCGGCGCTGGTGCCGACCCTCGGCGCCGCGGCGCTGATCCTCGCCGGCTCGGCCCTCGCCACGATGCCGCGCGGGGTCACCGGGCCGCGGCTCGGGCCGGGGCGCGTCCTCGCCCTGCCGCCGGTCCGCTACGTCGGCCGCATCTCCTACTCCTGGTACCTCTGGCACTGGCCGGCGATCGTCTTCGCCGCCGCGATCTGGGGACCGCGCCTCTCGGTCGCCGCCGGCCTCGCCGCGGTCGCCGTCTCCTGGATCCCGACCCAGATCACCCACACGCTGATCGAGGACCCGGTCCGCCGCGCCCCGATCCTGGCGCGGCTGCCGAACCGGGCGCTCGGCCTCGGCCTCGCCTGCACCCTGGTCGCGCTCGGCGTCGGGATCGGCCTGCGCGCCGCCCAGCCGACCCTGCACACGGCGCCGCTCAGCGAGGTCCGTGGCGCCGCCGCGCTCCCCGAACAGATCACCCCCCAGGAAACGGCGACCGCGCTGCGCCCGAACCCGCTGCGGGCCCGCGCCGACCGCTCGCGCGCCTACTACGAAGGCTGCATGGTCGGGATCGAAGGCACCAACTCGAACAAGTGCCTCTACGGCGACCCGGAAGGCGGACACACGCTGGTCCTCTTCGGTGACTCGCACGCGATGCAGTACTTCCCGGCGGTCGACGAACTCGCCGAACTCCACCACTGGCGGCTGGTCGTCCTGACCAAGGCCGAATGCCCACCGGAGGAGCTCGAAGTCCGCAGCATGGTCGAAAGCCGCGAGTACTCCGAGTGCGACGAATGGCGCGAATCGGCATTCGAACGGATCGAAACCGGCGACGAAGACACCACGGTGGTGATGAGCGGCGACACCGTCTACGTCCCCTATGGGCCGGACGGCGAAGAACTGGCCGGCGACGAAGCCGCCGAGGCGATGGAAGCGGGCTACCTGCGGACCCTCGCCCGCATCCAGGCGGCCGGGCCCCGCACCGTCGTCATCCGCGACACCCCGGCCTCCTCAGAAGACGTCCCCAGCTGCGTCTCGGAAGACATCCAGCACCTCGACCGCTGCGCCTTCCCCCGGCCCCACGAATGGGACCGCGAATACGACGTCCGCGCCGCCGAGCGTTCCCCCGGGACCCACCTCGTCGACCTCACCGCCGACATCTGCCCCGGCGAAATCTGCCGCGCCGTGATCGGCAACGCCCTCGTCTACCGCGACAAAAGCCACCTCACCGCCACCTTCGCCCGCACCCTCGAGCCGATGCTCGAATCCGAGTTCCGCGAAGACGGGTTGCTGTAGGGGAGAGGTTTGTCGCCCGCGTCCCTTGGGCGTGGGTGCGATTCAGTCACCACGCGAAGAACCAGCTGCGCCTGTACGGCGGGGTCACCGAGGAAGTCGAAACCGTTGTACGAACTCAGTCCGGAAAAACCTTCGATCACCGAGGCAACCCGCTGTATCGTGGACTCGTCGAGGGGCGGATGACTGCGGTCGTCGTCGCCGTTGACGATCCGGACTACGTGATCACCGTCTTCCCGAAGGAGAGGGGATGAAGGCCGACTACGACAGTGAGGCAGACGCAATCCTGATCGAGATCGAGGAGGTCGATCACTGGGACCGGGGTGTGACGGTCGATGATGCTGATTTTTGTGAGGTCGCGTTTCTCGACGACCGTCCCGTCGGGGTCAGCCTGCGCTACCCGCGAGAAGAAATCCGCCTCCTCAGGAGGGCTTCGGAGCGTTTCGGACTGGATGCGACCGCGCTCGAGGCGACCACGCAGGCTGCGCTCGCAGCACCAGATCGGATCGTCACGGTCGACGTCAATCCCCGAGTGCTCGCCGGCAGCGCGGCAGCCTGAGCGCGGCCCCGGCGCGCTACTCGCTCTGACCCGGGGCGATCAGGAAGTCGGTTTTCGCCGAGTCGGCGAACTTGATCCAGCAATGGTCGGGGGAGACACCGGCCACGTCGACCAGCGCCGCTTCGATCCGTTTGGCGATCTCGAGCTTCTGCTCGTCGGAGCGGCCCTCGTACCAGTGGACCTCGACGAAGGGCATGCCGCGGGGCGCCCGCCGCTAGGCGAGCGCCGGCTCCAGTTCGGCCTCGAGGCGACGCTTCGGCATCGCGCCGACGATTTTCTTCGTCATCTCGCCGCCCTTGAAGAGGATCATGGTCGGGATCGAGAGGACTTCGTACTGGGCGGCGGTCTGCTGGTTCTCGTCGACGTTGAGGCTGAGGACCGTCAGGTCCTCACGCTCGGAGTCGATCTCCTCTAGCACCGGATGGACGACGCGGCAGGGGCCGCACCAAGGGGCCCAGAAGTCGACGAGGACGGCGCCCTCGGCGTCGAGGACATCGGATTTGAAGGTGGCGTCGGTTACGTCGGCCAGGTTTCCACTCACGGTGATCGCTCTCCCGGATCGCGTTTAGAAGCTCAATACTTCAGAAAGTATAGCGCCGCCATGGCGCCCAGTTCGGCGGCACGTTTCCGAACGGTGTTTGGTATATGATCGCGGCCGTCTCGTCCGGGCATGTCTGGGGACTCGGATCAATGTAAGGCGAGAAAAAGGGGCATTTCAGTGCGCAAGATCTTGGTGGCCTTGGCCATCGCATCACTTCTGTCGGTCGCCGTCGTGGCGAGCGCCTCCGGGAGCACGGGGAGCGCCTCGTCGGCATCTCCCACCCCGCAGGCCTCGGCCGCGCCGCCGAAGCTCGGCTTCTACGCAGGGATCGAATGCTCGCACTGGTCGTGCGACTACTGGTCGAGGGCGCGCGAGGGGATGCGGGTCCACTGCGGCTCGTTGATGCACGTCAGCGGCTACCCGTCGGGCGTCTACTCGAGCGACGTCGACGGCCACAACATCGTCTGCTTCAGGCTCACCGCATCGAACAGCCTCGACGACTTCCACGTCGCCGGCTACAAGATCGTGCGCCACGTGTACGTCAGCTCGGACCGGTTCCCGGAGACCTGCGACAACGGCTGGTGCATCCAGGGCGAGTGGTTCTCGACCACCTCGGAGCAGGGCAGGTTCCGCAACCCGAACAGCGTCTACGCCGACTACAAGGCGGAATGGTTCTCCTCCTAGGCCAGTAGGGCCCGGGCCTCGCCCGGGGAGGAGTTCGCCTGAGCACGGGGGCGGTCCGTCGGGGCCGCCCCCGCTTTTGCCGTCGGCAGCGCCGGCTAGGTTCGGCCGGTGATCCTCACGGTCCAGGAGGTCTGGCGCGAGGGCGACGAAGTCGTCGCCACCGTGGTCGATGGCGCCGCCCGCGAAGAGCGGCGGTTCACCGGCCGCGACGCCGTGATCGTCGCCTCCGAGTGGGAGCGCGCCCGGTTCGACATCTCGCTCTACGCGGCGCTCCCGCCCGGCTTCCCGGCACCGACCGGCATCCCGGTCGAACTGCCGTCCGCGCGGGTCGCCTGAGGTCTAGGGGGACTGGCGAAACCCCCGCGCACGTCTGGCGGCGCCGCACACACTTCGCGGGGCGTCGTCCTCAGAAGGCCGAATGGCGCTGCCATTCGGCCTTCTTGCGTCCTACCCCCGCTCGGTGCGGCGCAGGCCGGCCGCACACGCGAGTTTCGCCAGTCCCCCTAGGCCTCTTTGGCGGCCGGCTCCTCGAGCGCCGGATCTCCCCGCTCCAACCGCGGCACCGCATCGACGTGCCGGGAGCCGAAGCGCAGGCCCGGCAGGCGGAAGATCGCCTCGGCGACGATCGCACCGTCCATCTTCGAGTCGCCCGCCCGCCGGTCGCGGAAGACGATCGGCACCTCGACCACCTTGAAGCCGAGCTGGATCGCGCGATAGGTCATCTCGACCTGGAAGGCGTAGCCGCGCACCTCGATCGCGTCGAGGTCGATCGCCTCCAGCACCTCGCGCCGGAAGCACTTGAACCCCCCGGTCAGATCGTGGACGCCGACGCCGAGGACGAGCCGCGAGTAGATGCTGCCGCCGCGGCTGAGGGCGCGGCGCACCGGCCCCCAGTCGGTGACCCCGCCGCCGGGCACGTAGCGGGAGCCGATCACGAGGTCGGCGCGCTTCGCCGCATCGAGCAGCCGCGGCAGGTAGGCGGGATCGTGCGAGAAGTCGGAGTCCATCTCCAGCACCAGCCCCGCCCCCGAGGCGAGCGCCCGCCGGAAGCCGGCGATGTAGGCGGGGCCGAGCCCTTCCTTGCGGCGGCGGTGCAGGACGCCGACGTTCGGATGGCGTTCGGCGAGCCGGTCGGCGCGCTCACCGGTGCCGTCCGGTGAGCCGTCGTCGACGATCAGGATGTGGGCGTCGGCGGGCAGGGAGGAGCGCGCCGCGGCGACGAAGGGTTCGATGTTGGCGGCCTCGTTATAGGTCGGTAGCACCAACCAGGCGGGTCCTCTGTTCGGCTCGGTCATCATCGCGGCGAGATCGTATTCCTGGCTGATTAATCCTCGACTAAAGCTAAATAAGCGTGGGATTGGAGAAACAGCCCGTTAATTTGAGCGAGATGACGAACGCCGAGATCGCCGCCGCCCTCGACGAGCTCGGAGTTCTCTACGAGCTCGACGGCGCGGTCAGATATCGGGTCCTCGCCTACTCGACCGCCGCGAAGGCGATCCGCGAAAGCCCGGTCTCGGTCGAGGAGCTGGCGCGGGCGGGGCGGGCGACGGAGATCCCCGGCGTCGGCAAGACCCTCGCCGAGAAGATCGACGCCCTGCTCGAGACCGGCGAGATCCCCGCCGCGGTGAAGCTGAAGGCGAGGTTCCCGGCGACGTTGGTCGAGGTCACGCGCGTCCCCGGGGTCGGGCCGAAGACGGCGCGCCGGCTCTGGGACGAGCTGGGGATCGCCTCGTTGGAGGACCTCAAGAAGGCCGCCGAGGAAGAGAAGATCCGCGGCGTCAAAGGCCTCGGGCCGAAGGCCGAGGAAAACGTGCTGGCCTCGCTCGAGCGCCTCGGCGAGCCCGGCTCCGGTCCCGGCCGCCTCCTGCTCTCGACCGTGCGGCCGATCGCCGAGGAGCTCGCCGCGGCGCTCCGCGAGCACCCCGGCGCGCACCGGGTCGAGGTCGCGGGCTCGGTCCGCCGTTGGGCGGAGACCTGCAAGGACATCGACCTGATCGCCACCGCCGAGCGCCCCGCGGAGCTCGCCGAGCATCTCGCCGGCCATCCACTGATCGCCGCCGCCGGCAAACCGGGCCCGAACGGCGTCCGCGCCCAGACCCACAACGGCGTCTCGGTCGACCTGCGGATCGTCCCGCCGCAGGAGTTCGGCAACCTGCTGCAGCACTTCACCGGCTCCCAGGCCCACAACGTGCAGCTGCGCGAGGACGCGGTGAAGCGCGGCCTCTCGGTCTCCGAGCACGGGATCGTCGACACCGAGAGCGGCGAGACGACCCTCTGCGAGACCGAGCACGAGGTCTACGAGCGGCTCGGCTACGAGTTCATCGAGCCCGAGCTGCGCGAGGGGCGCGGCGAGCTGCAGGCGGCCCGTGAGGGCAAGCTGCCGAAGCTGGTCGAGCTCGGCGACGTCCGCGGCGATCTGCACGCCCACACGACGCTCTCCGACGGCCGCGACAGCCTCGCCGAGATGGCGGCGGCGGGCCGCGAGCGCGGCTACTCCTACATGGCGATCACCGACCATTCGGCGACCCACGGCTTCGGCGACGACGTCCAGCCCGACGCGCTGCGCCGGCGGATCGAGGAGGTCCGCGCCTGGAACGAGGAACACGGCAGCCGCCGCTTCCGCCTCCTGGTCGGCTCCGAGATCAACATCGGCCTCGACGGCTCCCTCGACTACCCCGACGAGCTGGTCGCCGAACTGGACTGGGTCGTCGCCAGCGTCCACACCTCCTTCAACGTCTCCGAAAAGGACATGACCGCCCGCGTCGTCACCGCGATCGAAGACCCGAACGTCGACTGCATCGGTCATCTCACCGGCCGCCTGATCGGCCGCCGTGAGCCCTACGCCATCGACGTCGAGGCCGTTGCCGAGGCCGCCGCCCGCACCGGCACGATGATCGAGATCAACGGCAACCCCAACCGCCGCGACCTCTCCGACCGCCACGCCCGCCTCGCCGCCGACGCCGGCGTCCGCATCGTCCTCGACACCGACGCCCACGGCGTCGACACCCTCGCCAACATGGCCTACGCCGTCGCCACCGCCCGCCGCGCCTGGCTGACCAAGGCCGAGGTCGCCAACACCCGCACCTGGTCGGAGTTCAAGAAGCTTTTGAAGGGCTGAGTGCCCGCATTTACCCCCGCCAGGGAGGGGTAAATGCGGACGCTAGTGCGCGTGCAGTCGGTCGCTTCGTAGTCCGGGCGTTCGCACGAGTTGGACGGGACGTAAAGCTGAGTTCGGGACGACGAAGAAGCGGACGCCGTCGCGCTCCTCGATCGCCTGCACGGCGGCCTCGCGGGTGTGCCAGGCGAGGGAGACGATCAGGGCGTAGCCGGTGCCGATGATCGCGACGCCGGGGAAGAAGAGGCCGAGGCCGCCGGCGATGATCGCCGTGATGGCGACCGGCCAGAGGCGGCGGATCGCGATCCGGGTGGGGGACTCGGAGGGGAGGGAGGTGGCCATCTTGGCGCGGGCTAGGGGGTCGCGCATGTCCTCGCGGGCGCGCTCCGGTCGCCCCATCCAGAAGCCGATGATGATCGAGACGAGCCACCAGGCGAGGGCGACGATCACGGTCGTCGGGCTCGGTTCGCCGCCGACCGAGATCGCGCTGATCGCCCCGAGGACGGTCGCCTCGGCGCCGGTGATGAAGACCGTGACCCGCAGCAGGTCGGTGTAGGGCACGTCTACTCCGCGAGCCAGGCGAGGATCTCGAGCCAACCCTCGGGACCCTCGACGGTGAGGTCGGACTCTTCGGCGATCTCCGGCGGCCCTTCGGCGGAGAGCACCCCGACGCGGACCGCGGCGACCAGCTCGCCCGCGTCGCGCAGCTCGCCGAGCCGGCGGAAGGCGTCGACGTCGGTGCGGTCGTCGCCCGCGTAGACGGCCCGGTCGAGCGCCGCATCGGCGAGGAGCGAGGCGACCGCTCCGTCCTTGCCGCCACCGCCGGGCGGCCGCAGCTCCAGCACCTTGCGCCCCCAGTGCGGTTCGAGCCCTGTCCGTCCTGCCTCGACCGCGATCTCGCGCGCGGCCGCCTCGGCCCGCGCGTCGTCAGGCGCGCCGCGCCAGTGGAGGGCCTGGATCGGCCCCTTGTCTTCGATCCAGACCCCGGCGTCGGCCAGCCGCCCCGCCTCGACCGTGGCGAGGAACGCCGCCGCGTCCCCCTCGCGCCCGTCGACCGAGGGGTCGGCGCTCGGCTCGCCCTCCCCGGGCAGCAGCAGCTCCAGACCGTGATTGCCCGCGTAGGCGATCCCGTCGAGCTCGATTCGCCCGCGTACATCGGCGGCCCGCCGTCCCGACACCGCGCCGACCAGCCCGTAGCGGTCGACCAGACGGGCCAGCACCTCGCGCGCCTCGTCCGGGAGCGCCGCGTCGTCGGCGTGCTCGACGATCGGCGCCAGGGTGCCGTCGAAGTCGGTGAGGATCGCGGTCCGCTCCGGAACGGCGCGGAGCGGCTCGAGCAGCTCCCGCCAGGCCGCCCTCGTCGTCTGGGGTTCACCCACCACGGCACTAGTATCGCCACATGCCGGACCCGGACGCGGCAGCGCGCCGAAACGAGCTGCTGCGGCTGGCCGCGATCGGCACCGCGGCGGGCGCCTTCAGCGGCCTCTTCGGGGTCGGCGGCGGCACCGTCATCGTCCCCCTGCTGATCTTCTGGTTCGGCTTCGGCGAGCGCCTCGCGACCGGCACCAGCCTCGCCGCGATCGTCATCGTCGGCAGCCTCGGCGCCCTCGCCCAAGGCGGCATCTACGGCAACGTCCACGTCGTCACCGGCCTTCTGCTGGCGATCCCGGCGATCGTCGGCGTCGTCGCCGGTACCGCGATCCAGCAGCGCATCCCGCAGCGCGCGGTCTCCTACCTCTTCGCCCTCCTCCTGGTCGCCGTCGCCGTCGACCTGGTGCTCAAATGAACGGGGCGCGCCGATGAACGAGGTCCTCGCCGTCCTCGTCTGCATCGCGGGAGGCCTGGCCGGTGGCCTGGTCGGGGTCGGCGGCGGCATCCTCTTCGTCCCCGCGCTGACCGTCTTCTGCGGCCTCGGACAGGTCGAGGCCGAGGCGACCTCGCTGCTGATGATCGTGATCGTCGCCCTGGTCGGCGCCACCCGCCAGCGCGGCTACGGCAACGTCCGGCTGCGCGAGGCGGCGATCATCGGCGCCCTCTCGCCGCTCGGCGTGCTGGCCGGGGTGGCCGCCGCCAACCTCCTGCCCCAGCGCGCCCTGCAGCTCGCCTTCGCCGCTCTGGCGCTCGTGCTGGCCGCCCAGCTGGTCCGTCGCGCCCGCACGGCCTGACCCATCCTCTACGCTGAACTCGTGGATTCCTTGAGATGGGAAGGCGAACTGCCGAAGCTTCGCTCCCCGATCCTGGTCTGCGCCTTCCGCGGTTGGAACGACGCCGCCGCGGCCGCCTCCACGGCGCTGGCGGCGATCGGCAACTCGCTCGACTCCGAAGTGGTCGCCTCGATCGACCCGGAGGAGTTCTTCGACTTCCAGTCGACGCGGCCGACGATCGTGATGACGGCGGGGGAGACGCGGCGCATCGAGTGGCCGGAGAACAACCTGATCGCGGTGCGGGTGCCGAACGCCGACCGTGACCTGGTGCTGCTCGACGGGACCGAGCCGAACCTCCGCTGGCGGACCTTCTCCGAGCACGTCGCGACCGCCGCCGACGCACTCGGGGTGGAGCTGGTGATCACCCTCGGCTCGCTGATCGCCGAGGTCTCCCACACCCTGCCGGTGCCGATCACCGGCCTCGCCTCCTCGCCGGAGCTGGTTGATGAGCTCGACCTCGAGCGCTCCAACTACGAGGGGCCGACCGGGATCGTCGGCGTCGTCCACGACCTCTGCCGGCAGACCGGCATCGAGTCGGCCTCGCTCTGGGCCGCGGTGCCCCACTACGTCGCCGCCGTCCCCAACCCGAAGGCGGCGCTGGCCCTGCTGCGTCGGCTGGAGGGAATGACCGGGATCGCGGTCGAGGCCTCCGAGCTGGAGGAGGAAACGACCGACTACGAGGAGCAGATCGGCCGCGCCGTCGCCGCCAACCCGGAGATCGAGGAGCTGGTCGAACGGATCGAGGCCGAACAGGTCGAGTCGCTCGCCGACGAGCCCGGCGAGCTCCCCTCCGCCGACTCGATCGCCCGCGAGTTCCAGGCGTTCCTGCGCCAGCGAGGAACGGGCCCCGAGCCGAGCTGACCCCGCCGGCTGTTCCTTATGCGCCTATAAGGCGCATAAGGAACAGTCAGCTTTCTGCCGCCGGGCAGATCAGGCGGTAGTCGCACCAGCTGCAGACGCTGGGGGAGGGGCGCGGCTCGAAGTCCTGGGAGAGGACGCCCTCGCCGACCGTGACCACGGTGCGCTCGACCCGCTCGGCATCGTCGGCCTTGGTCGGCGCCGCCACCTTCTCGGCGTCGAGTACGTAGTCGTAGGAGGCATAGGCCGCCTCGATGTCCCAGGCCTCGCGCGCCGCCATCCGGTAGAGCGCCAGCTGCAGATCGGAGTCGAGGTCCTCCTCGGTCTTGCGCTCGCCGGTCTTGTAGTCGATCAGCTCGTAGTCGCCGTCCGGCAGCCGGTCGACCCGGTCGACCCGCCCGCGGACGTGGTGGTCGGCGACCTTGAAGTCGAATTTGCGCTCCAGCCAGACCGGCTCGGACTCGGAGATCCGTTCGCGCTCCCAGTAGAGGCGGAGCGCCTCACGGCCGCGGTCGCGGTACTGCAGCTCGTCGTCGGAGGCGCCGAAGCCACCGCGCCGCCAGCCCGCCTCGAAGAGCCGGTTCAGCGTCCGCAGCTCCTCGCCGTCCTCCGGCGGCTCCTTGTGGAACCGTTCGAGCACGTTGTGCATGAGGATGCCGAAGCGCTGGTTGATCGTCGGCTCCTGGGGGATGCCGAAGACGCGCGCGAACTTGTACTTCAGCGGGCAGGTCAGGTAGAGGGTCAGGTCGGAGGCCGAGAGGCTGAGCCGGCCGTCGCCGCGGCGCGGCAGGAAGGCCTCCAGCGAGGGCTCCTCGCGGGCGGCGATCAGCTGCAGGCGCCGACCCCGCTCGCGCTCCGAGTCGAGCAGGTAGGAGTCGAGCGACGACGCGTCGAGCTCGGCCTGCTGCTCCGGCGTCGCGACCTGGCGCAGGAGGCCGTTGACCGCCTCGATCGCCTCCGCCGTCCCCTCCTCGCCGGGCCGCTGGGCGAGCGCCGCCAGCTTCAAGAGCTCCAGGTAGCGGGCGATCGCCCGGTTGACGTCGATCGCCGTGTCGAGGCGCGGCTCCGAGAGCTCCCGCCCCGCCCGCCAGGAGGCCTCGAGCACCTGCTCGCGCAGCGTCCGGTAGGTGGCGTGGAGGCCCTCGGCGGGGCCGAAGAGCTCCTCGTCGTGCTCCTCCTCGACCGCGTCGGGCGCGCCCGCGAGCGCCTCGGCGTAGGCCCGCGAGGGGCGCCCCGCGTCGGCCCCGGCGACCCGCGAGAGGACCAGCTCGGCGCGGGCCGGCCAGCCGATCCGTCCCCACTCGGCGGACTCGGTCTCCAGCCCGAGCGCGAAGACGTGGTCGAAGCCGAGCCCCTTGACCGCGTCGAGCGCGAGCCCGACCACGGCCCCCGGCGCGGGCGGCTCCTCGCCTCCGGTCGGCTCGACCCCCGCCTCGGCGACGGCCGACAGATAGGCGACGAAGCCGCGGGTCGAGCCGTGCGGTTCGCGCCGCGCCCAGGCGGTCGCCAGCTCGGCCAGCCGCGAGAGCCCGAGGAGCCGCTCGGCGACCTCCGGCTGGGCGGCGAAGAGGCGTTGGCGGCGCAGCCCGACGGCCTCGATCAGCCGGCGCACGAAGACGTCGGCCCGCCGCTCCTCCATCACCGCCGCGGCAGCGCCGTAGATCTTCAGGAAGGTCTGGACTCGCTCCCGCGCCTCGGGCTGGAACTGGGGGCTGTCGAGCGCCGCCTCGCAGCCGGCGACCATGTCGAGCTTGCGCCGGCGGGCGATCGTCGTCAGCCGCGCGAGGTCGCCGGGGCGCAGCTCGACCGGTGGCCGGGTCAGCGCCCGCGCCGCCGCGGCCGAATCGTCCGGGTCGGCGAGCACCCGCAGCCAGGCGATCGCATCGCGCACCTCGGCGCGCTGGAATAGCGCGGTCGGCCCGGCGAGATGGAAGGGGATGCCGCGCTCCTCCATCGCCGCGGCGATCGCGCCGCCTTCGCCGGCCGGATCGGCGAGGAGCACCGCGATCCCGTCGGCGCCCGCCCCGCCCGCCAGCAGATGCTCGACCTCACGCGCCGTCGCCTGCACCTGGGCGCGCTCGTTGACGCATTTCCAGAACCGCAGCCGCGGCTCGCGGAAGCGGCGCTCGAGCACGACCGCATCGCCGTCGGGGTGAAGGTTGCGGTACCAGGCCTCGAGCCCGTCGCCCTCCTCCCCGGCGTCGCCCTCCGCCTCCAGCGCGAACATCTGGTTCGGGTTCTCGGCGGCGAGCCCCTCGAGCAGCGCCCGCTGGGCCGGGGTCGACTCCTCCAGCTCGTCGACCATCACCTGGGCGAAGCGCTCGGCGAGCGCCGCCCGCACGTCGGGCCGTTCGACCAGCAGGCAGTCGAGCGCGAGGAAGACGTCGCCGCGGTCGAGGCTGCCGGACTCGGCGAGGATGCGGTCGTGGGTCGCGTAGAGCTCGGCGAACTCGAGCTCCCGCCGGGCGGTCTCGCGGTCGGCCTCGGCGCTCGCCTCCTCGGCCTGACGCCCGGCGACCTCGGCGAGGCTGGTCGGCCCGACCCGTTCCGCCTTCAGCGCGTCGATCCGTCCGAGGAGGCGCGCCAACAGGCCCGCCGGGTTGCCGCGGATCTCATGCCGGCGCAGCGGCAGGGTGTCGAGGCGGTCGAGCAGGACCGCCAGCCGCTCGGCCCGCCCGAGCACGTCGAAGAAGGGGTCGAGCCCGGCCGCCTCGGCATGCTCGCGGAGCAGCCGCTCGCCGATCTCGTCCCAGCAGCCGACCCAGAGCTCCTCATAAGGACCGGGGAGGAATGACTCGCAGCGCTCGCGCAGGCGCCGCGCGGTGGCGCGGCGGGCGCCGATCACCAGCACCCGCCCGGGTGGGGTCCCCGCCGCCGCCAGGTCGGCGAGGCGCCGCGCGAGCAGCTCGCTCTTGCCGGTGCCGGCGGCGCCGAGGACGAGCAGGGGACCGTCGGCGTGGGCGACGACACGCCGTCGCCCGTCCGCCTCCCCCTCCGCGATCGGGTCGGTCTGACGCATCGCCCAACGCTAGCGCTCCGTAGAGTCCGGCCCTTGGACGTTTTCTCCGCAGACTGGCCGGGAATCTGCCGCCGCATCGTCGCCGCCCAGCGCCGCATCTTCGCCGCGGTGGTGACGAGCGAGGAACGGACCGTCTACGAGGGGGTCGGCGAAGGCGGCGATCGCACGCTGGTGATCGACCGCCGCTGCGAGGACGAGGTCTTCGTCGAGCTCGAGCGACTGGGCGCGGAAGGCGCCTCCTTCGTCGCCATCTCCGAGGAGCGCGGCGAGGTCGCCTTCGGTGGCGGTGGCGAGGCGCGGGTCGTGATCGACCCGATCGACGGCTCGCTGAACGCGCGCCGCACGATCCCCTCGCACAGCCTCAGCATCGCGGTCGCCGCCGGCGACTCGATGGCCGACGTCCGCTTCGGCTTCGTCCACGACTTCGGCGCCGACGAGGAGTTCATGGCGACGCTGGGGGAGGGGGCGACGGTGAACGGCGCCGCGGCGCGGGTCGCGCCGGGCGACGGGCGGCTCGAGGTCGTCGGCCTCGAGTCGGCCGAGCCCGACTGGACGGTCCCGGCCCTGCGCTCGCTGGCGGGCAACGCCTACCGGCTGCGCGTCGTCGGCTCGATCGCGATCACCTCGGCCTACGTCGCCGCGGGTCGCTTCGACGCCTTCCTCAGCCTGCGTCCCTGCCGCTCGGTCGACGCCGCCGCGGCGCAGCTGATCGTCCGCGAGGCGGGCGGCGCGGTCGCCTTTGGCGACGGCCCGCCGGCGGAGGCGCCGCTCGACCTGAGCGCCCGCTACCCGATGGTCGCGGCGCGCGACGAGGCGGCCCTGGCGGCCGTCCGCGCCGCCCAGGTCGCCTGAGTCACCCCAGGCGCCCGACGCGTTACCAAGTTTTCTGTGTAACTGGAGCCCCGAAAACGTTTAAGAACGTCTGTTCGTGAAGAACATATGTTCGCTAGACTCGGCGCCGCCCGAGCCATCCGACCGAAACCAAGGGGTACGTCAACCAAATGGCACCTGAGAGCACCAGCAACAACAGCAAATCCAAGTCCGAAGCCAAACGCGCGACGACCGAAGCGAAAAAATCCGCTTCCAAGACCGCGAGCGCGACGAAGAAAGCGGCGAGCAAGACCGCCGTCGCGGAGAAGAACCAGGCGCAGGCGATCCTCGAGAGCGCGGTCGACTTCCCGGTCGGTGTGGTGCTCTCCGTCACCGACACGGTGGGCGACATCGTCGAGCCCTGGACCAGCCGCACGAAAGCCGAAAAAGAGCTGAAGTCCTACCGTCGCCAGATCGAGAAAGCGGCGAAGCGGACCGAACGCCGTGGCACCACCGCCCGCAAACGCGCCACCACGGAAGCCCGCAAGACCCGCAACCGGGTCGAGAAAGAGGCGCGCAAACGGCAGAAGGCCGTCACCTCCAGCGCGACCTCGACGATCAAGACCGGTCGCAAGGAAGTCGAGCGCCGCGTCCAGCAGGTCTCCGACCAGCTCGCCGCGCTCCGCTAGACCTCTGGCCGGCTTAGCGCCTCACGGGCCGCCCCGGGTTTCCGGGGCGGCCTTTTCTTTACCCCGTGACGGCGAGGGGGCGAGAGGTCGTCGGGGCGAAAGGCCAGCCGCCGGTCGCCGGGACGAAGGCGCGGAAGAGGAAGCGGACGCCGGCGCTGTCGTCGTCGCTGAAGGTGTAGGGGTAGCGGAAGTTGCCGGCGGCGTCGCTCTGCACGGTGCGGAACTCGGTCCACGGCATGCCCGGCAGGCGGAACTCGAGCTCGACCGGCAGCCCGGTCGTCGGCAGGCTCGCTTCCGGGTGGCTGATCCGGCCGCTGAAGACGACCGGCGTCCCGCCCACCTCCACGTGCGCGGTGGACACCCGCAGGCGGACCCCGGTGCGCACCCGCAGCCGCAGCGGTCGGCCGAGGGCGCGGGTCAGCAGGCGGGTACCCGGGAATTCGGCGGTGACCTCGCGGCTCGCCCCTGGCGCCAGCCTGGTCGAGAACCGGCCGTCGGGACCCGTCGTCACGTCGGTTCGGCGGAGCCGGTTGCGGGCTCCCTGGGGGAAGGTCTCGACCACCGCCACCGTCTGCCCGGCGAGCGGCTCGCCCGCCGCGTCGACCAGCCGGCCTCCGACCAGGGCGCCGTGACAGCAGGGGACGGTGCGTCCGGCGGGTCGACGGGCGAACGAGCTGACCACGGTGCGGCGGCAACGGCGGGCGCCGGCGGTGCGCCGGCAGCGCTGGAACACCAGCCGCTCGGCGCCGAAGCCGAAGGCCAGCTGGGTGACCCGCTTGACCGGGTTGCGCAGGACGAACCGGGACCCGGCCGCGCCGAGCGACGAGGTCGCCGCGTTGCCGGCCACGTCGAAGCCGGTGGCGCGGAATTCGTACTCGCCGAGGGGGTCGTCGTCGGAATCCCAACGGGCGACGAGGTGGCCGGCGGCGACGGCGGTCGGCAGCGGCCGGAAGGGGGAGGAGGAACCGACCCGGCGGACCCCGATCGCGCCGCGATCGGGGTCCGGGCCGGAGAGGCGGTCGACCACGGTCGCCGCGATCCGCTCGGGGTCGGTCGGGTCCGGGGCGGCGAATCGCACGGTCGGGCCGCTTTCGTCGATCCGGACGGTCGCCGCGCCCGGTCCGGTGAAGGGGAGGCTGCCGTCGCCGCTGTTGCCGACCGCGTCACGGCCGTAGTAATGGACGGTGTGGACTCCCTCGCCCTTCACCGTCGCGCTCGCGACGGCGCCGGGGACGACGAGCGGCACGCCTTCGTCGATCGCCAGCGCGGTGATCGGCCCGGCCGCGCCGTCGGGCGCCATGCCCGAGAGCGGGTCGGTGGCGAGCGCGGTGACCCGCATGGCCGCCGTCGCCCAGCCCGACGGCGCTCCCTCGAGGCGCACCGCGGGTGGCGTCCCGTCGATCGCGATCCTCGCGGTGGCGACCGGGTTCGAGGCCATGCCGGACCCCGAGACCGCGACCGCGTGGACGAAGCTGACCCCTTCGGGCGGCGACGGGAAGGTGTGGGAAAACTCCGTGGGATCGCCGTCGAGGATCAGCTCGTCGGCTCTGCAGCGCGCCATGAGAGCGCAGGGCCGACCGTCCGGGTCGGCGTCGAGCGTCACCGCGTATCCGCTGAGCCCGGAGATCGGCAGCGGAGCACCCGGCCGCGACAGGTGCACGTGGAGATCCTCGCCCGCCGCGAGCCAGGCGGGCGCACCGACGATGACCGGCGGAGGGAGGCCGTCGTCGAACCGCAGCTGGACCCGCGCCGGCGCGCTTTTCGGGAGCCAGGCTTCGAAGAGGTAGACACCCGGGGTCGCCGGCACCTGCTGATCGGCGACGACCGACTTGTCGGTCGTCTGCTCTTCGTAGCCCGGGATCGGCTCTCCGTCGGCGGTGCGGATCGCGTAGTGGACGCGGCCGCTCTGGGAAGGGGGTCGGTTCCATTCGACCACGAACCGATCATCGGCGTGCCAGCCTTCGCCGCCGAGCACCTGGAGCCCGGTGAGGCTGTGCTCTTCCCCGGCAAGCGTCGCATCGGGCGACAGTGCGGCGATCGCGACGCCGAGCAGGGTGGCGACGAGGGATACCGCCATCGAGGTGGCGGCTGGTATGCGAATCGGCGCCCGGCTCACGGCCCGAACTCCCCGGCGGCGCTGCCGTTCGACGACGAGGACGGGGAGGCGCTTGCCGAGGAGGAGCTCGAGCTCGTCGCGGAAGGGGCAGGTGGCGGTTCGGTGTATTCGACCGCGCCGCTTTCGCTCGGCGGTGGCGTCGCCGCGACATCCACCCCTTCGCCCGCCGAGGCTTCGGTGGATTCCCCTTCTTCGCCCTTCGGCTCGTGGTGACGGCGGGGCGCCCGCTCTTCCGCCGCGGTGGTCGGTTCGCCTTCCGTCGCGGTCGCCGGTTCGGCTTCGGGCTCATATTCGGTGGCCGCCGCCGCGGTCTCGGTCGTCTCCGCCAGGCGCTGCGGGGCGCGTGAGACCTTCGCCGCCGCCTGCGAATGGTGCTCGGGTGGATCGAGGAGCGGCGCCGGGACGACCCCGGTCGCGACGCAGGCCGCCGCGCCGCCGACGGTGCCCGCGCAGATCGCCAGCACCTTGGCGAGCGCCGCCATCCCGGCCCCGCGCGTCCCGCCCGCCGCGGCGAACCCACCGAGGGCCGAGTCGGAGGTGGCGGCCCCGCCGCCGAACCGCGTCGCGACCGCCGCATAGGCGTCGTGCAGCCGGTCGACCAGGCCGCCGCGCAGGGGCGGCAGGACGGGGGCCAGCGCCGCCGCCGCCCGCGGCGCGGCGCGGTAGGCGCGCAGGGTGGCGCGGCAGTGAGGGCAGGAGCGCAGGTGCTCGTGCAGGGTCGCGATGACGCCGGCCTCCGCCTCGCCGTCGGCGAACGCCGACAAGAGCGGCGCCAGCTCGACGCAGCGGGCGCCGGCCAGCCGGCGGTCGAGGAAATGCCGGAACCGCTCCCGTCCCTCGGCGACGCAGCGGTTCACCTTGGTCGCCGAGAACCCGGTGATCTCGCCGATCTCGCGGTAGGAGTAGCCCTCGGCGAGGAGGGTCAGGGCGCGGAGCTCCTGCGGCTTCAGCGTCGCCAGGGCCTCGCGGCTGCGTTCGATCGCCTCGTGGCGCTCGGCCCGCTCGGCGGGCCCGTCGGTGGCGGCGGGCAGCATCGCGACCCAGTCCTCACGGCCGGGCTCGGGGGTGGCGGCGGCCGGCCCGGCGAGGATCCGCTCGCGCTCGGCGCGCACCGCCAGCGCCTCGTGCTTGACCACGGTCTGGGTCCAGCGGATCAGTTCGCGCGGGTCGGCCGAGGGGGCTTTGCGGAGGAGGATCTCGAGCCCGCGCTGAAGTGCTTCGTCGGCGTCGTCGGCGCAGATCGAGTAGCGGCCGGCGGTGCGCCGCAGGCTCGCCTCGTGGCGGGCGAACGTCTCGACCGCGACCCGTCGACGCGTCGCCGCATCGAGCGGCTCCCGGTCCTGGGCCGTCATCTCCCCCTTCGGACACACTTTGTTCGACTCTCCCCGCCCGCTCTAGGAACTCACAGCAAACCTGTCGGAGTAAGCACCAGGAACGGCGCGATCTACCCCGGGAACGCGCGAGATTGAGCTAAAAGGCGCGCTATTTGCGAAGAGTCCGTGACACGGTCCGGCATGCATACGACCGGCAGCCCGGGACGGGAGGGCCATCGCCGTGTAGTCGATAGCATCGAACTCGATGACGACCTGCGTGGTCACCGGCGGCGCCGGCTTCCTCGGCTCCCACCTCTGCGAGCACCTGCTCGGCAAAGGGCATCGGGTGCTCTGCCTCGACAACCTGGAGACGGGCTCGCTCGAGAACATCGCCCACATCCGGGACGAGGGCTTCGAGTTCCGCCACACCGACATCACCGAGTACGTCGACGTCCCGGAGGCGGTCGACTTCGTCTACCACCTCGCCTCGCCCGCCAGCCCGATCGACTACCTGCGGTTGCCGCTGCACACGCTGAAGGTCGGCTCGCAGGGCACCCACAACATGCTCGGCGTCGCCAAGTGGAAGCGCGCCCGTTTCCTGATCGCCTCGACCAGCGAGGTCTACGGCGACCCGAAGGTGCACCCGCAGCGCGAGGACTACTGGGGCCATGTCAACCCGATCGGCCCGCGCGGCGTCTACGACGAGGCGAAGCGCTATGCGGAGGCGCTGACGATGGCCTACCACCGTCAGCAGGGCCTCGACACCGCGATCGTCCGCATCTTCAACACCTATGGCCCGCGGATGCGCCCGCACGACGGCCGCGCGATCCCGACCTTCCTGCGCCAGGCGCTGCAGGACCGGCCGCTGACCGTCTTCGGCGAAGGCAGCCAGACGCGCAGCTTCTGTTACGTCGACGACCTGATCCGTGGCATCGTCGCCCTCGCCGAATCGGACGTGCACTCGCCCGTCAACGTCGGCAACCCGGACGAGTTCACCCTGCTCGAACTGGCCAAGACGGTGATCGAGGTGACCGACTCGCGCTCGGAGATCGTCTACGAGGCGCTCCCCACCGACGATCCGCAGCAGCGCCGGCCCGACATCGGCCGCGCCCGCGACCTGCTCGGCTGGGAACCGACGATCAAGCTCGACGAGGGGCTGCGGCGGACGATCGACCAGTCCGGCGTCGAGCGCCTGGTCGGCGCCGGAGACTGACGCCGCTCCGATGGCGACGACGCCCGACAGCTCCGAGGAGACGCACCGCACGATCGCGCCGCTGGTCGGTCCCGACGACGAGCGCGTCTTCACCGACTCGGGGATCGAGATCGAGACCCTCTACGAGGAGGGCGACGTCGCCCCCGACCTGGCCGAGCGCCTCGGCGAGCCCGGCGCGCCGCCCTTCACCCGCGGCATCCACGACGGGATGTACCGCGACCGGCTCTGGACGATGCGCCAGTACGCCGGTTTCGCGTCACCCGAGGACACCAACGAGCGCTACCGCTACCTGATCGAGAACGGCTCGACCGGCCTCTCGATGGCCTTCGACCTGCCGACCCAGCTCGGCCGTGACTCCGACGACCCGCTCTGCTTCGGCGAGGTCGGCCGGACCGGGGTGCCGATCGACACGATCGAGGACATGCGGATCTGCTTCGACCAGATCCCGCTCGACGGGGTGTCGACCTCGATGACGATCAACGCGCCGGCCGCCTGCCTGCTGCTGCTCTACGAGCTGGTCGGCGAGGAGCAGGGCGTGCCCTCCGAGAAGCTGCGCGGCACGGTCCAGAACGACGTGCTGAAGGAGTACATGGCGCGCGGCAACTACATCTTCCCGCCCGCGCCGACGATGCGCCTGACCACCGACATCTTCGAGTACTGCCGCGAGAACGTGCCGAAATGGAACACGATCTCGATCTCCGGCTACCACATCCGCGAGAAGGGCTGCTCGGCCGTGCAGGAGGTCGCCTTCACGCTCTCCAACGCGATCGCCTACGTCGAGGCGGCGCTCGAGCGCGGCTTGAAGATCGACGAGTTCGCGCCTCGCCTCGCCTTCTTCTTCAACTGCCACAACAACGTCTTCCAGGAGGTCGCCAAGTTCCGTGCCGTGCGGCGGATGTGGGCGAAGATCGTCGCCGAGCGGTTCGGCGCCGAGAACCCGAAATCGATGCAGATCCGCTTCCACACGCAGACCGGCGGGGTGACGCTGCAGGCGCAGCAGCCCGAGGTCAACATCGTGCGGGTGGCGCTGCAGGGCTTCGCCGCGGTCGCCGGCGGCACCCAGTCGCTCCACACCAACGGCTTCGACGAGGCGCTGGCGCTGCCGACCGAGCGCTCGGCGCGGATCGCGCTGCGCACCCAGCAGGTGCTGGCCTACGAGTCGGGCGTCGCGGAGACCGTCGATCCCTTCGCGGGCTCCTACTTCGTCGAGTCGCTGACCGACGAGGTCGAAGGGCGCGCCTGGGAGCTGATGGCGAAAGTCGAAGAGCTGGGTGGCTCGGTCGAGGCGCTCGAGTTCATGCAGCGCGAGATCGAGGAGTCGGCGCTCAGCTACCACGAGCGTTATCGCTCCGGTCAGGACATCATCGTCGGCGTCAACAAGTTCGTCACCGACCAGGTCGACGACGTCGACATCCTCAAGGTCGACCCCGAGTCCGAGCAGCGTCAGTTGGCCCGCCTCAAGGCGTTCAAGGAGCGCCGCGACCAGACCGCGGTCGAGGCCAGGCTGGAGAGCCTCCGCGACGTCGCCCGCGGCGAGGGCAACCTGCTGCACCCGATCCGCGCGGCGCTCGCCGCCGACGCCTCGCTCGGCGAGGTCTGCGGCGCGATGCGCGACGTCTTCGGCGAATACAAGGGCGGCGCCTTCTTCTAGGCGCTGCGCATCTTCCTTCCCAGATCCCGGCGGCGTGCAGGAACGGCGTCCCGACGCCCGAAACCCGGCCCAATGATCGAGGCCGCCCGCACCCTGATGAAGTCCGAGCCGGAGCTCGCCGAGCTGATCGCCGCGGTCGAAGGCGTCGAGGTGACGATGGCCGAGAAAGGCTTCGGCACCCGGGTCGAGCTGCGCGCCACCGAGGACAGCGGCCTGGGGGTCGAGGACCTGGAAGCGGTCCTCGACCGGCTCGCCGAACCGCAGCGCCGTCCCTTCTCCTGAGTCCATAGAATCCGCGCTCGCCGCACCCTTGCCCACCCCCGGGGCGGCGCCTCAAATGCGCGAGAAAAACCCGATCACCCATGAGGAGAAGCTGGCCTACCTGCGCGAACTGCGCGAGGCCGCGGTCAACTCGGCCTCCGAGGAAGCGGTCGAGAAGCAGCATGCCCGCGGCAAGCTGACCGCGCGCGAGCGGGTCGACCTGCTGCTCGATCCCGGCTCCTTCCAGGAGCTCGACACCTTCGTCCGCCACCGCACCTACGACTTCGACATGCAGAAAAAACGGCCCTGGGGCGATGCGGTCGTCACCGGTCACGGGACGATCGAGGGGCGCACGGTCTTCGTCTTCTCCCAGGACTTCACCGTCTTCGGCGGCAGCCTCGGCGAGGTGATGGCGGAGAAGATGTGCAAGGTGATGGACCTCGCGGCCGAGGTCGGCGCGCCGGTGATCGGCATCAACGACTCGGGCGGCGCGCGGATCCAGGAGGGCGTCGTCTCGCTCGGCGCCTACGGCGACGTCTTCGCCCGCAACGTCAGATGCTCCGGCGTGATCCCGCAGATCAGCCTGATCATGGGCCCCTGCGCGGGTGGCGCCGTCTACTCACCGGCGATGACCGACTTCATCTTCATGGTCAAAGAGACCTCGCACATGTTCATCACCGGGCCGGAAGTGATCAAAACCGTGACCGGCGAGGAAGTCGAGTTCGAGGCGCTCGGCGGGGCGATGAGCCACAACTCGAAATCGGGGGTTGCCCACTTCGCCTCCGAGGACGAGGAGAGCTGCCTCGAAGACGCCCGCTACCTGATGAGCTTCCTGCCCTCGAACAACCTCGAGCTGCCGCCGCGCTTCGAGCCCTCCGACGATCCCGAGCGCGAAGACCCGGAGCTCGACACCGTCGTCCCCGACGACCCGTCGAAACCGTACGACATGCGCGAGGTGATCAAGCGGATCGTCGACGACGAGGAGTTCTTCGAGGTCCACGAGCACTTCGCCAAGAACATCATCTGCGGGTTCTCGCGGCTCGACGGCCATCCGGTCGGGGTTGTGGGGAACCAGCCCGCCTTCCTCGCCGGCGTGCTCGACATCGAGGCCTCCGAGAAGGCGGCCCGCTTCGTCCGCACCTGCGACTGCTACAACGTGCCGATCCTGACCTTCACCGACGTGCCCGGCTTCCTGCCCGGCACCGATCAGGAGTGGAACGGGATCATCCGCCACGGCGCCAAGCTCCTCTACGCCTACACCGAGGCGACGGTGCCGAAGCTCACCGTGGTCACCCGCAAGGCCTACGGCGGCGCCTACGACGTGATGGCCTCCAAGCACATGCTGGCCGACTTCAACTACGCCTGGCCGACCGCCGAGATCGCGGTGATGGGCCCCGAGGGCGCGGTCAACATCATCTACCGCAAAGACATCGCCAACTCGCCGACCCCCGACGAGCGCCGTCAGAAACTGATCGACGACTACAAAGCCCACTTCGCCAACCCCTACTCGGCGGCGGAGCGCGGCTACATCGACGACGTCATCGAGCCCCACGAGACGCGCCCGAAGCTGATCAAAGCCCTGCGCATGCTGCAGACCAAGCGCGTCCCACAGCCGAAGCGCAAGCACGGCAACATCCCGCTGTAGGACTAGGAGCCCTTCAGCCGCCGGACCGCCTTGCGAAGGTGGTCGCCGATTTCGAGCTCGTGGCGGAGCGGCCAGCCGCAGGTCATGAAGAGGGCGATGCCGAAGATGGCAGGCACATCGGAATCCACGATGACCGCGACGACGAGGAGACCTAGGCCCGCCGCCGCGAAGACGATCGCCCAGGTGTGGTTGGCAGATCGGCGCATAAGAGGACCGTGGCCTAGCGCGCGGTCGCCGCTACGGCCTCGACCGCGGCGCGAGGCCGGCCGTCCAGTTGCCGGTCCCGGAGGGTGACGAGGTAGGCCGCGATCAGGACGATGTCCACGCGGTGATCTTCGCGCATTTTCCACGCCCCGGCGAGCGCCGAGTCCTCCCGCCGGGGAGAACCTCCCGCCAGCTGTTCCTTATGCGCCTATGAGGCGCATAAGGAACAGCCAACACGAGGGACCTTGGCGAAGGGTGGGCGCGGTCGCGTCGAGACAGCAGGGGCTCGTCACGCGCGGGCAGTTACGGCAGCTCGGTCTCTCGGACAACGCGGTGTCGAAAGCGATCGAGAGAGGCTGGCTGCACCCGGTCTTCCATGGAGTCCACTCTGTGGGGCATCGGCATCTGACCGAATCGACCCGCCTGCTTGCCGCGACCCTTGCCTGCGGTCGTGGTGCGGTCATCTCGCATGGGACGGCGGCCTGGCTCTTCGGCCTGGTCGAAGCGAAACCGGAGGCCATCGACGTGATCGCGCCGGTTGAAGCGGGGCGGAAGATCGACGGCATCCGCAGGCGCTTCGTGCCCCCGCCGGAAGACAGCGAAGTCTGGAGCCGAGGGGGCGTTCCCGTGACCAGTCCTGCGCGGACGATCGTCGATTATGCGGGCATCTCGAGTACGGCGGGCATCGGCGAAGTCATCGAGCAGGCGGCGGTTCTCAGGCTGCTCGATGTCGACGCGATCGATCGGGTTCTCGATGGTCCGCGCCGGCGGGGGTCGGGTCGGCTGCAGCGGATCATCGCCCCGTGGCGTCGCTATCGGTCCGGCATCACGATCCGGAGTCGGATGGAGGCGAAGCTCCTGCCGCTGCTGAGCGAGGCCGCCCTGCCGATCCCCGAGACGAACGTCCGCGTGCGCGTCGGGGCGAAGAGCTACGAGTTCGATTTCCTCTGGCGCGGTCGCCGGGTCGTGGTCGAAACCGATGGCGGACGTTTTCATGACAATCCCGCGGCCGGCGACAGGGACAGCGAGCGCAACCACGCGCTGGCGCGCGCCGGCTACCGGATCGCGCGCTTTGGGTGGCAGGAACTCCGCGACCGCCCCACCGTCTGCATGGAGGAACTTCGCACCCTGCTGTATCGCTGACCTCAGCCGCCACCGACGGCGGGCTCCTCCTAGTGCGCCGAGGCGGCCTCGGCCTCGGCGATCGTGGCGGCGCTCGACACGCCCCTGGGGCCACCACCACCGCCACCGCGGCCGGGGGTGAGGCCGCCGTCGTCGGTCGAGAGGCGGTGGGCGAGGTAGACGGGGATGATCGAGAGGACGATCAGGATCACGGCCACGGCGGGGACCATCGGCAGTTCTTTGGGGCGGAAGAGGTTGTGGTAGATCCAGATCGGCAGGGTTTCTTCGCCCGCGCCGATCGTGAAGTTGGTGACGATGATCTCGTCGAAGGAGAGGGCGAAGGCGAGCAGGGCGCCGGCCCCGAGGGCGCTCCGCATCGAGGGGAAGGTGACCAGGCGGAACGTCTGCCAGGGCCCGGCGCCGAGGTCGGCGGAGGCTTCCTCGAAGGAGCCGGAGGTGCGGCGCAGGCGGGCGACGACGTTGTTGTAGACGACGACGATGCAGAAGGTGGCGTGGCCGATGATCACGGTCATCAGGCTGAGGGGGATGCCGAGCACCTGGGTGAAGGTGTTGGAGAAGGCGACGCCGGTGACGATGCCGGGCAGGGCGATCGGCAGGACGACGAGGAAGGAGATCGTGTCGCGGCCGAAGAATTTGCGTCGCCCGACCGCCAGGGCGATCAGCGTGCCGAGCACGATCGCGATCAGCATCGCGACGACGCCGGCCTCGATCGAGGTGAGCAGCGCTTCGCGCGCCGATTCGCTTTCGACCGCTTTGCCGAACCAGTGGAAGGTGAAGCCGGGCGGCGGCCATTTGAGGATGCGGCTCGAGTTGAACGCCTCGACCACGATCACCAGCAGCGGGATGTAGATGAAGAGCAGCGCCAGCCCGACGCAGCAGCGAAGGATGATCTTGGCGCGCCTCGAGAGCCTCATCGCCGGCGCCCCATCAGACGTGTTCGAAGGCGCCGAGCTTGCGGGCGACGCCGAGGTAGGCGATCACGACGACGATCGGGACCAGCGCGAAGGCCGCCGCGAACGGCTGGTTGTTGGTGATCGAGTCGAAGATCGAGGTGCCGATGAACTGTTCGTTGGAGACGAGTTTCGGCGCCAGGTAGTCGCCGAGGGTGAGCGAGAAGGTGAAGATCGATCCCGCCACCACGGCCGGGAAGGAGAGCGGCAGGATCACCCGCCGGAAGGTCGTCAGCGGGTGGGCGCCGAGGTCCTCCGAGGCGCTGATCAGCGAGTCCGGTATCCGCTCCAGCCCGGCGAAGATCGGCAGGATCATGTAGGGCAGCCAGAGGTAGCTCATCACCAGCCAGACCGAGGTGACCCCGGCCCCCGGCCCGTGCAGGCCGATCGGGCTGAGCGCCCAGTTCAGCACCCCGTGTTCGGCGAGGATCGCCCGCCAGGCGATGATCTTCACCAGGTAGCTGGCCCAGAGCGGCATCAGCACCGCGACGACCAGCAGCGCCTTGGTCCGGCGCCCGGCGATCTTCGCCATGTAGAAGGCGATCGGGAAGGCGATGACAGCGTCGGTGACGGTGACGAGGATCGCCGTGCGGACCGTCCGCCAGATGATCTCCCGGTAGACCGGGACGTTGATCAGTTCTTCGAAGTTTTCGAGGCTGAATTCCTTGATCACGCTGCCGCTGAGCGGATCGACCGTCCAGAAGGCGGTGACCAGGAGGACGACCAGCGAACCCAGGTAGAGGATCACCAGCCACGCCATCGGGGCCGCCAGCAGCGACCCGATCTGCAGTCGGGGACGACCGTAGAAGAGGCCGGCGAACCTTTTGCCCGCCGACCTCTTCACCGCGACCGCGTCAGTCGCCATCGCGACCGTCCCGCATCAAGGGCGTCGCCGCCCGCCTAGCCTTTGATTTCGGTCCAGGCCCGGACCCAATCGTTGTAGTCCATGCAGTCGTCTTCGCCGCCTTCACTGCATTCCGACAGCGGCGTCTCCCAGTAGTAGACGCGCTTCCAGAAGGCCGGTTCTTCGGCGTGGTATTCGCTGCAGAAATTGGGGTTCGCGGTTTCTTCGCAGGCCAGTTCCTGGGCCGGCGCCTCGCCGAACCATTCGGCGACCTGCGCGTTGGCTTTCGGACTGATGATGTAGTTCATCCACATGTACATGCAGTTCGGGTGTTTGGCATGGGAGCTGATCATCCAGGTGTCAGACCATCCCGTCGCACCCTCCTTCGGCAGGAAGCCCTGACTCGCCGGGCTTGCCGCCACCGGTTCGTTTTCGCCTTTCAGGGCGAAGTACTGGTACTGCCAGGTGGTGCCGACCTGGTTCGAGCCGTTGGCGAACCCTTCGATCTGCTGTTCGGCGCTCGACCAGTATTCGCCGACGTAGGGCTTCTGTTCCTTCATCAGTTCGACCGTCGCGTCGAACTGTTCTTCGTTCAGCTCGTACGGGTTTTCGATCCCGAGGCTCGGTTCGTGCATCTTCAGGTAGAGGGCGCCTTCGGCGATCGACATCGGATCGTCGTACTGGCTGATGTGGCCGCTGTACTTGGCCGCCACCTTCGGGTTGAGGGTCACTTCCCATGAATCCGGCGCCGGCGTGACGTCGTTCTTGTTCCACATCAGGAGGTTCGCCCCGCGTCCGTGCGGGATGCCGTAGGGCTTGCCTTCGAAGGTGTTGTAGGGCTGATCTTTGAGATCGGCGAACACCGTCTTGTAGTTGGGGACGAGCGAGGTGTTGACCGGCGCGACTTCATGGGCGGCCCAGAGGCGCGCCGTCGCGTTGCCGGAGGCGGAGACCCCGTCGTACTGCCCGGTCTCCATCAGTTTCACCATTTCGTCCGAGGTCCCGGCGACCTTGTCGTTGACCTTGCAGCCGGATTCCTTTTCGAACGGCTTGACCCATTCTTCTTCGACGTAGCCGGCCCAGGAGATCAGGTTCAGTTCGCCCTCACCCTTGCCGAGCTTCTGCAGTTCTTCGCCGCCGCCACCGCCGGAGCTCGAGCTCGTACTCGAGCCGCCCCCGCAGCCGGCCAGCACCAACATGAAAGCGACCAGGCCTGCGACGACGAACCACGCCGTCCGCGCCGGGCTCCCCTTGACACTCCTCACGGTGCTACCTCCTGTTTCGTCGTCTTGTCGCCCCGGACGGCCGCCGCGTGCTGCGGCCGCCATCCGACGAGGACCTCGGCCCCCTGCTCGGGCGTGGCGCCGGGCGCCTCACCCACGTTCTGTCTGACCAACTGCAAGCTGCCGCCGGCGTCGAGCGCCACCAGGTACCGCGTCACGGCGCCGGCGTAGGCGACTTCGGTGACGTGGCCGCGCTCGGTGACGAGGCCGTCGGTGGGCGCCCCCGGGGCGAGCACCTCGATCTTCTCCGGGCGCACGGTGAAGCGTTCGCCCCCGCGCTCGATCACGTTCGAGACGCCGACGAAATCGGCGACGAACTCGTTGACCGGGTGCTCGTAGAGGTTTTCGGGAGCGCTGACCTGCTCGATCCGCCCCTCGTTGAAGACGGCGATCCGGTCGCTCATCGTCAGCGCCTCGTCCTGGTCGTGGGTGACGTAGACGAAGGTGATCCCGACCTCCCCCTGGATCGCCTTGAGCTCGGTCTGCATCTGCTCGCGCAGCTTCAGGTCGAGGGCGCCCAGCGGCTCGTCGAGCAGCAGCACCCGCGGCCGGTTGACGATCGCCCGCGCCAGCGCCACCCGCTGGCGCTGGCCGCCCGACAGCTCGGCCGGCTTGCGGTCGCCATAGCCGGGCAGGCGCACCATCTCCAGCGCCTCGTCGCGGCGGCGCTCGCGCTCGGCCTTGTCGACCTTCCCCACCTTCATCCCGTAGGCGACGTTGTCCGCCACGGTCATGTGGGGGAAGAGCGCGTAATCCTGGAAGACGGTGTTGACCGCGCGCTCATACGGAGGCACGCCGGAGACGTCGACACCCGCCAGTTCGATCGTCCCCGCGGTCGGGTCCTCGAAGCCGGCGATCATCCGCAGCGTCGTCGTCTTGCCCGACCCGGAGGGCCCGAGCATGGTGAAGAACTCACCGGCCCGGATCTCGAGGTCGATGCCGGCGACCGCGACCACGCCACCACCGTATTCCTTGGTGAGGCCCGCGAGGCGGATGTCAGACGAGGAACCCTCTATCCCGCGAAGTTATCCCAGTGGGCCAAAGCTCGCAGGCTAAACCGGCCACCTGGCGTTAGCCGCTGCGTAGCAAAGGGTTCGCCGAGCGGTACTGCCCGGCCAACCCTCCGTCCAGGTCCCTCCTAGAAGCCGGCGGGGTGGCGCGCGACGTACCCTTCGTTGGTGAGGAGTTCGCTGTGCCAGCGAGGGCCGGTTTCGTCGATGCCTTCGTCGCCCGCGGTGTCGAAGCGGAAGCCGGCGACCGTCATGTAGGCATGGCCGGCGTTGGCGTAGACGGTGATCCAGCGGCCTTCGCCTTCTTCGCCCCAGCTCTCGAGCGGGCCGGAGGGGAGGGGGCTGGAGAGGAAGTTGCCGCCGTGGAGGGCGAAGGAGACCGAGCCCGAGCAGTCGTAGCCGGCGGAGGAGAAGCTGGCGTGGCCGCCGCCGTAGATGTAGGGCTTGAGGCGGATCTTGTCGGCCGCGGCGATCACGGCCTTGACCCGGGCGGGGGCGCCGGCCGGTGGGATCAGTTCGCCGCTGGCCAGCAGCTTCGCCTTCGCGGTCGGGGTGCAGATGTCGACCGCGGCAGGGGTGAGCCCCCCGGTCCTGCAGGCGGCGGAGGCGCCGCCGGGCATGGCGAACGCGGCGGCGATCATCGCCACGAGCAAAGCCATACCCACCTTGAATTTGAAACTGCGCTTCGGCAAACCGATCTCCTTCGTCGGCCTACGGGGTTAGCTGTCGGGCTGGCGCTGAAAGAGCCGCGCCCCCACAAAGACGTGGGTTAGCCCCGAAAACGTGGTTCCCCCGTTCCCGCTGCCAGGTGGCATGCAGGACTCGGCGTTTCGGTCGTACTGACCGGCGGCAGTCTAGTAGATCCTCCGGTCGTTCGCTCACAGAACGCAAACATTTGTTTCGATTTCGCTCTGGGACGGGATTCTCCTGTCGGATCTGTGCGCAGCATCACCCATCCCGTCATTAGTAGATTGGGTGTTCGTAATGGAGATCGCCGGGCGAACAGCACTTCTCACCGGGGCCACCGGCGGTCTCGGTCGGGCGATCGCGGCGGCCCTCGCCGCCGGCGGCGCGACGCTCGTCCTCAGCGGCCGGCGCGAGGAGGACCTTCTGGCGCTCGCCGTGTCGCTTCCCGGTGACGGCCACCGCGTCGTCGTCGCCGACCTCGCCGTCGACGGCGAGGCGGAGCGGCTGGCCGAGGCCGCGGCCGGGGTCGACATCCTCGTCGCCAACGCCGGGCTGCCCGGCGCGGGCTGGCTGCCGGAGTTCTCCGCCGAGGAGGTGAAGCGCGCCCTGCGCGTCAACCTCGAGGCGCCGATGCTGCTCGCCCGCGCCCTCTTCCCGGCGATGCTTGAGCAGGGCTCCGGCCACCTCGTCTTCGTCTCCTCGCTCTCCGGCAAGGCCGCCAGCCCCCGCACCTCCGTATACAACGCGACCAAGTTCGGCCTGCGCGGCTTCGCGCTCGGCCTGCGCGCGGACCTCGGCCCGCGCGGGATCGGCGTCTCGCTCGTCTCGCCCGGCTTCGTCCGCGAGGCCGGGATGTTCGCCGACGCCGGTGCCAAGACGCCGCCGCTGATGGGGACCACCACCCCCGCCGCGGTCGCCAGTGCGGTCACCAAGGCGATCGTCTCCGATCGGCTCGAGATCGCCGTCGCCCCACTGCTCGACCGGGTCGCCGCCCACGCCGCGCTGGTCAGCCCGTCGGTCGGCGTCCGTGCCCAGAGCGGTGGTGCCGGACAGCGCGCCGCCGAGGCGGTCGCCGCCGGCCACCCGAAAGACAAGCGTTGAGCCTGCGTCCCCGCACCGGCTCCTCTCCCGTTCCACCTCCCCCCGAAAGGTTCGTCTCATGAGCACCTCCTCCGATTCCTTCGGCGCCCGCGCGACCCTCGAGGTGAGCGGTCGCGGCTACGAGATCTTCCGCCTCGACGCGTTGCAGGGACGCTTCGACGTCGCCCGCCTGCCCTACTCGATCAAGGTGCTGCTGGAGAACGTGCTGCGGCTCGAGGACGGGATCTCGGTGGCGAAGGACGACGTCGAGGCGATCGCCTCCTGGGACGCCGCCGCCGAGCCGAGCGTCGAGATCCCCTTCCAGCCGGCCCGCGTCCTGATGCAGGACTTCACCGGCGTCCCCGCGGTCGTCGACCTGGCCGCGATGCGCGACGCGATGGACGCGATCGGCGGCGACCCGGCGGCGATCAACCCGCTGGTCGACGTCGACCTGGTGATCGACCACTCGGTGCAGGTCGATGCCTTCGGCAACGAGCGCGCCTTCGCCGTCAACGCCGAGCGCGACTTCGAGCGCAACCGCGAGCGCTACTCGTTCCTCAAGTGGGGGCAGGGGAGCTTCGACAACTTCCGCGTGGTGCCGCCGGCGACCGGGATCTGCCATCAGGTCAACCTCGAGTACCTGGCCCAGGTCGTCTACAGCCGTGAGAACGGCGGCGTCCTCCAGGCCTATCCGGACACTCTGGTCGGCACCGACTCGCATACGACGATGGTCAACGGGCTCGGCGTCCTCGGCTGGGGGGTCGGCGGGATCGAGGCCGAGGCGGCGATGCTGGGCCAGCCGATCTCGATGCTGCTGCCGCAGGTGCTCGGCTTCAAGCTCTCCGGCGAACTGCCGGAGGGCTCGACCGCGACCGACCTCGTCCTCACCGTCACCGAGATGCTGCGCGAGCGCGGCGTCGTCTCCAAGTTCGTCGAGTTCTTCGGGCCGGGACTGCCGACCCTGGGGCTGGCCGACCGGGCGACGCTCGGCAACATGTCGCCGGAGTTCGGCTCGACCTGCGCGATCTTCCCGGTCGACGCCGAGACGCTCCGCTACATGGATCTGACCGGGCGGCCGACCGAGACGATCGAGCTGGTCGACGCCTACGCCCGCGAGCAGGGGATGTTCCACGACGAGACGACCCCGGACCCGGTCTTCTCCGACCTGTTGGAGCTCGACCTCGGCGACGTCGTCCCCTCGATCGCCGGCCCGAAACGGCCGCAGGACCGGGTGCCGCTCGACGAGGCGAAGGAGTCCTTCCTCGAGGCGCTGGACGAGTTCGACGGCGACGCTGCGGTGCAGCTGTCGGGCGTCGACGAGGCCGTCTGGGAGTCCTTCCCGGCCTCCGACCCGCCGGCCGAGGACCACTCCGTCGAGAGTGGCAGACCGCGCCCGGCGGTCAGCGGCTCGCCGGTGGCGACGAGCGAGCGCCGTCGCAGCGGCGACGCGATCGAGGTCACCGTGGACGGTGAGACGTTCGAGCTCGACCACGGGCGGGTGGTGATCGCGGCGATCACCTCCTGCACCAACACCTCGAACCCGAGCGTGATGATCGGCGCCGGCCTGCTGGCGCGGAATGCGGTCGCCAGGGGCCTCGCGCGCAAGCCCTGGGTGAAGACCTCGCTGGCGCCGGGCTCGACCGTCGTCACCGACTACCTGCGTCAGGCGGGGCTCGACGAGGCGCTCGACGCGCTGCAGTTCAACCTCGTCGGCTACGGCTGCACCACCTGCATCGGCAACTCCGGCCCGCTGGCGCCGGAGATCTCGGCGGCGATCGCCGCGAAGGACCTGGCCGTCTGCGCCGTCCTCTCCGGCAACCGCAACTTCGAGGGGCGGATCAACCAGGACGTCAAGGCCAACTACCTGGCGAGCCCGCCGCTGGTCGTCGCCTACGCGCTTGCCGGGCGGATGGACCTCGACCTGATCACCGAGCCGCTCGGCGAGGGCTCGGACGGCGAGCCGGTCTACCTGCGCGACATCTGGCCCGACGCCGAGGAGGTCAAGCGCGTGGTCGGCGAGTCGGTCGCCGCCGAGATGTACGAGCGCAACTACGCCGACGTCTTCGCGGGCGACGAGGAATGGAACGCGGTCCACGTGCCCGAGGGCGACCGCTACGACTGGCCCGACTCGACCTATGTGCGGCGGCCGACCTTCTTCGAGGACATCCCCGCCGACCCACCCGGGCTCGCGGCGGTCGCGGGCGCCCGCGTCCTCGCCGTCCTCGGCGACTCGGTCACCACCGACCACATCTCGCCCGCCGGGGCGATCAAAAAGGAAAGCCCGGCGGGCAGGTGGCTGACCGAGCAGGGGGTCGAGCCCGGCGACTTCAACAGCTACGGCTCGCGCCGCGGCAACCACGAGGTGATGATCCGCGGCACCTTCGCCAACATCCGGCTGCGCAACCAGTTGGTCGAGAAGGCCGGCGGCTTCACCCGTCACTTCCCGGATGGTGAGGAGACCACCATCTACGACGCCGCCATGCAGTACGCGGCCGACGGCGTGCCGCTGGTGATCCTGGCCGGTAAGGAGTACGGCTCGGGCTCCTCGCGCGACTGGGCGGCGAAGGGGACGAAGCTGCTCGGCGTCGGCGCCGTGATCGCCGAGTCCTTCGAGCGCATCCACCGCTCGAACCTGATCGGGATGGGTGTCCTGCCCCTCCAGTTCGCCGATGGCGAGAGCGCCGCGAGCCTCGGCCTCGACGGCTCCGAGACCTTCACGATCGGCGACCTCGAAGGCGGTGAGGCGAAGACCGTCACCGTCACCGTCACCGCGACCGCCGACGACGGCACCGAGAAGACCTTCGAGGCAAAGGTCCGCCTCGACACCCCCAACGAGGTCACCTACATCAACAACGGCGGCATCCTGCAGACGGTCCTGCGCAACCTGAAGGGGTAGGTGGTCGGCTCCATGGGTCGCGTCCGCGGCCGGCGCGGCCGTCCGAGGTGCGTCCCGGGCGTCTCGTGGCGACCCCGGCAGGGTGTGGCCGCCACGAGACGCCCGGGACGTGAGGGGTCCGCAGGGAAGTCCACGAAGGCGTCGGAGAGATGCCGAGGACGTCACAGATCCTCATGCATCTCCCCTCAGGCACAGAGGTCCCTGCCACGACCGTGCACTTGTCCACACCCTGGTGTGGTCAAGGGCACGGTCGTGGTGGGCCTGATGAGGAAGACGCACGGAAGAGTGGACTTGTCCGCTCTTCGTGGAGGGACACGCGCCTCTTTCCCCGGAGCACGCCGATCCCCCGCCCTCTCCCCGAACCCTCGGCCGTCCCGGCCACGGCCACACCCTGCGAGGGTCGTGGCCGGGACGGCCGCGTCCCTTCCCCTCCGGGCGCCAGCCCAACAGCCCAAAAAGCCCCGAACCCGTAAACCGATCTACCAGGCTCACCGCCAGAGCGCCGAAGTCGCAGATCCACGCGCCTTTTGTCGGATAACCCTCGACGACTGTGCAGTTGAGCCGCCTATAGGCGGCTCAACTGCACAGTCGTCCCCCGACCACGCCTCGTCTGGCGAGGGCCGGGGCCAGCATCGCAAGGAGTCGCGAAGGAGCCTGCAAATCTGCAGGTGACTGAGCAACGACACAGCGATGCGCTCCCCGGCCCTCGCCAGACGAGGCGTGGGGTGCAGGAGGGACGCGGGGAGGCAGGGGGGTCCGCGCGCCCCTCACTGCACCTGCGCGCCGGTAGCCAGGGAGGGATGCCGACGCGGCCGTTCCGACGGACAGACACCCCCCGGAACAGTCCACAGCTAGCTATACCGGCCGCTCATGCTCCGGTCAAGGCACTTTTAGCCAATGTTCAGGTCTGTTCGGTCGCGCTTTGCGCGGTCGGCCCCGCCGGGGCGGCGCCGGGGCGGGCGATGCCCCAGCCCTTGCGCTCGATCAGTTCTATGCCGATGACGCTGCCGATCGGCCCGAACGGGGTGAGCGTGGCGGCGAGCAGGGTGTAGGGGGTCTCGTGGCGGACGCAGGCGATCCAGATCACGATGCAGAGGCCGACGAAGCCGATCCCGTGCGCCCAGCCGAAGAGCATCGTCTCGGTTTCGAAACCGGGTAGCAGCCAGAAGACGATCAGGCCGGTGAAGATCGCCAGCTCGAACCAGGAGACGCGCTTCACCCAGACGAAGAGCTCGCCCGGGACGGGCTTCTCGAACGGCTGGAAGGGGCGGCGCATCGCCGGACGACCCAGCTTGGCTAGACGCCGGGCGTGAGCGCCGTCAGGCTGATCCGTTCCTGCTCGAGCGCGTGGGCGCCGGCGTAGCCCTCGCCCGGGCTGGCGCGGCCGGGTCGGCCGATGTAGGTGAGGTCGACGCCCTCGGGCAGGACGGTCGGGAAGCGCCGCGACATCACCTTCCAGGCGCCCATGTTGCGCGGCTCCTCCTGGACCCAGGCGATCTCCTTCAGGTTCGGGTAGCCGGCGATCACCTCTTCGAGCCGTTCCTTGGCGAACGGGTAGAGCATCTCGACCCGGGCGACCGCGACGTTCTCGGCGGCGGCGCGCCGCTCCTGGGCGTCGATGTCGTAGTAGATCTTGCCGGTGCAGAGGACCAGCCGCTCGACCTTCTCACGGCGCCCCTCGACCGTCGGGTCGTCGAGAATCCGCCTGAATTCGCCGTCGGTCAGGTCCTCCATCGTCGAGGAGGCGCGGTCGAGCCGCAGCAATCCCTTCGGCGTGAAGACGATCAGCGGCCGCGCCTTCTTGATCAGCGCCTGACGGCGCAGCAGGTGGAAGTACTGGGCGGCGGTCGTCGGGTTGGCGATGCGGATGTTGCCCTCCGCGCCGAGCGCCAGGAAGCGCTCGATGCGGGCGCTCGAGTGCTCCGGCCCGGACCCCTCGTAGCCGTGCGGCAGCAGCAGGGTGAGGCGGCTGGTCTGGCCCCACTTCGCCTCGCCGGAGACGATGAAGCTGTCGATGATCACCTGGGCGCCGTTGGCGAAGTCGCCGAACTGGGCCTCCCAGAGGACCAGGGCGCTCGGGTTCGCCGCCGAGTAGCCGTACTCGAAGCCCATGCAGGCGACCTCGGAGAGCGGGCTGTTGTGCAGCTCGAACGGCGCCTGCGCCTCTATCAGGTGCTGCATCGGGGTGTACTCGAGGCCGGTGTTCTCATCGTGGAGGACGAGGTGGCGGTGGGAGAAGGTGCCGCGCTCGGTGTCCTGGCCGGTGAGCCGGATGTGGACGCCCTCGGTGAGCAGCGAGCTGAAGGCGAGCGCCTCGGCCTGGCCGTAGTCGATGCCGCCCTCGGCGAGCGCGTCGGTGCGGCGCCCGAGTGGGCGGCGGAGCTTTTTGTGGACGTTGAAGCCGTCCGGCACCCGCAGCAGTTCCTCGTTCAGGTGGATCAGGGTGTCGGCGGAGAGTGCCGTGTCGACCGGCGGGCTGGCGGTGCGGTCGAGTTCGCCGGTGCCGGTGGCGACGGTCGGGTCCTCGTAGTCGCCGGCGTCCATCCGCTCGCGCAGGTCCTTCAGCGCCGCCGACATCTCGGCTTTGCGCGAGTCGCCCTCCTCCTTGACGACCTCCGCGGTGGTGACGCCCTCGGCGACCAGCTGGTCGGCGTAGAGCTCGGAGACCGGTTTCAGCGCTTTGATCTTGGCCGCGGCCTGAGGCTGCGTGTAGGCGGGCTCGTCGGTCTCGTTGTGGCCGAAGCGGCGGTAGCCGATCACGTCGATGACGACGTCGCGATGCCAACGCTCGCGGTAGGCCATCGCCAGCCGGACCGCCGACATGCAGGCCTCGACGTCGTCGGCGTTGACGTGGATGATCGGCACGTTGAAACCCTTGGCGAGGTCGCCCGCGTACGGGGTCGAGCGCGCGTCCTCGGGGTCGGTGGTGAAGCCCACCTGGTTGTCCTGGATGATGTGGACGGTGCCGCCGGTGCTGTAGCCCTTCAGGCCCTGCAGGTTCAGCGTTTCGGCGACGACCCCCTGTGCCGGGAACGCCGCGTCGCCGTGCAACAGGACCGGCACGGCGCTCATCGCGTCCTGCGTCAGCTCGGCGCCGTCGAACTTGTTCTGCAGGAAGCGGGCGCCGCCGGTCACCACCGGGTCGACGAACTCGAGGTGGCTCGGGTTCGGGTAGAGGCGGACCGAGGTCTTCTCGCCGCTGAAGCTCTCGTAGACCCCGCGGTGGCCGTAGTGGTATTTGACGTCGCCGGTGCCGCCGTGCGGGATCGCGGCGACGGCCTTCACCGCGCTCAGCCGTTTCGAGCCCTCGAACTCGGCGAGGATCGATTCGACCGAGCGGCCGAGGTTGTGGGCGAGGACGCTGAGCCGGCCGCGGTGGGCCATGCCGAAGACGACGTCGTCGGCGCCCGCGCGGTGGGCGAGGGTGACGACCTCGTCGAGCATCGGCACGATCACGTCGAGCCCCTC
>DATJWW010000011.1:0-48796 GCA_035500835.1 Solirubrobacterales bacterium | reverse complement strand
CCCCCCCCCCCCCCCCCCACGACCGCCTATTTCTGTGGCAGGGAGACGACGAAGCTGACGAGAATTCTAATTCTCCGCCGAGCGGCTCGACCAGCAGGTCCGAGCCGGAGGAGTGGTCCCATTCAACCGATGCGATCGGGTCGTAGTAACTGACCCCGGCTTCGACGGTGAGGCGATAGATGCCGGTTTCGGGCTGGCTCACCGAGGTGAATCCAGGGTGCTCACCGAGGAATACAGGGGTGGTGCTTCGCTCGACGAGGGCGAAGTAATCACCGCTCGGCTTTCCTTCGGGTCCGACGTCCCCTTTCGGACGCCGGCCAAGGCAACGAAAAGAGCCAGCGAGCCGACGACGTTGGCGTGGTGGGTTGCGCGGATCGATGCTCGGCTCGCAAGGGAAGCTGCCGCCGATGAAAGCCTCGGGGGCACTGAAAGCGAGCATGGCGTTGGAAGCGCGACGCGATCCAGGCGCGTCAAGGCCTGTGCCGGCCACCCCAACCAGGGTATGCCTGGATGTGACCCTCCACCTCGAACCAATACTCGCGGAAGTGGGTGCAGAGGCCGTCTGCCGGATCGAGCTCGGCGATGAAGCAGCCGGCGATAGTTCCCTTCTCGCCCGCATCGGTGGTCAAGGTGACCCAGAACTCGGCAGCCACGTGATCCCCTCCTACGACCGGCTCGCCCATGCGGACACTGACCTTGCCCATCGCTGCCTCTTCCTTGGCGATGTAGCGCCGCAGGGCGTCTCTGCCCACCACCGTCTCCTCGGTCGCATGGACCACGTAGACGACATCGTCGCTGAACAGTTCGAGATTTCCCTCTGCGTCCCAGCTCTCCCAGGTCCGACCATAGCCTTCGACGAATTCGGTCGGACTCTGTTGATCTGGGCTCATGAGCGGCTCCTTGGGCGATCTGGACGATAGGAAGACGTCGGCCCAGCATGGCAGCTCGGCCGCTGGCACCGAACGCATCGTCTGATGGTCTGACGCACCCCGTGGCCGGGGACGATCGTGCCTATTTCAGGAGCTTGATCTTCAGCTCGCCGCTGTAGGACTGAGACGTGCTGCAGGTCTTCGAGTTGCAGCCGGCGCTTTTCGCTCCACGCACGGATTTCGAGAGCGACCCCTTCCCCTCGAGCTTCGCCGCCGAGAATTTGAGCGCTCCGTCGAGGCTGGGCTCGAAGCCTCCGTCCGACCCGCCGAGCTGACGCGCTCCCCTATCCGCCGATTTTCCGCCTTGACTCTCGGTGGGGCCGGGTGTCTACTCGGTCGGGGCAGGGACTTCGTGCCAAATTTCGACGAAGAGGCGCTACGGAGGCGACGATGAGTACGTCCGAGGTGGACCCTGCGAAGTTGGAAGAGTTCATGGGCCGGGCCGTGGTCGACATGGGGGCGGCGATCAGTGCGCCGCTCTTCGTGATCGGTGAGCGACTCGGCCTCTACAGGGCGATGGCCGACGGTGGGCCGATGACGTCCACCGAGGTGGCCGAGAAGGCCGGCGTCGCCGAGCGCTCGGTCCGGGAGTGGCTGCGCAACCAGGCCGCCGGGGGCTATGTCGTCTATGACCCCGAGGCCGACACCTACGAGCTGCCCCCGGAGCAGGCGATGGCGCTGGCCGATCCGGAGAGCCCCGTGTATCTGCTCGGTGCCTTCGACCTGATCGCCTCGCTCTACGCCGACGAGGACAAGATCCTGGCCGCGTTCGAGAGCGGGGAGGGGATGGGGTGGCATGAGCATGATCGCCGGCTGTTCGCCGGCACCGAGCGCTTCTTCCGGCCCGGGTACAAAGGCCACCTGGTGGCGGAGTGGATCCCGGCGCTCGAGGGGGTCGAGCAGAAGCTGGCAGCGGGGGCGAAGGTCGCCGACGTCGGCTGTGGCCACGGCGCCTCCACCGTCCTGATGGCCGAAGCCTTCCCCGAATCGGAGTTCCACGGATTCGACTACCACCAGGCCTCGATCGATCGCGCGCGCGACGCGGCGGCGGCCGCCGGGGTCGGGGACCGCGTCGACTTCGAGGTCGCGATGGCGAAGGACTACCCGGGCGAGGACTACGACCTGGTCGCCGTCTTCGATTGCCTCCACGATATGGGCGACCCGGTCGGAGCCTCGGCGCACATCCACGAGACGCTCGGCCCGGACGGCACCTGGATGGTCGTCGAGCCGTTCGCCGGCGACAGCGTCGTCGACAACCTCAACCCGGTCGGCCGGATCTTCTACGGCGCCTCGACGATGATCTGCACCCCGGCCTCGCTCGACCAGGAGGTCGGGCTGGCGTTAGGCGCCCAGGCGGGCGAGGCGCGCCTCGCCGAGGTGATCAAGGAAGGCGGTTTCAGCTCCGTGCGGCGGGCGACCGAGACGCCCTTCAACCTGATCCTCGAAGCCAAGCCCTAGAGCGGCGCGGCCGGGTTATGGTTGGCGTGTGTCACGTCCAGTGCTTCTCGTCGTCGACGGGAGCGAGGAGACGCTCCGCGACATCGAGCAGGAGTTGAACGACCGCTACGGGCGGAGCTATCGCGTCGTCTGCGTCGGGTCTGCCCCGCAGGCCGAGGCGGAGCTGGCCCGGCTGGCGGAGGCCGGCGAGGAGATCTCCCTGGTGCTCGCCGGCGAGTCCCTCGACGGAGAGCCGGGAAGCGATCTGCTGGGCGGGGTGCGACGGCACCATCCGCATGCGCAGCGCGGCCTGATGATCGACTACGCCAGCTGGGGCGGGCAGGCGACCGGCGAGGCCATCTTCGCGGCGATGGCCAGGCGCCAGATCGACTACTACCTGATCCGACCGATCCGCTCCCCCGACGAGCTCTTCCACCAGTCGATCTCCACCTTCCTCCTCGAGTGGGCCCACTCCCGCCGGGTCTCCTCCCACACCGTGCACATCGTCGGGGAGTCGTGGTCGGGACGCGCCCACGAGCTCCGCGAGGTCCTCGGCCGTTGCGCCCTCCCTCACGCCTTCTGCCTCGCCGACTCGCCCGAAGGCCGTTCGCTGATCGCCGAGTCCGGGGACGGGCGGGCGCTTCCCCTCGTCGTCTTCCCCAACGGCGAGGTGCTCGCCGACCCGAGCAACGCCGAGCTGACGATGGCGGCCGGCGGCCCGGTCGATCCGCACGGCAGCGAGTTCGACCTGGTGATCGTCGGCGCCGGCCCGGCCGGGCTCTCGGCCGCGGTCTACGCCGCGTCGGAAGGCCTCGACACCCTGGTGATCGATTCGGGCGGGATCGGCGGCCAGGCGACCCGCAGCTCACTGATCCGCAACTACCTCGGGTTCCCGCGGGGCGTCAGCGGCCGGCGCCTGGCGGAGGAGGCGTACGAGCAGGCGTGGGTGTTCGGCGCCCGCTTCGCCTTCATGCAGGAGGCGAGGAGCCTGCGCCGGGAGGACGACCGGATCATCGTCGAGCTCTCCGACTACCCCGACGTCCGCACCGGCGCCGTGATCGTCGCCGCCGGGGCGGAGTTCCGTCGCCTCGACGTCGGAAGCGTCGAGGCCTTGGCATCGCGCGGCGCCGGCGTCTTCTACGGCGGCCCGGCGACCGAGGCGCCCGCCCTGGTCGGTCTGGAGGTCTTCGTGGTCGGCGGCGCCAACTCCGCCGGGCAGGCCGCGCTGCACCTGGCCGAATACGCCCGCCGGGTGACCCTGGTCGTGCGCGCCCCCACGCTGGCGGCCGGCATGTCGCACTACCTGATCCAGCAGATCGAGGCCTCGCCGAACATCAAGGTCCGACTGGAGACCGAGGTCGTGGGCGGTGGGGGCGAGGAATGGCTGACGGGTCTCGCGCTCCGCGACCGCTCCGGCGAGACCGAGCAGGTCGAGGCGCAGGCCCTTTTCCTGATGATCGGGGCCCGCCCGAACACCGGATGGCTCCCGGGGGAGATCCTCCGCGACCCGCGCGGCTTCATCCCCACCGGCGTCGAGTTGGAGGACACCGACGCCTGGCCGCTCGAGCGGGCGCCACTTTCGCTCGAGACCAGCATGCCGGGCGTGCTGGCGGTCGGCGACGTCAGGCGGGGGTCGCCGAATCGGGTCGCCGCGGCGGTCGGCGAGGGCTCGATCGCGGTGCGGCAGGTGCATGAGCTTTTCGGCGCCGGGCTGCGATATCCAGACCCAGATCGTCCGCGATCGGACCGCCCGGTCGGATCCCCATGAGCCTCATGGAGGCGGGTCGCGGCTCCTCTTCCTAACTTCCACTCGTCGCGGGTCGGTTCCGATCCGCATCGGGCGAAAGGACGACGGTGTTCAAGATCGGTTGGAAGCAGGGCCAGGCGACGATCGTCGCCCGAGAGACTCATGAAGGCCAGTACCGCAGGGGCATCAACAGCTACGCCCCCACCGGCCTGTATCACCACGTGTACGACTACATCGCCGATGTCGAACCCGACGACGGAAGCCCGGCCTTCCGCGCGAGGTTCGTCGAGATGTTCGAGTCCGACACGGAGCGTCGCCCGCTGGTCGGGCAGACGGCGCGGGTCAAGTTCAACCCCAAGACCCAGGAGACCGCGTTCGACCGCGATGTCCTCTGGAAGGAAGCCAAGGTCGAAAAGCAGGCCGACAAGGGGGGGTTCGACGCGATCGCCGCGGAACCCCCGGGGTCCCCGGCCGGCAAACCAGGCCTGGCCGGAGAAGTGGCCCAACAGATCGAGGCGAAACTGCGCGAAGAGGGAAGGTAGCGGCGGCCTCCTTCTCTCACCGGCAGTTCATATGTTGGCAGTGGAATTCGAAGTGGCACCACAGGCCGAGCAGGGCGAGGGCGACTCCGACGGCAAGCGCGAGGGCCGCGATCAGGAGGAAGTCCTTGATTTCGTGGTTCATCTCTGCCGCCCGGACCGCGGCCGCCCGGAACTGCACGGCACCTGGTCATTGGAGAAGCGACGTTAACCATTCCTCCTCGATTTGCCTCGAACAATCGGCCAACTTGCGCGGTTTCTTTTTTGGCCGTTCGTCAGAGATGATGTCGGTTCAATTCAAAACGAGGAGAGAAGGGAATTACATGAGCGAGGTAGTGGTGGTGGCCGAGATCGGGATCGCGTCGGGCAAGCGCGAGGAGGCGCTGGCGGCGCTTCAGCAGCTGTGCGAGGCGACCCACGCCAAGGACGAGGGCTGCCTGCTCTATGCGCTGCAGCTCGATCCCGCCGACGAGAGCCACGTCTTCATGATCGAGAAGTGGGCCTCGGCGGATGCGCTTCAGGCGCACATGACGACCGACCACATCGCGGCGGTGGGCGCGAGCGGCACGCTCTCCGGGCCCCCTCAGGTGACCGTCCTGCAGCAGGCCGGCGTCGGCGACGCCTCAAAGGGATCGCTCTAGGTCCTCTGCGCCCCCGGCATACACTCCGCCCATGTCCAGGAGGACATGGATCCCGGTGCTGTCGATCGTCGCCGCGACCGCGGCGACGGCGCCGCCGGCGACCGCGGCGACGGTGCATCGGGTCATCCCGGCGACCATCTCGAGCTCCTTCGAAGTGCGCGCCACCGATGGCTACTGGGTGACCGTCACCGCGCTGCGCCGCGGCGGCGGGCCGGTGAAGGTCTCGGTCGACGCGGCCGAAGAACGCGGCAAGGCGGGGGAGACGAGCGTCGAGTACACCGTCGACGGTCGCCTCACCAAGGACGGCGGGATCAAGGCGAAGCTGCGGGGGCTCGGCCGGATCGATGTCGGTTTCGAACAGCGCAGCGCGGAAAAGTCGGTCTTCACCGGCCCTGCCTGCACCAACCCGGTGGGCCTGGTGCGCAAAGGGACCTACCGAGGGACGATCGTCTTCCGCGGCGAAGGCGGCTACACGAAGACCAGGCATGGCAGCGCCGAAGGAAAGATCCGTGAAGCCAGACGACATGTCTGCACCGAAGAAGCGCGCGCCGGGATGACCGGTACGGAAGGGACCCCCGACAATCTGAGCCTCTACGCAGTGGGCCGGAACGGCACGGGCAAGACCTCCTTCACCGCGGTCGGGCCTCCCGCATCCCTGCCGAGCGTGACGTCCTCGGGTCTGCCGACGGTGATGTTCGTCGGCGAGTACCTGACCGAACGGCGTGGCATCCAGATCTACGCCTACATCGTCCGCGACACCGGCTCCCAGTACTTCCTGGTCCCGAGGACGAGCGGCGGGGTGCCGCCCGAAGCGACGGTCAGACCGCCCGCGCCGTTCTCCGGCGAAGCGACCTTCCGGCTCGACACGCCGACCAGCGCGAGTTGGACCGGGGACATGGCGCTCGCGGTCCCCGGCATCGGCGAGGTGCCTCTCGCGGGGCCCGGCACCTGGGCGAACATCTGCGAAGGCACCACCTGCAGCGAAACGCTGCCGCCGGAAGTGCGCGGCGGCTTTCTCACCGGTTCCTGATTCGAGCGTCCGGAGAGGCGCCCGCAGCCCTTCCGATGGGCGAGATGCCCATCGCGTGCGTTCTGTGAACGAACATCGCCCGGATCACTTTGTTGTCGTCCGGGGGTACAAATATTGTGCAACTAGCGACATTTTCTTATGAGAAAAGTCCATAGAGATCAAATGTTTACCCAAAAGTCATTCAATTTCGGGCTAGGCTCGGTTTCTGCCGACCAGGCGGAGAGGGACTCGCTTCGTCATCGAAGCGAATTAGGGAAAGGCTGACAGTGGGGTCCAAACAAGATCGATCGTCGGGGCGCGCCCGTGTCTGAGGTCGCGCGCTACATCTACGCGATCTCGATCATCTTGATCGTGATGGCCGTGCTGCTCTTCGTCGCGATGCGGGAGACCTGAGGCTCGCCCGGACCTCGCCCAGGATCTCGTCGGAGAGATCCGCGTCGTCGACGGCGCGGGCGACGAGGAGGGCACCGACCATCGAGGTGACCGCGGCGATCGCGCGACGGCGGACGTCCGCGCCACCGCCCATCAGCTCTTCCAGCTCGGCGATATAGCGCTCGACCTGGGCGCGGTAGACGGCCCGCACGCGGTCGTCGGCACGGGCGGCGTCGGCGCCGAGCGCGACCACCGCACAGCCCGAGCCGGGGTCGTCGCGATGGCCGGGGGAGAGGTACCGGTCGACGAAGGCGGCGAGCGGATCGGCCGCCCCCTCGGTCGCCTCCTCGAAGCCTTCCAGGCCTTCGGCGGTCGCCGCCTCGACCGCCTCGGCGACCAGGTCGTCGCGCGAGTCGAAGTGCTTGTAGAAGCCGCCGTGGGTGAGGCCCGCCGCCTTCATGATCTCGGCGACACCGGGACCCTCGGTCCCGGATTCGCGCATCTTCCGTGCCGCGACCTTGACGATCCGGCGGTGGCTGTCGGCCTTCTCGTGCCGTGAATGCCCCATCTGGCGGAGTATATGGATGACGGCCGTCATCTTGAGTCGGATATCGCGGCCGCCCGAGAGGGCCGGCAGGCCTCACCCCGTAACTTCTCGGGCGATGCCCGCCGCCGAGCCGGAGCCCGTCGATCGCAAGCTGATCCTGCTGCTCGCGGTCGGCTGCGGCGCCGCCGTCGCCAACCTCTATTACGCGCAGCCGCTGCTCTCGGCGATCGCCGAAGAGTTCGGCGTCTCGGAGGGCGTCGCCGGCCTGCTGGTCACGGTCTCGCAGGTCGCCTACGGCCTCGGCCTCGTCTTCATCGCCCCGCTCAGCGACCTGGTCGATCGCCGCCGGCTGGTCGTCGTCCTGCTCGCGATCAGCTGTCTCGGCCTGATCGGCGCCGCCGCGGCGCCGCAGTTCATCGTCCTCGCCCTCGCCATCGGGGTCGCGGCGGCGACCTCGGTCGTCGCCCAGGTCCTGGTCCCCTTCGCCTCGACGATCGCGCCCGAGCGCGAACGCGGCCACGTCGTCGGCCTGGTGATGAGCGGCCTGCTCAGCGGCATCCTCGTCGCCCGCACGGTCGCCGGGCTGATCGCCGGCGCGACCGGTTGGCGCACCGTCTTCGCGCTCGCCGCGGTGATGATGGCGGTCCTGGCGGTGGCGCTGTGGCGGGCCTTGCCCGAGCGCCGGCCATCGGCGTCGCTCCGCTACGGCGAGCTGCTCGGCAGCGTCGCGGCGCTGATCCGGCGCGAGGCGGTGCTGCGCCGTCGCATGGTCTACGGCGCTTGCGGCTACGCCGGCTTCAGCCTCGTCTGGACCACGCTGGCTTTCCTGCTCACCGCTCCCCCGTTCGAATTCGGCGAGGCGAAGATCGGGCTGTTCGGCCTCGCCGGTCTCGGCGGCGCGACGGCGGCGATGCGGATGGGCCGCCTCCACGATCGCGGCCACGGGCGCGTCGCCACCGGCTGCGTGCTCGCCGCCGTCCTCCTCAGCTGGTCGGTCTTCTTCCTCGGTCGCCACAGCGCCGTCGCGATCCTTGCCGGCCTTGTCCTGCTCGACTTCGGCGTGCAGGGGCAGAACGTGCTCAGCCAGGGGGCGATCTATGCGCTCGGCCGCGAGACCACCGGTCGCGTCACGACCGCCTACATGACCTCGAACTTCGCCGGTGGCGCGGTCGGTTCGGCGGGTGGCTCGCTCGCCTGGACGCTCGGTGGCTGGGTGGCGGTCTGCGCGGTCGGCGCCGGGTTCGCCGCCGTCGCGATGCTGGCCTGGCTGACCGAGTCCGGCCCGCGCTCGGACCGGCGGGCGCGGCGGCCGATGTCGGCGAGCCCGAGCGCGCCGAGCAGGAACGGCACGCCGGCGTGGAAGGTGCGGTAGACGAGGATGCCGCCGGCGCTGAGGCTGAGCGCCGAGCCGTAGAGCGTGAAGGCGCCGACCAGGCCGCCCTCGGCACTGCCGGGCAGCGGCACGATCGCGCCGCCGTGGCCGATCGTGTAGGCGAGGACGAAGAGGCCGAGCGCCGGGCCGCCGCCGCCGAGCGCCTCGAAGGCGGCCCCCATCGAGGCGACGTCGAAGGCGTAGTAGCCGATCGCGCCGGCGATCAGCAGGACTTCGCGTGAGGCGAGCAGCGCGAGGCTGGTGCCGACCGCGTCGCGCAGCCAGGCCTGGGCGATCGCCGTGGCGCGGCGGATGCGACCGCCCCCCTCGGGATCGATCTGCGGCAGGCGAGGGAGGCCGATGACCGCGGCGGCCACGAAGGCGGCGCCGGCCGCCGGGATCAAGGTGGTGGCGAGCGGGGCGTCGCCGGGGAGGAGGCCGATCGCCTCCGCGGTGCCGAAGATCACCAGGGCGCCGAGGCTGACGCCGCTGGTGACGAGGAAGAGGACCGCCGAGCGGCTCGCCGCGAAGGCGGTGGGGACCCCGGAGCGGATCAGGATCACGGCGCCGAGCGCGAGGCCGCCGCTGCCGCCGCTCGGCAGGAAGACGTTGGCGCTCTCCTCGACCACGCCGACATCGAAGGACTCGCGCCAGCCGAGGCGGCGATCGAAGGCGCCGCGAAGGGCGACCACGAAGCTCAGCACCGAGAGCAGTTGGAGGACGAAGGAGGCGACGACCCAACCCGGCTCGGTGTTGGCGAAGCGGTCGCGGATCGGCTCCAGGAAGGGGACCCAGATCACCGCCGCCGCGGCGGCGAGCGCCAGACCTGCGGCGATCAGGCCGTTGATGAGGATCGTGCGGGCCTCGGGTGCCTTCGCCCGGGCGACCGCCACCTCCTCGCTGCAGTCACCGGGCCCGCGGCGCTCGGGATCGGAACAGGGGTCCGGCGCCGAAACTGACTCTGGGGAAGGTTCAACGAGCCGCAAGCACCACTAGATCCTTTCCCCGCCAAGCATTTATGAATTCCTAAGCCTACCCGGCGCACAGGCCGGGCAAGCGCGGGTGGGGGCGCCCGGCGGGCGCCCCCGGCGGATCCGGGACTACGAAGTGAGCAGTTTCGCTTTGGCCTGCTGGTACTCGTCCTCGGTCAGTGCGCCTTTTTCCACGAGTTCATGCAGTTTGTGGAGTTCGTCGGCGGGTGAGACATGGGCCGCGGCGCGGATGTAGTCGTCGGCGGCGTGTTTCGCTTCCGCCGAGGCGCGCAGCTGCCGTTCGCGCATGTCGTTGCCGTAGACGATCAGGTAGACGAGCGCGGTCAGGAACGGGATGAAGATCAGCAGGATGATCCAGACTGCCTTCAGCCAGCCCGACATCTCGTGGTTGCGGAAGAGGTCGGTGATGATCGTGAACAGGATCCAGATCCAGATCACGAATATGAACATCTCGAAGACGAGCAGCAGGAGGTCGCCGAAATTGACGTCTGCGAGGGGCAACTTGGGTCCTTTCTTCTGGCTTTAGTCGCGCAGCTCGTCGAGCGACTCGACCTCGAGGTCGAAGGGCTCGTCGGCGGCGCGGCGCCGGCGGTAGGGGGAGACGGTGACGCGATGGATCTCGCCGCAGGCGCAAGGGACCGCGATCGGGCTCGTGTCCGAGGCGGGATCGGTGGCGACCTTGAGGCGTTTGAGTTCGCCCGTCTCTTTGCAGCCGAAGGAGATCACCCAGCCGTAGTCGGGTCGCTCCTCGCGGCGCGGGCGGGACGGACTCATCTGCCCATCCTCCCACGAACGGGCAAGTGCCGGGAGCGGCGATGCGTCAAGATCCGGTCGATGAGCACCGACTTCCCGGCCGCGTTCCACGACCTGCTGGAGGCGCAATTCGCGACCCTGGCGACGATCGGTAGAGACGGCGGCCCGCAACTGACCGAGGTCTGGTTCCTCTTCGAGGACGGCAAGGTGAAGATCTCGCTGAACGACTCGCGGCTGAAGACGAAGAATCTGCGGGCGCGGCCGCAGTGCAGCCTCTTCGTCCTCGACCTCGCCAACCCGTTCCGTTATCTCGACGTCCGCGGCACGGCGACGGTCGAGGCCGACGACGATTACGAGTTCGCCGAACAGGTCGGCGCCAAGTACGGCGGTGCCGACCTGCGTGAGCACGACGGCCCCGGCGAGCGCCGGGTAGTGGTCACGATCGAGCCGACCAATGTCTTCGCCGTCGACATGAACGCCTAGGTTCAGGCCGAGTGGTCACCGCCGCCCGCAGGATCTGCCTCGCGCTGGCCGCCCTCGTCCTTCTCGTCTTCCCGGCGACGAGTGCGGCGGCCCAGCCGGTGCCGCACTCGCGGCTGCACGGCGCGGGCGCCTTCGAGGGGCCCGTCCACCGGGTCGCCGTCGACGGCATCCGGATCGGCTATCGCCAGTTCGGCCACGGTCCCGACCTGATCATGGTCCAGGGCGACACCGCCGCGATGAGCCTCTGGATGCCCTATCTGCTGCACCCGTTGGCGCGGCACTTCCGGGTGACGATCTTCGACAACCGCGGCGTCGGCTACACCAGCGACGACCTCTCGAAGCCGATCACCGTGCCGCTGATGGCGCGCGACACCGGCGACCTGATCGAAGCGCTCGGGCTCGAGAAGCCCACCCTGGTCGGCTGGTCGATGGGCGGTGAGATCGGCCTGACGCTGGCCGAGCGCCGGCCGTCGCTGCTCGGCGCCCTGGTCACCACCGGTGGCGATGCGGGCAGCCGACACACGGTGCCGCCCCCGCCGGGCCTGATCCGCAGGCTCGCCGACCCGAAGAGCGGCGACGAAGTCTTCCTCGAACTCCTCTTCCCGGCGACCGCGGCGGGTGGCGCGGCGACCGCGCGCTTCATCCACGGCTACGAGTCGGTTCCCCAGGAAAAGGTCTCGGCGCGCACCTTGAAGCGCCAGGAAGCCGCCGAGGAGGCATTCCTCCACTACACCGGCACCTGGCGCGGCCTGCCGTCGATCACCACGCCGACGCTGCTCACCAACGGCGGCCTCGACCCCGGCGTGCCGCCGGTCAACGCGCGGCGCATGCATGCCCGCATCCCCGGCTCGAGCCTCTCGATCTACCAGGGCGCCGCCCACGGCATGCTCTTCCAGGACGCCGAACGCTTCGCCGCCCAGATCACCGCCTTCAGCGCTCGCGTCACCACCCACCCCTGACCCCGGCCGCGGTCGTCCTTTGGCCCGGTCCCTGCCGCGCGGTCGTCTTTTGGCCCGCTGAACGGGCCTTAGGTCGACCGCAGTCCGTGGGACGGGCCTTAGGTCGACCACGGGAACGGGGGAGTTGCGCTGCTGCGTGAGGTCGGGCGGGCGGCTTCGCTAGGTTCGACGGCGATGGCCGAGCGCCCCGTCCTGATGATCGTGATCGCCAGCACCCGCCCGGGCCGGGTCGGCCTGCCGGTCGGCGAATGGTTCGAGGCGCACGCGCTCGGCCACGGCGGCTTCGACGTCGACCGCGCCGACCTGCAGGAGATCGGCCTGCCTTTCATGGACGAGCCGCACCATCCGCGGCTGCGCGACTACACCCACCAGCACACCAAAGACTGGAGCGCCCGGGTCGACGCCGCCGACGCCTTCGTCTTCGTCCACCCCGAGTACAACTACGGGATGACGGCGCCGCTCAAGAACGCGCTCGACTACCTCCACCAAGAGTGGCAGTACAAGCCTGTCGGACTTGTCTCCTACGGCGGCATCTCGGCCGGCACCCGCGCCGCCCAGATGGTCAAGCAGGTGGTGACGACGCTGAAGATGTTCCCGCTTCCCGAGGCGGTCTCGATCCCCTTCGTCGCCCAGTTTCTCGGCGAGCATGGCGAGCTGGTGCCGAACGACGTGATGGAGAAGAGCGCCGACGCGATGCTCGACGAGCTGGTCCGGGTGAGCGGCGCGCTGAAGCCATTGCGCACCTGACGGCGTTCGCATAGGATGCCGCGCCTCCGGTCCAGAACTCGCTTGCCCCGGATCATCCCCATGCGCAGAACGACCTTTGCCATCGTCGCCGTCCTCGCCCTCGTGCCGGCCCTGCTCGCCGGCTGTGGCGGCAAGAAGGGAGGCTCCTCGAGCGGCGAAGGCACCACCGCGACCGCCGCGGACTGCACGCCGGAAACGATGCAGACGCACACCGCGGGCACCCTCACCGTCGCCACCGACAAACCCGCCTACCCGCCCTACTTCGAAAACGACGAACCGGAAAACGGGGAAGGCTTCGAGAGCGCCGTCGCCTACGCGATCGGCAAGCAGCTCGGCTACCCGAAAGCGAAGATCAAGTGGACGGTCGAGCCCTTCGACTCCTCCTACGCGCCGGGTCCGAAGAACTTCGACTTCGACGTCAACGAGATCACGATCACGCCGACCCGCGAAAAGGCGGTCGACTTCTCGGCCCCGTACTACACCGCCAACCAGGCGGTCGTCGCGCTGGAAGGCTCGGAAGCGGCGAAGGCCGAATCGCTGGCCGAACTGCAGGACGTCAAGTTCGGCGTCCAGATCGATACGACCAGCCTCAAGGCGGTCGAAGAAGACATCGAACCGTCGAGCAAACCGGAAGTCTTCAACAACTCCGGCGACGTCGTCACGGCGCTCAAGAACGGCCAGGTCGAAGCGGTCGTCGTCGATCTGCCGACGGCGCTCTACCTGACCGAAGCCCAGGTCGAAAACGCGACGATCGTCGGCCAGTTCGGTAACGCCGAAGGCGAAGAATGGGGCGCTCTGCTCGCCAAGGGCTCATCGCTCACCGCCTGCATCTCGAGCGCGATCGAAGGGCTCGAAGAATCGGGTGAACTGGAAGAGATCACGCAGCGGTGGATGAGCCAGGCCGCGAACGCGCCCGAACTCCACTGAGGCGTCCCCGGGCGGGTGAACGAGACCGCCACCATCAGCCCTGACGATCGTCCCCGGCAGGGCGACCGTCGCCGCGAACGCGAGGCGGCCAAACGCGCCAAGGCGCGTCGCGGTCAGCTGATCGCCGGGGTCTCCTCGGTGGTCGTGATCGGCGGCCTCGCGGCGCTGGTCCTGACCAGCCCCGGCTGGCCGAGCGTCCGCGAAACGTTCTTCTCCTGGAGCGAATTCACCAATGCCTTCCCGGAAGTCCTGAGCGGCTTCTGGCTCGACATCAAGATCTTCATGGTGGTCGAGGTCGCGGTGCTGATCCTGGCGCTGCTGATCGCGTTGATCCGCGTCAACCGCTCCCCGGGGCTCTTCCCGGTGCGCCTCCTCGGCACCGTCTACGTCGACGTCTTCCGCGGCATCCCGACGATCCTGCTCGTCTACCTGATCGGCTTCGGCATCCCGGCGCTCGAACTGGAAGGGCTGCCGACCGACCCGGTCGTGCTCGGCGCGATCGCGCTGACCCTCTCCTACAGTGCCTACGTCTCCGAGGTCTACCGGGCGGGGATCAACTCGGTCCACCGCGGCCAGCACGACGCCGCCCTCTCGGTCGGCCTGACGCAGCCGCAGACGATGCGCCACGTGATCCTGCCGCAGGCGATCCGCCGGGTCGCGCCGCCGCTGCTCAACGACTTCGTCGCGCTGCAGAAGGAAGTCGCGCTGATCTCGATCATCGGACCGCAGGAGGCCTTCCGCGTCGCCCAGATCTACCAGGGCGAAAACTTCAACTACACGCCGATCATCGCCGCCGCCCTGCTCTACCTGGTGATCACGGTGCCGCTGGCGCGGATCGTCGACCGCATGGGCGGCGCCGAGGCGGTGCGCTGATGGCGGCCGTGATCAAGGTGCGGGGGGTGACCAAGGCGTTCGGCGAGCGCGAGGTCCTCCACGGGGTCGACTTCGACGTCGCCGAGCACGAAGCGGTGGCGCTGATCGGCGCCTCGGGATCGGGCAAGTCGACGCTACTGCGCTGCATCGACCTGCTCGAGGAGATCGACGACGGCGACATCTTCCTCGACGGCGAGGTGATCACCGACCCCGCGGTCGACCCGGTCGCGGTGCGCCGCCGACTGGGCGTCGTCTTCCAGGCCTACAACCTCTTCCCCCACATGAGCGTGCTGCAGAACGTGGTGCTGGGACAGATGCGGGCGCAGAAGGTGGGGCGGCGCGAGGCCGAGGAGGAAGGCCGGGCGCTGCTCGCCCGCTTCGGGTTGGAGGGGCGCGAGGACGATCGCCCCGACGAGCTCTCCGGCGGCCAGCAGCAGCGGGTGGCGATCGCTCGCGCCTTCGCCGGCAAGCCGCGGGCGCTGCTCCTCGACGAGGTGACCAGCGCGCTCGACCCGGAGCTGATCGGCGAGGTGTTGGAGGCGGTCCGAGATCTGAAGGCGGCGGGGATGACGATGGTGATCGCCACCCACGAGATGAGCTTCGCCCGCGAGGTCGCCGACGAGGTCGCCTTCCTGCACGAGGGCCGGATCCTCGAGTCGGGGCCGCCCGAGCAGGTGCTGGCCGAGCCGCGCGAGGAGGAGACGCGCCGCTTCCTCGCCCGACTCCTCGAGGCGGGCCGGGTCTAATGGTCAAGACTCTTGCGGAAATCAAATCTCGTGTTATGCTGCCGCGCGAATCGAGCAATCAGGGAACTCGATGCGAACGGGGGTCCGTAGGCTCGGTTCGGACAGCCAGCACCAGTGCCTTAATCGGTTAAAGGACCGGACTTGTAAGCCGGTGATCCGGGTTCGAGCCCCGGCTGGTGCATTCCGAAAAAAGGGATCGTCCGGAGGGGCGGGGCTATGGCAGGGAATCTTTTCGACAGCATCGACGGGGTCGCCGCCACGGACGGCACGGCACCGTGGGCCGCCCGCTCGCCCTTCCGGCCGGAAGTCGACCGCGACCTGATGCTGGTGCCGCGGGTGCGCGGCGAGTGGGCCACCGACGAGCGGGCGCGCGAGGCGCTGATGCGGGTTGCCGCCGATCCCGCGGTCGCCGCGGTCGACGCCCACGAGAAGGGCGTCGACGTCCGCCTCGACCCCGACTGGATCGAGGCGCGGGGCGAGTCGCTCGAGTCCGGCGCGCTGCCCGCCGACGCCAACGCCGATCTCGCCGCCGATCAGCGCTACGCGGTCTACTTCTGGGGTGCCAACACGACCAAGGCGCTCCACATCGGCCACCTCCGCAATCTCGCCCTCGGCAACGCGATCGCGGCGGCGCTGCGGGTCGGCGGCGCCAGGGTGGAGAACCGCAGCCTGATCTGCGACGTCGGCCGCAGCATGGGCGAGGCGATGGCGGGCGTCGTCGCCTCCGGTCGCGCCGATGACGAACTCGGCTCCGAGAACGGCGAGAAGAGCGACCACTTCGTCGGCCTCTGCTACGCGGATTACGTCCGGGCGGGTCGGGCCGAGATCGGCGACGACGGCGCCGAGGACTCGGTGGCGCGCGAGGCGGCGCTCTACGACGACAAGGCCGACGAGCTGATGATGCGGGTGCTGGACGGGGACCAGGGGGCGCTCGAACTGTGGTCGAAGACGCGGGCCTGGGTGATCTCCGGCCAGCGCAAGACGCTCGCCCGGCTCGGCGTCCCGTTCGACAAGGTGATCTTCGAGTCCGACTTCCTGCCCGAGGTCGCCGAGCTGACCAACCTCGGGCTGCGCGAAGGGACGCTGCGGCGGCGCGAGGACGGCATGGTCGTCTATCCGACCCGGCGCGAGGAGCTCGAAGAGATGCCGCTGGTCCGCTCCGACGGCCTGCCGACCCAGCACATGCGGGCGCTCGCCTACTGGGCGGCAGCGCCGGAGCTCGACGGGGTCACCTCGCTGCAGGTCTGCGGCACCGAGTGGGTGTCCCACGTCACCTGCCGGCGGCAGTTGCTCGAGGCGCTCGCGGTGGTGCCCTCGAACGGCCACCGGAACCCGGTCGTCAACGGCAACGGCGCCGGCGGCCCGCCGACCCACGACGTCTTCCACGGCATGGTCGCGCGGCGCGGCGAGGCGGTCAGCTCCTCGAAGCAGGGAGCGCTGCTGATCGACGACATGGTCGAGTGGGTCGACGAGGCGATCGACGCCGACCCGGGGCGCGCGGCGGTGCGGCGGGCCCATCCCAACCCGGATCGGGTGGCGGCGCGCGTCATCCTCGGCTGGTTCCTGCTGCAGCCGACCTCGAAAGGGGTCGAGTTCGAGCCGAACCTCCTGTTCGAGGCGGAGCGGAGCTTCGGCTGGGACGTCGTCGGGGCCCAGGCGCGCCGCGGGGGCGATGCGGCGATGGCGGGGGAGCGGCCCGCCGACGACCCCGACTACCGCTTCGCGGTCGTCCAGGCGGAGCTCTTCCGGCGCCATCTGCGCAGCGCGGTCGCCGACCTCGACCCGGTGCCGCTCGCCCGTTATCTCTCCCACTTCGCCCGCTGGTACACGGCGACGGAGCGCTCGCCGCGGGTCGAGGCGGTCTCCCAGGCGGTGCTCGACGCGGGGGTCCGCGGGCTCGGGCTGGAGGGGGCGTGATGCGCACCCTGCTGGTCGACAACCACGACTCCTACACCTACAACGTCTTCCATCTGCTGGCGGCCGCCTCCGGCGAGGAGCCGCTCGTCGTCAACAACGACGCGGTCAGCTGGCGCGTCCTGAGTCGCTCCAGGTTCGACGCCTTCGTCCTCTCGCCGGGGCCGGGACGGCCGGAACGCTGGCACGACTTCGGCGTCTGCCGCGACATCCTCCGCTACAGCGAGGTGCCGGTGCTGGGGATCTGCCTCGGCCACCAGGGGATCGGCAACCTGCTCGAGGGCGGCGTGGCGAGCGCACCGCAGCCGATGCACGGGCGCCTCAGCCACGTCCGTCATCGCGGCACCGGGATCTTCGCCGGCGTGCCGCAGGAATTCTCGGTGGTCCGCTACCACTCGCTCGCGATCACCGGTCCGGTCGGCCCTGAAGGCCATGTCGTCGCCTGGGCGGACGATGGCGTCGTGATGGGCGTCGAGCACGACACCCGGCCGATGTGGGGGGTCCAGTTCCACCCGGAGTCGATCGCCACCGAGCACGGCGACCGCATCGCCAGGAACTTCTTCGAGCTCGCCGGGCGCTCGGCCACCGGCACCTCGGTGACGGTGCCCAGGTCACCATCGCCGCCCGTGCGGGAGCGTCCGGCGCCGTCTGTGGGCGACTGGACCGTGCTGTCGCGGACGTTGGAGGGGGCGGCGCCGACCGAGCACCTCTACGAACGGCTCTTCGGCGCCGCCGAGACCTCGTTCTGGCTCGACTCCGCCGACGCGCCTACCTGGCTGGCCCAGTGCTCTTATATGGGGACCAGCGCCGGGCCGGGGGAGCGGCACCTCACCTACGACGTCGACCGGGCAATGACGACGATCCGCACGCCGGCCGGAGAGGAGATCCACCACGGTTCGATCTTCGATCTGCTCGAGGAGGAGACGGCACGGGTCCGGGTCGAGCCTCCGGCGGGCATCGATCGCGGGCTGATCGGCGGCTATGTCGGCTACCTCGGCTACGAGCTGAAGGGTGACTGCGGCGCGTCGAACGTCCACAGCTCCGACCTCCCCGATGCGTCCCTGATGCTCGCCAACCGCGTCGTCGCCGTCGACCACGCCCGTGGGCGGAGCCACGTCCTCGCCCTCTGTCGGACCGACGACGAGGCCGATCGCGAGGCCGCCTCGGCGTGGCTCGAGTCGAGCACCCGACTGGTCGCCGCGGCGATCTGCGACCCGCCGCCCGAGCGCCCGCTCGACCCGCCCGCCGAGCCTGGCGCCCACGTCTCCTTCCGCTGCGGCCGCGGCCGGGCCCGCTACCTCGCCGACATCGAACGCTCGCAGGCCGAACTGGCGGCGGGCGAGTCCTATGAGGTCTGTCTCACCGACCAGATCTCGACCGACGCGAGCCCCGACCCGTTTGCCCTCTATCGCCGCCTGCGGCGCACCAACCCGGCTCCCTTCGCCGCCTTCCTGCGCTTCGGCGAGACCGCGATCGTCAGCTCCTCGCCGGAGCGCTTCCTCTCGGTCGGCCGTGACGGCGCGGTCCAGGCGCGGCCGATCAAGGGGACGATCTCGCGCGCCGAGGACCCGGCCGAGGACGCCGCTCGCCGCGCGGAGCTGGCGGCCGACGAGAAGACCTACGCCGAGCACCTGATGATCGTCGATCTCCTGCGCAACGACCTCGGCCGGGTGAGCGAGGTCGACTCGGTCCGCGTCCCGGACCTGATGGTGGTCGAGCCCTACGCGACCGTCCACCAGGTGGTCTCCACCGTGACCGGCCGGCTGGAGGCGGGGCGCTCGCCGGTCGAGTGTGTGCGCAACTGCTTCCCGGGCGGCTCGATGACCGGTGCGCCGAAGGAGCGCACGATGGAGATCATCGACGAGCTCGAGGACGAGGCGCGCGGCGTCTATTCCGGGGCGATCGGCTACTTCGGCGCCGACGGCGCGGTCGATCTCTCGATCGTGATCCGCACGATCGTCATCCGGCCGGGGCGCACGACGATCGGCGCGGGCGGCGCGATCGTCATGCAGTCCGACCCCGAGGAGGAGTTCGACGAGATCCTGCTGAAGGCACGGGCGCCGATGGCGGCGATCGCCCGCACCGTGACCGGGCGCTCCGACGAGGGTGCCTGGAGCGTCGAGCTCGAGCCTGCGGCGAGGAGCGCGGAGGCGGCATGACCAGGGCGGTGACCGAGAGCCCGGCCGTGAGGCCGGGGACGGTGGGCTGGGAGGTGCGACAGGCACGTACCGAGGACGTACCGGCGATCGCCGTCGCGGTCGTGGAGTTGCTGCGTGAGCTCGGCGGCACCCCGCCCCCGCAGGCCGCGATCGAAGCCGAGGCGAGCGCCCACATCGCCGACCCCTCCCTCGGCATCGTCCTCGTCGCCACCGGGGGAGTGGGGGAGCTCTTCGGGGTTCTGACCGCTAGTTGGGCGCGGGCGGTCCAGGTCGCGGGGCGGCTACTGACGATCGAGGTGCTGTGGACCCGGCCCGGGTGGCGGGGAGCAGGCGTCGGGGCGGCGCTCGTCGAGGCGCTTGTGCCTGCCGCAGGCGCCGAGGGGGCGAGCCGGGTCGAGGTCGGGCTGCCACGGGAGAGCTTTCCGGCGCTCGCCGCGACCGAGCGTTTCTACCTCGCCAACGGCTTCGAGCACATCGGTCCGCGGCTGCGGAGGGCGCTCGGATGAGCGAGATGACGATGGTCGAGCAGCGCACCCGGACCGGCGCCGGCATCGACACGAGCTCCGTCTGGATCCGCGAAGGCGGGGTGCGCTTGCCCGGCCGCGACTCCGATGCGCGCCTCACCGAGCTTCGGGTCGGGCTGCGGCGCCACTTCGGCGTGCGCGCGGTGGACGCCGCCGCCGAGGACGAGGAGGTCGAGCGGGCGCTCGTCGCGCTGCACGGTCCGGAGCATCTGGCGGCGCTCGCCGCGGCGGGAGAGGAGCCGTCTGTCGTCCCCGAGCTCTCCCCGCCCGGCCTCGAACCCGACATCCCGGTCAACGCGGCGCTCGTCGCCGCCGCCCGCGAGGCGGTCCGGACCGCGATCTCCGCGGCGCGCCGGCTCCTCGACGGGGACCGCTACGCCTACGCGGTCTGCCGCCCGCCCGGCCACCATGCCGGCCCCGACTTCATCGGCGGCTACTGCTACCTGAACAACGCCGCGGCCGCCGCGCAGGCGCTGCGCGAGGGAGGCCTCTCCCCGGTCGGCATCCTCGACCTCGACCTTCACTACCCGAACGGCACCTCGGAGCTGGTCGAGCGGATGGGCGACGACGCGACCCTCCACTCGATCCACGCCGCGCCGGTCACCAACGTCGCCGCCGGCACCGAGCTGCCCCGCGCCCCCCGCGAACGGGCCTGTGCCTTCGCCGCCGCCCCCGATCCGGACGCCTACCTGACCGAGGTCGAGGCCTCGCTGGCGGAGCTCGCCACCGACGCCGCCGTGCTCGTCGTCTCGCTCGGCTACGACACGGTGGAGGGCGACCCGCACGGCGGCTGGCACTTCGGCCCCGAGGTCTTCGCCGGGATCGGTCGCCTGCTCGCCGCCACGGGGCTGCCGGTCTGCGTCGTTCAGGAGGGCGGCTACTCGCTCGATGCCCTGGCGCCGTGCAGCCACGCCTTCGCAGCCGGCCTGCTCGGGGAGGACCCGGTATGAGCGCCGCCGAGGAGCACGCGCTGACCCCGGCCGAGCAGGCCGTCGCCGCCGGCCTGGCGCCGTTCCGCGCCCGCCTCGACGAGATCGACGCGCAGCTCGTCGACCTGCTCGGCGAGCGCTTCCAGATCTGCCGCGAAGTCGCCGTCCACAAGAGCGAGCGCGGCATCGAGATGATGCAGCCGGGCCGGGTCGAGATGGTCCGCGCCCGCTACCTGCAGCATGGCGCCGAGGTCGATCTCCCTGGCGACTTCACCGGCGCCTTCTTCGACCTCCTGATCGACGCCACCTGCCGCGCCGAGGACGAGCTGATGGATCGTCTCGCCGCGGGCGAGGAGAGGGTGGCTGTCCTTGGTAACCCTGTGGGCGACAAAGGAGAGCCACCCCCCGCCGAAGGCGGCGTCGCGTGAGCCTGCCGCCCGGGCCGCGGATGCCGCGGGCCCTGCAGGCGCTCGGCTGGGCGCGGCGGCCGCTACCGTGGCTGGAGCGCTGTCGGGAGCGCTACGGCGACGCCTTCACCCTGCGCATCCGCCACTGGGGCGACTGGGTCGTGCTCGCCGACGAGGCCGACGTCAAAACCGTCTTCACGGCCGGCGACAAGGTCGGTGTCGCGCTCGCCAACCCGCTGCTCGGCCCGGTGCTCGGGCCGCGCTCGGTGATGCTCTCCGAAGAACCCGAGCACATGCGCCGGCGCCGCGTCGTCCTGCCTGCCTTCCACGGCGAGGCGATCGCCAACGACGGCGAGGCGATCGGCGAGGTGACCCGCCGCGAGATCGCCGCCTGGCCGGCAGGCGAGCCGTTCTCGCTCTGGCCGCGGATGCAGGCGGTCACGCTCGAGGTGGTGATGCGCGCCGTCTTCGGCCCGCGCGCCGACGACCCCCGGATCGACCCGCTGCGCGCCCGCCTCACGGCGCTGACCGACTACCTCAACCAGCCGCGCAACCTGGCGGCGCTGACGATCTTCGGTCCGGAGTGGATGCGGCGCAGCCGCGGCTACCGGCGGGCGATGCGCCCGGTCGAGGACGAGGCGCTCGCCGAGGTGCGTCGCCGCCGCTCCGAACCGATCCCGGAGCGCCCCGACATCGTCTCGATGCTGATCGCCGCCCGCCGCGAGGACGGCTCGCCGCTGGGCGAGGCCGAGCTGCGTGACGAACTCCTCACCCTGCTCACCGACGGCCCGACCTCGACCTCGCTCGCCTGGACCTTCGAGCGCCTGCTGCGCAACCCGGAGACGCTCGCCCGCGCTCGGCGCGAGATCGGCGCGGGCGGTGGCGACGCCTACCTCGATGCAGTGGTCAAGGAGACGCTGCGGTTGCGCCCGCCGGTCCCGGTGGTCGTCCGCCGCCTGCGCGAGCCGCTCCGCCTCGCCGGCCGCGACCTCCCGGCGGGCACCGTCGTCGCCCCCTGCATCCACCTCCTGCACCGCGACCCGCGCCACTACCCGGAGCCGCTGCGTTTCCGCCCCGAGCGCTTCCTCGAGCAGCCCGCCGGCACCTACACCTGGATCCCGTTCGGCGGCGGTGTGCGCCGCTGTCTCGCCGCCAGCTACGCCGAACTGGAGATGAAGCGGGTGCTGCGCGAGGTCCTGGCGGCGGTCGACCTGCGGCCGGTCGACGGCCGCGACGAGCGGGTCAGCAAAGCGTCGATCTCCTTCAGTCCCGGAGAGAAAGGGTTGGTGATGGTGGGATGAGCGATGACCGGATGGGGGGCAAGATCCCCGAGTCCGACCTGTTGATCGTCGGCGCGGGGGCGAAGGCGGCGGCGATCGCCGCCAAGGTCGATGCCCTGAACCGGCTCGGCATGGCGCGGCTGACGGTGACGATCGTCGAGAAGACCGAGCCTGCCGCCTCCTGGCTGGGGCTGAACGGGATGACCTCGGGCGAGGAGCCGCTCGCGGTGCCGCCGATCAAGGACATCGGGTTCCCTTACCGCAGCTCGCGTCAGTTTCCGGCGGTCGGCGACGAGCTCGACGCGGCCCTGCTGCCGCTGAGCTGGCAGCGCCACTCGATCGAACGCGGCGAGTACGCGCCGTGGGTCAACTCCGGCTCGCCGCCGATCCTCCACCGCGATTACGGGACCTACCTGGGCTGGGTGCTGGAACGGGCGACCGCGGGGGTGAGGACGAGGCGCGGCCGCGTCGTCGCGATCGAGCTCGACCCGGGCGGTGAGCGCTGGCTGATCGACGTCGAGGACAGCGCGGGCGGCGTGCCCTTCCGGCTCGCCGGGCGAGCGCTGCTGCTGACCGGCCCCGGCATCCACCGCGCCTTCCCGCACGACCCGGCGGCCGAGCCACGGGTGCTCCACTGCGACAGTCGGCGCAGCGAGTTCGCGCGGTTGCCCGACGGCGAGGTCGACGTGGCGATCGTCGGCGGCGGCGAGAGCGCCCTCTCGGCGCTCGTCTTCCTCCGCGCGGCGCGCCCGCAGGCCCGGATCACCGTCTACACGCCGACCCTGCCGCTGAGTCGCGGCGAGAGCTTCCTCGAGAACCGCGTCTTCGCCGATCCCGACGACGTCGGCTGGGAGGCGCTCGACGCCGAGACCCGCGCCGACTTCGTCAAGCACTGCGACCGCGGGGTCTTCGACGCCGGTGTGATCGCCCGGCTGGCGGGGGAGGAGCGCTGTGGCTTCGAGCTCGGCCGCGCCGTCAACGTCACCTCGGTCGACGAGGGCGAGGGGGTGGGGCTGGTGCTGGAGACCTCCGCCGGCCGCCGTGGTGCGCGCTACGACTACGTCGTCAACTGCACCGGCTTCGACTTGCTGGCGCAGCTGCGCGGGCTCTTCGCCGAGCCGGTGCGGGCCGACCTCGAGGCGCGGGTGGGGCCGATCTGGGACCGTCCGAGGGGGACCGAGCTGCGCTTCGACCGCTCGCTGGCGCTCGGCGGGATGGAGCCGCGCCTCCACATCCCGGGGCTGGCGGGACCGAGCCAGGGTCCCGGCTTCGCCAACCTCGGCAGCCTCGGCCTGCTCGCCAACCGGGTCCTCGCGCCGCTCCTGCCGGCCCTGACCAAGGCGAAGCGCGGAGCGGTCGCGGCGGCGCTGACGGTGCTGGCCATCGCCCTGTTGGCGGGCTGTGGCGGCGGCTCCTCCGACGCGGGCGCAGGCACGGCGAGCGCGCAGGAAGCGGGCGGCGCGGCGGCGGGCAGCGAACCGGCCTATCCCGGCATCGACCTCGCCAACACGCGCTTCGTCGCAGGCGGTCCGATCAGCCGCGCCACGGCGGCGAAGCTGAAGCTCGCCTGGAAGGTGCCGAGCCAGGCGCGGAGCACCTTCGGCTCCTTCTCCGCCTCGCCGGTCGTCTCCGGCGGTGTCGTCTACATGCAGGACCTCGAATCGAACGTCAGCGCGATCGACCTCGAATCGGGCGAAACGCTGTGGGAAACGAAGATGGAAGAACCGGACCAGGGCCCGAACGGCGTCACCGTCGCCGAAGGGATGGTGTTCGGCGCGACGGCGACGGAGGCGTTCGCGCTCGAAGCCGCGACCGGCCAGGAAGTCTGGTCGACGCAGCTGACCACGGTGCCGAAGGAAGCGATCGACATGTCGCCCGGCGTGCACGACGGGATGGTCTACGTCTCGACCGTGCCGACCGGGGTCAGCGCCGAATACAACGGCGGCATCGCCGGTGTCCTCTGGGCGCTCGACGCGAAGACCGGCGCGAAAAAGTGGCACTTCGACACCGTCCCCAAATCCCTGTGGTCGAAGCAGCACCGCTCGATCAACGCCGGCGGCGGCGTCTGGTACGCACCCTCCTTCGACGAAGAAGGCGGGATGTACATCGGGATCGGCAACCCGGTGCCGTTTCCGGGCACCTCGGCGCTGCCCTGGGGCGAGAGCCGCCCCGGCCCGAACCTCTACAGCGACTCGATGGTGAAGCTGAACGCGAAGACCGGCAAGCTCGAGTGGTACTTCCAGACGACCCCGCACGACGTCTACGACTGGGACTTCCAGGACCCGCCGATCCTGGTCAAGGTCGGTGGCAGGCAGCTGGCGATCGGCGCCGGCAAGTCGGGCCAGGTCGTCGCGGTCGACGCGAAGACCGGCAAGCTCGCCTGGCGGACGCCGGTCGGCAGGCACAACGGCCACGACGAAGACGGCCTGCTGGCGATGCGCGGTGAGCTCTCGAAGCTGCCGAAGGAAGCGACCGTCTACCCGGGTCTGCTGGGCGGGGTGATCGCGCCGATGGCGGCGTCGAAGACGACGCTGTTCGTGCCGGTCGTCAATCACCCGCTCACGGTCAAAAACGGGGTGACGATCAGCGAAGGCGAAGAACTCGGCGGCGAAATGGTCGCCCTCGACCTGGCCACCGGCAAGGAGGAGTGGAACGAGACCTATGAAACGCCGGCCTTCGGCGCTCCGGTCGCGGTCGGCGACATGGTCTTCTTCGCCACCTACGACGGCACCCTGCACGGGCTCGACGCGTCCTCCGGCGGCGAAGTCTGGTCGGCGGCCCTGCCCGCCGGGTCGAACTCGGGGATGACGGCGTCGGGGAGCACCCTGATCGTCCCCGCCGGCCTGCCCGTCGCCGAAGGCCAGGTCCCGGCGCTGGTCGCCTACCGCCTCGGCGGCTGACCGTAGCCGGGCGGCACGACGCGTTCGCACTTCGTTCCGCATAGCGGAACGAAGTGCGAACGCAACACGGGGCGGTGGTAGGCTCGCCGCGGTGTCACCGGTCGGTGACAAGGCGACCGCGACGCGGCGTCCCCGCGATGCCGAGGCTTCGCGGCGCGCCCTTCTCGAAGCGGCCCGGGAGGTTTTCGACGCGGTCGGCTACGACCGCGCGACGACGCGTGAGATCGGTGAGCGGGCCGGGGTCGACCCGGCGCTGATCCCCCGCTACTTCGACTCCAAAGAAGGGCTCTTCATCGCCGCGATCGCTGTCGGCAGCACCGAGGAGGAAGACCTCGACTTCGCGCCCGCGGCGCTGCTCGGCCTCCTCCTCGAGCGCTGGGACGAACGCGGCCACAACCCGATCAGCCGCGCCCTGGCGAGTCCGGCGCTGACCCCGGGCGCCCGCGCCGAGGTCAGCTCCGTGGTCGAGGATCGGCTCCTCGCCGGGTTGGTGGCCGAGCTGCGCGAGGGCGGCGCCCACGATCCCGAGCTGCGTGCCGAGATCCTCATCGCGTTCGCCGTCGGCGTCGCGATGACCCGCGCCAACGGCACCCTGGAGACGCTTGCGGCGACCCCGCGCGACGAGGTCCTGGCGATCCTTGGTCCGCTGATCGAGGCGCTGGGCGGGTAGGAAGCGCGCATGCCGGTCAAACGCAGCGCGGGCATCCTCCTCTACCGCGAGCGGGCGGATGGCGGCACCGAGTTCCTCCTCGTCCACCCCGGCGGCCCCTACTGGTCGCGGCGCGACGACGGCGCCTGGTCGATCCCCAAGGGCGGCATCGAGGGGGAGGAGGACTCGCGCGCGGCGGCGCTGCGGGAGCTCGACGAGGAGCTCGGCGCGGCCGCTCCGGAGCTCGACGCCGAGGCGCTGATCGACCTCGGTTCGGTCCGCCAGCGGGCGGGCAAAGTGGTCGACGCCTGGGGCGCCGAGGGGGACTTCGACCCGGCCGCCCTCGACAGCAACACATTCGCGATGGAGTGGCCGCCGCGCAGCGGTCGCGAGGTCGAGTTCCCCGAGGTCGACCGCGCCGACTGGTTCGACCTGGAGACGGCCCGGCGCAAGCTCCTGTCCGCCCAGGGGGAGTTCCTGGACCGTCTGCTGGAGCACCTCGGGCGGCCGGTCGCGGGCTAGACTCGGCCGATGGCCGACGAGACGACGCCACTCGCGGCGCGCCTGCTCGGCGTCGGCGCCCGCGGGGCCGGCGCGGTCGGCCGCGCCACCGGCCTCGACAAGGCGGTCGAGATCGCGGCCGAGGAGGCGATCGTCTCGGCGGTCGAAAGCGAGGCGGTCGAGCGTGCCCTGGCGCGGGTCCTGGAAGGGCCGGTCCTCGACGAGGCGGTGCAGAGCGCGCTGGAGAGCGACGCGGTCAAGCAGGCGATCCTCGAGGCGATGGACTCGGAGCTGGTCGACGAGGTCTGGCGCCGCTTGCTCGCCTCCCAGCAGGCCCAGCAGCTGGTCGAGCGGATCGCCGAGGCCCCCGAGCTGCGGGCGGCGATCAGCGCCCAGGGCGCCGGGCTGATCAGCGACATCGCCGGGCGGATCGCGGAGGTCGCGCGTGATCTCGACGATACCGTCGAGCGGATCCTGCGGCGGATCTTCTTCCGCCGCCGCCGGCCGCTGCCGACCAATCGCGCCGGCATCGTCACCCGCGCCGGCGCGATGGTGATCGACGCGATCATCGTCAACCTCTCCTTCACCCTGCTGGCCGGCGCCGTGACCTTGATCGCCAAGCTCCTCGGCAGCAGCGGCGAAGACGCGCCGCGCGTCGTCGTCGTGGTCGGCTCGTTCGCCTGGTTGGTGATCGTCGCGCTCTACCTGATCGGCTTCTGGTGCCTGGCCGGCCAGACCCCGGGGATGCGATTCCTCGGTATCAGGCTGAGCGAGCACCGGCTGCGGTTCCGCGCCGCGGTCCGCCGGCTGATCGGGCTCGGCCTCTCGTTCGCCACCTTCGGGCTCGGCTTCCTCGGCGTCGTCTTCGGCGAATCGCGCCGCGGCTGGGCCGATCGGCTGGGCGGCACCGAAGTGATCTACGACGAACGCCGCCCCGCCCCGGCGCCGTGGTCGACCTTGGTCGCGCCCACGCCCGCCGCTTCGCTGGGGGCGCCTACGGCGACGCCCGAGGGCGATTCGGCCGGATCATCCGCTGCACCAGCAGCGTGAGGGTGCCGGTGGTGATCAGCAGGAAGACGTTTACCGCCAGCACGGCGAGCGCGCCCGCCGCTTCGTCGATCCCGCCGCCGCCGATCGCGACGCCGAGATAGGCCGAGGCGGGGATCGTCGTCACCGAGATCGCGACGCCGACCGCGGCCGAGGCGCCGGTCTCGAAGGAGAGCATCGCCGCGATCCCGGCCGCGGCGGCGACCAGCACGGTCGAGTAGTCGAGGTGGGCGAGGGTGTCGAGGCTCGACTGCTCGACCTTGAAGCCGGCGGGCAGGTAGCCGGTCCATCTGAGCAGCGCCGACAGCGCCATCGCGGTGAAGACCACAGAGACCATGCCGACGACCAGCGTCGCGAACGCCCGCCCGGCGAGCCGCCGGCGGCCCGCGACGAGACCGACGCAGGTGGCGCAGATCGGCAGCAGGTCGGGGCTGACCGCCATCGCGCCGACGATCAGGATGCCGCTGGAGACGATCACCCCGAGCGCCGCGATCACCGCGGCGACGTTGATCAGCGCCAGGTAGCGGGCCAGCGGCCGCGAGTTGGCGCGGGCCTGCCCCATCAGCTCGACCCAGGCGAAGCCGTCGACGCCGTGTTCGCCGCCGAGGCGACCCTGGCGCGGTGCGACCACCTCGACCCGGGTCAGCAGGTAGTCGTCGATCGGAATGTCGAGCTCGGCGATCGCCTCGACCAGTTCGTCGGCCGCGGTCGGCTCGACGTCGGCGACGAATACGGTCCGCCCGGGCGCCGCCGAGTCTTCCGGCGTGCGCACCACCCGCCGCACCCCGTCGATGTCGTGCAGCACGGAGGCGAAGGCGGGCTCCGCGTCGGGCTCGAGCGATGCACGCAGTCGCAGCATGGGCCCATTCTGAGCACGCCCGCGGCGTCAGCCGGGTGCGTTCGCGCTAGGCGACGAGCTTCAGGACCTTGAAGGTTTTGCTGCCGCGCGGGGTCTCGACCTCGACGGTCTGCCCGACCGCGCTGTCCATCAGCGCCTGGCCGATCGGCGACTCGGCGGAGAGCTTGCCCTCGGCGAGGTTGGCCTCGGTCGAGCCGACCAGGGTCCAGGTGACGACCTCGTCTTTCGATTCGTCGTGGACCTCGGCGGTGCGGCCGAAGGCGAAGGTGTCGCCGCCCTCGCTCGCCTCGACCACGACCGCGTTGCGGAGGCGCTCCTGGAGGCGCTTGATCCGCGTCTCCATCATCGCCTGGTCGTCTTTGGCAGTGTGGTACTCGGCGTTCTCCTTGAGGTCGCCGAGCTCACGGGCGACCCGGATCCGCTCCGCCATCTCCTGCCGGCGCGGCCCTTCGAGCTCGGCCAGCTCCGCCTTCAGTTCCTCGATGCCGGCGGCCGTGATCGGCTCGCCACCGGCGCCTTGATTCGCGGGACTCATCCCGAAAGGTTGTCAGAAAGGCGCACCGTGCGGTCAGTCGCCGCCGGTTTCCGTCGCCAGTAGCGCGGGCGCCAGAGTCTTCGTCTTCTTCGCCGCGGCCTTCGCCAGCGGTTCCTGACCGAACAGTTCCTCCGTCGTGCGCAGCAGCGCGTAGGGGTCATAGGGAGCGGCGTCGGTCGAACCCGGGGAGATGAACTGCGATACCAGGACGGCGCCGGTCTTCAGCGGCTTCGGTTCCGGCTGCGCGCCTTCTGCCGTCGGGTTCACCCCGCCGAAGGCGATGATCAGCAGGCCGTCTGCCTTGTAGGCGGGCGATTCGAGGATCTGCGGCACCACTTCTTCGAGCCACGCATCGGCGGCCGCGTCCCCGGACGGGGCTCCTTCCGGGCACTGGCCGGCGTACCCGGCCGAGCAGAGGTCAGGCGAGATGTAGGAGTAGCTCGGCGTCTTCGCGGCGCTCTTCAGGTCCTTCTTCAGTTCCGTGATCGGCACGTCTTCTTCGGAGCATTCGCCCACGTCGAGCAACGAGTGGAAGTGGGTGAACGGGTTGAGCCGGGCCGAGTAGCCGCCCGTTTCGACGATCTCTTCTTCTTCGCCGGTCGGGTACACACAGCTTTCCGGTTCGCCGGTGGTGGGGCTCTTCATCCCTTCCATGTAGGCCTTCCAGGTGAAGCCCGAGGTCGCGAGCTGGGTGGCGACGGTCTCCGTTTCGACCGGATAGACGCAGCCTTCGCCGGGGACTATCCCGGCCTTGTCGGCCACCGAGCTCGAGGGGAACCCGGTGAAGACAGGGCAGTCGCCCTTGGTCGCCTTGTTGGGCGGCTGGCCGCTGACCATGGCGATCCCGTTCGGCGTCGCTGCTTCGGTCAGCACCGAGTAGTTGGTCAGCAGGAGACCCTTCTTCACCAGCGTGCCATCCAGGTAGGGCATCTGGCTGCCCTTGCCGAAGGCGGCCTGGTAGCCGGAGCTCTGCAGCGAGACGACGAAGACGTGTTTGATCCGCCCGGCTTCGGGTTTGCTCTTCGCCGGTTCTTCTTTCGGTTCTTCTTCTGGTTCGGGTTCCGGTTCAGGGGCCGGTTCGGGCGCCGTTTCTTCCGGGACGAACGTTTCTTCTTCCGGGACGAACGTTTCTTCCGGTTCCGACACCGGTTCCGGGGCGGCATGGACCGGTTCCGGCGCGACTTCTTCTTCCGGTTCGGCTTCGACCGGGGCGGGGGCCGGGGTGCGGTCGGCGGCCAGGCTATGGCCGAGGATCGAGGCCAGCGGGCTCGCTTCCGGCTGGCTGGTCGCCGCCGCGGCGACGATCGCCGAGGTGGCGACGACGGAGGAGGCGACGAGCAGGCCGAACCGTTTGCCGGTCAGCGTCGCCGCCGCGGCCATCGCCGCGCGCAGCCGGGTGAGCAGCCAGTTGATCACGCGCCCGCCTCGGTCGGCACCAGCGGCGTCCCACACTGGGGACAGAAGCGCTGGGCGGGGCCGTAGGGCGCGCCGCAACCTGGGCAGAGCCCGGCCGCGTCGGCGCGCTCGAGTTCGAGCAGCCGCTCGACGGCCAGCAATTCGGCGTCGACCCGCTGCAGCTCCGCCGCCTTACGGGTGAGGACGTCGAGCCGCACGTGGTCGCGGATCGCCATCTCGTAGAAGGCACCGCCGATGTCGGCCTGCATCACCGTGAACTTCTCCAGCAGGCGGTCGCGCTGGGCGATCAGCTCGGCGCTTTCCTCTTCCTTCTGCTCGGCCTCTTTGGCCGCCTCCTCGGGCGAGAGCTTGGGTTTCGTCGGCGGTGCCGTCGGGTTCGGCTGTCGTGAGGCGGTCGGCATCGGGAAGCGGGGTGGACCGACGGGCGGCCCGACCGGCACCTTGGCCGCGGTCTCGGTCGATGGAGGCGGCGGCGGCAGCTTCGCCGTCTGCGAGTTCGATTCGTCGCTCACGTTTCGCTCCTTCGCCGTCATTCGACGACGGTCACTTCAGGCAGATTCTGCTGGGCTTCGATGTAGGTCTTGCCCACCTGCGCGGGGTTGTTTTCGACGATTTCGGTGTCTTCTTCGACGTCCTGCTTGCTCGGTTCGTATTCCTCGATCTTTTCGACGGCGCCCTGTTTGCTGTTCGTCGTGTTCTTGCCGCCGCCGGTCGTCTGGGAGTTCTTCGACGCGTCATTCGCCTTGTTCTTTTTGCCGCCGGTCTTCCCGCCCGACTTGGATCCTTTGCCGCCGTTCGTCGCGGCCGTTCCCGTCGCTTCTTCTTCTGCCGGCGGCGCTGCGGCCACCTGTCGGCTTTCCGCCTGACGGAGTGCCTTCAGCAAGGCCTCTTCGTTCGAGTCGCCGGAGCCGCTGCGCCCGACCACGACCCCGAGGGCCACCGCGATCGGCAGCAGGGCGAAGAACCCGACCGCCGCCGCGCGACTGCCGCCGCCCGGCTTTTTCGCCTGCGATTTGGTCAGCGGGCGGCGCGATTTTTTGCTCATCGCGGCGAAGTAGCGCGAGGAGGGGTTCGACCCGTTGCCGCGCCGCGCCGCGCATTCGACGCAGTAGCGCTGCTGCGGGTCGAGGGGCGCGCCACACTCTTCGCAAGGTTCGTAGCCCTGCGCTTTGGTCGGCGCCGAGGTCGGCTCGCTCACTCGCCCTTCTCCTTCTTCTGGTGCTGCTGTCTCTGCTTTTCGCGCTTCTTCTTCGCCTGGCGCTGTGCCCGCGCCTTGAGGATCTGTTCGGATTCCAACTGCTTGGCCGCAGCCTTTTCCTGCGTCGTCGAGCAGCCCGCGGCACCGGTGCCGAGCAGGCAGACGCAGCCGGCGACCGCCAGCGGTCGGGCGATGGTCGACCTAACCGAAAGCACCGCTCACGTACTCCCGCGTCCGCTCCTGCTCCGGCGTGTTGAAGAGCCGGGTGGCGCTGTTGTACTCGACCAGGTCACCGAGGTACATGAAGGCGACGTGGTCGGCGATCCGGTAGGCCTGCTGGAGGTTGTGCGTCACGATGACGACCGCGACCTCGTCGCGCAGCTTCACGATCAGGTCCTCGATCACCGCGGTCGACTGCGGGTCGAGCGCCGAGCAAGGCTCGTCGAGCAGCAGCACCTCGGGCTCGGCGGCGAGCGCCCGCGCGATGCAGAGCCGCTGCTGCTGGCCACCCGAGAGCTTCAGCGCCGGGTGGTTGAGGTTGTCTTTGACCTCCTCGAAGAGGCCGGCGCGCTGCAGGGCCGAGTGCACCTGCGGCTCCAGCACCTTCTTTTTCACCCGCCGCGACCCCTGCTCGCGCAGGACGTAGGCGATGTTGTCGAAGACCGACATCGGGAAAGGGTTCGGTTGCTGGAAGACCATCGTCACGCGGCGCCGCAGGAGCGTGGGCTCGATCAACGTGATGTCGACGTCGTCGAGGCGGATCGAGCCGGTCAGCCGCGCCGCCGCGGTCAGCTCGGTGAGGCGGTTAAGCGAACGCAGCAGCGTCGTCTTGCCGCACCCCGACGGGCCGATCAGCGACAGCACCTCGCCCTGCCGGATCGGCAGCGAGACGCCTTTGACCGCTTCTTTGGCCCCGTAGTGGATCGACACGTCGTCGACCTCCATGCGGCGGATCGAGAACTGGGGCGCGGCGATCGAGCGCTTGGCGGCGACGAAGTTGGTCGCCGTCGGCGCCGCCTCGGCGGCCGGGGTCGGACTCTGGGGATCCAGCCGCCGGATCGGCGGCGGTGCGTTCAGTGACTCCACGTTCCTGCCTTTCGGGCGCGGCGGTGGACGAGGTCGGTCGCCGCGTTCAGCGCCAGGACCATCAACAGCAGGACGAAGGCCGCCGCGTAGGCTTTCTCCGGCTGGTTCAGGTTCCCGGTCGGCGATGCCTCGTAGACGAAGTTGGTCAGCGAGGTGCCGGCACCGCGCAGGTAGTTGAGCGGGAACGGCGCCCCTTCGACCGGGGCGAAGTTCTGCGTCGCGCCGAGCAGTACGACGATGATCGCGGTGTCGCCGATGATCCGGCCGACCCCGAGCATCCCGCCGGTGACGATCTGCGGGCGGCAGGTCGGCAGCAGGATCCGCCGCACCGTCGCCGCCTTGGTCTTGCCGACCGCGTAGGAGGCCTCGCGGACGTGGCGGGGGATCGCGTCCAGCCCCTCGCGGGTCGAGGCGACGATCAACGGCAGCGCCTCCAGCGCCAGCATCGAGGAGGCGGCGAAGTAGGAGCGGCCGAAGACGACGCCTTCGCTCGTGCGGCTGAGGAAGCCGAGGGCGGTGCTGGTGAAGATCACCGTCCCGAACAGGGCGAGGACGATCGAGGGGATGCCGGCGATCGCCTCGATCGTCATCTCGGTGACCCGGGCGAGCGGCCTGGGACGTCCGTACTCGACCAGCCAGACCGCGATCGCGACGCCGATCGGCAGCGCGATCCCGAGCGCCATCACGCCGAGGATCAGGGTGCCGAAGAAGGCGTCCGAGAAGCCGCCCGATTCGCCTTCGGTGAAGCCGGAGGCGGCGGGCGTGACGAGCTCGGAGGGCTTCAGGAACTTGATCCCCTGGATCAGCAGGTAGATGACGATCGCCGCCGCGATCGCGCAGAAGAGCAGTCCCAGGAACCAGCAGAAGGCGAGACCGATGCGGTCGAGGAGGCTCCAGGTGGCGCTGCCCTCGACCGCGGCGGTCTTCGTCTTGGCGCTCGGGGGCGTCGTCGGCCCCTGCCGCTCGGGAGGCGGCGGCGTGGTGACGGATGACTCCATCAGGGCGCTCCGTATTTCCGCATCGCACGCCGGGTCAGCGCCCCGGCCAGCGAGACGACGGCGGCGGAGAAGAGAAGGAAGGTGGCGATCGCGAACAGCGTCGCCTTGGCCGGGGGGGAGCTCAACTGGTCGACGCTCTTGACGATCGTCGGGGCCAGCGGGCGCGAAGGCTCGTAGATGAAGATCAGGCCATCGGCCGGGTTGGGGGCGAAACCGGTCGAACCGGAGATCATCGCCAGCATCACCGACTCGCCGATCGCGCGGGCGATGGCGAGCACGGTCCCGGCGACGATCGCCGGCCGGGCCGCGCGCACGGCGATCTTCCAGGTGGTCCGCCAACGGTTGACGCCGAGGGCCAGCGAGCCCTCGATCCAGCCGGGTTTGACCGCGCTCAGGGCGTCGGTGAAGATCGACACCATCAGCGGCGCGATCATGATCGTGAGGATGATCACCGCCGCCATCAGCGAGTAGCCGGTCAGCGAGATGATCCCTGCGACAGAGGCCTTCTGGTGCTCGGTGATCAGGTGGTTGCCGATGAACGGAACCAGGACGAGGACGCCGAGCAGCCCGTAGATGACGGAGGGCACGCTGGCCAGGAACCGCACCACCGGGCGCAGGATGTTGCTCATCCAGGTCGGTGCGAACTCGACCAGGAAGACCGAGATGAAGAGGGCGGTGACCAGGCCCAACACCACGGCGCCGCCGGCGATCAGGATCGTCGACCAGATCAGCGGCCAGGCGTGGAAGGTGTAGATGTAGCCGGCGCCGGTTTCGGCCGACTGCGAGATTTCGCTCAGCTCTTCATCGACGCTGCCGCCCGGCGTGAACCAGGAGAGTCCGTTGTGGGCGAACGAAGGCCAGCCGTTGACGACGACGACGACGATCAGGGCCAGCAGCAGGCCGACCATGAATACGACCAGCGCGCCGAGCATCCGCTCGACGCGCTGGTCCGACCACTTCGGGCCGTACTCGGGTTGGAGATCCTCTTCCAATCCCGACCTTTACTTCTTCTTCGGCTTCTTGTTGAACGCCGCGACACCGCCGGCTTTGTTGATGATTTCGCCGGCTTCGGCGTTGGACCGCGCCCAGGTGGCGAATTTCTGCACCAGCGGGTTCGGGTTTTCGGTCGGCAGGACGAGGAAGATGTACCGCGACAGCGGGTACTTCAGCGGTTCGACGCTGATGTTCTTCGCTTCGCACTTGATGCCTTCGACCTTGACCGGCTTGATGCCCTTTTTCTGCCAAGCGAGACCGGCGTAGCCGATCGCGTTCGGGTCCTGCTTGACCGCGTTGACGACGAGGCCGTCGGCGGTCAGCGCGTTCACGTTCGACGCGGGCAGTTCGTTGTTGAGAACCGCCTGGAGGAAGAACGTGTAGGTGCCGCCGTTGGTGTCACGGCCGACCGGGTCGATCGTGGTTTCCAGCCCGGAACCCGGAATCTGGTTCCAGTTGGTGAGGATGCCCCGGTAGATGTCGTGGAGCTGCTGGATGCTGACGTTGGTCAGCTTGTTCTTCGGGTTGACGTCCATGCAGAGGCCGTCGAGGTACAGCTTGATGTACGTCGTCCCGGAATCGGTGGGCAGCGGCGTACGGGCCTGGCCGGCGAACATGCTGGTGCCGTTCTGGACGTCCTTGATGCCGGCGTTGCCGCCATCGGCCGTGTAGACGAACTTGACGTTCTTGTTCGTCTTTTCGTAGGCCTTGAACAGCGCCTGCAACACAGGCTGGGCAGCGACGGAGCCCGACCCGATCAGGGTGGTCTTCGCACCGGCCGACGCCGGCACGGCAAGGCCGAGGACGGCCAGCGCCGTGATGGCGAGGGTCTTGATTCTCATTCGGGTGATTCCTCTCTGCCGGGTTGGGAGCGTGATCCTGATGTTTCTTGACCTGCTTGGTCGCCTTACGCTATCACTTTCGATAGTTTATTGACGCAGATAGTCAAGAAAGGCCGCCCGGCAGGCCATGAAAGTGAGGAAGCAAGTTGTTGAAGAAGAGGCTCTCAACCCCTCGGGCGGCGACCGTCATCGTGCTGGCGGCCGTGGTCGCGCTCGCGGTGACGGTGGCGCCCTCGATCGCGGCGTCGTTCCTGACGCCGAAGGCGGCGTCGCAGAAGTACGTCACCAAGCAGAAGGCCGCGAAGACCTACGTGACGAACGCGAAGGCTTCGAAGAACTACCTGACCAAGAAGGCGGCAGGCAATCTTTACGTCGCCAAGAAGACCGCGGCACTGGCGCCGGTCTCCGCCGTCTCGGCCAGCAACACGCTGTTCTCCCTGAACTCGTCGACCGCGGGCTACATCCCGACCGCGTTCGCCTCGTTCGCGACGAAGGCCAACGTCAGCAACGCGATCATCACGTTCTCGGGGACGGCGAGCTGCACCAACCCGACCAAAGCGCCGACGGTTTCCCAGGCGTGCCCGATCAACGTGCTCATCGACGGCCAGACCGCGGCGAGCAAAGTCGCGTTCGCGCCGGCTACGGCTGAATCCAGCAACCCCAGCAAAGAACCGGCCGCGGCCCTTGTCCATGCGATCACGGTCACGTCCGTGCTGACCAAGGGTGGTCACACCGTGCAGATCCAGTACGCGGGTGCCTCGGGGCTGAACTTCCAGCTCAAATCCTGGAACCTCGCGGTCCAGGCCTACCCGCAGGCGGAAGAAGAAGAAACGACGACGACGAGCTCAGGCAAGTCCTGACAGCTGGAGAGAGGGACGCGCCCAAGGGTCGGGCGCGTCCCTCTCGACGCATAGGGGGAGCGGGACTTCTGGGGGAGTGGCCCGACCTAACGCCCGGGCCTGGGGAGGTTCTCGCCGAGGACGAGGCGGGCGCGGTGGAAGATCGCGTCGTCGACGCTGCCCTGGGAGTCGTCTCGGTTGGCGGAGCGGGTGGTCCGGTTCTGTCCGGTGCCGACCGGGGCTTCGTCGCGGATCAATCCCGCGATCCGACCTCGAGTGGTGAAGGTGGTGCGTGAAACCTTCTTGCCCATCTCTTCGCTCCTTTCTCTAGTTTCTTGAGCGACTAGATCAAGATATCAGCAAGGGAGAGATCGACCGAACGGTCTTTCCTATCACCGACCGCCAGATCGGCGATCATGTGACTCGGAGCGGCGAATTGGGCGGGGTGCCACCCGGCAAAGCGCACCCCGCCCGTCGCCTCTTCAAGCGGCTGCGGAAACCTCCGCATCGTCGCCGTCCGTGGACCCGTGGGGAGTCGAGGCCCCGCGGGGATTGGACGGTGGCGAACCGTTGAAGCTCTTTGCGTGGACCGGGCGCAGGTAGGCGATCTGCCCCTCCTGCAGCTCCAGTCGCTGGGCTTCGCTCCTGGTGAGCTGCGCCCAAACCTCGGTGCCGTCGCCGAGCACCAGCTCGACCCGGATCTCGAACCCGAGCGCGACGATCCGCTGGACCATCGCCTCCTCGGTCTTCTCGTCGCGATCGCGGACGATCTCGATGTCGTGCGGCCGCACGTAGCTGTCGCCGAGCCGGTTGACCTCGCCGACGAAGCTCATCACGAACTCGTTGGCGGGCTTGTCGTAGAGGTCGTCGGCGCTGCCCGACTGCTCGACCCGGCCCTGGTTCATCACGACCAGCTGGCCGGCGACGTCCATCGCCTCCTCCTGGTCATGGGTGACGAAGATCGTCGTCACGTTCATCTCCTCGTGGAGATTGCGCAGCCAGGTGCGGAGGTCCTTGCGGACCTTCGCGTCGAGCGCGCCGAACGGCTCGTCGAGCAGCAGGACCTGCGGCTGGACCGCCAGCGCCCGCGCCAGCGCCATCCGCTGCCGCTGCCCGCCGGAGAGCTGGGAGGGGTAGCGGTCCGCCAGCCCCGGCAGCTGCACCAGGTTCAGCAGTTCGTCGACCCGGGTGCGGATCGCGTCCTTCTTCCACTTGCGGATCTTCAGGCCGAAGCCGACGTTCTCGTAGACCGTCATGTGCTTGAAGGCGGCGTAGTGCTGGAAGACGAAGCCGACTTCGCGCTTCTGGGTCGGCGTCTTCGACACATCTGCGCCGTCGATCGTCACCCGACCGGTGTCGAGCGTCTCGAGCCCCGCGATCGCCCGCAGGAGCGTCGACTTGCCGCTTCCGCTCGGCCCCAGCAGGGCGGTCAGAGATCCGTCCGGGACCTCGATCGATACATCGTCAAGCGCCTGAAAGTCCCCGAAGCTTTTACCGGCTCCCTCGACTGAGATACCCATCAGGCGGCCTCCTTTCGTTTGAGCAGGTTCATCGCCATCAGCACCACCAAGGCGAGGAGGGCCAACAGCACGGCGGCGCCGAAGGCGCCGGGGAGGTTGAAGTTCTCGTAGTTCTTCTCGACGAAGAGCGGCAGCGTCTGGGTTTCGCCGGAGATGTTCCCGGAGACGACCGAGACGGCGCCGAACTCGCCGAGCACGCGGGCGGTGCAGAGGACGACGCCGTAGGCGACGCCCCAGCGGATCGCCGGCAGGGTGACCCGCCAGAACGTCTGCCAGGCGTTGGCGCCGAGCGTCTCCGCAGCCTGCTCCTGTTCGGTGCCGATCTCCTGCAGCACCGGCACCGTCTCGCGCACCACGAAGGGCACCGAGACGAAGACGCAGGCGAGGACGATGCCGGGCGTCGAGAAGAGGATTTTGATCCCGGCTTCCGCGAGCCCCGGTTCGAACCAGCCGTTCTTGCCGTAAAGGAGGAAGAGGGAGAGGCCGATGACGACCGGGCTGATCGCGAACGGCAGGTTGATCGCCGCGTCGATCAGCCAGTTGCCCTTCCACTTGTGGCGGACCAGGAGCAGCGAGCAGATGACGCCGAAGACGGTGTTGATCGGCACCGCGATCACCACCGTCAGCAGGGTGAGCTTCAGGGCGTGCAGGCCGTCGCCGGAGGTGATCGCTTCGAACGGCGGCGCGAGGCCTTCTTCGAAGGTCTTGTAGAAGAGCAGGATCAGCGGGGCGATCAGCAGCACGGCGATGTAGCCGAGCCCGAGGAAGCGCAGCCCCCAGCGGCCGGTGGCGGAGCTATTCACGCTGATCGTCCTCCGCGCCGGGATCGAGCGTCTCCATGCCGCCGTCGGCGAGCGGCATCGTGACGAGGCCACCGGCCCCGGCGCCCCGGGCGCGTTCGTGGCGGGTGCCCCAGCGCTGGATCAAGGTGATGATGAAGAGGCAGGCCAGGGCCATCAGGAGGAGCACGATCGAGATCGCGGCGGCGCCGGATTCGTTGCCCTGTTCGATCTGTTGCCCGATCAGGATCGAGGCGACCGTGGTGTTCGCCTTGCCGCCCGCGAAGAGCAGCACCGAGCCGTACTCGCCGAGCGCCCGGGCGAAGGCCAGGGCGACGCCGGCGGCGAGGCCGGGGAGGAGGTTGGGGAAGATGATGCGGCGGAAGATGGTCAGGCCGCCGGCGCCGAGCGAGGCGGCCGCCTCCTCCATCTCGCGGTCCATCTCGATCAGCAGCGGCTGCACCGCGCGGACGACGAAGGGGAGGGTGACGAAGCAGAGGGCGACGACGATCGCCGTGCGGGTCAGCGCGATGTCGATCCCGACCGGCGAGTTCTTGCCCCAGAGCTCGATCAGGATCAGGCTGGCGACGATCGTCGGCAGCGCGAAGGGTAGATCGATGATCGCGTTGATGATCCCCTTGCCGGGGAACTTGTCACGGACCAGGAGCCAGGCGACGATCGTGCCGAAGAAGGCGTTGATCGCGACGACGATCAGCGAGCAGACGAGGATCAGCTCCAGCGACTGCTTCGCCCCGGGGGAGGTGACCTGGTCCCAGAAGTGGCCGATCCCCTGGCTGAGCGATTCGTCGAGCAGCGCCGCCAGGGGCAGCAGCACGATCACGCTCAGCCAGAGGACGACCATGCCTCGGCCGAGGCCCACGCCCGCCCCGGGCAGGCGGAAGTGCCTAGCCCGGGGCGGAGCGACCGGAGTCTGTGCGGCGTGGGCCTCCATCGATCAGCCTGAGCTCGTCGAGACGCCGAGTTCCTGCTCGATCTTGGCGACGGAGCCTTCTTCTTCGTCGAAGAACTCGTCCTTGACCTTGCCCCAGCCGCCGAACTTGGCGATCTTGAACAGACCCTTTTCGGGAGCGGGGAACTCTTTCGGATCTACCAGCTTCGGATTGACCGGCCGGTAGCCATTTTCGGCCCAGATTTCCTGACCTTCATCCGACCACATCCACTTGAGGAAGTCTTCGGCCTGCGGCTCGGGGGCTTCCTGGGTGACGGCGATCGGGGTTTCGATCTGCAGCGTGTAGGGCGGGATGACGTATTCGATGTCTTCGCCTTCTTTTTCCGCCTTGATCGCTTCGTTCTCATAGGTGAGGAGCACGTTGCCCTCGCCCTGGGAGAAGGCGGAGAAGGCGTCGCGACCGCTGCCCGGCTGGGCGGTGGTCTTTTCGAGCACCGTCTTCACCGCTTCCAGCGCTTCGGCTTCACTGGCGCCTTCTTCGATCGCCGAGCCGTAGATGGCCATGATGTTCCAGCGGGCCGAGCCGGAGCTGAACGGGTTCGGCGTGATCACTTCGGCTTCTTCGCTTTCCTCCAGGTCCTTGAAGGACGTGATGCCGAGCGGGTTGCCCTTTTCGACCAGGATCACGACGACCGAGTCGGTCGCATAGCCGCCGTACGGCTGCTTTTCCCATTCCTTGGAGACGATTTCGCCTTCTTCGACCAGTCGTTCCATGTCGCTGCTGACCGAGAAATGGACGACCGAGGCGGGCTGGCCGGCCGCGACCGCGCGGCTCTGGTCGCCGGAGGCGCCGAACGAGTTGCTGAAGCTGACCCCTTTGCCCTGCGGGGTCTTCTCGAAGGCCGGCTCGAGGGCTTCGGCGTAGACCGATTCCGGGGTGGAGTAGCCGACCACGCTGAGCTTGGCGCCTCCCGAGGAGCCTTCGCTCGATCCTTCTGACGTGCTGCCGGAGCTGCTGCTTCCTCCGCCACCGCAACCGGTGACGACAAAGGCGATCAGCAGGACGGACAGGGCGGCTATCGAGCCGACCGTCACGCCGCGCCGCCGGGTGGTGCGAGCGTTCCGCATTGAGTTCCTTCCTTTTTCGACTAACTAACTAATAAATGGAAGGGCGGCACCGTAGCATAAAGTCGAGCGACAAAGTAGAGAATGGTGGTTGCCGGCACGACGGACGCTCCCCGGATAGGTTTCCAGGCGTGGAGACGGGGATCTCACGGACGCCGGACGAGCGCACCGAGGGGCTGCCCGATTTTCCGTTCGAGTCGCGTTACGAGGACATCGACGGGCTGCGGCTCGCCTACCTCGACGAGGGCGAGGGGCCGCCGGTCGTCTTCTTCCACGGCGAGCCGACCTGGTCGTTCCTCTGGCGCAAGGTGATCCCGCCGGTCCGCGACGCGGGCTTTCGCTGCATCGCCCCCGACTACGCAGGCTTCGGCCGTTCCGACAAGCCGACCGAGGTCGGCTTCTACACCTACGACCGCCACGTCGGCCTGGTCGGCGAGCTGCTCGGGAGGCTCGGGCTGACCGGCGCGACCGCGGTCGTCCACGACTGGGGTGGCCCGATCGGGCTGCGGCTGGCGGTCGAGCACCCGGAGTGGTTCGAGCGGCTGGTGATCATGGAGACCGGGCCGTTCACCGGGCACCAGCGGATGAGCGACACCTGGCTCGCCTTCCGTGACTTCGTGCGCAACGCGGAGGAGGTGCCGGTCGGGATGCTGGTGCGGGGTGGCTGCAAGAACGACCCGGGCGACGAGGTGATCGCCGCCTATGAGGCTCCTTATATGGACGCGGCGTCGAAGGCCGGCGCCCGCGCCTTCCCGTTGATCCTGCCGACCGAGCCCGAGGCGCCTGGCGCGGCGGAGGGCAAACGGGTGGCCGATGCCCTGCGCGAGGACGAGCGGCCGACCCTCGTGCTCTGGGCCGAGGAGGACCCGGTGCTGCCCCTCTCGGTCGGCGAGCGGGTCGCCTCCCAGCTGAACTTCCCGGCGCCGCGCCCGATCGCGAACGCCGGCCACTTCCTGCAGGAGGACGCCGGCCCCGAGATCGGCGCGATCATCGCCGAGTGGCTTCGGGCCTGAGCCCACGCGAGCGGGCGGCGAGGGCGACCATCTCGTGGTGCTCGCGGTCCTGGAGGAGCTCGACGCGGCGCGGCGGCCCTGAGTCCTCGAGCCAGGTGACGGTCCCCGGCCAGTAGGCGTTCGGCGGGGTGCCGGGCCGGTGCAGCGGGGTGGAGAAGACCCAGTTGCCGGTGTTGTGGAGCTCACCGCCGCCGGCCAGGCGCCAGGGTGCTTCACCGGGGTGGGGACCGCCGCGGTGGGTGTGGCCGGTGATCAGGTGGCCGCGGTCGACGCCCAGGCGGCGCCCCATCTCGGCGGCGCCGTCCAGCCCGCTGCGGAAGATCGCATCGCCATATATGTCTGCCTCGAAGTCCGCCCGCAGCAGGCGGTTGACCGCGCCGACGACGATCGGGAAGGCGGCGCGCGCAGCCCGTGCCCGCAGCCGGCGGCCACGGCCCCGGTCGGAGCGCTCCGCGGCGAGCAGTTCCCAGGCCGCTTCGGAGGGACCCAGGTCACGCGGCCGACGGTGGCGGGGCAGCGACTGGGCGGCGCCGTAGGCGAGGCCGTAGAGGGGGCGGAGGATGCGCTCATAGTCGTCGGGTCCCGGGTGGTCGGGGAGCGGGCCGGTCACACGGCGGATCGCCGCCAGCGCCACGCACTCGGCGCGGGGGAGGCGGAGATGGAGATCCATGTAATGGCCGTGGGTGGCGTAGACGTCGTCGCGCAACCAGACGCCGGGGTAGCTGATCCGGACCCGGGCGGGGGAGAGCGCGGCGGCGATCTCGGCGGCCGGGCCGGGGGCCGGCGCGGCGGTGGCGTCGAGGGTGAGCGGCGCGTCATCGATCGAGAGGCGATCGAGCAGCGGCTCGGCGAGGCGGCTGTCGTGGTTGCCGGGGACGAGGATCACCTCGATCTCGCCGAGCGCGGCGGTGAGATCGGCGAGCGCCGGGAGGGCATGGTCGAGCGCCGCGCCGAGCGGGCGTTCGCGCAGCTCGACCACGTCGCCGAGCAGGACAAGACGGTCGGCGCCGCGCAGCTCGGCGGCGAGCACGGCGCGTATCCCGGGGTCGCGGAGGACGTCGCCGCCGCTGATCGCGCCCAGGTGCAGATCGGAGACGATCGCCGTCTTCATGTGTGACCTTCTACCGGACCGATGGTTTGGCCGGCCGGCCAAGCGCCGCTAGAATCCTGCGATGTTTTCATTTGGTGAAGAGCTGATGGCCCCGGCGAACGGCATCGAGCTCTGCTACCAGGAGATGGGCGAGCCCGACGGCAAGCCGCTCCTCCTCGTGATGGGTCTGGCGACCCAGATGATCGCCTGGCAGGACGGCTTCTGTCGCCTGCTCGCCGACCGCGGCTACCGAGTGATCCGCTTCGACAACCGCGACATCGGTCGCTCGACCAAGATCTCCGCGGCAGGTGTGCCGAGCAGAGTCGACATGCTGCTCGGGCGTCGCGCCACCGCTCCCTACTTCCTGCGCGACATGGCCAAGGACGCGGTTGGCCTGCTCGACTTCCTCGAGATCGATGCCGCCCATGTGGTCGGCGCCTCGATGGGCGGGATGATCGCCCAGCAGATGGCGATCGACCATCCCCGGCGAGTGCGCTCGATGGTCTCGATCATGTCGACGACCGGCAACCGTCGCAGCGGCCAGCCCAGCCTCAAAACCTACGGGCTCCTCCTGGGCACCCCGCCGAAGACGCGCGACCAGGTCATCTCCCGTGCGGTCAAGACCTTCAAGATCATCGGCTCGCCCGGCTTCCCCTTCGAAGAAGACATGGTCCGCGAGATGGCGGCGCGCTCCTATGACCGCGGCCATTCCGAGTCCGGTGTGATGCGCCAGCTACACGCGATCATCGCCTCCGGCGACCGCACCGAGGCCCTGCACGGCGTCCAGGTCCCGACCGCCGTCATCCACGGCACCCGCGACCCGCTGGTCAAACCCTCCGGCGGACGGGCGACGGCGCGGGCGATCCCCGGTGCACGGCTGATGATGATCGACGGCATGGGGCACGACCTGCCGCGCGACCTCTGGCCGACCTTCGCCGAAGCGATCGACACCAACGCCGCCCGCTCGCGACGCCCGAGTGACATCGAGGCGATCGCGGCCGAGCACTCGGCCGGCTGAGCGCCCCACCGACGAGCAGACACCTTCCTGAGGCCGCCGCCCGAGAGGGCGGGAAGTGCGGCTGAAAGGAGTCGAACCTTCACGGGCGTTAGCCCACACGGACCTGAACCGTGCGCGTCTACCAGTTCCGCCACAGCCGCGAGCCCGCCCAATCTACCGGTCGGAGCACCCTTGCCGGTCCGTGACCCACGCCACGGTCATCCTCTGTCGCGCCCGCTAAACTCTCGCTCCCTCGCCGCTATCGTCTAGGGGACTAGGACGCCGGATTCTCAGTCCGGAAACCGGGGTTCGAATCCCCGTAGCGGTATGCCGTCAGCCGGCTCAGGCCTCGAGTTGGACGGCTACCTCGTATCTGTCGACGGCGACGCGTCGGCCCATGCCATCGCCCGGTGGGCTCATCGAGTCGAGCGTCTCGTTGCCTTCCCGGTAGTCGTCCTCGTTCTCGAACAGCATGATCGCCATCGCGCGACCGCCGTCCGTGTCATGTAGGAGCAGCAGCTGCTTTGCCGGCACTCCGGGCGGCGGCCCTCCCTCGGCCTCCGACTGGGTGCGGATCGCTGTTGCGGTCGCCTCGAGGGTCTGTGGATCGGCCCCTTCCCAGCGCGCGACTCTGGCCAACATCTCTTCCTCCTTCGCTCTACGGCGAGACAGGAAGAACGTAACTCGATCGGGCCCCCTTCGCCGAAGGAAATACGTCGGTCCCTCGGCAGCGGGGAGTGGGCGCCGTACCGAGCGAGTACCTTTCTCCCAACTTGGAGGACGCGTCGAAATCCGAAGTTGTCGAGGGCAGAGCGTCGCGGCGTGGCCGGGGGCGCAGATGGATCGCCGCCGGACTGGCGGCGGCGGTCATCGCCATCGGCGCCTTCGTCATGGTGCAAGCGGGCGGTGGAAGCGGCGGGCCGCTGAACGCGATCGCCAGGGCGGCGGAAGTGACGCAGCACGAACCAGGCGGCAGCGCAGTGGTCCATGCGACGGTGACGGTGGCGAACAGTCCCGAAGGGATCACCGAGGATGGGTCCATGGTCTTCGACGACGGCGGCCGTTCTCGTGGGACGTTCTCATTTCGGGGCGACTCGACGGGCAAGGAAGGCACGGCCGAGGTGATCGTCGACGGCGAGACGACCTATACGAGCTCCGATCTGTTCGAAGGGACGTTGCCCGAAGGGAAGAAGTGGATGAAGGTGGATTACGGGGCTGCAAAGCCGACCTTCAGCTCACCGGTCTCGGCCGACGCCGGTCCCGAGGAAGGCCTGAAGGTGCTCGAAGACGTGATCGGCGCGGAAGAGGTCGGAGAGGAAGACGTTCGCGGAGTGCCCACCACCCACTACGCCGGCATCTTGCCTCGCACCGAGGAAGTGTTCGGGGAGAAGGTGCAGTTCTCGGCGCCCCACATCGACGTTTGGATCGACGCCCAGGAACGGGTGCGGCGGATGGAAGTGGTCATCGTCGGTTCCGTGAGTGAAGACGAACCGCGAGCGACCGTCAAGATGAGCATCGACTACCTCGACTTCGGCCAGATCCCGAAGATCGAACCGCCGGATCCGGACGAAGTGTTCGACGCGACCGGAAAATATGAAGCGGAAATCAAATCCGCGGCCGAAGGCGATTGAGCTGGTCGCCCAGGCACCGTAGCCTTGAGTTAAAAACTAGTGCTGCAAAACTCGGTACGACCCTGTACGGTGGGTCGCATGCGCCATGTTGCTGCGATGTTCGTCTTGGTCGCCGCGATCCTGGTTGCGGTGGGGGCGAATGCCGGTGCGCGGGCTCCGCGCCTCGAGGCGCCGTCGCCGCAGCGGACGGTGGCGAGGGAATGGGTCCACTTCGTGGATGACGGCGATCAGCGCGATGCCTGCGCCTTGCAGACCTTGGGTGAAGTGAACGGGCAACCCTGCAGCGCGCTGCCCGCCGGCGTCGCACTGCACTGCCCCAAGAACGCCTTCCTCCACGGGCCTCGTCGGGGCGGGGTCCGGCCCCCGAGTCAGCAGGTAGGGATGATCGTCGAAGAAAGCTCGAGCCTGGCCTTCGCCAGGCTCCACAGCCAGCGTCGGAGGAGCCGCGTCGGCGGCGCGCTGGGCATGGAGCTGCACGAAGGTGTGTGGCGGGTCTCCTATCTGCGGCAGGCGCAGCGCATCTTTGCGCCCGCCGGAACGATGTGGTACTCGGGCGTCTGGCGCAGCCTCTGGTACCCGTACTCCTGCGCGTTCTCCTAGTGTCGCCTGCTTGCCTCCTCAGGGTGCAGGCGGCGGCTGCGGCAGCGTGATGATGAAGTTCACACCGTTGGATTTGACCGCCATGTTGCCTTCGAGGAGAAAGGTGTAGACGGCGAATTCGCCCGGATTGCAGGAGTAGTCGTTTTCGCGACCGATCGGCTCGACCTGGAGGTAGTTGCCGGTGGAGCCGATCCATTCGGGCGAGGCGACCGGGTAGTAATAGTTGACGCCTTCTTCCGGCTTCAGGCAATATTCCCCTTCGCCTCTTCTACGCACCGATTCGAAGCCGGGATGAGGTCCGGAGAACGATCCATCGACGACGACGGCGGAGTAGCTCAAGCTGGGTTCGCCAGGTTCTCCCTTGGGCCCTTCGGGTCCCCGTGCCCCTTCGTCGCCCTTGGGTCCTTCGGGTCCACGCGCCCCTTCGTCACCCTTGGGGCCTTCGGGTCCCCGCGGCCCTTCGTCGCCCTTGTCCCCCGGCGGGCCTTCCGGGCCTTCTTCACCTTTTTCACCCTTGGGTCCAGGTTGGCCTCTCGGGCCTGTGTCTCCCTGTGGCCCTTCCTTTCCCTGTTCGCCGGTGGCTCCGTCGAGTCCGGTCTTGCCGATCGGGCCGACCGGGCCCGGCTTACCGGCGAGTGCCTTCTTGGCCGAGTAGCTGAGCTTGCCCGGCGTCACGGCCTTGGCCTGGATCTGCCTGGTTCCGACGCTGTTCGCCGGCAGGGCCTGTGAGGCGGCGTAGGCGGAACCTCCACCGATGACGACCACGGCCAGGATCGTGACCATGACATTGGCGTAGGTGAGTTTCGCGCGCAGGCGCGCCATCGGCAGTTCCTTTCCGTGGGTGACTCTGGGGCGAGGCGGGGGCCGGGCGGGTCTCCCCAGTTGCGCGCCCAGATCGCCGCTCGCGGGCCGGAGCCTATCCGCAACCGGACAGGAATTGCAATTCGATAGGACGCCCTGCCGCCGTCAGCCTTCGATCTGGTACTTGCCTTCGGCATCGACGCTGACGCCGATGCAGTGTCCGGTCTTCTCGACCGTGCGGCGCAGCAGTTGTCGCATCGTCACGTCGGTGCCTTCCGGGCCGAAGGTCGCTTCCGGATGGATCGCGGTGATGCTCGCCAGGCCGGTGTAGGCCTTGACCCCGGCCTGGCGGGCCACCTTCGTCTGCTCCTTGCAGGCGCGGGCCATCGTTTCGACGTCCTTGACGATGTGGATCGCGGCGGGGGTCCCGGCGAGGGATTCGAGGGTGTCTTCATCTCCGCCGCAACCGGCGAGGATGAGGGCGGCGACGATGGCGGCGAGGAGGGGGAGGAGGAGGCGCACGGCTTCAGCCTATGAACTCGATCCGGTTGGCCCACGGATCCTCCGAGTAGAAGCGACGCTCGCCGGGGAGGGCGTCGTCCCAGATCACCGGCGCACCGGCCCCGCCGAGCCGCTCCGCCAGATCATCGAGTCCCGCCGCTCCCACCCGCAACGCCACATGGGCCTTGCGCGCGGGCTCGAACCCCGGGTCGACGCCGATGTGGAGCTGCAGCGCACCGAGCGCGAACCAGACGCCGCCGCGCGCCCGCAGCGGTCCCGGCTTCTCGATCTCCGCCAGCCCGAGCAGGTCGCCGAAGAAGCGGCGGGCGGCCTCCTCGCAGTCGGGCGGTGCGGCGATCTGGACGTGATCCAGCTGGACGTTCATCGGGGCCAAAGCTAGCGCCGGCGACCCTGATCCTGGGTATGCCGGGGTCGGAAACATCCCGAGCGGTGGGACTAACTAGTCTCCCCAGCCGACATTTGAACGAGCCAGTCAACCAGAACCAGCTTCTCGCCTTCATCGAGATCCCGAAGGGAAGCCGCAACAAGTACGAGTACGACGAGGGCCTCGATCGCGTCGTCTTCGATCGCTTCCTCTCCGGCTCGACGGTCTACCCGACCGACTATGGCTTCCTGCCCGGCCACCTGGGTGAGGACGGCGACCCGCTCGACTGCCTCGTGGTCGGCTCGGAGCCCACCTTCCCCGGCTGCGTCACCCCGGTGAAGCCGGTCGCGCTGTTCAAGATGCGCGACGAGAAGGGCGCCGACGACAAGGTGATCTGCGTCCCCACCCGCGACCCGCGCTGGTCCCACATCGAGAGCCTCGACGACGTGCCCGAGCAGTTGCAGGCCGAAATCGAGCACTTCTTCAACGTCTACAAGAACCTCGAACACAAGCCGGTCGAGACCGATGGTTGGCACCCGCTCGCCGACGCCGAACGGGCGATCGAAGAGGCGCGCCGGCGCCAACTCGAGGCCTCCCCGGAGCCCTAGGCCGCTCGCCATACTGAGGGGGTGATCGACGTCGCCCCCGTGATCGAGACCGAGCGCCTGCGGCTGGAGCGCTGGGACGACCGACACACCCCGCTGCTCGTGCGGCTCGCCTCGATGCCGGAGGTGATGCGCTTCATCGGCACCGGCGATCCCTGGCCGCCGCTGTTGGCCGAGGACGTCGCGCGGGCCGAGCGTCGCCACTGGGAGGAGCACGGCTTCGGCTGGCGCGCCGCGGTCGACCGCGCCGAAGGTCGCGGCATCGGCCTCGTCTCGCTCAACTACGCGGGCGAGGGTACCGCCGGGCTCGACCCGGAGGAGCGCGAGATCGGTTGGTGGCTCGAGCCGGATGCGTGGGGGCGGGGGCTCGGCTCCGAAGGTGCCGCCGCCCTTCGCGACGAGGCCTTCGGGCCGCTCCGGATGCCGAGCATCATCGCCCGCATCCAGCCCGAGAACGATGCCTCGCTCGGCGTCGCGCGGGCGCTCGGGATGGAGTTCGACTTCGCCACCACCGGCCGCAGCGGCGAGCGCCTCGTCGTCTACCGCATGACCCGGCCCTAGGCGGTGATTCCGGGGGAGGGATGGATGGGCCTGGGGAGCTGGCGGCCGGGGCTGGAAGGGACGCGGCCTTCTCGATGGCGGCCCTGGCAGGCTGTGGCCACCATCGAG
>DATJWW010000010.1:0-57445 GCA_035500835.1 Solirubrobacterales bacterium | reverse complement strand
GAGGACCCGTGGAGAGACGCATGAGGTTCTGTGACGTTCTCGGCATCTCCCTCACGTAAGTCCGGAGTTCGTGGAGAACCCGTGACCACTCCCCGGAACCTCCACACGTCCCGGGCGTCTCGTGGCGGCCACACCCAGCCGGGGTCGCCACGAGACGCCCGGGACGCACCTCGGACGGCCGCCCCGCCCCCGAATCGCGCCCTCGCCTCCCTCGCCTCCCTCGCCGCAGGATCTAGATGATGGTCAGCTCGATCACTGTTGAGTCGAGCAGCGAGGCGGCGATGTGGTGGGCTTCCTCCAGCTCGACCCCGTCTACCGAGGGAACGCCGATCACGGTCAATCCCGCAGCGCGCGCCGCCGCCACTCCCGTCGGCGAGTCCTCGAGAGCGATCACGTCAGGCCCGGCCTCGACGCCGAGCTGCCTGCACGCCTCCAGATAGGGATCGGGCGCAGGCTTCGGCGCCGCCACCTCGTGGGCGCTGACCACCACGTCGAAGATCGACCTGAAGCCGACGATCTCCAACGACCGCTCGACGAAGATGAGCGGCGAGTTGGAGACGAGGCCGATCGGCGTCCCCTGGGCGCGCAGCCGTTCGAGCAGGTCGCGGGCACCGACCATCGCCTCCACCCCGTGCTCGAGCTCGGCCACGACGAGGACGTTCAGCTCCTCGATGATCTGATCGGCACGGCCGGGTTCGCCCAGCCAGCGTTCGAGCAGTCGCCCCGCGACGGCGGCGGAGGTGCCGACTATCTCGTGCTTGTGCTCGGTGGTGAATTCGATGCCGCGGCGCTCGAAAAGGTCGCCCTCGGCGCGGGTCCAGACGGACTCGGTGTCGAGCAGGAGGCCGTCGTTGTCGAAGACGACGGCATGCGGACGATCGGTTGACATGGCGCCATCATGCCAACCCGCCGGCGCCGAACCCGATAGCGTCGCGGACGATGTCGTTCCACATCGAGCTATTGCAGGGCAGGCGCCACGCCCGCTCCTTCAACCTCACCGACGAGGAGCTGCGGGAGACCGTCCTCGACCCCTGGCTGGCGGGCCGCGCGGTGGTGCTCGGGGACCGCAAATGGAACCGCGACGACAGCGAGCTGCGGATCCTCGAGGGGCCGGAGCTGTCGAACCAGGATCTCGCCTTCAGCCAGGGCTGGTCGAACGCCCTGCGCAGCGCAAACGACGTGACCGCGACGATCCTCGACACGGCGACCGAGGCACAGCGGGCCGGCCGCGGGCCGGCGACGATCGTCATCCACTCCCCCTCGGCGGTGCAGACGCTCGCCGACATCGTCGCCGGACACGACACCGAAAGCGTGCCGGTCGAGGAGGTGCGGGAGCGGATCGACGGCCGCGACCCCTCGGTCGCGGCCGTGATCCTGGTGGTGCAGCGCGACTAGAAGGTGACCTGCTTGCCGCGCGGGATCACCAGCACCGGGTAGTTGGCCGCCTCGACCGCGTAGTCGCTGGCGGCGCTGAGGACGACTTTGCCCTCGGGGGCCTCCTTGCGGGAGCCGACGACGAGCAGGTCGAGTGGGCCCGAGCCATGCTCGGCGACGGTGGCGCCGAGCGCCGTGGCGAGGCTCTCGGCGGTGGCGCGGGCAGCCGGATCGCCCTCGTCGATGACGCCGACGGTGTTGACCTGGACGGCGGGGTTGGAGCGCAGACCGGCGGGCGCGACGGCGATCGCCGAGCCGCCGCCGAGCAGCAGTTTGTGGGCCGAGATGCCCGGCTTGACGAGGCCGTTCGCGGTCCGGTACTCGGAGCCGAAGACGATCACGTCGGCGTGCTCCTGGGCCGCCACCTCGGCGAGGCCGACGCTGGTGGCCGGGTTGACCACGACGTACTTCGGCATGTCGGGGGTGCCGACCGACTCGGCGCCACGGGCCAGCAGCTGTTCGGCGGCCTGCTGGTCGAGCGATTCGCCGAAGGAGTGACGGATGTAGGCGAGCGAGAGCTCGGCGCCGGAGAAGGCAAGGAGCCGGCCGAGGGCGAGCGCGTCGCGGTCGTTGTCGCTGTCGTCGTAGGAAACGATGATCTTCAGTGCCATGGGAAGTCTCCTGGGCTTGCGGATTTCGGGTTCCCGACGACTGTGGCACCTCTTCAGCATCAGTGCAACTGGAATTACTGGTAGCTAGAATAAGCTCAACTTATGCTGGACGTGAGGCGCTTGAACATCTTTCGGGAGGTCGTCTCCAACGGGTCGTTCTCCGCGGCCGCCGACGCCCTCGACTACTCGCAGTCGGCGGTCTCACAGGCGATCCAGACGCTCGAGGGCGAAGCCGGCGTGGCGCTGATCGAGCGCAGCCGCGGCGGCGTCCGCCCCACCGCCGCCGGCGCCGCGCTGGTCGGGCACGTCGGCGGAATCCTCGCCCAGCTGGAAGCCGCCGAAGACGAAATCACGGCGATCGTCGCCGGGCGCGGCGGTCATCTGCGCACGGCGTCGTTCCCGACCGCGGGCGCCACCCTGATGCCGCAGGCGATCGCCGCCTTCCGCGCCTCCCACCCCGGGGTCGAGGTCTCGCTCGCCGAGGGCGAGCCGGAGGAGATCGCGCCGCGGCTGCGTTCGGGTGAGTTCGACCTCGCCCTGCTGTTCGAATTCGAGGGTGTCGGCGAACGGCTCGCGACCGGCCTGCGCCGCTTCGAGCTCTTCGACGACCCGCTCCACCTCGCCCTCCCCGCCGACCACCCGCTCGCCGCGCGCGAGCAGGCGCCGCGGCTCGAGGACCTGCGCGAGGAGTCGTGGGTGCAGACCTCGGCGGCCAGCCCCTGCGCCCGCCACGTGGTCCGCTCCTGCATCGCCGCCGGGTTCGAACCCCGGGTCTCCTTCGAGAGCGACGACTACCAGACGGTCCAGGGCCTGGTCGCCGCCGGGGTCGGGGTCGCGCTCATCCCGCAGACCGCACTCTCCACCGTGCGTGACGACATCGTGGTGCGACCGCTCGCTCCCGGGAGCCCGGTCCGCAAGGTGTTCGCCGCGACGCCCCGAGCCGCCGCCGCCACCGCCGCCGTGGCGACGATGCTCGACGTCCTCCGCAGGGAAGCCCGAATCCGGAGCCGCCCCCCGGGAGGAGGACGGGAGACGGCTCCGTGATCTGGTTCGGGCTACATGGCGGGTAGCGTCAGGCCTATCCCGCCGACGGGGCCGCAGACCCCGCAACTCCATCCGGATAACCGAGCGACGGGACGTCCGACGGGTACACCTCGTGCCCGTGGACGGCGATGTCGCCGGTCTCCATGTCTGCCTCGCTCATCCGCAGTGGCACGAACAGGCCGACGAGCTTCAGCAGGATGAACGTGACGATCCCGGACCAGGCGATGACCCAGGCTCCGGTGTACGCCTGCACCCAGAGGAGGTGCAGCCCACCTCCGGAGATCAGGCCTTCGTGTTCGCCCGCCATCAGTTTGTTGGCGAAGATGCCGGTCAGCAGACCGCCAGCGAGACCCGCGAAGCCGTGGGTGTAGACCACGCCGAGGGTGTCGTCGACGTTGCGGAACGGCCTGACCCGGCTCAGGTAGTTGAGCGCGAAGTAGACGATCGCCGAGGCGATTACGCCGATGATTATCGCTCCCCAGCCGTTGACGAAACCGGCTGCCGGGGTGATCGCGACGAGGCCGACGATCATGCCGTTGACGCTGCCGATCAGGCTCGGCTTGCGGCCCGTGGCGTAGTCGAGGAGGACCCAGACGAGGAAGGCGACCGCGGTGCAGAGGTTGGTGTTGAGCACCGCCGCGGAGGCGATTTCTCCGGCGCTGTACCAGTCACCGCCGTTGAAGCCGTTCCAGCCCATCCAGAGGAGGCCGGCGCCGACCGCCACCATCGCCAGGTTGTTAGGAGCGTCGACCTCTCGGTCACGCTGGAGTCGTGGCCCGATCACCGCTGCCGCGACAAAACCCGACACACCGGCGGAGAGGTGGATGACGTAGCCGCCGGAGAAGTCCAGGGAGCCCTGCTGGGCGAAGAAGCCGCCGCCCCAGATCAGGAACGCGTCGACCGTGTAGACGACCAGCGTCCAGATCGCGACGAACGGGATCCATGCCTTGAAATTGAAGCGACCGAGGACCGACCCGAGCATGAGGATCGGCGTGATCGCCGCGAACACGATCTGGAAGTAGGCCAACGTCGATTGCGGGAAGAGGAATTCTTCTTCCGACAACTCGGGGATGTGGGCCTGTCCCGTCAGCGCATGGCTATTGAGGATCGATGCAGGCTTCCCGATCATGTTTCCGAAGAAGCCGCTGGTCGCGCCGAAGATGTGGACCGGTTCTCCGAATCCCATCTTGAATCCGAGCAGGACCCAGAGGATGAGCACGACCGCGAAGGCGACGAACGCCATCATCATCGAGTTCACAGACCAGCGTTTCTGCATTACGCCGCCGTACAGGACGACCAGGCCCGGGATGCTCATCAGGCCTACGAGCGTCGCGGCGGTCATCTGCCATGAATTGGCGCCTTCGCTCAACCATTCCATCGAATTGATGCTCCCTTTCGTTTCAGGCCGCCCGTGCCGGGATCTGCCTCCCGAGGCACCGCGCACCTATCTGGACTTGGCGTAACCCTTCCGCCAAGGGAGCCGCGCCACTACGTACGAGTGTCTAAAGATCGGCGGGAGATCTTCTCCCCCAGGGCGATAGGCGGCCCGGGCCCAGGCACGTATGGTGCCCCCATGCCACTAGAAGGACACTACGAGCGGCAGACCACGCCGCTCTACAAATTGAGTCATAGGGAGATCTGGGTGGCCGCGACGATCGTCGCGGTGACCCTCGTGACCGTCGTGGCGATGGTCGTGGCCAACGGCACGACCAACAGCAATCCGCCCCCGGCGCTCGGCTGCATCAACCCGACCGTCGCCGGGATCGTCGGTGCAGAAACCCTGAACCAGTGCGGTCAGGAAGCGATCGCGACCTGTGCCCACGCGGCCGAATTCTCAGATCCGCGGGCGGAGACGATCGTCGCCAACTGCGAAAAGCAGGCCGTCAAGTTCTGACGATCACCCGCCGGCTGTTCCTTATGCGCCTATACGGCGCATAAGGAACAGCTGCGCGCGGTCCTACTTGCCGCTCCACTTCGGAGTGCGTTTGCCGAGGAAGGCGGAGACGCCCTCTTTGGCGTCCTCGCTGGAGAAGACGGCCGTGAAGCCGCCCTTCTCGGCCTCGATCCCGTCCTCGATCTCGCCCTTGTGGGAGATCTGCTTGATCTGGCCGAGCGCGACCGGCGCCTGGGCGGCCAGCTTCTCCGCCCACATCAGCGCCGTCTCGAACAGCTCGTGATCGGGGACGACGCGGGTGGCGAGGCCGATTTCGAGCGCCTCCTCGGAGAGGATCGCGTCGCCGACCAGGTTCATCTCGAGCGCCTTGTTCTCGCCGACCAGACGCGGCAGGCGCTGGGTCCCGCCGAAGCCGGGGATGATCCCCAGCTTGATCTCCGGCTGGCCGAAGACCGCCGCCTCGGCGGCGATCCTGAAGTCGCAGGCCATCGCCATCTCGCAGCCACCGCCGTAGGCGATCGCGTTGACCGCGGCGATCGTCGCGACCGGCTCGGTTTCGAACTCGCGGAAGAGCGCGTGGGCGCCGTCGAGCAGCTCCTTGCCCCCCTCCAGGTCCATCGTCGTGAACGCTTTGATGTCGGCACCCGCCGAGAAGACGATCGGCACCGAGGAGGCGATCACCATCGCATGGATCCCCTCGTCGGCCTTGACCTTCTCCCAGATCGTCCTCAGGTCGAGGATCACCTGTGGATGGACGGCGTTCATCGGCGCGTTGGCGAGCCAGGCGATCGCCACCGGGCCGCGGGTCTCCAGCTTCACCTTCTCGGGCTGCTCGCCCTCGTCCGGCTGCGGGTAGGCGTAGAAACCCTGGCCGGTGGAGATGCCGAGCCGGCCCTGGGCGACCAGGCGCCTCAGCGTGATCGGTGCGGCGAAGCGCTCCCCGTACTTCTCCTCCAGCGCCTCGATCTTCTCGAGCATCTGCCCGAGGCCTTCGACATCGGCTTTCCAGAACGGCGGCAGCAGACCTTTGCGCGGGTCGAGGCCGGCCCCGGTCATCATCCCGAGGTCGATGTCGCGGACCGAGGAGATGCCCTCCTCGACCAGCAGGCAGGCCTCGATCAGGGCGCGCGCCGAGAACATGTCGATCAGCTCCTGGGCGTCGGGCTCGGCGTCGCCGGGGACGTTCTGCTCGCCGTCCTTGAAGAAACCCTCGCCGCCGCTCTTCACCCCCAGCTTGCCTTCACCGACCAGGCCGCGCAGGCCCTCGTGGACGTAGAAGGAGTCGCCGTAGGAATGGTTGAGGTGCTCGGCGACGTGGAAGACGGTGTCGAGGCCGAGCAGGTCCTGGAGGAAGAACGGCCCCATCGGGGCGAGTTTGGCCTCGGCGATCGCGGTGTCGATCGCCGCCAACGAGAGGCCTTTGTCCTCCTGGGCACGCCAGATCTCACCCATCGTCGCCATCAGGATGCGGTTGACGACGAAGCCCGGGACCTCACCGCAGACGATCGGCTGCTTCTTGATCGCCTGGGCGAAGTTGTAGGCGGCGGTCGCGGTCTCCTGCGAGGTGTCCTCGCCGACGATCACCTCGACCAGCGGCATGATCGAGGCCGGGTAGAAGAAGTGGAAGCCGACGACCTTGTCGGCGCGCAGCGTCGCCTCGCCCATCTCGGTGATCGAGAGCGAGGAGGTGTTGGAGGAGAGGATCGCGTGGCCGGGCGTGGCCGCGTCGATCTCGCGGAAGACGGCCTGCTTGATCTCCATCTTCTCCGGGACCGCCTCGATCACGAAGTCGACGTCGGCGAACTCGGCGTAGCTGACGGTGCCGGTGATGTTGCCCATCACCTCGGCGAGCCGGGCGTCGGCCTGCTCCTGGGTGATGCGCTCCTTGCGCACCTGGCCGGCGAGCTGCCCCTCGGTCACCGCACGCGCCTTCTCCAGCGCCGCGTCGACGAATTTCTGGTCGATGTCCTTGACGACTACCGGGATGTCGGCGGCAGCGATCGCCTGGGCGATCTCCCCGCCCATCGTTCCCCCACCGACGACGGCGGCCTTCTTGACGAACATGCGGTCTGGTTCCTCCCGTATCGCGTATCGAAGCTTTGGCTGGGCGGCCGGCGGCCGCGCGAGTTGGCAGGCTATCCAGATGGAGGGCGCGGCGACATCAGACCGTGACGAGCTGCTCGCCTTCGAGCTGGCGCTCGACGAGAAGGTCTGCGACGAGGTCCGCCGGGAGAGCTGGGGGCGGCTCTTCCTGACCCCCTCGACGCCGCTGATCTGGGACGCCAACTGGGTCGGGATCGAGGCGATCGGGCTCGGCGTCGAGGAGGTGGTCGCGATCGCCGACGAGGCGCTCGGCGGCGCGGGCTTCGCGCATCGGACCGTCTGCGCGCTCGACCAGGCCGACGGCCGGCGCCTGGCCGACGAGCTGGAAGCCGAGCCGTCGCGATGGCCGGGATGGGAGGTCGAACGCACCCGCTACATGGTCTGGCGCGGCCCCGCGGCCGGGCCCCCCTCGGTGAGTTCGCAGTTGGTTCCGGATAGCGGAACGAAGTGCGAACGCACCGGAGGTGGGGTGCGGGAGGTGGGGCTCGAGGAGATCGCGGGGTTGCGGCGGGCGCTCCTCGCCGAGGAGGCGGCGCCGACCGGGGTCGACGGGCCGGAGGCGGTGGTCGACCAGCTCTTCGAGCTCGACCGGCGCTACGGCGAGGCGGGCGGGGACCGCTGGTTCGTCGCGCCCGCCGACGGCGATCCGCTGTCCGCCTGTCGCCTTCTCCGCGACGGCCGGATCGGCCAGGTCGAGGACGTCGGCACCCTCGGCACCGCCCGCGGACGAGGCCACGCGAAGGCGATCGTGCTCGCCGCCGTCGCCGCCTCCCGGGCGGCCGGCGACGCGCCGATCTTCCTCACCGCCGACGCCGCCGACTGGCCGCAGCTGTTCTACGCGCGGCTCGGCTTCGAGGAGGTCGGCGACCTGACGATCCTCCGCCGCCGTCCCTGAACGGCTCCCGACCGCCCGCGGGGCGCTCTACATATGGACACCGCGGTGCGCAAAAGACTGTACGGGTGGACAAACCTTGCATTAAGGCCGCCGCGTTAGGCTCATTTCCCTCTGTCTAGGGAGATCTGAAAGCAATCGATCGCGCCCGGGAACCGGACGCGCCGCCAAGTGAGGGACAAGCCAAGCGATGAGCCGAATCCGCCAGCAGAACGTGACCGCAGCCCAGTGGAGCGCCAACGGCGAGTCCCTGGGCACGCTCGATCTGACCCTTCCCGAGAACGCCGCCTTCGGCGCCAACGTCTTCGACGTCGAGGTGCAGAAGGAACGACTGCCCGACGACGTCTTCCAGAAACTGCAGGCGACCCTCGAACACGGTGAGGCGCTCGACCCGAGCCTCGCCGACGAGGTCGCCGCGGCGATGATGGAGTGGGCGCTGGAGAACGGCGCCACCCACTACACCCACATGTTCCAGCCGCTGACCGGCTCGACCGCGGAGAAGCACGACTCCTTCTTCGAGCCCGCCGGCGAAGGCAAGCTGATCGCCGGCTTCTCCGGCAAGGAGCTGATCCAGGGTGAGCCGGACGCCTCCTCGTTCCCGACCGGCGGCCTCCGCGCCACCTTCGAGGCGCGCGGCTACACCGCCTGGGACCCGACCAGCCCGGCCTTCATCCTCGAGAACCCGAACGGGACTCTGCTGGCGATCCCGACCGCCTTCGCCAGCTGGACCGGCGAGGCGCTCGACGCGAAGATCCCGCTGCTGCGCTCGATGGACGCGCTCTCGAAGGCGGCGGTGAAAGCGCTGCGGCTGCTCGGCGACGAGGAGACCGACCGCGTCTTCACCACGGTCGGGCCCGAGCAGGAGTACTTCCTGATCGACGAGCAGTACTTCTACGAGCGGCCCGACCTGATCGCGACCGGCCGCACCCTGTTCGGCGCCAAGCCGCCGAAGGGGCACGAGCTCGACGACCACTACTTCGGCTCGATCCCGGAGCGGGTGCTCGCCTTCATGATGGAGTCGGAACTGGAAATGCGGAAGCTCGGCATCCCGGTCAAAACCCGCCACAACGAGGTGGCGCCGGCCCAGTACGAGATCGCGCCGATCTTCGAGAGTTCGAACGTCGGCTCCGACCACCAGCAGCTGCTGATGCGGACGCTGGAAAACGTCGCCACCCGCTACGGCCTGATCTGCCTGCTGCACGAGAAGCCCTTCGCGGGCGTCAACGGCTCGGGCAAGCACAACAACTGGTCGATGGGGACGGACTCCGGCACCAACCTGCTGAACCCGGGCGACACGCCGATCGACAACATCCACTTCCTGTTCTTCTGCGCGGCGGTGATCCAGGCGGTCAACAAGCACCAGGGGCTGCTGCGGGCATCGGTCGCCAACATCGGGCAGGACCACCGGCTCGGGGCCAACGAGGCGCCGCCGGCGATCATCTCGATCTTCCTCGGCGCCGAACTCGAAAAAGTGTTCGAGGCGATCTCGACCGGGGAGGGCGATCCCAACACGCCGGCCTCGTTCCTCGACCTCGGCTCCTCGGTCCTGCCGCCGCTGCCGCTCGACGGCGGCGATCGCAACCGGACCTCGCCGTTCGCCTTCACCGGCAACAAATTCGAGTTCCGGGCACTCGGGTCGAGCATGTCGCTCGCCTTCCCGAACACGGTGCTGAACACGATCGCGGCCGAGGCGATCGACGACCTGGCGGGCAAGCTGAAGGAGAAGCTCGACGCGGGCGCGACGATGCCGGAGGCCGTGATGGAGATCGTCAAAGACTCCTACCTGGCCAACAAGGTCATCTGCTTCGACGGCGACGGCTACTCCGAGGAGTGGCACGAGGAGGCCGAGAAACGCGGCCTGAAAAACCTCAAAACCACCCCGGACGCGCTGCCCGAAGTGATCTCCGACGACACCGTGAAGGCGTTCGAGGAGTACAACGTCCTCTCGAAGCGGGAGCTCGAGTCGCGCTACGACGTGTGGATCGAGCAGTACGCGATCCGCGCCAACATCGAGGCCGAGGAGACCTTCTCGATGGGCCAGACGCTGATCCTGCCGGCCGGGCTGCGGCAGCTGGCACTGATCTCCGAGGCGGGCGTCTCCTCCCTCGAGGGCGAGATCCGCGAGCTGGTCGACGACCTGGTGGCGACGCTCGGCGAGCTGAAAGAGGCGAATGCGGTCCCCGGCGATCTGGAGGGCCTGGAGCTCGCCGAGTACGCCCGCGACAGTCAGCTGGCGGCGATGGCCAAGGTCCGCGAGGTCGGCGACAAGCTGGAGAAGGTCGTCGCCGACGACTTCTGGCCGCTGCCGAAGTACGAGGAGATGCTGTTCATCAAGTAGCGCTTCAGGACAACGGGCCTTCGTGCCCGTCGTCCACCGCGCCCGAGGGCGGCGTCTGATCGTCCTCGGGCGGCAGGTCCTGGTGGTCCTCCGGCGGATCCTTGACCGCGTAGCGGATCAGCCAGAGCACGGCGAGGGCGCCGATGATCGGGATCATCCCGCCGAACAGCACCGGTATCCACGACTCTTCCGCCCGGACGAGGCGGATGCCGGCGGCGACGGTGTCGGGTCCGATCATGCGGGCCGGAGTCTAGGCCCGCTCCCTAAGGCGCATCTTCAGACCGCCGCGGGGCGAGAGGGTCGGCATCTGGCGGACCGTCATCGTCCGGCCCGGCAGGGCGTCGGCGCGCAGCCGCTGCAGCAGCATCGTCGTCACCAGCTTCACCTCCAGCTGGCCGAAGCGTTTGCCGATGCAGACCCGTTTGCCACCGCCGAAGGGCACGTAGGCACCGCGCGGCAGCGCCGCTTTGCGCTCGCGGGTGAAGCGCTCGGGGACGAAGGCCTCCGGCTCGGGGAAGACCTCCGGAAGGCGGTGGCTGGCCCAGGAGCAGTAGTTGACGTAGGCGCCGCGCGGGACGTGATACCCGCCCCACTCGAAGTCGCGGACGGCGCGGCGCGGGCCGATCCAGGCGGGCGGGTAGAGGCGGAGGATCTCGTCGACGACCATGTCGAGGTAGGGCATCTCCCGCTCCAGCTGGTCGATCGTCGGCGGCGCCCCCGCCAGCACCCGGTCCTGCTCCTCGCAGAGCCGCGCCAGCGCCTCGGGATGATGGGCAAGCTCCCAGAGGGCGAAGGTGACGGTCGAGGTCGAGGTGTCGTGGCCGGCGAACATCAGGGTCATCACCTGGTCGCGGATCTCACGGTCGGTGAAGCGCTCGCCCCGTTCCCCGCGCGCCTCGATCAGGAGGCTGAGGATGTCGCGGCGACCGCTGTCGGGGGAGGCGCGGCGGCGGTCGATCTCCTCGTAGACGATCCGATCTAGGACCTCCCGCGCAGACACCAGGCGGCGCCAGGGCGAGCCCGGCCCGCGCAGCAGGCGCAGCGCGAAATCGATGCCGAAGAAACCGAGGGCCCGCTCGAAATTCTCGGCGGCGACGGCGCCCTTGCCGCCATCGTCGGGGTCGAGGCCGAGCAGCGCCCGCATCGCGATCCGCATCGCCAGGTTGCGCATCCAGGCGTAGACGTCGACCACGGTGTCGGGGCGGAGCGCCGCGATCGCCATCTCGGCCTCGGCCGTCATCGCCGCGCTCGAGGCCTCGACCTGCTCGCGATGGAAGGCAGGCAGCATGATCGCCCGCGAGCGATCGTGGTACTCGTCGTCCACCGTCAGGAGGCCGTCGCCGAGCAGCGGGATCAGGTCCCCGAAGCTCGATTCGCGCCATTGGAAATTCTCCGGGTGGCCGACGGTGACGTAGTGGTTGGCCTCCGGCCCGAGCATCCAGATCGAACGGATATGGAGGAACCGCATCGAGAAGATCGGGCCGAACTCTTCGTAGCCGCCGAGCAGGATCGGCAGCGGGTCGCGGGCGACCTGCCTGGTCCGCGCCCAGTTGAAGTCGATCGACCCCGGCGGGTACTTGCCGCGCGCCCGGATCTCGACCGAGAGATCGTCGTACACGCGGCGGAACGGGTTGCCCGAGAGCACCGGCGGCGGGGTCGCGATCGGCGCGGTGGGCGCGATCGGCGCGGTGGAATCGACCGTTGCCATCGGCGCGCAGCATAACTGGCCGGCTGGCCAGTTTCGCCCGGCTGTTCCTTATGCGCCTATAAGGCGCATAAGGAACAGCCGGCGGCTAGGCGGCTGCCTTCGCGGCGAGCTGGCCGCAGGCGGCGTCGATGTCGCGACCGCGGGTGAGGCGGACGGTGGCGGGGACGCGGTGCTCGGCGAGGATCGCCCGGAAGCGCTCGATCCGCTCCGGCGAGGAGCCGTCGTAGGCGCCGGTCGGGTTGTAGGGGATCAGGTTGACCTTGTAGCCGCGCGGGTCGAGCAGGGCGGCAAGCTCCAGCGCGTGCTCGGGCAGGTCGTTGACGCCGTCGAGCATCACGTACTCGACGAAGACCTTGCGCCTGCGGCGCGCCCGATAGCGCTCACAGGCGGCGAGCACCTCGGCCAGCGGGAAGCGGTCGTTGACCGGCATCAGCTGCGAGCGCAGCCCGTCGTTCGGCGCGTGCAGGGAGAGAGCGAGGGCGACCGGCATCTCGCATTCGGCGAGGCGGTCGATCCCCGGCACCCAGCCGACGGTGGAGATCGCCGTGCGGCGGTGGGTGACGCCGAGGTCGGGTAGCCGCTCGCAGGCGGCGAGCACGTTGTCGACATTCATCGTCGGCTCCCCCATCCCCATGAAGACGACGTGGTCGATCGGTTCCACACGGCGGAAGTGGAGCGCCTGGTCGAGGATCTCGTCGGCGGAGAGGTTGCGGCCGAACTTCATCTTCCCGGTCGCGCAGAAGGTGCAGGTGAGCGGGCAGCCCGACTGCGAGGAGAGGCAGACCGACCGCCGGCCGTCGCGGTAGCGCATCAGCACCGCCTCGATCGGCCGCCCGTCGGCGGTGTCGAAGAGGGTCTTGACGGTGCCGTCGTCGGAGCGCGCCTCGGCCCGGACCGCGAGCGTCGAGAGCGGTACCTCGGCGCCCAGCCGCGCACGCAGCGCCGCCGGCAGGTTCGTCATCTCCTCGTAACCGTCCGCCCCACGCGCCACCCACTCCCAGACCTGGGATGCGCGGTATGCGGGCTCGCCCGCGGCGGCGAGGACCTCGTTCAGATGCTGCGTGTCCATCCGACGAGGTTAGCCGGCGTCGGACCCGCGACCCTCGCGCGCCGCTTCCAATGCCTCGACGATCTCGACGTCCGCGGCCTTGCCGCCGAGATCGACCAGCAAGGCATCAAGCCGCTCGAGATTCTCTGGTGACGGATCGGGCACCAGGTCGACATCGCGCGTCGCGCGGAGGTACCCCCAGGCATTGACCGCCAGACCGCCGACGAGGACGAAGTCGACCTCGGCTCCTCGCAATCGCTCCAGCAGATGATGCAGGTGCAGCGGCTGCGCGCTCACTGCCGGTATGCGGCGCCGGTGAAGGTCGCGAGGAATTCGCTCAGCGCCAATCCTTCGGCGAGATTCTCGGCGAGCGAACGGCGGCCGTCTTCGCGAAGCTGACGACGGCGCGCCTCCTCGTTCTCCTCTCGGAAAGATCCCGACCGCTCCGAGAACTCCTGCTCGTCGTCAGATCTCATGGCGAAAGGGTAGCCGCGCAGGCCTATTCGTGGACCTTCTCGCCGCGCTCCAGCATGGCGACGAATTTGTGCAGGCGGCGCTCACGGGTCTCGGGTTTTTTCGCCTCGCCGAGGCGCCAGACGATCGCGTAGCGGTTGGCGCTGTCGAGACCGGCGAAGAATGCCGCGGCGGCGGGGTTGGCATCGAGCGCGCGCTGCAGGTCGTCGGGCACCTTGGCGGTGCGCTGGCCCTCGTAGGCGGCATCCCAACGGCCGTCGGCCTTCGCCGCATCGACCTCGGCGGCGCCCGCCGGGCGCAGGGCACCTGCCGCCTCCAGCGCTTCGGCCTTCTCCCGGTTGATCCTCGACCAGCGGCCGCGCGGGCGGCGCGGGGTGAAGCGCTGCAGGAAGTGGGTCTCGTCGAGGCCGCGCTTCTGGCTGTCGATCCAGCCGAAGCAGAGAGCCAGCTCGAGTGCCTCGGCATAGGTGACGCTCGGCTCCGGCGCGCCTTTCTTCGCGATCTTCAGCCAGAGCCCGGGCGAGCTGTCGCCATTGGCCTCCAGCCATTCCTCGAGCTCAAGCGGCCCCGTGAAGAGGCGAATTTCCAACTCGTCCACCCGACCACCTCGCCTGGGTAGTAAGAAGTGATTGACGCGGACACTAACCAACCATCGAAAACCACCAGGAGGACCCATGGCTGCGATCCCCGACGAGGCGAAGCACCTGCTCGAAAACCAGCACTTCGCCCATATCGCGACGATCAACTCGGACGGCACCCCGCAGGTCTCGCCGGTCTGGGTCGGCATCGACGGCGACCAGGTCACCTTCAACACCGCCGAGGGCCGGATCAAGACGAAGAACCTGGCGAGCAACCCGGCGGTGGCGATCTCGATCGCCAACCAGGAGAACCCCTACGAGAGCCTGATCATCCAGGGCAAGGTCACCGAGATGACCCACGACGGCGCCGACGAGGACATCGATGCACTCGCCAAGCGCTACATGGGGGTCGACGAGTATCCGCTCCGCCAGCCCGGCGAAGAACGGGTGATCGTGAAGATCGAGCCGGAAAAGGTCCATCACATGAACCCCTGAGTACGATCGACGGATGAGCGGAGGAGGCCGGGCCCTCGCCGGAGCGTTCGGTGCGCTGGGCGCCTATCGGAGCTCCGTCCTCCCCGTCATCCGCCGCGAACGGGACCGCCGGCTGGCGCGCGCGGCGCTGATCCCGGATCCGGTGTTGCGCGACCAGGCGTTCGCGGCGGTCCGGGAGAAGTCGGCGAACGTCGATGCCACCGGCGTGTTCGCCACGCTCGCGCCGCGCCGGCATCGCCCGGCCGTGGTGCGGGCCGGGGCGTCGCTGCAGATCGCGGTCGACTACCTCGACACGCTGAGCGAGAGCGCCGACCCGGGCAACGCGCTCGACGATGGCCTGCGACTCCACCGCGCCCTGATCGGGGCGGTGACCGGCGAGCCCCTCGACGATCCTTATGCCCTCCATCCCGATGGCGAGGACGGTGGCTACCTGGGCGGGCTGGTCGCCGAATGCGCCGCGGCGGCGGCAACCCTGCCCCGGATCGCGGCGTGCAGGCCCGCCCTGCTCGCGGCCCTCACCCGCTGCGGTGAAGGCCAGGCCCACACCCACGCCGCGTCGCGGGGCGATCCCGGCGGCCTCAGGCGGTGGGCGAAAGGATTGGATGCCGACCCCGGATACCTCTGGTGGGAGGTCGCCGCGGGGGCCGGCTCCTCGGTCGGCGCCCACGCGCTCCTGGCGCTCGCCGCCGACGAGGCCGCGACCGCCGGCGATGCCGAACGGATGGACGCCGCCTACTTCCCCTCGATCGGCGCGCTGACCGTCCTGCTGGACGATCTGGTCGACCTGGAAGAGGACATCCAGGCCGGCGAGCACAGCTACATCTCCTATGCCGCCGACGATCGGGTGCTGGCGGAGCGCCTGGGATCGCTCGCCGAACGGGCACAGGAGGCGATCGCACCGTTGCCGCGACACGGGCGCCACGAAGCGATCCTCGCCGGGGTGGCAGGCTTCTACCTCGCCCAGCCTGCGGCCGATGCCCCCCGCTGGGCTCCGGCCCGCCGGCGCCTCTTCGAGGCGCTCGGCGCCCCGGCCCGCGCCCTCACCGGCTTCTCCCGCCTACGCGATCGCGGATGAGCTCGGCCCACCGCGCGGGCAAGGGTGGTCCGAGCGGGTTGGGTTACCCGCCCGGACCGTGGCGCTAGCACCTGGGCCGGTCCCGGAGGTGGATCCTGGACGGCCGAGCGCCCGTCGTCGAAGCGTCGGGCGGGTCATCGATCAGGGAATCGACAGACCTTCATGAATAAGAACACACACGGGCCGACAAGTCAATTCGACTTGCCGTCGCGATTCGCCCAGATCTTCGCCTCGGAAAACCCCAGATAGGGAAGCAGGATGAGCAACACGAGATCCGGCCGTAGCTCCTCCAGGCGGTCGGTCCGGCCCAGCCGGATGTGGTCTCCGACGAGCCCGACGATGCCACCGATCAAAGCTGTGTCGGTCGACCCTGGAAGTCTCTCTTCTGTTGGCGCTTGCGTCTGCAAAAAGCCTGCAAATCGACCAATTAGCCGCTCGTAGCGAGCAGCCCGTTCGGCGGCGCCCTCGAGCACCGAGCCGAAGCCGGTCGCGATCTCCGGATTGGCGATGGCAAAGTCGATTCCCGCGTAGACGGCGGCAATTATCCGAGCAGGCCACTCCGCCTCGATCCGACAGGCTGCGAGGACCGCGTCTTCAAGGTCGGCGAGCTCCACCCCTGGCGCCATTGAATTGGAACACTAACAGACCATAGTCCTCCGAAAAGCTTTTCTTGCCCCGTGGTCTCAGCGTTCCGGGCGGGCCCTGCACCCACGTGCGATGCCCACCCCGATCCGCCTCCCTCCCGGAAGCGTCACCGACAGCTGCGCCAAGGAGAAGAACCCGGCCGTCAGCCGCGGTGGGATCGGACAGGACGCGCTGAGATAGCTGGCCGGGCGCCCGCCGCGAACGAAGCGTCGGAACAGCCTGATGTCGAACGAGGTGATTCGCGGCCAGGGCCCGAGCGCCCGGTCCAGATGGGCGGTCAGTCTGGTCCCGAGCCGCCCCCCTCCCTCGGTGATCGCAAACGGCACCACGATCGTGGTCGGAGGATCGCCGGCGAACGCATGGAGGACGACGCCGGGCCGCCCGCCGACCCTGGCGTTGAAGGCGAGCACGCCGGCGTCCACCGCGAACGGCGCCTGATTCGGGAGCTTCACGTCCGCGCCGAGCGTGCCCCGCCCGATCAGCGCCGATCCACAGGCGGTCATCGCTTCGGCCGGCGTCGTGTATTCGAGACGGGCGGCGGGACAGACCGGCAGACCCCGCCCGTCGATCCTCGCCCGCCGAGGCAGTCGCAGTTCGAATCGGTTCACCTGCGGCGGCAGGGACCCGTCCGTGGTCCGCAGTCGACCGGAGAGCTCGACGGCGACCGGCGCCTGCTCATGGCGCGGCAGGGTCAGCGGGGAGAGGCCCCCGTCGAGCGAGACGATCAGATCGCCACGCTGCACCTCCTCCCCACCCGCCGCGGTGACGCCCAAGAAGGCGGCGGCGATGGCGACCAAGATCGCCACCGTCACGACGGCCCCCACCCCGCGCCGGCTGGGAACCCTTCGCCTCACCCGTACCTTGAGAACTTGAAGCTGCAGTAGTTGAAACCGAACGCGAGGACCACATGGTTCGAGAGGTTCCCGGTGTGGATGAACCTCGAGATCAGCCGTTGGGCGGCGATCCCCCTGCCCGCCTTGAGGTTCGTCGTGATCTGGCCGAGATAGGACTCCTGGCGGTTCAGATAGACGAACCACTGGTCGAGCCGGGCCACGTCGGCGGTGGGCCGCGGCACGGCGGAGATCCGTTCGACCGTCGAGCCGAAGATCTTCTCGGCCTTGCCGAACTTGGTCGCCGCCACCGCGAAGCGTTCCCGCTGGAGGTCGGTCCGCGCCCCCTTCATCGCCCGCTGCGTAGCTTCGGCGCCGGGCTTGCAGATCGCCTCGAGGCGCGGCACGTATTCGCTCCTGGTCGGCGCTTCCGCGGCGGCGGCCACCGCGCAGATCCCCAACAGAAAGAGCGCCAGCGCGACTGCCGCGACGAGGCGGGGCCGGCCTGGTCGGCGGGCTCTCATTCCGTCACCGGCCGACGCGGGAAGATGCGCCGCAGGACATCGGGGGTCCACCAGACCCGCTCGCCGATCAGGAGCATCAGCGCCGGCAGGAGGACGATGCGGACGATCGTGGCGTCGAGCAGGATCGCCACCGTCAGACCGATCCCCATCTGGCTCACGGTCGCGATCGGCGCCGTCGCGAAGGCGATGAAAACGGCCGCCATGATCGCCGCCGCGCCGGTGATCACGCCCGCGGTCTTCTCGAGGCCGAACGCGATCGCGGCACGGTGATCGCCGTCCATGTCGTAGCGCTCACGCATCCGGGCGATGAGGAAGACCGCATAGTCGATCGAGAGGCCAAAGGTGACCCCGAAGATCGCCCCCGCCCCGACCGTGTCGATATACGGATGGCCGCCGAGCGGATACCCGTCGGGGATATGGGAGACCAGGGTCATCACGCCGATCGCGGCCGCGACCGAGGCGAGATTGAGGCAGACCGCCAGCAGCGCCAAGATCGGCGCCCGCAATAGAAAGACGAGCGCCAGCAGGGTGAAGATGACGAAGGCGCCGATCACCAGCGGCAGGCGCGCCTCGGTCGCTTCGCCGTAGGTGTTGAGCGTGGCGGCACCGCCGGTCAGCCCGGTCCGCAGGCCGCTGCGGCGCGCGATCGCCCGAGCGTCGGCGAGCAGGCGAGCGCCGACTTCCCGTGACCCCGCCGTGTTGAAGGCATACCGCGAGACGATCAGCATCCGCGCCGCCTGGCCGCCCGTCCCGAGGCTGACCGCCTCACCCGCTTCCGCGCGTCGATGCGCCGGGGCGCCGTCGAGGGCGGAAAGGACGAAGTAGCCGGATTCGAACAGGTGCGGCGAGCTCCGCTCGAGTTCCTTCGAACCGGCGACGAGCGGCGCGCTCACGGCCGCGACCCGGACGCCGGCCTTGTGCAGGCGGGTCTGCAGAGGGTGGGATGCGGCGTACCCGGACGCGAGCCCGTCCTGCAGCGCGCCCGCGCCATCCTGGAGTTCGATCAGCCCGCCGGACAGGCGTTCGGCTCCGCCGGCGAGCCGCTGTAGGCCGCCCCCGAGGCCAGCGGTGGCGTCGGCGAGCTTGCCGACGCCGGCTTCGAGCTTCTTGCCACCGGGCACGAGGCGGTCGACCCCACCGTTCACCTCGCTCGCCACTTCACGCAGCTGGCGGAGTTCGGAGCGGATCAGGGCGACGGTGCGGACGAGCAGCCGCGCTTCGCTCGCCGCGTGCCGCAACGATGGGTCGACCACAGCGGCGCGTTCGAGGCGCCTCGCGAGCCGGCGCGAGCGGGCCAGCTCACCGCCGCGCACCTGCGGCAGCAGCGAGCGCAATCCGATCGCCAGGGTGAGGGTGCCGACCGAGACCTTGCGTTGGCCCTGCGCCAGCTTCTTGCTGCCATCCTGCAGCCGTTCGATCGCGCTCGTCGCCACTTCCCCGCGGGCCGCCGCCCGCTCCAGTTCGGTGGCGATCAAGTTGGCGCCGGCGGCGGCGCGTTCGGAGCCCTCGGCCAGCAGCCGGCTGCCTGCTGCGCCTTCGGCGATCCCGCCGCGCAGCCGGCGGACCGCGCCCGCCGCGCGGCGCAGGCCAGGGCCGAGCCGGCTCAGCTCTTCCGGTGCGCTCCCGGTCCCTTCGTGGCTCAGCTTCGCCCCCAGCGAGCGCAGCGGCGCGGTCCGCCTGGCGATCGGCGCCGGGCCGATCACCGTGCGGATTCCGGGTTCGGACGCGATCCGCCGCTGCCAGCGCGACAGCAGGGCGAGGTCATGGTGCGTGGTGATCGGTCCCTGTCCGGTCGCGGCGACAAGGACGAACGGCGCCTCCCAGCCCGGGCCGACCGCGGCGTCGATCCGTTCGGCGCTCTGGCGGGCGCCGTTGGAGCTCGGCAGCTCGTCGATCCCGGGGGCGCCGGTGGTGAAGCCGAGGGCGGGCAGCGCCAGGGCGATCAGGGGAACCGCCACCACGCATGCAGCCAGGGCCGGGCGCCGCAGCGCGGAGTTGGCGAGGGCCGCGACCCGGGAACTGCCACCGGAGCCCCGTCGGCCGATGCGACCCACGTTGATCCGTTCGCCGAGAAGGGCGAGGAGCGGCGGGACCGCGAAGAGCGAGATCACCACGCTGATCAGGGTCACCACCCCGACCGTGGTCGCCAGCGAGAGCAGCAATGAGCCGGGCTGCAGGAAGGCGGAGCCGACCACGGCGACGATCAGCGTGACCCCGGCGAACAGGGTGGTGCGTCCGGCACTCGCCCGCGCCCTCGCGGCGGCCCGAGCCGGATCGCCATCGCGCCCGAGCTCCTCGCGGAAGCGGGAGACGATCAGGAGCGAATAATCGACTCCGAGCGCCAGGCCCATCATCGTGCAGACGACGAGCGACAGCGCGTCGATCGTCATCACCCCACCCAGCAGCGCCAGCACCCCACGACCGGCGAGGACGGTGAGGGCGCCGAAGCCGAGCGGAATCAACGCCGCGACCACTGAGCGGAAGACCAGGAGCAGGACGAGGATCAGCAGCGGCGCCGCCAACAGCTCGGCGCGTTGCGTCGCGTCGAGCGATTCTTCCTGCAGCGCGCGCGAGACGGTGGCGTAGCCAGACTGGGTCGCGCTGACCGGGGCGCTTACGTGAGCGTCGACGATCCGTTCGAGACGCGGCACGGTGTGGCGCATCGCCTGCGCCAGGCCGACGTGGAAGTCGACGAGGACGAGGGCCTTACGGGCGCCCGGTCGCAGTGCCGCCACCGAACCGCGATCCCAGGGCGAGATCACCGTCGCCACCGGATCATGCCGCAGTGCGGCGACAAGGTCGGGACCCTGGCGGTCGAGTGCCTTCTGCGGCCCCTCAAGCAGGACGACGAAAGGAGATGACTCGCCGAAATGGCTAGTGGCAAGTTCTTCGCCTTCGGCGGCGGCAGTGCCCGGGACACTCAGCGAGAGTGGCGAGAGCTTCCCCTCGACGCCGAGGCCGAGGACCCCAAGGACCGCGCAGGCGAGCAGCACCGCGCCGAGACCGACGAACGGCCAGCGTCCCTTCACCCTGATCGACCCCCCATCAGGGGCTCAGTCTAACCCGGCCAGAACGGGTGGACGGTACGTGAATGTCCTAGTTCAACCGCTTCCGCAGCGGGTCTTGAGGCGGGGGTCTAGTGACTCGGTCCGCCCGTTCTGAGCCGCGAGAGTCACCCTCGCTCGCGGCTTCCCACCGCAGATGCCGCCGGTGTCGGCGATCACGCCACGCTTCCCGCCGAAGAGGTCGATCGCGACCTTTTCCAGAGGCACGTCCGGTATCCCTCCTAGCCGCAGACGTAGTCGTCGATGTACCGAATCGACCTCGGCAACGAAGGTCGCCTGGACTTCTCCTTCCAACGAGACTGCGAGCACCGGCAGGCGCCCGGCGCTGCTGCGTAGATAGATGTTCCCGGCGAGCGGCTGATCGAGGAGCGGCGTCCATACCTCGGCGTGACCGACCATCGAGCCCTTCGGACAGCTGCCGGTCGCGAACCGTTCCGCCGGGCAGATCGCCTTGACGTTGCGGATGTCGAGCAGCTCGCTGGGCGGCAACGTGACCGTCGCTTCGCGCAGATTGGCTTCACTCGATCGCGGACGGACGGTGACGCGGACGCCTGGGTGGGCACCACGACGCGAGGTGCCGGAAAAGCTCAGCGAAATCGTCGGCTTGAGACCCAGTGCGGCACAGTCGCCGAGCTGGAAACGCGTCGACAGCGGGGCCACCTGCCCGACGCTGCTGGTCGCCGTGCCCGTGATCGCCATCGGTTCACAAGAGGTCGGGTTGCGGATGAAGCCGGGCCGGTCGAGGTCGATACGGAGGCCGCGCAACTGCAGCGGGACCCCTTCGAGGATCTGCGGCAAGGGGTCGGCGCGGGCGCTGATCTGCGCGGTGGCGGCATCGACATCGATCGCGATGCGCTCGACGATCGTGCCGAAATCGAATGGCCCGGCCTTGGCCGGGACGACAACTTCAAGGCTGTAAGGAGAGCCCTTGTAAGGGCCGCGAAGATAGACCTTGCCACCGAGCTGCAACGGTTCGGGTCCGATCCCCGCTTCGACATTTGCGTTGCCCACCTCGGTATCGAGTGGGGTCGAACCGAGATCGGCGATCAGCCCGGGCGGCAGCGTCAGGTCGAAGGAGCCGAAGTGCTGGTCGAGGTCGGCGCGCGTGAGCTCGAGGATGAAAGGCGAGGGGGAACCGGCGACCGGGAGCACCGTCCCGGCTTCCAAGGAGGAGGGAACCGGCCTCTGAGGCTCGGGAGCCGAACAGGGCCCACCGGGCCCGGACGTGAGGATGAGCCCGCTTTCGACATGCGCCGTACCGCCTTCGGGAGCGGTCGAGGGCACGAGGTCTGCGGTCGAGATGTAGCGGCCGCAGGTGGGCGGCGTCGCAAAGAGCGCCCTGGGACCGGAGGGAAATTCGAGGTCGACCTTGGTGAAAGGGAGTTCGGGCAGATCGGCGATCGTCGCGTTCAGCCGACCGGTCTGCGGATCAGCATCGAGGCGTCCGGGCATTTTGATCAGGGTGCCGGTGAGGGGGTCGTCGAGGACGACATAGACGGCGAAGAGCGAGCCGAAGGGATTCTGGCCCGGCGCCGCGAGGTAGATGCCGCCCTCGAGCGGATGGTCGATCGCGGGAGTTTCCGCCGTCGCATCACCGATCTTAGAGGCGGCGGAGCATCGTCCTTCGCTCGCAGCGCAGGCGGCGAGAGCCGCCGCAGCCGCCGGGTTGAGAACGAGACCCGTCGGCAGCTCCACGCTGAGGCGATCGAGGGTCGCGGCGCTGCGGCCGTAGGCGACTTCGTTCGCCGGCAGGCTGAGGTCGATCCGCAGCCCGGTCGGGGCCTGGGCGATCCCTTCGGTGCCGAGAGAGAAACCGGGCGCGAAGGGAAGGCCGCCGCAACCGACCAGGTGCAGCGGTTCACCGCCGGCTTCACGCGGAGTGAAGCCGGCGGTGACATTGCGGGCCGGTTCTTCCTGCGAACGGATACCGAGAGTCGTCGTCAGCGACGATCCGCACGAGGCCGGCAAGGTGAGGAGCGCTGCCGGTTCGGCTTCGGCCGGGCAGGAGCCGCCGGATTCCAGGCAGGCACCGCGCTGCCCATCGTGCCCCGGATCGGCCGGCACACCCCAGATGGTCTGGGTCACCCGTTTGATGCCGAGCCCGACGGGCAGGAACAGGGTGGTGACGCGGAGGTGGGCGCCCGAACCAGATCCCTCCAGGGAGAGGCCCTCGATTGCCACCTTGCCCTGTACGTTGAGACCGAAGGAAGCCACGTAGCCGGGTGGCGGGATGAGGTTGAAGACCGGCGCGACGACTCTGCCGCCCAGACCGATGGCAAAGATGTCGATGACACCTACCTGGGAGCCAGGCTGACAGTGGGACGTGCCGCTGTCGAAGTCAGACCGGCTGCATCGGGCCACGGCGAGGGGGTTGCCGACCAAGCCCGGCGGTAGGTTCACTTCGACGCTATCGAGCACCCCTTCGGGATTGCCTTCGGCGTCGGTGTCGGCTTCAAATTCGAAAGTGTAGGAAAACGGGTGGGAACTGGCGAGAAAGTCAGCGGAGCCGTCCTGGTTGGTGGCGGCAGCGGCGAAGGAGGCGATGCCGAAGTCGGCGCGAGCGGGCCCCGGAAAGAGCAGCACGACAACAAGGAGCGCGCCGAGGATAACTGCGCTCGCTCGTGATATGCGCATCTGATCGATGATCCTTCCCATTTTGGAAGCAGCCGTACCGAGATGCTCGGCATCGCCAGCTGTGAGCGCCGCCGCACCGCCCCCCGTTGCGGCATCACCAAGCTTCTCGCGGTCAATCGTAGCGGAACGATTTCGGACCAATTCGGACCCTCTGGTCATCTCCGGTAGACGACGACGCCGGGCCGTGATCGCGGCCCGGCGTCGTGCTCATCTCTTCCGCGGCCGCTAGGGCTGGAGGCGGAGGGACTGTCCGAGTTCGGCACCGAGGCTGAATTTGCCGCCGGCAGTTGCAGTCTGCGTACCAACTTTGAGTTCACTGGCTGCAAGGTCGAAGTGACCATCGCCTTCGGACGTGGCTATCAGCTTACCCGTTACATCTATTTCGCCAGGAAGCGAACATACTTTCGAGGGTGCATTGCCCAGATAGAACAGCATTACCGCGGTGCCGCTCTTCGGCGTCCATTCGACCGCTGGGACTGCACCGACTTCCGTCGCTTTGCCCACGAGTTCGATCGATTCGGTGCCTTTGACGACACAGCTTCCAACGTTGACGCGACAGCCGCTGGCCCACGCGGGAGTAAAGGTCGACGACGCCGTCCCGGCGCCGCCGCCTGCGGGATTTTCCACCGAGCCCGCATTGAGGCCTTCGCACCCACTGATTTCCACTTTCGCGAGTCCGATTTTGGTGCTGAGAGTGAGGGGCACTGCACCACTGAAATAGCTGACAGCTTTGCCGGTCGGAATCGCAGTCCATTCCGAGGGAGCCAGGTACCAGTGAGGTACGCCGGGAGATCCTTCGGATGACAATGCCAACGGCTGCCCGGAGGCGTTGAGGGTGAATTCCGCCACCACTTCAAGTTCGTGTTCCAACATCCGTAGGTGAGGACTTCCGGCGATCCAGTAGCGGCCAGGCTGGGCTGCACGGGCAATCGCTTCGAAATAGCCGGTCATTCTGATTTCGCCGGCCAGCGAGCACGATTTGCCGTTGTTGGCGAGATCAACGACAGCCATGGTTGCCCCCGAGTACGGTTCGAACCGAATCCGTTCGCTACTTCCTTCGTCAACCGCATAACCCTTCTGGGCTTCGAAGGTAATCACTTCGTTGACGATCTTGCAGCTCGCTATGTTTATCGTGCAACCGGAGAGTTCAAGGGAGGTTGGGCTGTGGGTGCCGCTGCCGCCACCGGTCGGATTCGAGGCAGTTCCCGAAGTTGACAGTTTCGTGCAATTCATGATGATCGTGCTGCCGCCGTACTTCCAGTTCATTTCAACATTGCCAAAGTTTTGGCCCGTAAACGATTTGCTGTTGCCTTCCGCTATCTGAGCGGCCGGAGTAGCGGTGGCCCAGTGTTGAGTCGCCGCTGCCGCCGAGCCGGCCGCGGCGAATACACCGACGGCCAGCGCGATCACGGTCAGACCAAGCGCCAATCGAACTGTCTTGAGCGCGTGATGGTTCATCTGTTCTCCTCTCGAGCATCGGCTCGAATCGTGGTCGGTCAAACTCGATGCTCTCCACCCCGACCCGGGTCTGCTTCTCCAGTTTGGGGATTCGGATTGCCGGGCATTGGCGTTCTATACAAGGGCCCGACACCTCTCCGTCATGCGGGCCTTCCGCGATCGAGGTGATCCAATTGCAGGGCGATTTCCAACTCGCCTACACATCTATTCAGTGGACTGCCGATGCGTGCCTCGGCACTGCGGAGTCGATGAGCGACAGTACGGCGGTCGATGCCAAGCGTGACAGCAGCTGAGGAGACGTTACGCCTAGCGGCGAAGTAGGCGCGCAGCGTCTCGCGGGCAGAGTCCCCACCGTCTCGGTCCTCTGAGAGTGGTGCGAGGAATAGCTCGCGCAGAGAGATCGCCAGGAGCTCGTCGTGGAGTGCCGATGCGAGAAGTGCGTTTCGGCCGTACCGCAGAATCCGCTGATCTCCACGACGAGCGATGGGAAGCGTGGCGGCCGCCTGGCGGTGGGTCAGGCGCCAACCGTGAGGGCCTGCACCGGGCTCGCCGAGGGCGACGGGCGAGGAGGCGCCTGCGTCGAGTTCGGCTTCCACGAGGGCGAGCTCATCGGCATCGAACGATCGTCGGCCGCCAAGCCAAGCCCAGACGACGTCGGCTTCCACCTCGACGATCAAGAGTGCCCGATCAAGGCTGCGGGTGAGGGCTTGGATCGCGTCGGCATCGCCCGCACAGGTGAGGATCAAGCCGAGGTGCCAGAAGCCCAGGTCATAGTCGATCGCGCCCGGATCGATCAGCTCGCCGGCGAGGAGACGTCGGACCAACTCGCTCCGCCGCCGGTCGGTGGAGGCGAGACGTTTGGATACCTGCTCCTGCTCGTAGGCGGAGCTGATCGCCGCCACGGTGAGGTCGGTCCGCGCCGCCATCGAGCGGAGGATCGGGCCGAGCAGGCCTGGCAGAACGTCTTGCCGCGCCGCCTCGTCGGTGACGAAATCAATAAGCACGGCATGGCCGGCGAGATAGCGACGGAGCATCGTCTCCAGCGGAAGCCGACGGCGGGCGGCGAGCCGAGCCTGTGCGAGAAGCGGTATGGGTACGAGGAGGGGAGACTCGTCAGAACGACCGATCGAGTCGACGGTGTGCTCGATCGCCGACTCGACGGCACGACGCAGACCATCGCGATACTCGACATCGGCGCCGTCCCCCATCTCGCCGATCGCCTGGACCCGGGCGAGAATGGCGCGGTCGATCTCCAGCCGACGAGCCCGGAGCCCGGCGAGCAAGGCGATGCGACTGTCGTCCGGCGCGATCCTCATATCCTTGGGTGCCGCGTACGCTGTCGCCCAGATGGGCGCCTCTATTCCCCTGACGCCTTAAACCCGGTCAACGTGGAGCCCAACCGCCTCACTCCTCCTTCACCCCGCAGGTCTTGGAGACGGTCGCATGCAGTTCCTGGCCGTCGGCGAAGGAGAATTCCGAGAGGGCGAGGGGGAAGGTGGCGGTGTCGGCTCCCTTGGGTGCGGGGCAGGAGGCGTCGAGGAAGCTCCTTTCCCTCTCCCCCGCCATCTGCACGGTGCGGCCGAAGGTCATCTTGATCCTGTTCACGAAGCCCCATTCGCCCAATGCGGAGGGAGTTCGGCACTGAGCTTCGTGCCGTAGGTCCCTTTCTTCAGGTGGGTTATCGTGAAAGGCACCACGAAGGAACTCGGGAAGGGCTGAGTCGTATAGATCTGGGCCAACACCGCGGGCTTCCCGTGACTGCGGCCATTGAAGGCAAGAAGCCTGCCGGTCGTGTGGTAGACGCCCTGTTCGGCGAAGACGACCGAGGCCCAGAAGTGGCCCGAGCCGACCAATGATGGGCCGCAGCGTTCGAGGGCATGGGCGGTGGTCGCGGGTCTGATCTCACTCACGGGGCATACCGGCACCGCCGAGGTGTCTAGGACGCCGTGGCGGTTGACGTAGATCGTCATCCGGGTCAGCTGGGAGGGCACGCCACCCGTGGTCGAGGCGATGTGGCCGGCGATGAAGACGCTGATCGGACCGGGATCCGTTCTGGGGAGGCGGTAGGGCTTCACCTGGGTGGTGATCGAGACGCGCAGGGTGCCTTCCTGGACGGTGGCGGCCAGGGCGGCGGTGGCGGCGAGTGCCGTCGCCAGGCAGAGGAGCAGGGCGAAGGCCCCGGGTCGCACCGCTCCTCCCCTCACCTCGGTCGGATCTTGCCCACTACCAGGCGGCGCGACCTAGGAGGCGATCCAGGGAGAGCCTGGCCTTGGCCCGGCCCTTCTTCCCGCACTGCACCTTGACCGCCGGTTCGGAGTCGGAGACCTTGCCGTTCTGGCCGGTGAATTCACTGATCGCCTTGTGCGTGCCCTTGCAGAGGTTCGTGGAGTTGACAAGGAGGCCTTTCTTGCCGCCGAACATCTGCAGGGTGAACTTGCTCACCGGCTGATCCGGGACGCTCGCGAAGGTGGAGCGGATCTGGGAGACGTCGGAGCCCTTCTTGTGCAGGGAGGAGATGAAGCCGACCAGGTCGATGTCGATGTCGGTGGAGTGGAGGGCCGCGACCAGGTCGGGCAGCTTTCGTTCGCCTCCGTTGGACCTGAGGAAGACGGGGCCTTCGAGCGGTTCGTCGAGGAGAGGGGTGATCGCCTGGGCATGGCCCAGCACCGAGTTGGCCGGGCACTGTTCGCCGTTCCCACCCCCGGCGTTGAACTGCACCCGGGTGCAGCTGTTGCCGATGTGGGCCTGTTCGAGGAACTCCGACGGCGGCAGGGTGACGACGGCCCTGCCGATGTTGGCGTCACCGGCACGAGGGGTGACGACCGCGGTCAGGGCCGGCAGGCCCGCACGCTTCGTAGAGCCCTTGAGGCTGATCTTCAGGGCCGGCTTGAAGCCGAGCGAGGCACAGTCGGCGGCCTGGAACCTGGAGGTCACAGTCACCGGTCGATCGTCTGCTTCGGAGGCGAAGTCCGTCCCGGCACCGAGCACCGTGCTCGCGGTCGAGGTCGGTTCGCAGTTGGTCGGATTCTTGACGAATTCGGGCCGGTCGACGTAGACGCGGATGTCGCGCAGGTCGACGGGGATGCCGGCGATGATGTGCGGCAGTGGGTCCGAGCCCGCCGCGTCGACGGAGATTTCGGCGGTTTCGGGATCGATCTTCAGGGCCTCGTGAACGACCACGGTGCCGAGGTCGAAGGGACCCGCCTTGGCAGCCGTGATCGCGACGATCGAGAGGTTCGAGCCGTTGTATGGCCCCGCCATATAGACCTTGCCGGGGACATAGGTGAGGGAGTTTCCGACGCCGGCGCCGACAAGGGTGTGGCCGACTTCGGAGGCCGCCGGGCAGCTCGGGTGTTCGAGCTCTTCCTGGCCGCCGGTGGGGGTCCTTTCGCGCGCCTTGGCGGCGGCGATCTGCCGGTCCGAGCAGAGCGGGATGCCGGCGAGCTTCCCGGTCACGCCCGGGGGCAGCTTGATCGAGAAGTGGGTGATCTCCTGTTCTGAGTCGGTGCGGGTCAGGTGCACGTAGAAGGAGCTGTAGGCCCCGGCGGCGTTGTTGGAGGTGCCGGCTTCGAGGCCCGGCTGGAAGGGCGGCGTGCCGCCCGAAGGGCAGGGTCCGGCGTCGGGGCCGGTTTCGATCTGCATGCTCGATTCCCTGAGGACCGGGGTGTCGGGGACCGAGAAGGGGTAGAGCCTGGAGACGGTGCGGTATTCGCCACAGGCGCGTGGGGTGGCCAGGGGGGCCCTGGCCCCTTCGCGGAAGTGGAGGGTGAATTCGGAGAAGGGCAGGGCCGGCAGGCCTTCGAAGGTGGTCTTCAACTGCCCGGTTGACGGGTCGGGCCTCACTTCTCCGGCCTGCTTGACAAGCACGCCGCGTTCCGTGGCGCGGAGGACCATGTAGACGGCGACGAGGGAGCCGAACCTGTTCTGGTATGGGGTCGCCAGGTAGAGCGAGCCCGTGATCGGTTCGTCGAGCAGCGGAGAGCGCGCTTCGACGGAGCCGAGCTTGGAGGCTTCCGGGCAGCCGCCTCCTGCCGGGGTGTCGATCTTCTCGGCTTCGTACTGGGCTTCAGAGCAGGTACCGATCCCTTCGGCGAAGGAGGGGTTGGCGGTCATCCCTTCCGGGAGCGTGACCTCCACCTTTTCGGGCTCGGTTTCGGCGATGCCGTTCGGGCTGGTCAACCCTTCATTGGGGAGCTTCAGTTCGAAGTTCAGGCCCGAAGGCGAGCTGGCGGAGCGGGAGGTCGGTTGGCTCGCCACCTGGGGGGAGAAGGGGACCGTGCGGCAGCCCTGCTGGGCGGCGGGGTTGCCGCCGCCGTCACGGGAGTACGCGGTTTCGGTGGAGAAGACTCCAGGCGCTAGGGTGGAGTCGAGCGATGCCCTGAATGCGAGTGGCGCCGAGCATTCGGCGGGCTGGGTGAGAAATGCCTCATGGGCGCCGACGAAGGGGACAAGGGTGTTCTGTTTGTTGCCGATACCGGCGCCGCGCAGGGTGTCATGACCTTCGTCAGCGGGAACGCCCCAGAAGATGGCTTCCAATTCGATGACTTCAACTGGAAAGATTGCTTCGTCGCGCAGGCCGTAGTGGTAGGGGCCTTCTTCGGTGATCACCGAGAAGTTCTGAAACCCATTTTTGCCCCCGATACTGAAGCCGACTTGGCCCGCCATGCCGGGCGGCGGGACCAGGTTGTAGATCGGGCCGAGGACGATGCCGCCGATGCCGGGGGCATTGGCCCTGACGATGCCGACCTGGGTGTTGGGGGAGCATCTCGGCGTCAAGCCCTCGAATTCCTGGCGCGTGCAGCGCGGCAGCGCGAAGGGATTCCCGAGAAACCCGGGCGGCAGTTCGGTGACGAGTTCCCGCGCTTCACCGCCTTCCGAGATTCCTTCGTGCGTGTTCACTTTGAAGCTGACTGCGAGGGCGTAGGGGTGCGAGGACGCCTGTGGCACACCGATGACACCCGCGGAAGTTTCATAGGTGGTCTGGAGGGACCCAGGTGCGAATCCGAAGCTCGCCTCGGCAACCGCAGGAGATGCCAGCAGGACCGCCAGGAAACAAAGTAGGGCGATGATGTGGCTGCGGCGGATCATTTCGTACCTCCGCGGCCGTGGCGGGCCGTTCGCTTCTTGCTCTTGGCCTTCTTCTTGTGATGCTTCTTCTTGTGATGCTTCTTAGTCTTGTGTTGGGGGGATTCCTTGACGTTGCCCGCCCCGTGGAAGCCCAGGGAACCGGGGGTGGCATCACTCGGCGCCTGCGCCACCGGTTGGCAGGATTCACCCTGGCATTCGACCCGCTGGCTTTCGGTTTCGGCCGGGAAGCCGCCATCTTCGCGGGCGTCGTAGACATCGATCAGTTCGTCGGTGTCACCCTGCACCAGGCGTTCGCGGCTGGTGAAGAAGATGTTCTCCCCGCTTTCGTCCATCGCGAGAAAATTGGAGTCGACCGACCCGGTGCCAGGTGAGATCAGCGAGATGCAGCCGAGAGGGCGAGCGCATGAGCCGACTCCCTCGGGCTCGGCCTCATAGACATCTTCCACCCGTCCATTGGCGTCCGACAGGGAAAGACGCTCCGAGCTGTCGAAGACAAGGCGCCCCTGGTCGGTAAGGTAGTGCGGCTGCGGCAGCCACGGGTGAGTGTCTGCGCCCTGGATCCCCGGCAAGGTAGATTTGCCGGATGGGGCTTCGCCGGCCGGGTTGCAGGAGGGACAGGTAAGCCGACCGGTACTCGAGTCGTAGAGGAAGACCTCTCGACAAGGCGCAGCGATCAGTTCGGGACCTGCTTTTGAGTTCAATTCACAGGGTCCGACGTTGTCGTACCCGATCAGGCGCGCCATAGAGACGAAGGCAAGGTAGTGACCGTCGGGGCTCGCCTCGGCGGTGCGTGAGCCGGGCAGCGCCGCCCAGTCATCCGGATTCACTCCGCCGGCGCCGTCGCGAGCCGCCAAGCGGGCGATCAGGTGGGTACCGGCGCCTGCTTCATAGACGTAGAGGTTGCAGCCGAGTCCCGGTGGCACTTTGCCTTCTTCTTCTTCTTTGTGTTTCTGGGTGCCCGTGGAGTTTTCGCTGACGCAGGTCCCCGCTTCGGCTTCGGGGGTGAGCGCGGCCTTGTCGACGAAGTAGACGCTGGAAAGGTCTTCCGAGCTGCCGACGATCCCGAGGAAGCCGCCATGACCTTGGGTCAGGTCCGTGCAGCTCGCGGTGGCGAGGGAATAAAGGCAGCCGTCGTCGAGCAGGATCCGCGAGCCGTCGGCCGAGGCCGCGAGGAACCCACCCGGGTCTTCGATTTCGGCGGTCTGGGTGCCGCCTTCACGCACGTAGAGGTGGCCGCCTGCTTCCCAGAAGACACGGTTGCCGTCCTTGGATACGGCATAGGTATCCGGACTTGCCGAAGCGAAGGTAGGACCGGTCGCAACCGACCCATTGCCGGGCATGACGTTGATCAGGCTCAGATGACCCTGTCGCCATTCGTAGAGATCCCGGCCTGCGAAACCTGGATCCGGGGCCAAGGGCGTCTGTTCGGTGAAGATGTCGTTGGCCGCGAAATATTGGGCCGAGTAGTCCGGTGAATGACCCTCGTATTCGAGCTTCAGTTCGCTCTCAGCGCGGTGCGGTGGGCGCGGTTCGTGTGAGGGCAGCGCTTCCAGTATCGCTTCCGTCAGGAGCGGCTGGAGGACGCGCGGATTCGCCGTGCTCTGCAGGTAGAGGTTCGGGTAGCCCGCCGGAGCCCCCGGGCCGATCGGCTGATCGACGTTGCTGTCTTGCAGGATGATGCCTTCGCCGAGTTCAGGGCCATAGGTGAGACTCTTGCCGATGGTCGGGCTCATGGTCGTCGTCTGCCAGCCGCCTTCGGTGCGGGAGGAAACGTAGGAATCGACTTCCGCTGCGCCTTCGGAGGAGGAAAAGGGTTGGCCCATATAGGCGACCGAGTTGCCATCGGGTGCGCTCTGGATCGGATAGACCTCGGTGATGGCGGAGCCGGGCGGCTTGCATTCTTCGCCCGGACAACTGCCTCGACTCGGAGCTGCCGGGAAAGCCTCGCCACCGTTCTTTCGAGTGGGCGAGACGAGCTCGTAGGCGCGGTGGTCGGGCAGGCCCGCGACGGCTTCAGGGTAGGTGGAGAACGCCGCGGGTTCGCCGTCGACTTCACAGGGCGGTAGCGTCGAGCCGCGGCATTCGCTGGCGGCGACGACACGGAATCGGTACGGGGTTTCCGGAGAGAGGCCCGAGATATTCGCGGAGCCGGTGCCGGTGCCGGTGCCCGGGATTTCACCGCCTCCGATCGGCGCTTCGGTCGCACCATGGGCGAAGCCGCCACCGCCGTTGTTGGTGGTGGCGACGGTCGCGCTCGCCGCACCACCGGTCAGGCCCGAGGCATCGGCTTCCAGCTCGGGCAGATCCTGGTTCGGGAAGCCGGTGAATGCGACTTCGTATGGGCTCGAGCCGGTTCCGTCGCCGGGGCCACCGAAGACTTCCACGCTGCCGGTGCCGACGGTGGGGAGACCTTCAAGCGCTTCCTGCAATTCCGTAGCGGAAGCGTCGAAGCGCAGCCCGACACGGATGTGGACGCCCGGGGCCGTTGCCGTGGCGGACTGGGAGAGCGTCAGTTCGCCGGCTTTGGCGGAGAGGATCGTGGTGCCGGGGGGGATCCCGACGCCTTCGACGGTCTCGCCGACCGCGAGAGGCGCGGGACCAGGCGAGGTGATCGCAACCCCGGTTCCCGGTTTGGTCGGGGCCTTGGAGATCTGCAGGTCGCCGGCTTCGACGGCGGTGATCGTCGTCCCCGCCGGGATCCCTTCGCCCGCCAGTGCCTGGCCGACCACGAAGATGCCTTCGGAAGTGGCGAAGCTTTCGAGGGTCGTTGATCCCGCCTTGATGGCAACCCCGGTCCCGGGTTTGGTGGTCGGCTTCGAGAGGACGATTTTGGTGCCGATGGTTTCGGTGATTTCGGTGATCGTCGTTTTTTCGGGGATCCCGACCCCTTCGATCACCATCCCCACTTCGTATTCGCCTTCACTCTTCGTCACCGCGGAGATGACCGTGGTGCCCGAGCTCAGTGCGGTGTTGGCAATCGAACTGGTCGCCGCCGCCGAGAGGGTCATTTCCGACCCCGAAACGGCGACGATCGTGGTCCCTGCGGGAATCCCACTGCCGGAGATCGTCTGGCCGCCGGCGAAGCTTCCTTCGGTGGCGGTCGTCGCAGTGACCGTCGTCGAACCTGAGATAACCGTGCCTTTACCCACAGCCCCTTTGAGGGTCGCGGTCCCCTTGGCGGCGTGCAGGTTGGCTGTTCCCGCGGCGGTGAACAGGTTGGTGACGGCGGGCGAGCCGGAGGTCAGGTTCCCGGTCGCCATGCCCCCAAGACCCAGCCCCCTGAAGGCGAGCCCGAAGACACCGCCGGTGGCGCTCACCGTGAGCGATTGACGCTCGTCGGGCTGGTTGGCTTCGTATTGAGCCTGGGTCAGGTACTGGAAGCGGTAGTTGGTTCCGAACCCACGTGGATCGATGGAGGCCTTCAGAGTTGAGGAGGATGCGCTGGTGTTGGCGGCCGACTCGGAGAGGATCGACGGGGGGGTGGATTGGGCGGGAACGAAGATGTCACCAAGGCCAAAAACGCCCGTCTCCTCGTGCCGTTCGTTATCCATGGCATAGAGCACTCCGGGCGGGCGCCCGGGTCCCCAGGCAAGCTCGGGGTTGAACGCGAGAGCTTGGATTCCTTCGCTGGGCGGCGAGGGTCGCGCGCCCGCCTGTAGCTCTTCGAACGCCCCGGTCGTCTCGTCGCAGGCGCTCAAGCGATGCAGATCTCCATTCCTGGGGCTGAAGTAGAACACTTCTCCCGTCACTGGATTGCTCGTCAACCCTGACACTTCGCCGCCCGGGACCTGATAGGTACAGATCGGAGTGCCGGCGCCATCGGTGGGGTACTCGCGAATCAAATTGGGTTCCCGGGTGGCAGTCACCAACCGGTCGTTGCCGACCATGGCAACATTGACGATAGGTGAAGAACTAGCTATGTCCTTTCCCGAGGCATAGCAGTAATTTTCGAAATCGTTGGCTACACAGGGTTCGAAGGTCATGATCCGGAAGGATTGTGCGCCCTGAACACCGGTGAAGTCCCCGTCGATCACATGCACGTTCCCGCTTTCGTCTACCGCTATTCCCTCCTGATTGACGATCACTTGGTTATGCAGCTTTTCCGGGCTTTCAGCGATCGATTCCGAGGGCAACGGGGTCCGGCGGGCCTCGTCTCCGAAGCCTTCACCGATCGGAGTGCCATCGGCCGTGAAGACTTCGATCAGATGGTGTACCCGCCCAAACGTGCCGTTGAGCACGAAGACATCCCCGGTCGCCTGGTCGACCGCCACCCCTTGGAGTTCGCCGAAGTTGCCGGGCTCTTCACCCCCGGTGGAGTTCCCGGTCACCGGGGTGCAAGCGGGAAACGTACCCGCCGGGCGAGGTTCGGCTGCGTAGGCAGGGCCGCATCGGACGAAGGCGTTTGACGGGCCGCCCTGCGCGATTCCCCAGCCCCAGGCTTCACGGAATTGGGGTGGTTCGCCTTCGGCTCCGGCCGAGAACCGCACAACTCGGCTGCCTTCTCGCCCGACGACGTAGAAGCTCCCGGCTTCGACCCCTCCGTCACCGGCCACGTTGACGGCGATCCCAACGGATCGACGGCCGATTTCGGCACCGCCCACTCCGAAGTGCTCCGCCGCCCGTTCGTAATCCGCCGAGGCCAGGGAGGGCAGCAAGAGCAGCGCGGTCAGCACGATCAGGGCGCCAAGAGCCAACGCCATCGGCCTGCCCTCTACCTTGCATTGAGCCTTCCCTGCCATCTGTGCTCTCCCTCTCCTCGGTTCTTGTTCTCGGCGCTCTCGCCGGCCTCAGCCGACGACGATCAGCTGAGTGCCTTTATGGCCCTCGATGTGGAGTCGGTAGCGGCCCCGCTCGAGCTGGCCCAGGTCGAGCCGATCGGGGCTTCCGACGCCGCTGCGGATGATGTGTCCGCCGCGGCTCAGCCGCCACTTGACCGAGCGGCTCGAGGCCGAGCCGCCGCTGTACTTGACCGTGCAGGTGACCTTGGTCTTGCTCTTGCCCGACTGCTTGACCTTGCAGGTCACCGTGCCCTTCGGACCGGCCGGGCCCTGCAGACCCTGCTTGCCTTCGGGGCCCTGCGCACCGGCGGCTCCGGTGTCGCCCTTTGCCCCCGTGGCCCCGGGGGCCCCGGTCGCTCCTTGGGCCCCGGTCGCTCCGGCGGCCCCAGTTGCTCCGGCGGCCCCAGTTGCTCCGCTCGGTCCGGTTGCTCCGCTCGGTCCGGTTGCTCCCGTGGGTCCGCTCGGTCCGGTGGGGCCGGTCGGTCCTGCGGGGCCCGCGGGTCCGGTCGGTCCTGCGGGGCCCGTCGGCCCGATGGGTCCCTGCTGGCCTTCGGCCAGGAACATCGCGGTCACTTCGGGTTCGGAGCCAGCGAGGGTCACCCGACACTTGTTGGTGGCGGTCACCTTGCGACAACCGAGCCAGCCGGCGAAGGTCGAGCCCGCCGCGGAGGTCTCTTCGAGTTCGATCGTGTCGCCTTCTTCGAATTCGCCCGAGGCTTCTTCGCAGGCCGCCGCACATTCGATCCCTTCGTGGGGGGCGAGGCTCTTGACGGTGCCCTGTCCGTTGCCGCCCTTGAAGACCGTCAGCGTGGAGGGACTGAGGATTTCGGCGAAGGTGGCGCTGACCGAGCTCGATTCGGTGATCTGGAATTCGCAGCTGCTGCCCGTGCACTGGCCCGTGGCAGAGCCGGTGCCGCTGAGGGTTTCGAGGCTCCAGCCGCTTTCGGGGGTGGTCGCAACCTGGATCGTGTGGCCGTAGGGGTAGGAGGCCGCACAGGGACCGAAGGAGCCCACCGCGGTCACGTCCTTGCATTCGATCGCGCCTTCTCCGGTCCTATGGACGGCGAAGGGCTCGGCGATCAGGTCGTTGGTGGCGCTGATCGACTTTTCGGCGCTCATGGTGACCACGCAGGGGCCGGTGCCGGTGCAGGCACCTCCCCAGCCGGCGAACTCAGAGCCGGTGGCCGGGTGGTCGATGACTTCGACTTCGGTGCCTTCTTCGTATTCGGCGGCGCAGGGTTCTTCAGAGCCGCCCGGCAGTTCCTTGCATTTGAAGGTGCCCGAGCCGGTACCGGTACTCGTCAAGTTGAGCTTGAAGCTCGGCGGGCCGGTGGGTTCGAGGGCGAATTCGACGCCGAGTTCCCATTCGATCCCTTGCCCGTCTTCCCCGGCGACCAGGCAAACTTCGTCCGAGCCGGCCAGAATCGGGCATTCGAAGTTGGCTCCCGCTTCGACCGTCCAACCGACGAGTTCGGAGCCAGGGGCCGGGATGGCCCGTAGTTGCTCAGCGAAGAATTCCCCTTCTTCATTGACTGAATCCGGCTCATTTTCGCATTCGCCACTCTGGCTCGTTCCGTTGTATTCACATTCGATCGGCGGCGCCCCGGGGCCGAGCGGCGGTTCTTCCAATTCAAGGCTCTGGACTTCGCCACTTCCAGTCCCGGTGATATTGACTTTGAGGTGTGGGGTTTCGGCCGACGCCTGCGCGGCTGAAACCGCGAACAACAGTGCGATCGCGATCATCGCGATGATCAGACTCACGATTCCGTACCTGCGATGAGTACGTTCTGACATCAGAGTTCCTCTCCTTTGCTGATCGCCGGACCCGCCGGGCGAATCGATTGACCGACCCGTCTCCGAGCAGCGAGGGCTGCCGCGACGGAGCAGGACACGGCCTCATGACCGGACCCGTGCTGCGAAGACGTGGCGGGATGGCGGACGGTGATGCCGCCGGCCCGCGAGCATGACTTACCTAGAAATGGAGGCGCGAGGAAAAAGGTGCTGACCATCGCCGACGGACAAGTGGGACGGGGAGCATCGAGAAATCGTCGCGCGGACGATGCTGTCGCGTGCGTGGTCACGATTTCCCCTCCTCCAAGTTCTTCGGCGCCGGCTTCACCCCGATCCCGCCCTGTGGCGAGTTCCCCTGGCTCGGCGCGGCGGCCATCTCTCTCTCCGTGCCCCGGGCTTCCGGCCCGCTGGCACGAGTGAATAAGAACATATGCGGACCAAGAATGCAAGGACCATCCCTGGAGTCGGGGGATGCAGCTGGCCTGAAGACGGCTTTGGCATGGGCAAAAGGCCGCCTTGGAAATTTTCGTGAATCACGGTCTTTGGGCCAGTTGCGTACCGTGCATCGAGCGGAGGGGCCGCCCAGGATCATGTCGGCGGAGGAGTTCGAAGGCCGCTCAGCCTTCGCAGCGGCATGGCCTGGCGGTGTCGGTCCCGAGGGTTCCGGGAGCCCTCCGCCCGGGCCAGATCATCGCCGCGTGAAGCGTCGGCGACCTCGAGAGGGGAGTCAAAATAGGTACGTCCCCGGACCGCTTATCTGTGAGCGGACGCCAGGACAGATTGCGTAAATTCGATGTACCGAAGCGCTGATGGCTCTAGAATGGGCGATATGGTTGGTTCCAGGCGAACCACCGGCGAGCGCTTAGAGTCGACGGCGTACCCGATGAAATGGCGGTGAAAGGCGCGATGAGCACCCCCCGCCCGCACGGATATCTTCCGGCGGCGATGGTGAGAACTCCGTGGGGGGATGCCGCCCGGTTGCGGGACCGGAAGATGCGGCCAGGACGAGGGACACCGCGTGCCCAGGCGGAGAAGAACCAGCGCGAGCGGCTGTTCGCGGCGATGGTGGCGACGGTCGCCGAGAAGGGATACGAGGGGACCACGGTGGCCGACCTGGTCGAGCTGTCCGGGGTCTCGCGCAGCGCCTTCTACCGGCACTTCGACGACAAGCAGGCCTGCTTCCTGGCGGCGGTAGAAGCGATCGTCGAGCCGACGCTGCGGCGGCTCCGTGGTGACGAGTCCACCCCGCCGGGGATCGAGCGCGCCCGCGGGGCGTTCGAGTCGCTGATCGAGCTGATCGTCTCCCAGCCCGCCGCAGCGAAGATGTGCGTGGTCGAGATCTACGCGGCAGGCCCGGAGGGAGCGGAGCTGGTCGACAGGATCTCGGACTCGGTGACGAGCCTCGCCGCCGGGCTGCTCGAGCAGATGCCGGAGCGGAAAGGGATGCCGATAGAGCTGGTGCGGGCGATCGTCGGCGGGATCCAGAAGGTGATCCACAAGCGCCTCTACCGGGGCCAGGAGGAGGAGCTGCTCGACCTGATCCCACAGTTCTGGGACTGGCTCTTCACCTATCCGGTTCCCCCCGGCCCGCTGCGGGCGACGCGACGTCGCAACGTGAAGACCCTGCCCTTCGAGGAGCGCCAGGCACGCGCCAACCCGCCCGAGCGGATCCTGCGGGCGCTGGCCGCGGTGGTCGCCGAGAAGGGCTACCCGGAGACCACGGTCGCCGAGGTGGTCGAACGGGCGGGCACCTCCCAGCGCACCTTCTACGAACACTTCGAGAACAAGGAAGGGGCGATCGTCGCCGCCCTCGACAGCGGCTCCGCCTACATGCTGGCGGCGGCGCTGCCGGCCTTCCGGCGCGCCCCCGACTGGCAGCACGCTGTCCACGACACGATCGAAGCGATGTTCCGCTGGGGCGCCGAAGAGCCAGAGTACGCGCGGATGGGCGGGGTCGAGATGTACGCGGCGGGCAAACGGGCGCTCGACCAGCGCGAGGTGGTGACGGAAGGGATGGAGGGCCTGCTCGCCCCCGGCTACGAGCTGAAACCGGATACGCCGCCGATCGCCGCCGAGGCGGTGGGCGGCGCGCTCTACTCACTGCTCTACGACAACGTCAACAAGAAAGGGCCACAGACGTTGCCGGCCTTGGTACCGACCCTTGTCTACGTGACCCTCGCCCCCTTCCTCAGCGGTGAGGAGGCCTACGAGGTCGCGATCGGCTGAGCCACCGGGCGAAGAGCGTCGGACTCGGTCCCAGATCGTCTCCACCTTGTAGCTCGCGAAGGCGGGTCGGAGGTGACGACGGGCAGGCGCTCCACCCGGGCCTGGGCGATGCCCACCTGGCGGCGCTGGCGATCGAACACGGCGCCGAGCTTCACTCCGCGGATGCCGACTTCTCGCGCTTCCCCGGCCTGCTCTGGCGAGATCCGCTGCGCTGAGGGACTCAGCCCGGCAGCTCGGCCTCGAGCCGCGCCAGCGCGGCGCGGGCGAGATCGAACACGCGCTTGTCGCCGCTGAGGCGGAAGCGGGAGTTGGCAGCCATCACGACGGCGTAGAGCTCGAAGGCGTAGCGGTCAGGATCGGCGACCCCGGCCGCCTTCGCCTGGCGTTCGAGCTCGGCGATCCAGAGGTCCATCGTCCCGGCGATCGCGTCGCGGACGGGGCCGGGGCGGTCGTCGTACTCGCTTGCCGTGGCGCCCCAGAAGCAGCCGCCGGTGAAGGTCTCCAGGTAGTCGAAGTAGCGCTCGCCCATCGCGCGCAGGCGGGGCGCGCCGTCGGGGGCGGCGAGCGCCGGTTCGATCACGATGCGGCGGAAGCGGTCGGCCGCCGCGGCGACGGTGGCCAGCTGCAGTTCCTGCTTGGAGCCGAAATGGGCGAAGAGGCCGCTCTTGCTCATCCCCAGCTCGCCCGCGAGGCGACCGATCGTCAGGCCCTCCAGCCCCTCGACCGAGGCCAGGTCGACGGCGCGCTCGAGGATCGCCGCCCGCGTCTTCTCGCCCTTCGTGGTTGCAACCGCCACGGTCTGAGGATATAAAAAAGCACGAACGTTCGTACAAATAGGAAGGGGAATCGATGGGTGAGTACGCGGTAAAGCGGATCGACGACATGGATGCGGCCCTGTTCGGCAGCTTCAAACGGGCGCGGGCGGAGCTCGGGGTCGAATCCTTCGGGATGCAGGTGATCGACCTGCCGCCCGATTTCGATGCCTATCCCAGCCACGACCACACCCATGACGGACAGGAGGAGGTCTTCCTGGCGCTGCGGGGCAGCGGCGAGCTCGAAGTCGAAGGCGAGCGGATGGCGCTCGACGGCGAGCAGATGGCACGGGTCGCGCCGGCCGCGAAGCGCAAGGTCTGGGCGGGCCCGGAGGGAATCCGGCTGTTGGTCCTCGGCGGCGTCCCCGGCGGCACCTACACCCCTCCGGAGCCGAGCGAGATCGGCGGTCCCGACCCGAAAGCGCCCTAGCCGCCCTCGACTGGCTGTTCCTTATGCGCCCATGAGGCGCATAAGGAACAGCTACAGGTCAGGGCGCTGCGGATCGGGCTCATACCCCGGGCAGCGGAGGACCGGGAGGGGCGGGTAGCGGCGGAACTCTGGTTCGGTGCGGGAGCGTTCGCAGAGCGAGAAGACCGAACCGCGGGTGTTGGGGACGAGGCGCTGGTGGCGACAGGAATCGCAGAGGCCGGCGGGCGGGCGAGACGGCTCGCGCGACATCAGGCAGGCGCCCCGCCCCCCGGGGCGCCCTCCCCGCGGCGCGCCACCGAGCGCAGCAGGCGGCGGACGACGAGGACGTGCATCCGGGTGCCGATCACCAGCGCCCGGTAGACACCGCCCTTGAGGCCCGGGAACTCGGCCCGGGTCTCGGCAACGAGCCGGCTGCGCGCCCCACCGAGCGGTTCCAGCCGGAAGACGAGCTCGTAGTCCGAGAAGTGGTGGGAGCCCGCCAGGACCAAGGTCTTCTCCGGGATCAGCGCGGCGACGTGGAAGGCCGGGACGGTCGAACCGACCTCGAGCGGCCTCGGCCCCCCAGCCTCGACGTCGGCGCAGCCGACGGCGCGGGCGTAGCGCGGCGCCGCTCCCGCCGCGGTCATCCGCTCGACCGTGCGCAGCAGCGCCGGCCAGACCGTCGCGGGCGGCGCGGCGATGTCCTCCGCGTGCTCGTCGACCCAGGGCAGCGCCGCTCTTTCCGCCGAACTTGCCATGACCCGACGCTACACCGACGAGCTCCGCCTCGGCGCCGGCTAGCGTTGGGCGGGTGATGCGCACCGCCACCCTGTTCGACGCCGACGCCGCCTCCTACACCGGCACGGTGGAGGTGCTGGGGGTGATCTTCCGTGCCGAGGACGATGGCTACGCGGTGCTCGAGGTGCAGGACACCGACGGCGGCGAGGGCTTCGCGCTGGTCGGCCCGGTCGCCCACCTCGGTGAGGGCGACCGCGCCGAAGTGAGCGGCGAGTGGCAGACCCACTCCCGCTACGGCCGCCAGCTGCGCGCCCAGGGGGCGCTGCCGCTCGACCCCACCGACCGCGAGGGACAGGTCGCCTACCTGAAGAGCCTGCGCCACATCGGCGAGAAGCGGGCCGAAAAGCTCTGCGACACGCACGGCGAGGCGGTCCTGCAGGTGATCGCCGCCGACCCGCAGCGGACCTTCGCAGCGCTGCGCGGCGTCAGCGTCGACCAGGCCGCGGCGGCGACCCAGTCCTGGCACGAGAGCCGCGCCGTGCGCGAGCTCCACGTCCAGCTAGCGCCCCACGGGCTCGCCCACCTGGCGGCGCCGATCCACGCCCGCTTCGGTGAGCGCTCGACCGCGATCCTCCACGAGGACCCCTACCGGCTGACCGAGGTCGAGGGGGTCGGCTTCGCCCGCGCCGACAAGATCGCGCTGGCCGCCGACGTCCCGCCGGAGTCCGACAGACGCGCCCAGGCGGCGGCCGTCTACGTGCTGCGCGAGGCCGAGCAGGCGGGCAACAGCTTCCTGCCGGCCGACGAGCTGGCGGCGCGGACCGCGAGGCTGATCGGCCTCGTCCCCGACCCGGCGGTCCTGGTCGCGGCACGCGGGCTGGTCGACGACGAGGGGCGGATCTACCGCGAGCCGACCCTGGAGAGCGAGCTGGCGGTGGCCGGGACGCTGGCCCGCCGGCTCGCCGCGCCGGCACACCTCGACCACGATCCGGGCGAGACGCCCCCGGAAGAGGAAATAACCGAGGAGCAATGGGCGGCGGTGCGCGGTGCCTTCGGCGCGCGCATCTCGGTGCTGACCGGCGGACCCGGCGTCGGCAAGACCCGCTGCACGAAGGAGATCGTCGTCGCCGCCGAAAATGCGGACGTCAAGATCGCCCTCTGCGCGCCGACCGGTCGCGCCGCCCGCCGCCTGCAGGAGACGACCGGGCACGAGGCGCAGACGATCCACCGGATGCTCGAATGGATCCCCGGCGGCGACCCCGGCTACGGCCCGGGGCGGCCGCTGCCCGTCGACCTGGTGATCGTCGACGAGTCCTCGATGCTGAACCTGAGGCTCTGCGAGGTGCTGCTCGAAGGCCTGGCCGAGACGACCCACGTCGTCTTCGTCGGCGACGCCGACCAGCTGCCGCCGATCGGCGCGGGCAAGCCGTTCGAGGATCTGATCGAGTCCGAGGCGGCGTCGGTCGTACGGCTGACACAGATCTTCCGCCAGGCGGCGCGCTCGATGATCACCACCGCCGCCCACGAGATCAACCGCGGCCGTCCCCCCCACCTCGAGCCTGGCCCCGACCAGGAACGCGATTTCTTCTTCATCGAGCGGCCGGTGGCGGAGCGGGCGCTGGAGACCGTCGTCGAGGTGGTCGCCGAGCGGGCGGCGGAGAGCTTCGGCGTCGACCCGATCCGCGAGGTCCAGACGCTGGCGCCGATGTACAAAGGACCGGTCGGGATCGACGCGCTGAACGAGCGACTGCAACAGCGGCTGAACCCGGACGGTAGGCGCGCCGTCGCCGAGCGCTTCCGGATCGGCGACCGCCTGATCCAGACCCGCAACTCACATGAGCTCGGCCTGATGAACGGCTCGATCGTCTTCCTCCGCAGCGACGATCCCGACGAGGAAACGATCGTCGTCGACACCGACGAGGGCGGCACGCTGGCGATGCCCTACTCGGAGACGGCGACGCTGAAGCTCGCCTACGCGATCTCGGTCCACAAGGCACAGGGCTGCGAGGTGCCGGTGGTCGTGGCCGTCTGCCACCGCTCCCATACCCGGATGCTGAGCCGCCCCCTGCTCTACACGGCGATCACCCGGGCGCGTCGCGATTGCGTCTTGGTCGGCGACTCGACGGCGCTCGCCGCCGCAGTCCGTCGCGGCGAGAGCAGCGGGCGCCATTCCGGCCTGGCGGACCGGCTGCGCGATGCCGCCGTCGGGCGTTGATCGAGCTCGGGAGCTCCGTGGGATGGGGAGGGATCGGGCGCCCCTGAGCTGGCGCCCGAAGGGGCAAGGGACGCGGCCGTCCCGGCCACGACCCCGGCAGGGTGTGGCCGTGGCCGGGACGGCCGAGGGTTCGGGGAGAGGGAGTGGGGATCGGCGCGCTCCGGGGAGAGAGGCGCGTGTTCCTCCACGAAGGCCCGTGATCCGTGACGAAGACACCGACGAGTCCACGGTTCCGTGCGTCTTCCTCGTCAGGCCCACCACGACCGTGCACTTGACCACACCCTGGTGTGGTCAAGTGCACGGTCGTCGCCGCGCCCTCCGAATCGAAGGGAGGACGCATGAAGATCTGTCAAGTCCTCGACGTCTTCCATACCTCCGTGTGAACTTCCCTGAGAACCCCTCACGTCCCGGGCGTCTCGTGGCGGCCACACCCTGCCGGGGTCGCCACGAGACGCCCGGGACGCTTCTCGGACGGGCGCCCGCCCGCAGAATCAATCAACGACCACCCGGCCCTTCACCTACCGAGGTCCCCCATATGGCACATTGGCCACCGGTGACCGTAGAGCGGAAAGAGCGCCCGCGACTGCCCTGGCTCGAGATCGGGATCACGGTCGCCGGCTGTGCACTGCTTGCGGTCCTCGTCCTCGCGATACCCGCCCTGCGGCACGCCGCCGTCGCCGCGATCCACGGCGAAACCTCGGAGGTGCGCCACCAGATCAAGTCGCTCGGCGCGGCCGGGCCGTTGATCATCGTCGGCCTCGCGCTGATCCACTCGATCGTGCCCTACCCGGCGGAGATCGTGAACGCCGCCGCGGGCTTCGCCTACGGGTTCCTCGGCGGCCTCGGGATCGTCGCGGTCGGTTGGATGCTCTCGGCGTTGATCTGTTACTGGTTCGGCGCCGGCGTCGCCCGGCCGCTGCTCGCCCGCTGGTTCGGCGAGGAGCGCTTCGGCCGCTACGAACGGATGGTCGCGCGCGGCGGCGTCACCCTGCTGATCGCCCTGCGGCTGCTACCGATCGTCCCCTTCAGCCTGATCTCCTACGCCGCCGGCGCCGCCCGCGTCCCCTTCCACCGCTACTGCTGGACGACCGCAGTCGGCTTCCTGCCGATCACCGCGCTCGCCGTCTACCTCGGCACGCGCCTCGAAGGGATCAGCGCGGGCGACCCGACGGTGATCGGGGCGCTGCTCGGCGCCGTGCTCCTGATCGGGGTCGCCAACTGGATCATCCGCCGCTCGGGCGCCACCGACGACGACCCGGGAGCTATCGACGGATCCTCCTGACGTGGAAGTGGAGGACGGCTTCGCCGACGTTGCCGGCGGCGTCTTCCGTCCACACCGTGAGCGTGTGCGCGCCGGCGCCGAAGCGGTGGGCGACGCTGTGGCCGCAGGAGCCGGACGGCCGCTGATCGAACTGGCAGATGAAGGTGACCGGGGACTCGTCGGCCTTCAGCGTGAAGTGGATGAGGACGGTCGCCCGGCGCGTCTTGACGATCCTGCCCGGCCCGACGATCGTCGTCTGCGGCGCCGCGGCGGAGCCGACCGAGGCGGTCGACGACTGGCTCTTGGTTTCCGTCCCTCCAGGCGTGGTCGGGGTGACCGGGGTCGGAGCCGGTTCTTCCCCGGCGGAACCGCCACCTCCTCCTTCACCGCCGCCGCCCGCAGGCGATTCTTCCCCTTCCTTCAGCGTGCAGGCCGAGGCCCCCGGCAGGGTGGCGCCCGCGGGAGTGCCGAGGTCGGTGATCGCCGCCTCGGCGTTCAGCATCCCGGTCCCGACCGCGCAGGGTGAGGTGACCGAGGTGTAGGGAGTCGCCGATTCTTCCATCGCCGCGGCGATCTGCGCGGGCGTCGCCGACCCGTCGAGCTCCTGCATCAGGGCGGCGACCGCGGCGGCGTGCGGACCCGCCTCCGAGGTCCCGCAGAAGTGCCAGCCGTCCGCCTTGTGGGTGGCGAAGAAGGTCGTGAAGGCGCAGTCGGTGGCGGTCAGGTTCGGCTTGCGGATCGCTTCCGGCGCCGCCAGCGCGGTAGCCGGGGAGGTACCGGCCACCGGCCCGAAGTAGTGGGTCACCGGGCCGCGCGAGGAGTAACGCTCAGGTTCGACGGGCGCGCTGCTCGACTGCGCGTAGTTGACCGCGCCGAGCGTCACCGCCGCCGTCGATCCGGCGTGGCCGTAGATCGTCGGGCCGACGGTGATCCCGGCCGCCGCGTCGGACAGCGGGTACTCGGTCTTCGAGACCCCGCTGCCGTTCTCGAGCAGGATGAACTTCAGCCGTGGCCGGAGGCCGCTGGTCGCGTGCGAGTTGCAGGTGCTGATGCAGCGGTCGATCACCAGCTCGACGGTCACCGGGGCGCTCGATTTGTTTTCCCAGGCGAGCAGTTCGTAGGGCTTCTCGGCCGAGATGTTGTTACCCCGTTCGTCGGCCAGGATCTGGCTGCCGGACGAGTTCAGCAGGTAGGTGTCGAGGTCGCTGTGGACGCCGTACCAAGGTTCCTCCCACTGCAGGTCGACGAGCAGTTCCGATTCCTTTTCGACCGTGATCGCGTAGGTCGCATCGGTGCCCGTCGGGGAGAAGTTGAGACAGCTGGAGGTCGCGCCGGGGGCCTGACCGGAGAGCGCCGAGGGGCAGGCCGTGTCCTCGAATTCATCCCGTTCCCAGGAGGCGAATTCGTCGCCGGAGCCGCTTTCGATGATGTTGTCGTTGCCTGCCGCGGTCAGGTAGGTGACGCCTTCGCTCGTCACCTTCTGGATCGCGTCGGCGACCGGGCCTTCCTGGTAGAAGGGCTCGGCGAAGTAGCCGACGTCGTCGACGATCACGTCGGCTTCGGCGCCGCCGGCGATCTTCGGCGCGGCGAGCCGTTCGATGTTTTCGGCGAATTGGAGTTCGGTCGAGTAGGCGGTGGCGAAGGCGAGCTTCGCTTCCGGCGCGAGGTCGTGGATCACCTGCAGCATCGCCCGGCCCTCGTCGGCCGGTTCTTCTTCACCGGCCGCCGGGGTGGGCGCGTCTTCGAGCACGTCGACCGCCACCTTCTGGCCGGCGCAGCTGCCGTTCGGGCCGGGGAGATCGTCGGATTCTTCGTCCCCCTTGGCTTTGGTGGCGATCGTCGATTTCCCGTCCGCCGATTTGGTCGCTTTGTTGAATGAATCGGAGAGGACGCCGATCGTCTCCCCGGCTCCCTGCGCGCCGAAGGCACTGCGCGCCCCGGAGACGTTCAGCTGCTGGTAGCCCTGGCTGATCACCGAGCCGCCTTCGCAGGTCCCCGACCCGCCGGCCGCGGTGCCCGCGCCTTCTTCGAGGCCGTAGACGATCGGCTTGCGGGAGGCTTCGACCGCGCTCAGGCCGGGGACTTCGGCGAGCGCGTCGAGGTCCCCGGGCGCGATCGAGAGCGCCACCGTCTGGTAGCGGCGGGAGGCGAGTTCGATCTTCGCCCCCGCCTCACGCAGCGCTTCGACCCGCACCAACGCCCCCGCTTCGAAGTGCGCTTCGACGACCACCCGGCCGCCTTCTTCTCGCATCAGGCCGCCGGGGCCTTCGACCGGTACCCCGATCGCTTCGGCCTGGGCTTCGGGGGACCGCGAGGCGACGGCGGGCTTCGCCAGCTCGACCAGTTCGGGCGAGAGCGGCGTGCTCCCGCCTTCGGCGGCGACCGCCACGCCGGGCGCCGCGCAGGCAAGGGCGACCAGTGCGCAGACGCACCAGGCGACACCGGATCTGCGGCGACCGAACATCGAACGTGGGTTCCTTAGAACACGTGTCAGGCGTAGGAAGACCGGCGCAGCCAGACCACCAGGATCAGCACCGACGCCAGCATGGTACCGCCCCCGATCACCCAGAAATCGGCGGCGCTCGAGATGTTGCGGACCATCCAGGCGAAGTTCTGGCCGAAGAAGCCGACCACGAAGGAGAGCGGCAGGAAGATCGTCGCCACCACGGTCAGCTGCTTGGTGATCTCGTTGAGGCGGTTGGAGGTGACAGAGAGATAGGCGTCGCGACTGCCGATCAGCAGGTCGCGGTAGGCGTCGATCTGGTCGGAGATGCGGATCGCGTGGTCGTAGACATCGCGGAAGTAGTTGCGGGAATCGGCCTGCAGGCCGGGGATTTCGAGGATGTCGTCGACGTGCCGGGCGAGCATGTCGCGCTGCGGCGTCGCCACCCGGCCGAGCTCGACCAGGTCCCGGCGCAGCTCGGTCAGCGGCTGCAGGTGGTCGGGCGAGGGCTCGGAGAAGATCTCCTCGTCGAGCCGTTCGAGCCGGTCTTCGAGGTCCTCGAGCAGCGGGAAGAAGGTGTCGGTGAGGGCATCGAGGACGCGGTAGACGACGAACTGCTCGGAGCGCGGCGGCTGCCGGTCGAGCCGTTCCCGGACTTCGTCGAGCGCCTTGCAGGGACCATCGTGGATCGTCACCAGGTAGCCGCCGCTGATCAGCGCATGGACCTCTTCGAGCTGGATCGGCGGCGAAGCCCCGTAGTAGACGAGGAACATGTAGTCGCCGAAGTCCTCGAGCTTCGGCCGCTGCCCTTTCTTGCGCATGTCCTCCAGGGCGAGCGGGTGGAAGTGGAAGATGTCGCCCAGGGTCGCGACGTCGTCTTCGCTCGGCGCGTCGAGGTCGAGCCAGAAGTACTCGTCACGGCCGCGCAGATCGCCGATCGCGCCCCGGTCGATGTGGTCGAGGAAGCGCATGGGCCAAAGCTAGAAGCGCCCGCGGACGCCCAAGGGAGGCCCATAAACACGAAAAGTCACTTCCCAAGCGGCTTGATCCTGCTACGGTGCCGCCTGAAAGGGCCGGGGTACCGGCCGTAAGTTTGTGTCTAGCGCTCGCAGTCGTTGCATTCCCGCATCGTCAGCGTTTGCAGCACACGATGTGGAGGCAATGCATGCCTACTGGAACCGTGAAGTGGTTTAGCGACGACAAGGGCTACGGGTTCATCACGCCCGACGACGGCTCGAAGGACGTCTTCGTCCATCACAGCGCCATCCTGGGTGAGGGCTTCAAGTCCCTGACCGAGGGCGCCAAGGTGAGCTACGAGTCCGAGGAAGGCCCGAAGGGCCCGGCCGCGGCCAGCGTTCAGCAGACTTCGTAGAGCAAGCGCTCATAGACAGTCTGGGAAGCCCGCCTCGTGCGGGCTTCGTCTTGTCTGGGTCCGTTCCCCACGGACCCGGCGTCCCCGTTCCCTACCCTCACTCCTCCCCATGACCGCTACCCGAGACGACCTGCGCAACTGCGCGATCATCGCCCACGTCGACCACGGCAAGACGACGCTGGTCGACGCCATGCTCTGGCAGACCGGAACCTTCCGCAAAGGCCAGGAGGTGGCCGAGCGGGTGATGGACTCGATGGACCTGGAGCGAGAGAAGGGGATCACGATCCTCGCCAAGAACACCGCGGTCCAGCACGGCGGAGTGAAGCTGAACATCGTCGACACGCCCGGCCACGCGGATTTCGGCGGCGAGGTAGAGCGGGCGCTGACGATGGTCGACGGGGCGCTGCTCCTGGTCGACGCGTCGGAGGGGCCGCTGCCGCAGACGCGCTTCGTGCTGCGCAAGGCGCTCGAGCGGCGCCTGCCGATCATCCTCGTCATCAACAAGGTCGACCGCCCGGACGCGCGGATCTCCGAGGTGGTCGACGAGGTCTACGAGCTCTTCATCGACCTCGACGCCGATTCGGAGCAGATCGACTTCCCGATCGTCTACACCAATGCGAAAGCGGGCTGGGCGGCGCTCGAGGAGGGGGTCGAGGGGACCGACCTGATGCCGCTGCTGGACCTGATGCTGGAGAAGATCCCGGCGCCGACCTACGACGAGGGCGCGCCGCTGCAGGCGCATGTGACGAACCTGGACGCCTCGCCGTATGTCGGGCGGTTGGCGATCTGCCGGGTGCGCCAGGGGACGATCCGCTCCGGCCAGCCGATCGCCTGGTGCCGCGCCGACGGCGAGGTGCGGCGCGCAAACGTGTCGGAGCTGTACGTGACCGAAGGGCTCGAGCGGGTGGTCGCCGCGGAGGCCGGGCCGGGCGAAATCATCGCCGTCGCCGGGATCGAAGAGGTGACGATCGGCGAGACGCTCGCCGACGTCGAGGACCCGCGCCCGCTGCCGGTGATCACCGTCGACGAGCCGTCGCTGTCGCTGGTGCTGGGGATCAACACCTCGCCGATGGCCGGGCAGGGCGGCGGCGACAAGCTGACCGCGCGCCAGATCCGCGACCGGCTCGACCGCGAGCTGGTCGGCAACGTCTCGATCCGGGTCAAGGACACCGAGCGTCCCGACGCCTGGGAGGTGCAGGGCCGCGGCGAGCTGCAGCTGGTCGTGCTGCTGGAGATGATGCGGCGCGAGGGCTTCGAGATGACCGCCGGGCAGCCGCGGGTGGTGACGCAGGAGATCGACGGCAAGGTGCACGAGCCGGTCGAGCGGCTGGCGATCGACGTGCCCGAGGAGCACGTCGGGGCGGTGACGCAGATGCTGGCCGGCCGCAAGGGGCGGCTCGAGCAGATGGTCAACCACTCGACCGGTTGGGTGCGGATGGACTATCTGGTGCCGGCCCGCGGGCTGATCGGCTTCCGCACCGAGTTCCTCACCGAGACGCGGGGGTCCGGCATCCTGCACCACGTATTCGACCGCTGGGAGCCGTGGGCGGGCGAGCTGCGGACGCGCCAGACGGGATCGCTGGTGGCCGACCGGCGCGGCCAGACCGCCGGCTACTCGCTGATGAGCCTGCAGGACCGCGGCACCCTCTTCGTCGGGCCCGGCGAGGAGGTCTACGAAGGGATGATCGTCGGCGAGAACGCGCGCTCCGACGACCTCGACGTCAACCCGACCAAGGCCAAACAGCAGACCAACATGCGGGCGGCGAGCGCCGACGTGCTGGTCCGACTGGCGCCCGCGACGCGGCTGACCCTGGAAGCGTCGCTCGAGTTCCTCCGCGACGACGAGTGCGTCGAAGTGACCCCCGACTCGGTCCGCCTCCGCAAGCTGATCCTCGACAAAGTGACGCGGTTGAAGGCCTCCAAGCGCCGCGACGGCGCTCCGCGCTAGGCGAGCTCCGCCAGACACCCGCACCGCGGTCGTCCTTTGGCCCGGTAAGCGGGCCTTAGATCGACCACACTTCGCGGCGATCGAGGAGATCCGCGATCTTCGTGGCTATGCAGTCCGGTTCGCGAAGGAACTGGCGTTCGCTGACACGGACCGTCTCGATCCCGGCAAGCGCGAAGGCGAGGTCACGATCGTGGTCGCTCTCGAAGGCCTCTCGGGTGCCGTGGGTCTCGAAAGCGTCGAGTTCGACCCCGAAACGGCGCTCGGGCCAGTAGACGTCGAGCTCGTAGCCGATCTCGTTCCAGCCGGTGGCGGGGCGAGGGAGCCCGGCGGAGATGAGACGTTCGACGAAGCGTCGCTCGAACTCCGAGCGCGAGTAGACGGGGCGTTCATAGATGGCGAGGGCGTATCGGAGACGCTTCGCGCCGTGGTGGCCTCGGTTGCGTTCGATCACAGCGTTAATCGCGCCGAGATCGAGAAGGTCGAGATCTTCGGCGCGAGAGAGCATGCGGCGAATCTGATCGCCTCGCAACTTCCAGGCGAGATCCAAGAGCGTGCGAGCGATCGAGGTGATGGGGATGCCATCGGCGATCGCTCGATCCTCATCGACCAGATTGCGGGCGCGGTGGCGCGTGATCTCCTTCGGCGTCGGATGGTGCCGCGGCACCACGGCCGTGACGTGGAAGGGCTGCGGCGAGCCTCGCCAGATCCCCCAGAGCCACCCGGCCGAGTGGTAGCTGAGCAGAGCCCCTGGTCCAACCGCCAGCACTGCGGCCAAACATTCACCGCGCCGGGAAAGATTCGTGTGCCCAACCGCGTATACGCCTCGATGGACACTGTGAAGCCTCCCGGACGCCATGGCGCGAGCGACCGCTTGATGCGAAAACCCGAGCTGCTGTTCCAACTGCCGAATCGACACCACCCCGTGCTGCCTGGTCGCCAGGAGCGCCAAGGCGCGATCGCGCGTCGCCATGTGCGGTCGTCCTTTGGCCCGGTTCTCGGATCGCGGTCGTCTTTTGGCCCGCTCAGCGGGCCTAGGGTCGACCGCGCTTTCGCGGCTTGGCGTTCGCTCGTTGTTCGGTCGTCTATTGGCCCTCACAACGGGCCAAAGGTCGACCGCACACCGGGCTCTCCCCCCGCTTTCGTCCCTTGCGGCGCTATTTGGGGGCGAACTCGGCTTCGATGCCGTCGAGGAGGCGGGTGAGGCCGCGCTCGAAGCGGCCCTCGTCGGCCATGAACTCCATCGCCCACTCGAAGGTCGCCTCGAAGTCCTCGCCGAAGAACTCGTCGATCAGCGGGTAGTCACCGGTTGCCAGTTCGCGCCGGAAGAAGTCGACGACCTCGGGCGACCAGCCGTGCTCGTGCTCTTCGGCCTCCTGCACCTCGCGCAGCGAGTAGCCGAACACATAGTCATCGACCTGGCCGATCACTTCGAAGGTGCGCTCCCGGTCGAGACCGAGCCCGGCGACCGCGCGCAACGACTGCTCGAAGTGGCGCATCCCGTTCGGCCCCGGCACGCCGTCGTCGTTCATCTTCTGGAACACCCAGTGATGGGCCGCGAAGGCAGCGTGGCTGCGGTGCGCGATCTGGGTGAGCGCCGTGCGCCAATCTTCCGACAGCTCCCCCTCGGGGACCACCACCTCGGCCATCACCGCGTCGTTCATCAGGGCGACCAGCTCGTCCTTGTTGCGGACGTAGTGATAGAGGGTCATCGTCCCGGCGCCGAGGCGCTCGGCGACGCGGCGCATCGAGACGGCGTCAAAGCCTTCGGCGTCGGCGATCTCAAGGGCCGCGCGGGCGATATCGGCGCGGGTGTGAGCGGGGCGGCGCGAGGTCGGTTCCTGTCGGAACCAGATCATCGGCTCGGGTTCCCCGGTGTCGTGGAGAGCCTCGTGGGCGCCACCGGCGCGTTCAGCCCGATCGATCGCACGGGCGACTTTCTCCCCCGCCCGCTCTTCGACGTCGGCGACGCGCTCCAGCGCCCGGGCGATCCGCTCCTGGGCCTGCTCGGAGCGATCCCGGACGGTCGCTTCGGCCTTTTCGGCCTTCTCGCGAGCGCGATCCATGCGCTCCTGGACCTTCTCCTCGGCCCTTTCCTGTTCGCGCTCAGAGCGGCCGTGACGGGTTTTTCGCGAGTCGCTCGACATTTCGTACATCGTACTGCTAATTTGGTCGTACGCTGTACCAAGACAACGTACGAGGTACGAAATGAATCAAGACATCCAGACTCCCCACGCCGTGGTCACCGAAGGCCTCGGCAAGCGCTACGGCGAGCAGTGGGCGCTCCGCGACTTCGATCTCGAGGTGGCGACCGGCTCGGTGCTCGGGCTGCTCGGCCACAACGGGGCCGGGAAGACGACCGCGATCCGCATCCTCACCACCCTCGCCGAGCCGACCGCGGGGTCCGCCAAGGTCGCCGGGCACGACGTGGTCACCGAACCGAACCGGGTCCGCGACCAGATCGGATTGACCAGCCAGGCGGCGACCGTCGACGGGCTGATGAGCGGCTTCGACAACCTCGAGATGATCGGCCGGCTCTACCACCTGCCCCGCAAGGTCGCCCGGGCGCGCGCCGACCAGTTGCTGACCGAGCTCGGCCTCGCCGACGCGGACGACCGCCTGGTCAAGGACTACAGCGGCGGCATGCGCCGGCGGCTCGACCTCGCCGCCAGCCTGGTCGCCTCTCCCCCCGTCCTCTTCCTCGACGAGCCGACCACCGGCCTCGATCCGGAAAGCCGCAACGAGCTCTGGGAGCTCCTGCGCGGGCTGGTCGGCGGCGGTACCACGCTGATCCTCACCACCCAATATCTGGAGGAGGCCGACCAGCTCGCCGACGACGTCGTCCTGCTCGATCACGGCAAGATCGTCGCCACCGGCTCGCCCGCCCAGTTGAAGGCGCGACACGGCGGCGAACGGGTCGTCGTCACCGTCGACGCGGCCCAACAGCTACCGGCCGCCGCCGGCGCCTTGGAGAAGGTCGCCGCCGGCCCCGCCGAGATCGACCGAGAGGGCCTCTTCGTCGCCGCCCCGGCAAGTGAATCGACGCGACTGATCGAGGTCGTCCGGGCGCTCGAGGAGGGCGGCGTCGATGCCCACGACGTGCGCCGTCGCGAGGCGACCCTCGATGACGTCTTCTTCTCCCTCACCTCGCCGCGCAACCGCGGCACGGGGGCCGACGGCCAACCCACCGACCGCGAGGAGGCGGCCGCATGAACGCCGACGCACTCACCACCACCGCCCTACCCAAGACCCCGGCCGGACCCGCCCGCCTGCGCTGGCTCGCCGCCGATGCCTGGGTGCTGGCGCGGCGCCAGTTCGCCCACATCCGCCAGATCCCGGAGAAGCTCTTCGACGTCACCCTGCAGCCGCTGATGTTCGTGCTGCTCTTCAGCTACGTCTTCGGCGGTGTCATCCACGTCCCGGGAGGCGACTACCACGAATATCTGATCGGCGGGATCCTCGTCCAGACCCTCGTCTTCGGCCTGATGGGACCCGGCGTCTCGATGGCGACCGACCTCGGTGAAGGGATCATCGATCGCTTCAGCTCGCTGCCGATGTCCCGCCCTGCCTATCTGATCGGGCACCTCACCGCGGAGTTCTGCGCGACGCTGCTGGCGATCGCGATCATGATCGTCGCCGGCCTGATCGTCGGCTGGGGGATCTCCTCGACGGCGCCCGAAGCGGTGGCCGGCTTCGGCCTCCTCTTCCTGCTGGCGATCGCGATGATCTGGCTGGGGACGCTGATCGGGATCCTCGCCCGCTCCCCCGACGGCGTGCAAGGGATCGCCTTCATCACGGTCTTCCCGCTGACCTTCGTCGCCAACACCTTCGTGCCGGTCGGCGGGCTGCCCGAAGGCCTCCGTCAGGTCGCCGAATACAACCCGGTCAGCGCCTGGGCCGCGGCGGTGCGGACCCTGTTCGGCAACCCCACCGCGGTGCCGTCAGACGCGGCCTGGCCGCTGGAGCACCCGGTCGTCGCAGGGGTCCTCTGGTGCGTGGCGATCCTCGCCGTGGTGATCCCGCTCACCGTGCGCGCCTACCGCAGGCGCACGACGGGCTGAACTCCCCGCCGACGGGGCCGAGCTCCGGACACATGGTCCGGATCTCGGCCCCGTCGACAGCGGGGTGTGACTAGACCGTGGCCGGGGCCTGCTCGGCCTGCGAGGCGGCGGCGGCTTTCGCCTCCGGGGTGACCTCGTCGATGTTGCGCGGCAGCAGCACCTCTTTGGCGATGACCAGGCGCTGGATCTGGCTGGTCCCCTCGTAGAGCTGCATGATCTTCGCGTCGCGCATCAGTTTCTCGACCGGGTACTCCTTGATGAAGCCATAGCCGCCGTAGACCTGGACGGCGTCGGTGGTGACCTCCATCGCCGAGTCCGAGGCGAACCGCTTGGCCTCCGAGGAGCGCAGCGTGTTGCGCTGGCCCTGGTCGAGCTGCACGGCCGAGTTCCAGGTCAAGAGGCGGGCCGCGTCGACCTTGGTCGCCATGTCGGCGATCATGAACTGGATCGCCTGGTGCATCGCGATCGGCACGCCGAATTGGACGCGTTCCTTGGAGTACTCGGTCGCGAACTCGAAGGCCGCCCGCGCGATGCCCGTGGCCATCGCCGCCACGCCCGGACGGGTGCGGTCGAGCGTAGCCATCGCCAGCTTGAAGCCCTTGTTCTCCTCGCCGAGCAGGTTCTCGGCCGGGACCTCGACGTCGTTGAAGGAGATCGTCGCCGTGTTGGAGGCGCGCTGTCCGAGCTTGTCCTCCTTCTTGTCGACGACCACGCCCCAGTCGCGCTCGACCACGAACGCCGAGATGCCTCGATGGCCGGCGTCCTTGTCGGTCTTGGCGTAGACGGTGTAGTAGTCGGCGTAGCCGCCGTTGGTGATGAAGCACTTGGAGCCGTTCAGCACGTACTTGTCGCCCTGCTTGACAGCCGTGGTGCGCATGCCGGACACGTCCGAGCCGGCGTCGGGCTCGGTCAGGCAGAAGGAGGCGAGCTTGGGCGCTTCGGTCAGCGCTCCGAGATACTTCTTCTTGGTCTCCTCCGAGCCGCCGAGCACGATCGGGGCGGTTGCCAGGCCATTGCAGCCCAAGGACGTCTGGATGCCAGAGCAGCCCCACGAGAGCTCCTCCTCGATCAGGCAGCCGTCGAGGTATCCGGCCCCCGAGCCGCCGTACTCCTCGGGGATGTGGGTATTCATCAAGCCCACCTCCCAGGCTTTCTCGACGATCTCGCCGGGCCAGGTGCCGTCGCGGTCGTACTCCCAGGCGACCGGCCTGATCTCCTTCTCGGCGAAGTCGTGGGCCAGCTCGCGCAGGTTCTTCTGCTCGTCTGTCAACGTGAAATCGACCATGTCTTGCGGATTCTCCTCGAACGAAAGAGCGGGGATTGACTGATCGGTCAATCGGGGTTGGGCATAGCCTAGCGGAGCGCCGGAGCGTCCACCCGGCCGGGACGCTCGGCGCTATCCCGCCCAGACCCTCCGAGCAGGTCGGGCTGCGGGCAGGACCAGGCGATCGCGCCAGGTAGCTCGAAATAGGCAACAATCAGACGATGCAAAGCGCATTTCCGATCGTCGTGTTCGGCGCGGTCGGCATCTCGGTTGTGATGTCGATCGTGTTTCTGCTCAGCAAGGGCTCTCTCTACGACGAGATCGGCAAGGACGGTCTGCCCGGAACGGATGGGCGCCAGGCGAGGCCCGGGCTTGATGGGCGCCCGCCCTCACGCCCTCACGCCCGCACGCGCGCGCGGACGGCCCCGCCCATGAGCGAAGCTGTCCTTGCGGGCGTTTCTGGACAACACGGGATCGAGCGCGACGAAGAGATCAGACAGATGCTGCGCGCGCGCAACGAGCGCCGGGCGCGCCGGGGCGAGCCCGAGCTGGACGTCGAGTCCGAGCTCGCGCGTCTGACGGCACAGACCGACGCGCTCGCGAGCGCCCAGCAAGACCGGGGCATCGAAGAAGAGGTGTTGCAGCTGGTGGTCGCGCGCAACGAACGCCGTGAACGCAGAGGCCTCGAACCGCTCGATGTCGAGGCCGAGGTTGCCCGGACCCTGACTGAGCTCAACCCCTGAGCCGGGCGCCTCGCGGAGCCCCGGTCGGGTATAAACGCGAAATGCCAGAGCACCGCAAGTTCGAGCTCGACGAGCTGACGATCAGACCGGGGACCTACTTCAACCCGCAGACCGAGGTCCTCTTGGTCGTCGACGACTCGCCTGAGCTGGACCACGAGATCTTCGACATGGAGGAGTTCGAGGGCGACGAATGGGTGCTCGTCTCCGACGAGACCCCCCTTGACGAGCACCGCCGCGACGAGCTCGTCGAGCGCTTCCAGGTGGCCTACCATCCGGGCGGCGAGCACTCGATCGAGGGCGACGCGGACGAAGAGGAGGAGGACCTGCTCGAAGCGGACGACCAGGAGGTCGGCCGGGAGTGAGCTGCAAGCGCAACTGCAGCAGCCCTTCAGGTGTCTGCATAGCATCGGCCCGATGCGCGTCAGACGCCCCTTCATCTTTGCGCTGCTCCTGAGCGGCGCCCTCGCGGCCGCGCTCGTGCCGACGTGGGCCGGAGCCAAGAGCAGACCGACCGTGACGGCGGCCTTGGCGAACCTGAAGCGCAGCGGCGCGATCACGCAGGCCGCGTACGCGCAGTACTCGAACGCCTACACAGCGGCTGCCAACTCGCTCAAGAAGCTGAGCGGCACCAGGTACGCCGAACTGAAGAGCGTGATCGCCAACACCCAGCAGATGGCGGCCGCCGGCGAGCTGACGCCCTCGCGACTGCCGGTGGCGATGCTGACGCTCGAAAAGAACAGACAGTGGTGGAGCGCCGAGCCCCTGATCGCAAGCCGCGAACGGGTCAGCTTCCCGCCCAGCAAGATCGTCTGGGAGTACTACGCCGGCCAGGGCATACAGATCCAATGGCTGGGCACCTTCGGCGAGGCCAACGGCTACTACCTGTCGGGCCACGAAAACGAAAGCCTGAAGCAGCTGCTCAGCGAAGTTCTTCCGCTGGCGACCGACCGCGCCGGAGGCATCGCCTGGGAGTACATGTTCCGCTTCGACGGCGGCGCTCCGCCATGGACGAGCGGGCTCTCGCAGGGGACCGCTCTGCAGGTGCTCGCGCGCGCGTGGAGCCGCTTCAAAGAACAGATCTACCTGACCGCCGCCCAGCAGGCGCTCGGCATCTTCCAGACGCCGCCCCCGCAGGGGGTGCGCGTGCAGACGCCCGGCGGCGCCGAGTACGCCGAGTACACGTACGCTCCGAGCGACCGCATCCTCAACGGCTTCATCCAGGCCGACGTCGGACTCTACGATTACACGTCGATCACCAAAGACCCGCTCGGCTCCAAACTCTTCGAAGAAGGCGACGCCGAGGCCCGCGCCGAGACGCCTGGCTACGACACCGGCGCCTGGTCGATGTACGACCAGTACGCCGAATCGGACCTGAACTACCACGAACTCCTGACCGAATTCTTGCAGCACCTCTGCGAACGCACCCGCAAAGGGCCGCCCACGACAACG
>DATJWW010000009.1:0-12712 GCA_035500835.1 Solirubrobacterales bacterium | reverse complement strand
GCACGGAACCGTGGACTTACCCGGGTCTTCGTCACCGATCACAGGCCTTCGTGGAGGAACACGCGCCTCTCTCCCGGGAGCACGCCGATCCCCCGCCCTCTCCCCGAACCCTCGGCCGTCCCGGCCACGGCCACACCCTGCCGGGGTCGCCACGAGACGCCCGGGACGCACCTCGGACGGCCGCGACGATCGCGGACCCCGCCGCCCCGGGATCAGCCGTCTACCGCCTGCGCACCTTCGGCCGCGGCGGCGCCTGTCCGGCCATCTGCATCAGTTTCTGCTGGTCGGGCATCTTGCCGTTGGCCATCGCCCGCATCATCACCCGCATCTGGTCGAACTGTTTGACCAGGGCGCGGACCTCCTGCACTTTCGTCCCCGAGCCGTCGGCGATCCGTTTGCGGCGCCGACCTTTGATCAGGTGAGGATCGGCGCGCTCGGAGGGGGTCATCGAGAGGATGATCGCCTCGGTGCGGTCGAGCTGGCGCTCGTCGATGTTGGCGTTCTTCAGCTGTTTCATCGCCCCCATCCCCGGCAGCATCCCGAGGATGCCGCTGAGCGGCCCCATTTTGCGGACCTGTTTCATCTGGGTGAGGAAGTCCTCGAGCGTGAACTGATCCTTTTTGAGTTTCTCCTGGAGCTCCTCGGCGGCCTTCTCGTCGACCTGGCTTTCGGCTTTCTCGATCAGCGAGAGGACGTCGCCCATGCCGAGGATGCGCTGCGCCATCCGGTCCGGGTGGAAGCGGTCGAAGTCCTCGATCTTCTCGCCGGTCGAGGCGAACATGATCGGCTTGCCGGTGACCGCCTTGACCGAGAGCGCGGCGCCGCCGCGGGCGTCGCCGTCGAGCTTGGTCATCACCACACCGTCGAACTCGGCCGCCTCGGCGAAGGATTCGGCGACCCCGACCGCATCCTGGCCGGTCATCGCGTCGACGACCAGGAGGACGTCGTCGGGCTTCGTCCTGTCGCGGATCTGCGACAGCTCCTTCATCAGGTCCCCGTCGATGTGGAGGCGCCCGGCAGTGTCGACGATCAGGAAGTCGCGGCGCTCCTCGCGGGCGCGCTCGAGTGCCCAGACGGCGATCTCGACCGGGTCGGCGTCGGTGCCTTTCTCGTAGACGTGGGCGCCGGCGCGCCTGCCCATCGTGATCAGTTGGTCGACGGCGGCGGGGCGATAGACGTCGCAGGCGGCCAGCGCCACGTCCTTGCGCTGCTTGCCGTAGTAGGAGGCGAGCTTCGCGCAGGCGGTCGTCTTGCCGGAACCCTGCAGGCCCGCCATCAGGATCACGGTCGGCCCCGAAGCGGCGAGCGAGATCTCCTCGCCGGTCCCGCCCATCAGGTCGGCGAGCTCCTCGTTGACGATTTTCACCACCTGCTGGCCGGGGTCGAGGCTGTCCATCACCTCGGCGCCGAGGCAACGTTCTTTCAGCGTCTTCGTGAACGCTTTGACGACTTTGAAGTTGACGTCGGCCTCGAGCAGCGCGAGGCGGATGTCCCGCATCGCCGAGTCGATGTCGGACTCGCCGAGCTTGCCCCGCGCGCGGACGTCGGAGAGGGTCGACTGCAGGCGCTCGGAGAGCTGGTCGAACATCGGATCAGGCTACTCCGCCAGTAACGCCGCGGCGTACTCGGCGGGGTCGAACGGACGCAGGTCCTCGAGCTTCTCCCCCACCCCGATCAGCTTCACCGGGATGCCGAGTTCGGCGGCGATCGCCAGCGCGATGCCGCCCTTCGCGGTGCCGTCGAGCTTGGTCAGGACGACGCCGTCGACCTCGGCCGCCTCGGAGAAGACCTTGGCCTGGCGCAGGCCGTTCTGACCGGTGGTCGCGTCGATCGAGATCAGCGTCTCGTGCGGGGCCTCGGGGATCAGTTTGGCGATCACCCGGCGCACCTTGGCGAGCTCCTCCATCAGGTTGTCCTGGGTGTGGAGGCGGCCGGCGGTGTCGACGATCACCACGTCGGCGTTGCGGGCGACGCCCGCCGAGACCGCGTCGTAGGCGACCGAGCCGGGGTCGGCGCCGGCCTGGCCCCGGACCAGCTCGGCGCCCGCCCGGTCGGCCCACTCGGCGAGCTGCTCGGCGGCGGCGGCGCGATAGGTGTCCCCTGCCCCCATCACCACCGAGAGGCCGAATTCCTTGGAGAGGTGCCAGGCGATCTTGCCGATCGTCGTCGTCTTGCCGGTGCCGTTGACGCCGACCATCATCAGCACCGCGGGCTGGGCGGAGAGGTCGATCTTGGCCCGGGCGGTCGAGGCGACCTCGGCGAGGATCTCGATCAGGCGGTCGCGGATCAGCGGTCCCTCGGCGGGGACGGCGCCGGAATCGACCTCGTGCTCGAGTCGTTCGACCACCGCGGCGGTGGTCGGTGCGCCGACGTCGGCGAGGATCAGCGCCTCCTCCAAGAGTTCCCAGGTCTCGTCGTCGATCTTCTCGAAGACCGAGGCGGTGATCTCCTCCTGCAGGGCCTGGCGAGATTTCGAGAGGCTCTCGCGCAGGCGGCGGAAGACGCCGCGGCGCTGCTCGGGCTCAGCCTCTGCGGGCGGCGCGACGTTCGCGGGCTCGCGCGAACCGAGGTCGATCATCTCCTGCCAGCTGGTCGCCATCGCCCGGGGAGGCTAGCGGCGGGGAGACCTTGTCGGCGGCGGCGCCGAGCTCGGCGAGCGCGGTCCCCAGGTGGTCGGCGAGTCGCTCGACCTCGGGAGCCGCGTCGGGGTCGGCGAGGAAGCAGAAGCTGACCCGGCCGTTGTAGGAGAGGATCGCGACGGCGAGGCCGTGGCGGTGGGCGAGGAAGCCGAGCGGGTGGATCGCGACCAGCTCGCGGCCGAGCGCGTAGAAGGGGATCTGCGGGCCGGGGAAGTTCGTCACCAACAGGTTGAAGAGGCGGGGCGAGAAGTTGATCGCCGCAGTCGGGACGAGGAGGACCGGCGGGGCGAAGTCGCGGAACCAGTCGTTCAGGCCCCAGATCGCTTCCGCGCCGAGCGGCTGCTTGGAGGCCTTCAGGTCATCCATCGCGACGGCGATCGCGCGCAGGCGCTCGGCCGGGTCGGCGATGCCGACCGGCAGCGGGCCGCGCATCGCGGTCAGTTTGTTGCCGAGCTCCCCGTGCTCGTCGACGGTGCGGATCGAGACCGGCACGAGCGCCTTCAACTCAAGAACCCTCTGTCCTTTGTCGCCCTGTGGGCGACAAAGGACAGAGGGTTCGGTTTCGGCGAGCCAGGCGCGGAGGGCGCCGGCGACGACGGCGAGCGAGACGTCGTTGACGGTGCCGCCGAGGGCGTTCTTGATCCGCTTCAACTCGGCCAGGTCGGCGGTGGTCCAGGCGAGCTCGCGACGTGGGCCGACCGCAGGCGGGTTGATCGGCACCCGGGGGGCGGCGCGGACCAGGTTCCAGGTGACCTCCCAGAGCCCGATCAGGCCGTCGCCGGCGCGGCGTGAGGCGTCGCCCGGATCGCGGCCGGCACCGAGCAGCCAGCGGGCCAGGCGGCGGGCGGTGGCGAGGACGCCGGCGACGGCGCGGACCGCCAGGCCCAGGCTGGTCGGCGAGCGTCGAGGGCGCCAGGGCTCGGCGGGCGGCGGCGGCTCGGTGCGGGGCTCGGCGTCGAAGAGCAGCATCCCGATGTCGACGGCGGAGATGCCGTCGGCCATCGCGTGGTGGGTCTTGTAGACGACCGCGAAGCGCTCTTCCGCGAAGCCGTCGACCAGGGTCAGCTCCCAGAGCGGCTTGCGGCGGTCGAGCGGTGGCGCCATCCGCTCCGCCGTGAGCGTCCGCAGCTCGGCGTCGGTGCCCGGCGCGGGCAGGGTGGTGCGGTCGACGTGGCGGCGCACGTCGAAGGTCTCGTCGTCGACCCAGAAGGGCGTGCCCAGTTCGAGCGGCGGCGTCAGCAGGCGCTGGCGCAGGCGGGGCAGCAGGTGGAGCCGCGAGCGGACCAGCGCCAGGAACTCCTCCTGCGCCGGCGGCGGGCCGTCGAAGACCAGCACGGCACCGATCGCCATGTGGGCGTTGTCCTTCTCGTTGGCGAGGAACGACGTGTCGAACGCCGACAGCCTCTCCATATGGCCCTGGGCCATCTCTCCCTCCCTCCTGCAGCGAACCCTACCGCCGGGGAGAGGCGCCCGTGGAGCGGGAGTTCCGACCCCCTCCGAACGGCTTGTAACGAGGGGTCGGCGCTCGGCCTCGCTCGTCCGGAGCACCTGACATCCCCGAGTTTGAGAGAGGAGGGGGTCGGAACTCCCGCTACGCCACGGCCGAAAGCGTGCCGGTGCCGGCGTCGTCTTCTTCGTCGGCGGCGGCGTCGCGGGGGAGCTTGCGGCTGACGACTTTGGTGATGCCGTCGCCGCCCATGGTCACGCCGTAGAGCACGTCGGCGGCGTCCATCGTCCGTTTCTGGTGGGTGACGATGACGAACTGGGCGCGGTCGGAGAAGCGGCGGATCAGCTGCAGGAAGCGGTCGATGTTGGCGTCGTCGAGGGCGGCCTCGACCTCGTCCAGGATGTAGAAGGGGCAGGGGCGGGCGAGGAAGACGGCGAAGACGAAGGCGAGGGCGACCAACGACTTCTCGCCGCCCGACATCAGCGACAGTTTGCGGGTCGACTTGCCCGCCGGGTTGACCTCGATCTCGACCCCGAACTCGTCGCGCTCTTCCTGCTCCTCCTCGTCGGGATCGGGCTCCGCGGGCTCGGCGCCCTCATCGGCCACGGCGACCGGCGCCTGATCCTCCTCGCGCACCGCCCGCAGGTTGACCCGGCGCAACCGACCGCGCCCACCCGGGAAGAGGTGCCCGACCATCTCCTCGAAGTTCGTCGCGGTCGCCTCGAAGGTCTCCTCGAAGGCGCGCTCGATCTCGGCGTCGATCTCGCGGATCAGCGACTCGAGCTCCCGCATCGCGCGCTCGGTGTCCTCGCGCTGGGCCTGCAGCTGCTCGACGTGCTCGACCGCCTCTTCGTATTCGCGCTCGGCGAGCGGGTTGACCGGGCCGATCTGGGCACGGCGGCGATCGAGCCGCTCGAGCTTGCGGTCGATCTCGGCGCGCTCCTCCTCGCCCATCGCCCCCTCGGCGGCCGGGATCTCCTCGCCGAGCTTCTCGACGATCGCCGCCATCTCGCGCTCGGCCTCGGCGCGGCGGTCGCCGAGGTGGGCCGCCTCGACCTCGGCCTGGGTCAGCTCCTCGCCCACCGTCCGCATCTGGCCCTGCAGCTCGAACTCGAGCTTCGTGCAGGCGCGCAGCTCGTCGGCGATCTCGTCGCCGTCACCCTCGTTGCCGACCACCGTCGTTTCGGTCCGCTCGACCCGGGCGCGGATCGCGGCGCCGACCGCCTCGACCGCGGTGAGCGCGGCGCGGACGTCGTCGAGGAGCTCCTCGCCGCCCGCGAGACGGGCGCGCATCTTCTCGCGGTGGCGCTCGCCGAGCAGCCCCTCGGCACGGCGCGCGTGGCGGATCGCCCGTTCGCCGCCTGCCCGGACCTCGCCGAGCGCCCCCTCGCGATCGGACTCGGCGGCATCGGCGGAGCGCGCCGTCGCCAGGCCATCGAGCGCCGCCTTCAGGCCTGCGTCGACCTCGCCCAACTCCTCTTCCAGCTTGCGCGCGCGCTGGGCCGGCGCGCCGCTCGCACCGACGTCGAGGGTCAGCGGCCCGAGCTCGGCGCGCAATCCCTCGAGCCGCGCCTCGACCTCGGCCTCGCCCCGCGCCAGCCCGGCGGCCCGCACGGCGACCCGCTCCGAGGCGCCGCGCAGCTTGGTCAGGAGCCCCCAGGCCTGGGTCCGCGCCCGATCGCGCTCGGCGAAGCGCTCCTCGGCGGCGGCGCGCCGCTTGCTCACCTCCGCGAGCTGCGCCTCGAGCTTCCCGCGCGCCTCACGTGCGCTCGCCGCAGCCTTCGCCGCCGCGGCCGCCCGGTCGGCCCCGAAGCGAAGCTCCTCGGAGACCAGGCGCCCCTTCAGCTCCATTTCCTCGCGCTCGATCCGCGCCCCCAGCTCGGCCGCCTGCGCCTGGCGCTTCAGCGGTCGCAACCGTCCCCGCGCCTCGCGCTCGACATCGAGCGCCCGGTCGAGGTTCTCGCGCGTCCCGCGCAGCTTCAGCTCGGCCCGCCGGCGCCGTTTGCGGTGCTTGCCGAGGCCCGCCGCCTCCTCGATCAGGAGGCGCCGTTCGCGCGGTTTGGAGTGGATGATCGACTCGACCCGTCCCTGGCTGATCACCGAGTGCATCTCGCGGCCGAGGTTGGTGTCGGAGAGGACGTCGGTGACGTCGGCGAGCCGTGCCCGCGCCCCGTTCAGCCGGTAGCCGCCGTCGCCGCCCCGATCGAGGCGCCGCTCCACCGCGATCTCCGAGAACTCGGTCGCGGCCCGCCCGTCGGAGTTGTCGATCACGACCTCGACCTGGGCCTCGCGCCGGGCGCCGGTGTTCTTGCCGCCGGCCGAGATCACGTCCTGCATCGAGGCGCCGCGGATCGCCCCCGGGCTCTGCTCGCCGAGCGCCCAGAGCACCGCGTCGGTGATGTTGCTCTTGCCCGAGCCGTTCGGCCCGACGATCACGCTGACGCCAGGCGAGAACTCGAGGCTCACCCGCTCGGGAAAGCTCTTGAACCCCTTCATCGTGATCGATCTCAGATACATGTCAGTTGATCCTCCGCAGAACCTTCAGCCTCCCCCATCTCCCGGACGGGACGGATGCGCAAAATCTTTGAATTTGCGGAAATCGTGCAATTTTGGGACCCGGAGATCGCACCACCAGGGCGGATTTGGGGACTCCCGAACAAACCTCCATGCAGTTCGTGAGAGAGGGAGTCCCCAAAGTCGCCCCTCGGAGCACCATCCCTAATCGCCCAAAGCCCGCAACGCTTCCTCCGCCGCCACCTGCTCAGCCGCCTTCTTACTGCGCCCCTCCCCGGCCCCCACCTGCTCGGAATCGACGAAGGCCGCCACCGCGAATGTACGTCGGTGCGGAGGGCCAGTGGCGGCCGTCACCTCGTAGCTTACGCGCGCCCCGCGCCGCGCCAGAAGCTCCTGCAGGGCGGACTTGAAGTCGATCCGCGTCTCCGAGGCCAGCTCGATCCGCGGCTCGAACGCAGCCGCCACCGCCGCCGCGGTCTCCTCGAAGCCGAAGGCGACGTGGCAGGCACCGATCAGCGCCTCGGTCGCCTCCGGCAGCGGCCGCTCGCCATCGAGCAGGACCTCCGCGGGGATCGCCGCCGTCAGATCCTCGGGCTCGTTCGCGCGCAGCATCTCCGGCACGCCGAGCAGCCGCCCGACCGCCGCGCAGGAGACTCCGGACACCGCCTGGTTGTGGATCTTGGTCAGGCCGCCGGCGGCGACCTCGGGGAAGCGCCGCGAGAGCTCGCTCGCCACCGACAGGCCGAGCACGCTGTCGCCGAGGAAGGCCAGCCGCTCGTAGGAGTCGATCCGGCGCTCGGTCCAGGAGGAGTGGGTCAGGGCCTGCCGGCGGAGGTCGTCGGGCAGATCGTCGACCAGCGCCGCGAGGGCGGCGACGGCCTCCCGCCCGCCGGCGCCTTCGTCGGCCGCCGGCGTGGCCGTCATCTCAGGCGGGCGCCCGCTCGATGACGAAGGCGACCGCATCGCCCACGGTCGAGATCCGGGTCGCCTCCTCCTCGGTGACCCTGATCCCGTAGCGGTCTTCGAGCTCCATCACCAACTCGTAGAGGTCGAGCGAGTCGGCTTCGAGATCCTCGCGGAAGCGGGTGCCCTCCTCGATCCGACCGGGGTCGACTTCGAGCTCCTCGGCGAGGTGCTCGCGGACCAGCTCGATGACTTCGTCGCGCTCCATCCGGCCCGATTATCCCGGAACGTCCTCGCCGGCCAGGGCGGCGCGCCCGGCATGGCCTTCGCGCAGCAGCGCCGCGGTACGCCCGACCGCATCCACCTTGACCGAGCGGGCGGCGAGGCGGACGGCGTTGGCGATCCCCTCGGGGCCGGAGGAGCCGTGGCCGACGATCGCCGTCGCCCGCAGCCCGAGCAGGATCGCGCCGCCGGTCGTGTCGGGGTCGAACTCCTTGCGCAGGCCGCCCAGCGCCGGTTTCAGCAGCAGGCCCCCGGCGGCGGCGAGGACGTTCTTGTGGGCGAGATCGGAGATCGCGCCCGCCAGCTCCCGCGCCGCCCCCTCCATCACCTTCAGCGCCACGTTGCCGGTGAAGCCGTCGGTGACGACGACGTCGACCTTCGCTTCCGGCAGGTCGCCGCCCTCGATGTTGCCGGCGAAGTTGATCCCCGGAGCCTCGGCGAGGATCCGGTGCGCCTCGACGATCTCGCCGCGTCCCTTGCCCGCCTCCTCGCCGACCGTGAGCAGGCCGACCGTCGGCTCGCGGATCTCGAGCACCGCGGCGGCGAAGGCGGCGCCGAGGAAGGCGAACTGGACCAGGTGCTGGGCGCGCACCTCGACGTTGGCGCCGACGTCGAGGAAGAGGACCGGTTTGCGCGGCGAAGGGATGCGGACGGCGAGCGCCGGGCGCTGCACGCCTTTCAGCCGACGCAGGCCGAAGGTGGCTGCCGCCATCGTCGCCCCGGTCGAGCCGAGGCTGACCATCGCCGCCGCATCTCCCTCGGCGACGTCGGCGGCGGCGCGCACCACCGAGGCCTCCTTGCGCTCGCGGACCGAGTGCACCGGATCGTCTTCGTTGCCGATCCACTCGGTGGTCGGGATCACCTCGATCCCGTCGACGCCGTCGAGGGCGAGCGAGCGCTCCGGCCCGAAGACCCGCACCCCGATCCCGTCCGCGGCGGCGCGGCGCGCGCCCTCGGCGAGCACGTCGAATCCCTGCTCCGCCCCGAACCCGTCGAGGGCGATCGTCACCGGGCGGCTCTGTGCCACGGGCGGGCTAGTCGTCGGCGGTGGTCACCGTCGGATCGGTGACCGTGTGGTCGACGACCGCGCGGCCGGCGTAGGTGCCGCAGGTCGGGCAGACCCGGTGCGGCAGCCGCGGGCTGTGACAGCGCGGGCAGCGCCGCAGGCTCGGCTTGCCGGCCTTGTGCTGGGCGCGGCGCTTGTCGCGACGGGCGCTGGAGGTTCGCTTCTTCGGGACGGCCATAGGTCGCGGAATGCTACAGGGTCGCCGGCCGGGGCGCCTGATCAGTAGACGGCCCGCACGACGGCGAGATCGTCGGCCGTCCAGGCCACCACGCCGCCGCTCCACTCCGCCAGATCGGTGGCGGTCTCGGGAAAGTCGAAGTCGGGGGTGACCTCGCAGATCTGGACGTCGGCCTTCACCACGTCGCCGATCACCAGCGCCCGCGACTGCTCGCGCACGCGTCGGAAGAGTTCCCGCTTCTGCGGCGCGCGCAGATGGTGGATCGAGAGCACCCCGATCACCAGGTCCCAGGGGCCGTCCGGCAGTGGGTCCTCGATCCGCGCCAGCTGCACGTCGTCATACATCTCACGGGCGCGGAAGACCATGTCGGGGGACGAATCGAGCCCGATCACCCAGGAGTCCGGGTACGCCTCGATCAGCCGCCTGGTCGTCTCCCCCGTCCCCATACCAAGCTCCAGCACCCGCTCCGGCGCGAACGGGATCGCCGCGATCGCCTGCTCCTGGAGCTCCTCGTAGCGCGGGATCTCCTCGCGGATCCATCCCAGATAGTCGTCTGGTTTCCAGCTGAAATCGGACATTCCGTAACCTCGAAGTATGCCCTCCTCACCCCAGACGGTCGTCGATCTCTCCCGCCTCAACCTCTCGACCGGCGAGGGGAAGCGGATCGAGCTGCCGGTCGAGTTGGCGCCCTTCGAGCTCGGCGGCCAGACCTACCTCGCCGATCCGCCCAAACCCCAGGCGCGCCTCGAGGCGTCCCGCCACTCGAGCGGCTTCGCCTTCAAGCTGACCTTCCCGGTCCACATCGAGGGACCGTGCATGCGCTGCCTCGAGCCCGCCGGCCTCGACCTCGAGGTCGAGGCGCGCGAGGTCGACCAATCAAGCACCGAGGACGCCGAGCTCCACAGCCCCTACGTCGACCAGGACGAGCTCGACATCGGCCGCTGGGCCCACGACGCCGTGCTCCTCGCCCTCCCCACCCAGGTCCTCTGCCGCCCCGACTGCCTCGGCCTCTGCCCGACCTGCGGCGAACCCCTCAACGACGCCGACCCCTCGGCCCACGACCACGAGAAGCCGATCGACCCCCGCTGGTCGGCCCTCAAAGACCTGAAGCTCGACTAGCCCCCGCCGTGCGTTCGCAGTTGGTTCCGCTATCCGGAACCAACTGCGAACGCACTCAGCTGGGCGCCCCGAGAGCAGGCCCGAACCCTCGGCGCGCGCCAGATAGGCCGGGAAGGGCGGTCCTGAGCGAACCTCCCCTGTTCGTGAGTGAAGGGCCGCCCTTCCCGGCCCCTCGGAGCTCCTAAGAGCTAAGGAGCCTGATCGAGCTCGGGCGCCGGTTCTTCCTCGCGCCCCGCCAGCCGGTCACGCCCACGCTGGACGGCGGCCAGGAACTTCTGCAGGTTGACTTCGAGCGTGTTGAGGATCTCGTCGGCGTAGTCCTCGGCGCCGAGGCGGATTTCGCGCTCGCGGTTGCGGGCGTCCTCGACGATCTCGTCGGCGGCGCGCTCGGCCTGTTTGGTGACCTCCTCGTCGGAGATCAGGCGGGCCTGCTGCTCGCGCGCCTCACGGACGATCCGCTCGGCCTCGCGTTTGGCCTCGGCCAGCATCTCCTGGCGCTCCTTGACGATCCACCGCGCCTGCTTGATCTCCTCCGGGATCGTCGCGCGCATCTGATCGAGGAGGTCGTAGATCTCCTCGCGGTCGACACGCACCTGATCGGTCAGCGGGACCGGGCGGGCGTTGTGAACTACGTCGTCGAGTTTGTCTATGAGGACCAGGACGTCCATGAACGGTGGATAAGCCTACGTGTATGCGGGGATTTTGGCCAAGAAAGAGTTGACCTGGGCAAATTTGCAAGGAGATGCCCAGGAGGGGACGAGCGAAGGAAAGCCTACCTTGCCCGGCGGCTCACCGGTCGGAGAGGCGATCCGCGAGGGCGGCCGCGACCGTCGGCGGCACCAGGTCGGAGACGTTGCCGCCGAAGGTCGCCATTTCCTTCACCCCGGTCGAGGAGAGGAAGCTGTAGTGCGGCGAGGCGATCACGTAGATGCTCTCGATCCCGGGGTCGAGTTTGCGGTTCAGCTGCGCCATCTCGAACTCGTACTCGAAGTCGGAGATCGCCCGCATCCCCTTGACGATCGCGTGGGCGCCGTTCTCGCGGGCGAACTCGACCAGCAGCGTCGAGAAGATCTGAACCTCGACGTTGCCGTGCGCGGCGGTCGCGTCTTCGATGAACTCCTTGCGCTCCTCCGCCGTGAAGAGCGTGCGGTCCTTGCGCAGCGGGTTGTTGACGACGCCGACGATCACCCGGTCGAAGACCTTCGAGGTGCGCCCGATGATGTCGAGGTGGCCGTTGGTCACCGGGTCGTAGGTGCCGGGGCAGACCACGGTGCCGTTGCGCTCGCTCATCCCGCCCTCCGGTAGATCGATACGTCGGCGGCACCGTAGCGCCGCTGCCGGAGCAGCTCCAGGGAGGTGAGCGCCAGGGGGCGGCGGGCGCCGCTCTCGACCACGGCGCGTCCGTCGGCTGCCAGCACCCCGGGCAGGTGCATGTCCAGTTGCTCAGCCACGAGGTCGGCGAGTTTATATGGGGCATCGACGAAGACGAGGTCGAAGCGCGACGCGTCCGGCCGGGTGGCGGCCTCCGCCAGCCAGGTCCCGGCCTCGGCCCGGATCAACTCGGTGCGCCCGCCGAGCCCGAGCCGCTCGACGTTGCCGAGCGCCGGCCGCGTGTCGCGGTCGATCAGCGTCGCCCGGGCGGCACCGCGCGAGAGCGCCTCGATCGCCAGTGCCCCGGTGCCGCAGTAGAGGTCGAGGACGGCGGCGCCCTCGACCCGCTCGCCGAGCGTCGAGAAGATCGCCTCGCGCACCCGCTCCGAGGTCGGCCGCACCTTCCACCCCCGCGGCGCCACCAGCTGGCGGCCCTTGAACTCGCCCGCGATCACCCTCATTTGATCACCAACATGATCGGATCAAAGCGGGATCGGGTCGGCGGCGCCGGCGCCGAAGCGGCGACGGGCGGCCTCCAGCAGCGGGCCGAGGGCCGGGTCCCCGAGCGAGCCGTGCTCGCGCAACAGGGCGAGGACCTCTTCGCGGGCCTCGACCAGGGCGCGGCCGTCCTCGGGCAGCGAGGCGACGGCGAAGCGCGGCAGGCCACTCTGGCGGGTGCCGAGGATCTCCCCTTCGCCACGCAGTTCGAGATCGACCTCGGCGAGCTCGAAGCCGTCGCGGGTGCGCTCGACCGCGGCCAGCCGGCGACGCGCCATCTCCCCCGCCTCGCCGGCGAACAGCAGACACTGCGAGGGGTGCTCGCCGCGCCCGACCCGGCCGCGCAGCTGGTGGAGCTGGGAGACCCCGAAGCGCTCCGCCCCCTCGATCAGCATCACGGTCGCGTTCGGCACGTCGATGCCGACCTCGACGACGGTCGTCGTGACGAGCACCTGCGCCTGCCCCGACGCGAACGCCGCCATCGCGGCCTGCTTCTCGCGGGGTCGCATGCCGCCGTGCAGGAGCGCGAGACGGTGGCCCCGCAGCTCGCCGGCGCGCAGGCGCTCGAGCTCCGCGGTGGCGGCCCTCAGGGCGAGGGGGTCCCCGGCGGCGGCGCTCCCGTCCTCGTCGACCAGCGGACACACGACGTACGCCTGGCGACCGGCCGCGAGCTCGGCCCGGAGCTGCTCGTAGGC
>DATJWW010000008.1:0-131284 GCA_035500835.1 Solirubrobacterales bacterium | reverse complement strand
GTCGCCGGACACCAGCTGGTCCTCGCCTCCTCGGGGCCGGGGCCGGTCTCCTCCGGTCCGATCCTGGGCTTGGGCGTCGGCTCCTTCACTTCGGAACCGACCGCCCGCACGATCACCGCACAGGGCTCGACGCTGACGCTGAGCCAGACCATGGCCCAGGGCTTCGACGAAGCCTTCGCCAGGCCGATCGGTCGGGCGGACTCCTCGTTTCAGACGGGGGAAGTACTGGGGACGGTGTCCTATACGGCGGTGGGGGAATAGGGAAGGCTCGACCCGACCCCGAAGAGAGAAGAGAAGTCAGCCCACCCCGAGCCTCGCGCGCAACTCGGTGAGGCTCTCGGCGATGTCCTTGTCCGCCGTCCCGCCCTCCGTCTGCGCCGACTCGGCTTTTTCGAGCCACCTTCTGGCCTCGTCCTCGTCGCCGGCCGCGAGGTGGAACCGGGCCATCCGCTCGAAGGTCGCGATCTCGAGCCGGGTCCGTTCTTTCCCCTCCGGCTCCTCGGCGAGGACGCCGATCCGCTCTTCCAGGGTGGCCAGGGCGGCGGCGTGGTCTCCCAGCTCGGCGGATATCTCGGCGAGGTAGCGCATACAGGTGGCCACCGCCAGCCGGTCGCCGGCCTCGCGATAGCAGTCCACGGCCTGACGGTAGGAGGCGCTCGCCGAGTCGAGTTCCTTCAGGACGCGGTGCACACCGCCGAGATCGCGGTGCACGCCCCCCTCGGCCTTCTTGTCGCGCTGGGGAAGTCCCTCGAGAACCTGCAGCTGCTCGGTGTAGGGGCCGATCGCCGCGGCCGGTTCGTCCGCGACCCTCTCGTAGGTCCGCCCCACCGCCTGCAGGATGTCGACGAGGACCTTCTTGGCCTGCCGGCTGGTCGGATCGGCGGCGACCAGCGCTCGGCCTTGCTCGATGACCTTCGCGACCAGGTCCGGGGCGCCGATGTCGGCTGCGAGCAGGGCGAAGGTCATCAGCCCGGAGGGGGTTTTCATGCCTTGCTCGAGGCCTTCCTCCAGCGCCAGCCGCGCTTCCTCGAGATTCCTCTCGGCGTCGTCCTCCCTGTCGGTGCGCGAGTAGGCGTCGGCGAGGCTGCGCCTGAGGATCGCGACGTCGATCGGATCGGCCTCGGTCTGGGCGAGCAGCTCGTTGGCCTCCTCGAGCAACGGCGCCGCTTCGCCCGGCTGATCGGAAAGCAGGGCCCCCTGGCCAAGCACCATCAGCGCCGCCGACAGCTGGGTGCGATCCGGCTCGGGACCCTTGCGCTGCAGGACGACGGCCTCGCCGGCGAGTCGCTGCGCGTCGTCGAGCTCACCCAGCCGGAGCTGGATGGTCGCCTCGCCGAGCAGTAGGCCGGCGAGCACGAGCCCGTCGTCCTTCTGGAGCCGCTGCCGCTCGATCGCCTCCTCGTAGACCGCGACAGCCTCGTCCGGCCGGCGGAGGGAGACCAGGATCTCCGCCATCTCCCGCCGCGTCCTCATCTCGCCGACGTCGTCGGGCTCGTCGAGCCCGTCGAGGATCTCGAGCCGCTCCTTGAGCGCCTCGAGCGCTCCCTTCAGGTCGCCGCTCGCTCGCAAGGCGCGCGCCAGGGAGAAGAGGGTGAATCCGAGGTCCTTGGGATGCCCGTCGCCCTTGCGCTTTTCGGCCGCCGCCTCACCATAGAACGCGGCCGCCTCGAGGGATTCGCCCCGCGCCCGGTGGACGTTCGCGATGTCGTGCAACGCCACCCCCCTCATGTGCGGGTCGTCGACCAGCGACAGGGTCTCTTCGAAGGTGGCCAGGGCCGCCTCGTATTCCTCCGCCCCTTTCAGCGCCCGTCCCAGCCCCACCAGCGTCACCGCCAGGTCGCCCATCTCCCCGTCTTCCCGACGCAACGCCTCCGCCTGGCGGAAGGCGCCGATCGCCGCCGGGTAGTTCTGCAGCCTGCTCTGCGCGGTCCCCAGTTCCTTCAAGGTCAGGGCTTCGTAGAAGCGGTCCGGCTCCGGCAGCGAGCGCAGGACCTCGACCCCTTCCTCGAACGCGGCCCGCGCCTCCTCGTATTCGCGGGTGCCGACCAGCATGCGCCCCAGCGACAGCAGCGTTACCGCCAGGTCCCGTGGCGCTTCGCCGGCGCGGCGCTTCGACTCCGCGGCCTCGCGGAGCAGCGCGACCGCCTCGGCGTGCTCGCGGCGATCTCGGTGGATCACGGCGATGTCGTGCAGGGTTACGCCTTCTGCCTGTGGGTCCGGCTCCGGCAGCGAGCGCAGGATCGCGAGCCTCTCCTCGAAGGCCTCCAGAGCCTCGTCGCCCTTCCCGTCGGCCCGCAGGGCTCGGCCGAGCTCGGTCAGGGTGTTCGTCAGGTATCGGGGCTCGCCGGTCTCCCGGGCCACGTCCGCCGCCCGCCGGAACAACCCGGCCGCCTCGCCGGTCTTCCCCTCCCGGGACCTGAGGTCGCCGAGATCCTCGAGAAGGACGATCTCCAGCACCGGGTCGTGCTCCGGGAGGGAGTCGAGGATGTCCCGGGATCGGGCGTAGGCCTCGGCGGCACCCTCTGGATCGCCATCCTCGATCAGCGCCCGGGCGAGGCCGATCAGGGTCGACACCCGATCTCCCTGCGGGTCGTCGCTCTCCTCCTTCAGATCCACCGCCTCGCGGAAGAGCTCGATGGCCTTGCTCCACTGTTGCCGTTCGGCGCGGATTTCCGCGATGTCATGGAGGGTGACCCCGCGAAGCTGGGCGTCCCCCTCCAGTAGGGGCACGGCCGCCTCGAAGGCCGCCAGCGCCTGATCCATCTCGCCGTCGTGACGATAAGTGCGCCCGAGGCGGTGCCAGGACGCGCCGAGCCGCCGGCGGTGCCCCTCGTCCTTGTCGGTGGTCAGGAGGGACGCGGCGCGGGTGAGCGCCTCCTGTGCGAGGGAGGGCACCGACGATGCGGAGGCGGCGTCCGCCACGGCGATCGCCCCGATCAGGTTGGAGTCGGAGAGGATGCCGGACAACGCCTCGGCGAAGGCTTTGCGGCCGCGCTCGAGCAGCGTCCTGCCGGTATCGGCGAGGTCGAGGGCGCGGCAGGAGGCGGCGAGGTCTTCGACGATCTGGGCCGAGACCACGGCCAGCTCGACGGCGGCGCCCTGGCGCCAGCCGTCGAAGACCGGGTCGCCGTCGAGCCGGGCGTAGGCGCCGAGCGCGGCTTCGAGATGGTTGCGGGCGATGGTCAGTTGCCCGTCCTCCCGGGCGATGCGGCCCATCTCGATCTCGCATTCGCCACGGACGCGAGCTTCCGCCTCGTCCTCTCCGGAGATCGCCGAGCGGGCCTGGTCGAAGCTCTCATAGGCGTCCGCGCTGCGCCCCAGCTTCAACAGCAGTTTGCCGCGCGCGGTGAGGTCTCCCGCGAGTCGCGCGGCATACAGGGTCTCGTTGGCTTCGAGCACCGCGATCGCCGCCTCGAGGTGGGCGAGGGCGCCCTCCCGGTCACCGAGTGATTCGAGCGTCCCGGAAAGCCACCGGTTGCGATACCAGAGCCCGCTATGGCCGGGGGGGAGGACCCCTTCGCCGTGCTTCAGCGCCGCACCGAGCTCATCCCTGGCAGCCGCGTGGTCACCCTGCCTCTCCATCGTCGTGCCCAGCATGCTGCGGGCGACGTCGACAGTCGGGTGATCCTCTCCCAGGATCTCGACCGCCAGGGAGACGACGGCCTCGAGCTCCTCGCGCGAGCTCTCGAGCTGCCCGTCGGCGGCCAGGATCGCCCCCAGATCGGTCTGCGCGGACACCATCTCCGGGTGGCGGGTCCCCCAGGTCTCGCCGATCTCCTCGATCGCCTGTCGGGACTGCGTGACCGCCTCTCCTCTGTCGCCCTCCATGCTGAGCGACCAGGCCAGCTGCGCCCGCGCCCGGGCGCCCGCGCGGTCGAGCGATCCGTCGGGCATCGACGACAGCGCCAACTCGGCCTCTTCGTGCGCGGGCTCGCGGCGGCCGAGCGCGGAGAGGATCTGGGAGAGCAGGATCCGGTCTTCCCTCACCGTTTCGTCCGCCGGGTCGGCGTCGATGCCATGGAGCTCGAGCGCGCGGCGGATCTCCTCCTCGGCCTCGTCGTACCGGCCGTACTCGAACAGGGCCATGGCAAGCGTCCGGTGGGGATCGCCCGCGGCCGCGATCTCGCCGAGGTCGCCCCCTGCCTGGACCGCCACCTGGGCCCGCGTCAGGGCCGCCTCGTAACGACCGTGGGCGAACTCGACGAGGGCGGCGCGGTTCAGGAGGGAGACGACGGTTTGCCGCTCGGCCTCGTCGCGTCCCGATGCGATCGCCCGGTCGACATATGGCAGGAGCGCGGTCGCTCGCGGCCAGTTCGCCGGGTCCTCGACGTCGTCCGGGAAGGCCGCGTCGAGCGCGTCGATCGACGGCGGCTCCTCCCGGAACCGCGCCAGCATCCCGTCGAGCTCCCGGTCGAGCCCCTCGCCTCCCGACGAATCCATGGCCGTGTCAGCTGCCTAGGAGATGGCGAGCGGGCGGGTCGCCGCCAGCGTGTCCTCGAAGGCGTCCTCGGCGTCGGGGTCGAGCCGGTTGACCCTGGCGATCCCGCATTGGGTGAAGGTCGACGTGTTCTCGACGACGGCGAAGATTTCCTGCGGCGGCGGCGGGGCGATTTCCGCCGGTTCGACGCCAGGTCGATGCCGGTGCGTGAAGTCCACCAAGTTCCTTCGCTCGTCCTTCCTGTCGAGGCGGCTGCGATGGACGATCGGCCCTCCCCCGACCAAGCCCAGCGCCTCGCGGATTTCCTCGGTCCGTCCCACCGGTCCGACCCGGACCAGCTTCTCTTTCCCGGTCCGCACTCGGATGATGAGGCGTGCCGCTTCGAGGTCGGAGAGGATGTGGGAGAAGTGGGACTGGTCGTCTATCCCCATCGTCTCGCGTAGCTGGATGCGCGGTGCCCGTTCCCCCGGCGCTTCCAGCACCAGCTTCATGACCCTGCCGGCGTCGCCGCTCCACGATCGCAGGACGGTGCGGGCGGCGCCCTTGCTCGAGGCGGGGGTTGCGGCTGACAGCGCGACCGAGGCACCCGAAAGAAGGCGATGGGCCTCCTCCTGCTCCTCCTCGAGTCGCTCCCCGACCGAGCCGATCAGCAGCTTGGAGAGTTCGCGGGCGGCCCTGGCGATCTCCGCTTTGGTGCCCAGCCGGATCAGGCGGATCGCCTCGGCGACGACCAGCGCCGCGACCTGTTCGGATCGCGGCGGTGCCGCGCCGCCCTTGTCGTCGAGCGTCTCGGTGCGCCTCAGATCCTCGATCAGCGTCTGGATCGAGGCTTGGGTCAGCCCGAAGAGGTCGGGCGCCGTGGCGTTGCTGTCGTAGCTCATGCTTTAGGTACTGCCGAAACCGAGGTTGGTCAGCATAACTGAGTCACAACTGAGTTGATACATCATAATCGGCTCGGGGAGCGGAATTCTGAACAATTGCCTGCAAATTCGCATCAAGGCTGCTCGGTGGATCCTTGGCTTTGCTTCCTCTTGTCCTCCAGCTTGAACACGAAAGAGGGGTGTTCGCGCTGCGGGTCGACCTTCTCCGGGGGCACCGTCGAGCCGGAGATGACAAAGGTCCAGAAGGACCTGGCCTTCTCGCCGTTCCATTGGTCGGGACCTTCGCTCAGGTAGGGCGAGCGGTTGCAGACGAACGCGATCGCGAACAGCTTGTTGACCAGCTGGTCCAAGGAGACCCGGTGCGGTTTCGCGGACTTGCTGAGCGAGGGGACGAAGATCACGTTGGCCGGGCTCTCGGCGAGTCGTTCGCGGGACTCGTCGCCGAACGAGTCCAGGCAGATCACCAAGGCCAGGTTGCCGACCGGGGTCTGGACGACCGTGAGCGTGCGCCCCGGCCTGATGTCTTCGACGAAGGACTGGTGTCCGCCGTCCACCTCGCTCGCCCCCGCGTACTTGAGCTTGCGGTGCCGCCACAGCTCGGTCCCGTTCGGCGCGAGGACGACGGCCTCGTTCACGTAATCGGACCTGATCGGATCCTCGTCCTCGGCCGACCGGTGCCTGAGGCCGACGAACGTCAGGCAGGGACCGTCGTCCTCGTGCGCGCGCAGCTCCTCCTTGATCGCGGCGAGGGCGGACTCGTCGACCGCCAGCTCCGGCATCACGAGGATGGTGGCGGTGTCGGCGACGGAGGCCCGCCGCACCGCCTCACGCGCGGCAGCGACGACAGCGAGGCGATCCGCCTCTGTCATCGGGCCGAAGTGCCCGCGTCTTTCTCCCGGTGGCTGGATCCATCCGGTGAGGCCATGGGATCCCAGCGTGTCGAGATGCACCTCGATCCGCGGCGGGTTTCCGCTGAACTGGTCGTGCAGCTCGTCGAACACCGCCTGCCAGAGGCGGCCCTTCGCCTTCCTCCCGTCGAGCGCGATGCCGTCCAGGTCCACCTTGCTGACCACGATGTTCGGCGCCAGGGTGGTCAAGGACGGATGCTCATGTGCGGAGGGGGGTTCTTCGATGCCCCCGGCGGCCATCACGAGCATGGACTTCCGCAGGCAGACGAGCACGCTTTCGCCGTGGATGCCCTTGGCCTCTTCGATCAGCTCCGAGGCAGGATCGATGCTCTGGTCGATCGTGGCGAGCAGTTCGGCCGCCCCCATGACCGGGTCCTCTTCGAGCGAACGCCATATCTCGTCGGTGAAGCCGGTGTACTCCCTCCCGTCCACTCGTTCGAGGATTTCCGGCGACTTCCACTGACGTTCGCCGAGGTCCGGCAGCCGCTTCTCGAGCCAGGTCCAGAGCACCCCCAGCGCGGGACCCTTGCGGTTGCCGACCCGTTTGAGCGCTGCGATCAGTTCCTGCCCGTGCTCCCCGCCGGCCGACATAGGCGCGGCATCTTTTCATAAGAACAGAAAACTTCAGTGTTCGAGCGTTGCCATACGATGCATGGCGTGAGGCGAGGAATTCCGGTTGCCGGGAGGGCGGCGCGATGATCCGGCAGGGCTCGGGGGAGCCGCTGGTGCTCCTGCATGGCATCACGTTCACCGAGCGCGCCTGGCGGGACGTGGTGCCGTACCTGACCGAGCACCACGAGGTGATCGTCCCCACCGCTCTCGGCCACAACGGCGGGCCGCCGCCGGGGCGGACGCCGGTGACGATGGTCGACGTGATCGCCGACGCCGAACGGACCCTCGACGAGCTGGGGCTCGAGCGGGCGCACCTGGCCGGCAACTCGATGGGCGGCTGGACGGCGCTCGAGCTGGCCCGCCGGGGCCGGGCGCTGAGCGTCTGCGATTTCTCCCCGGCCGGCATGTGGGAGTCGGGCGGCGAGGACATGAACCGGGTCTACGGGATCCTCCGTGACTCGATCCGCGACGTCAGGCGGTCGCGACGGCTGCTGCCCTTGCTCACCCGCTCGCGGCGCTTCCGCCGCTACGCGTCTCGCTACACCTCGGCCGACGGCGCGCACGTCCCGGCCGCCGAGCTCCTCGCCGAGGCCGACGACCTGATCGCCTGCGAAGTCATCCCCGACCCGGCCACCCCGGAGGCCTTGCCGCCGCTCGACCCGCTGCCGTGCCCGGTCACGATCGCCTGGGGGTCCCTCGACCGCCTTTTCCCGATCGACCGCTACCGCCTCAACACTGAACGCCTCGTCCCGGGGGCGCGCTTCGTCGTCCTCGACGGGGTCGGCCACGTGCCGATGCTCGACGACCCGGAGCTGGTCGCCCGCACCATCCTCGCTTCAACTTGACAGTCGAGTCACTTCTCAACTAGCGTCGCCGGACATGGCGACGACCTCGTTGCGGACGGCGGTGATCGTCGATGCGGTGCGCTCCCCGATCGGCAAGGGGAGGCCGGCGCGCGGCGAGCGACCCGGCGGCGTGCTCAGCGCGCTGCACCCGGTCGACCTGCTCGGCCAGACCCTGCGGGCGCTGATGGAGCGCAATCCCGGGGTCGACCCGGCGCGGGTCGACGACGTGCTGATCGGCTGCGTCAGCCAGGCGGGCGAGCAGGCCGGCCCGGTCGGCCGGTTCGGCTGGCTCGCGGGCGGGCTCGCCGAGCACGTCCCCGCCTCGACCATCGACCGCCGCTGCGGCTCGAGCCAGCAGGCCGCCGACTTCGCCGCCGCCGGGGTGATGGCGGGCCTCTACGACATCGTCGTCGCCGGCGGGGTCGAGTCGATGAGCCGGGTGCCGATGCTGAGCGCGCGGATGGGCGCCGACCCCTACGGCCCGACGCTGACCGAGCGCTACGCGCCGGGGTTGATCCCGCAGGGAGTCTCGGCCGAGCTGATCGCCGCCCGTTGGCAGCTCCCGCGCGAGCGCCTCGACGAGTACGCGCTGCGCTCGCAGCAGCTCGCCGCGGCCGCCGACCGCGCGCCTGAGATCGTCCCGATCGAGCTCCCCGACGGCAGCCGAGTCGAGGAGGACGAGACCATCCGTCCCGACACCACGCTTGATGGCCTGGCGGCGCTCGAGCCCTCCTTCGAGGACGCGGCGATGGCGTCCCGCTTCCCGGAGATCGAGTGGCGCGTCACCCCCGGCAACTCCTCGCAGCTCGCCGACGGGGCGACCGCCTCGCTGATCGTCAGCGAGGAGCTGGCCGAACGGCTCGACCTCACCCCCCGCGCCCGCTTCCACGCCTTCGCGGTCGCCTCCGACGACCCGATCACGATGCTGAGCGCGCCGATCCCGGCGACCGAGCGGATCCTCGAGCGCAGCGGGATGACGCTCGCGGAGATCGACCAGGTCGAGGTCAACGAGGCCTTCGCGCCGGTGCCGCTCGCCTGGGCCGACCACTTCGATGTCGAGCTCGAGAAGGTCAACCCGCGCGGCGGCGCGATCGCGCTCGGGCACCCGCTCGGCGCCTCCGGCGGCCGGCTCCTGACCTCGCTGCTCTGCGGCCTCGAGCGCAGCGGCGGGCGCTTCGGCCTGCAGACCATGTGCGAGGCCGGCGGCATGGCCAACGCGACGATCATCGAGCGGATCTGAGGAGGAGAGGATGAGGATCGACGGCATCACCGCGGTGGTGACGGGGGGCGCCTCGGGACTGGGGCTGGCGAGCGCCGAACGCCTGCACGCGGCGGGCGCCTCCGTCGCGATCATCGACCTGCCGACCTCGGCCGGCGCCGAGGTGGCCGAGCGGCTCGGCGCCGGCGCGATCTTCGCGCCCGCCGACGTGACCAGCGAGGAGCAGATGGAGGCGGCGCTCGACCGCATCGACGGGCTCGGCCCGCCACGGGCGCTGGTCCACTGCGCCGGCCGCGGCAAGCCGCTGCGCACCGTCGACCGCGAAGGCAACCCGGGGTCGCTCGCCGACTTCACCGAGATCGTCACCCTGAACCTCGTCGGCAGCTTCAACGCGCTGCGCCTCTGCGCCGCGCGGATGACCCGCAACGAGCCGCTCGACGGCGATCGCGGGGTCTGCATCCTGACCGCCTCGGCCGCCGCCTTCGAGGGCCAGATCGGCCAGATCCCCTACGCCAGCTCGAAGGCCGGCGTGCACGGGATGACCCTGGTCGCCGCCCGCGACCTGGCGGGGCGGCTGATCCGCGTCTGCACGATCGCGCCGGGGACCTTCGACACCCCGCTGCTGGCCTCCCGGCCGCAGGAGATCCGCGACTCCCTGGCGGCGGCGACGCCGCACCCGAAACGGCTCGGCGACCCGGTCGACTTCGCCCGCCTCGCCGCCCAGATCATCGAGAACCCGATGCTGAACGGGGAGACGATCCGCCTCGACGGGGCGATCCGGATGGCGCCGCGCTGATGGCAGCGGGCGAGGGCCTGCGGGTCGAGCACCGTGACGGCGTCCTGATCCTGACGATCGACCGCCCCGCGGTCCGCAACGCGGTCGACCTCGCGACCGCCCGGCTGATCGCGGCGGCGATCGACGAGCTGGAGAAGCGCGACGACCTCGCCGCCGCGGTGCTGACCGGGGCGGGCGGCTCGTTCTGCGCGGGGATGGACCTGAAGGCGCTGAAAGAGGACGGCACACGGCCGGTAGACGAGCGGCGCGGCCCGTTCGGCGTCTGCGGGCGGCCGCCGGAGAAGCCGCTGATCGCCGCGGTCGAGGGGGCAGCCTTCGGCGGCGGCTTCGAGATCGTCCTCGCCTGCGACCTGATCGTCGCCGCCGTGGACGCCCGCTTCGCGCTGCCCGAGGTGAAGCGCGGGCTGATCGCCGGTGGCGGCGGGGTGGTGCGGCTGCCGCGGCAGGTGCCGCGCAACGTCGCCCTGGAGATGATCATGAGCGGCGAGCCGATCGGCGCCGAGCGCGCCCACGGGCTGGGGCTCGTCAACCGCCTCTCCGCCCCCGGCGAGGCGCTCGCCGTGGCGCTCGAGCTGGCGACGACGATCGCCGCCGCCGCGCCGCTCGCGGTCCGCACCTCGAAGCGGATCGTCGCCCTGCAGGCCGGCTGGGGCGACGACGACCTCTTCGAGCGCCAGGCGGAGCTGGTGCAAGCTGTGCGGGACTCCGCCGACGCCGCCGAGGGCACCCGTGCCTTCGTCGAGAAGCGGCAACCGCGCTGGAGTGGCAGGTGAAACCGCACATGGGAGAGTAAATTGACATATGACTCGGTTGTCAGTTACAGTGCCGCACGGGTTGTGGGAGACGAGGTGAAGAGCCGATGAGTCCAGTCGCAGAGCCGACCACCGCGCGCGGACGGGCGACGCGGCAGAAGATCCTCCAGGCGGCCGAGCAGTGCTTCGCCGAGTACGGCTACGCGGAAGCCTCGATCGCCGAGATGGTGCGGCGCAGCGGCGTCGCCCAGGGCAGCTTCTACAACTACTTCGAGAGCAAGGCGGCGATCTTCGCCGAGCTGATCCGCACCCTCCAGCGCCAGATGACCGACGCCACCCGCCAGGGGGCCGAACGGGCGCAGGGCGGCAGCCGGGTCGAAGCCGAGGTCGAAGGGACCAAGGGCTTCCTCGAATGGCTGGTCGAACACCGGGACCTGCACCGCCTCCTGCACCTGATCGACGAGGCCGACCCGAGCCTCGCGGTCGAGTTCTTCGGCGGCTTCGCAAAGGGCTACGCGGAGGCGCTCGCGGAGGCGATGGACGAGGGCGAAGTCCAGCGGATCGACCCGGAGCTCCTCGCCTTCGCGCTGATGGGGATGAACCACTTCGTCTCGATGCGCTGGATCCTCTGGGACACCGAGGGGGAGCTGCCGCCGGAGCTGATGGACGACTTCGCCCGGATCATCGCCGGCGCCTTGCGGGGGGCGGCCGAAAAGCCGTGACCGCGACGGGCGGACAGGTCACCGTGCGGCCGCTGGTGCCGCTCGGCGAGCTGCTCGCCCGCACCCGCGCCGAGCACGCCGACCGCCCGGCGCTGGTCGATCCCCGCGGCACGCTCACCTACGCCGAGCTCGACGATCGCGCCCTGCGGCTCGCCGCCGCCCTCGTCGACCTCGGTGCGAAGCCCGGCGACCGGGTGATCCTGGCGGCGCCCAACCGGAGCGAGTGGACGGTCACCGAACATGCCCTCGCCGCCGCGGGCCTCGTGCGGGTCCACCTGATCCCCCGCCTCCATCCGCGCGAGCTGGCCCACATCGCGGCCGACTGCGAGCCGTTCGCGGTGATCGTCGAAGACGGCTGGATCAGGAGCCAGGGGCTCGACTGGCTGCCCGCCGCGACCGAGCACGTGATCTCGATCGGCTCCGAAGGGGTGCCCGCCGGCGTGCTCGAGTTCGACGCCCTGATCGAGGCCGCCGAGCCGCGCGAGTTCCCGCTCCCCGAACCCGAGGACGCCGCCGCCCTCTGGTACACGTCGGGCTCGACCGGCCTGCCGAAGGGCGTCATCTGCAGCCACCGGACCTTCGGCGCCTCGACCCGCAACATCCTCACTGTGATGCCGATGGGGAGCGACGACGTCGCCCTCCACTCGGCGCCGATCAGCCACTGGAGCGGCGCGATCGGGCTGGCCCTGACCGCGGTCGGCGGCACCAACCACCTGCGCCCGGCGTTCGAGGTCGAGGACGTCGTCGCCCAGGTCGAGGCCGCCGCGGTCACCGTGCTGCCGCTGGTCCCGACCCAGATCAACATGCTGGTCGGCGCGGTCGAGCCCGCCGCCGCGCGCGAGCAGATGGAGAGCGTGCGGCTCGTCCCCTACGCGGGCTCGGCGATCCCGCCCGACCGGCTCGCGCAGGCGCTCGAGATCTTCCCGCGGGCGCTCGCCCAGTTCTACGGCAGCGCCGAGGTGCCGGCCCCGATCACCTACCTCTCGCCGGAGCACCACGCGACGGCGGAGTCGAGCGCGGCGCACCGGCTGGCCTCCGCGGGCCGCACCCACCCGCTGACCGAGGTGCGGATCGAGGACGCCGACCCGGGCACCGGGGTCGGCGAGATCGCCTGCCGCGGGCTGCAGGTGACCTCCGGCTACTGGCGGATGCCGGAGAGCACCGCCGAGGCCCGCGACCCCGAAGGGTTCTTCCGCACCGGCGATCTCGGCTACCTCGACCCCGAGGACTTCCTCTTCATCGTCGATCGCAAGAAGGAGATGATCATCACCGGCGGCTTCAACGTCTATCCGCGTGAGGTCGAGAACGCGATCTCCTCGCTGGACGGCGTCGCCGAGGTGGCGGTGATCGGCGCCCCCGACGAGAAGTGGGGCGAGGCGGTGACGGCGATCGTCGTCGCGGCGCCGGGGGCGGGGCTCGACGAGGCGGCGGTGATCGCCCACTGCCGGGCCGGGATCGCTGGCTACAAAGTGCCGAAGCGGGTCGAGTTCATCGACGAGCTGCCGAAGAGCGGCTCGGGCAAGGTCCAGAAGCGGCAGCTGCGGGACGCGCGCTGGGCGGGACGGGAACGAAGCATCTGAACACCGGGAAACCCAGGGAGCGAGGACTGAACAGATGGAGATGAGCAGCGGTGCGATGCTCGGCGTCGACGTCGGCGGCACCTTCACAGACGTGGTCGCCGTGCGCGACGGAGTGATCGAGACGACCAAGGTGCCGACCGACCTGGTCGACACGGCCCGCGGCGTCCTGGCCGGCGCCCGCCAGCTGCGGGTCGGCGAGGCGACGGTCTTCAACCACGCCTCGACGGCGGGGCTCAACGCGCTGCTGACCCGGCGCATCCCGAAGGTCGGCCTGCTCTGCACCGCCGGCCACCGCGACATCCTCGACATCGGCCAGAACTGGCGGCCCGCCGACGCGGTGACCGATCCGCGCTGGCGCCGCTCCTTCGGCGACTCGATGGCGCCGCTGGTGCCGCGCTACCTGCGGCGCGGCGTGCGCGAGCGGGTCGGCGCCGACGGCGGCGTCGTGGTCGAGCTCGACGAGGAGCAGGCGCGCGAGCAGATCCGCGTGCTCGGCCGCTGCGACGTCGAAGGGGTGGCGATCTGCCTGCTCAACGCCTACGTCTCCGGCGCCCACGAGGAGCGCCTCCACGACCTCGTCCGCGAGGAGCTCGGCGAGGCGATCCCGGTCGCCGTCTCGAGCCGCGTCTCGCCGCTCGCCCGCGAGTACCAGCGCACCTCGACCACGGTGATCGACGCGATCATGGGCATCACCTACGGCGAGTACTCGAAGCGGCTCGACGCCGGCCTGCGGGAGCTCGGCTTCGAGGGGCGCTGGAACTACGCCGACTGCGCGGCGATGCTGGCCCCGGTCGAGACGGCGATGGCGCGCCCCTCGCGGGTGATCTTCTCCGGGCCGGCGGCGGGCACCAGCGCCTCGGCCCACTTCGGCGAGCTGATCGGCGACCGCGACCTGCTCTGCGTCGACGTCGGCGGCACCTCGACCGACGTCAGCGTCGTCGTCGGCGGCCGGCCGATCGTCAACAACACGGTCGAGCTCGAGCACGACATGCTGGTCAGCACCCTCTCCAACGAGATCACCAGCGTCGGCGCGGGCGGCGGCAGCATCGTCTGGGTCGGTGACTCGGGCGAGATCCAGGTCGGCCCGAAAAGCGCCGGTGCCGAACCGGGGCCCGCCTGTTACGCCCGCGGTGGCACCGAACCGACGATGACCGACGCCTGCCTGCTGATCGGCATCCTCGACGAGGAGCGCTTCCTCGGCGGCGAGGGGCGGCTCGACCGCAGCCTCGCCCTCGAGGCATTCGAAAGCCTCGACACGCCGCTCGACCTCTCCGAACGCGTCTTCAACGCCTTCAACATCGGCCTCAACAACATCGCCGAAGGGATCGTCGACATCGTGATCCGCAACGGCATCGACCCGCGCGAGTTCTCGCTGGTCGCCTACGGCGCCGCCGGGCCGATGCTGCTGCCGGCGCTGATCGGATTGATCGGCGCGCGGCGGGCGATCGTGCCGCCGCACCCGGGCCTCTTCTCGGCGCTCGGGCTGCTCTCCGCCGACATGGTCTTCATGGAGAGCCGCAGCCGCTACCTGCCGCTCGCCCCCGACTCGGCCGCCGAGATCCGCGCCATCTACGAGGAGCTGCAGGAGGCGGTCGAAGCGCAGGTCGGCGGCGATTCGGGGGCGGCGATCAGCCGCAGCTTCGACGCCCGGATGGCGGGCCAGGCCTACGAGACGCCGTTTATCGACGCGCCCGACGGCGAGATCGACGAGGGCGCGATCGCGACCATGGTCACCACCTTCCACGACGTCTACGAGCAGCGGGCCGGCAACCGCTTCGCCGAGGTGCCGCTGCAGGGCGTCACCTTCCGCGTCCAGGCCACCGTGCCGACCCCGAAGGCGGCCTTCGCCGAGCTCGACCGCGGCGACGGCGATGGCCCGCCGGTGAGCCGCGAGGTGACCATCGAGCACCTCCAGGGCGCCCCCTACGCGGCCGCCGAATACCAGCGCGAGCAGCTCCGCGCCGGCGACCGGCTGAGCGGGCCGGCGATCGTCCGCGAGGCGCTCTCGACCACCTTCGTCCCGCCGGGTCAGGAGCTCGGCGTCGGCGCCTACGGAGAGCTGATCGTCACCGAGGAGGAGAAATGAGCGAGACGACCGTCACCGAGCCCAACCTGCGCGACCTCGGCGAGGAGCAGTTCGCCCGGCGCTACGGCGCCGGCCGCTTCACCTGCGGCGTGCTGGCCAACCGCGGCCGCTACATCGCCGAGCACATCTGCACCGATCTCCTCCACCGCGCCTTCTCGCCGATTATCACCTTCTCGCAGGACTTCGTCGGCGCGATCGTCGGGCCGCCCGACGACGGTTACCCACTGGCCGCGGTCAACAAGGGCAACGTGATCTTCCTCGGCTCGCTCTCGACCGGGGTCCGCAACACGGTCTGGGAGTACGGCCTCGAGCGGCTCGAGCCGGGCGACCTGCTGATCTGCAACGACCCCTTCCGGGTCGGCAACCACGTCAACGACATGTGCTTCATCCGGCCGGTCTTCCACGACGGGGAGATCGTCTCCTTCGTCGTCATCCGCGCCCACCAGTTGGACATCGGCGGGATCGTCCCGGGCGGCTTCTCGCTGATGAAGAAAAACGTCTACGAGAACGGGCTGGTGCTCGGGCCGCAGCTGATCTTCCACCGCGACGAGCCGGTCAAGGAGCTGATGCGGACGATCCTCGACAACACCCGCTTCGGCGAGACCCTGCTGCCCGACTTCCACACGATCCGCTCCTGCTGTGCGCTCGGCGAGCGGCTGATCCAGGAGTCGATCGAGCGCTACGGGATCGACGCCTACAAGGGTGCGATCCGCTACAACACCGACGCCTCGGCGGCCTCGATGCGGGCGGCGATCGCCTCGCTGCCGGACGGCGACTGGGAGGGCGAGGACGCGGTCGACTCCGACGGCGTCGACGCCGAGTCCGACTACCGCGTCCACGTCGCGCTGCGCAAGCGGGGCGAGCGGCTCGAGGTCGACCTGAGCGGCTCCTCGGAGCAGTCGCGGACCTCGCTCAATGCGACCGCGCTCGACGCGCAGACGGCGGTGGCGCTGGCGGTGAAGCTGGTGCTCGACCCGTTCTCGCCGTTCACCTCGGGGATCTACCGGGACATCGACGTCCTCGTGCCGCCCGCCAGCGTGATCGGCGCCGGGCCGCCCGCCGCGGTGATGTTCTACTTCGAGGTCCAGTCGGTGCTGATCAACGCGATCCTGCGGGCGCTCGCCGGGCCGCTCGGCTCGCGGGCGGTGGCCGGCGCCTACGGCTCGACCAACCTGCACACCGGCGAGGGGGTGACCCCGGACGGCACGCCGTGGTTCAGCGCCGCCGAGCTCGAGGCCCAGTACGGCGCCTGGGGCGCGACCGACGCCGGCGACGGCAACAACCACTCGGGCCTCGCGACGCTGAACATGATCATGCCCTCGGTCGAGGAGATCGAGCCGCGTGTGCCGGCGATGATCCTCCACCGCGAGTACCTCGCCGACACCGCCGGGCCGGGGACCCACCGCGGCGGCTCGGCGCTGATGAAGCAGTCGATCTTCCTCGCCGACGGGGACCACTACCTGGTGCCGCTCCACTTCCGCAGCCCGAGCGGCAGCGGCGTGCACGACGGCGAGGACGGGCGCGCCGGGGGGTCCTGGTTCTTCGAGGACCAGACCTCCGACAGCTCTACCCCGGTGGGCGGGTTCCGCGTCCCCGACCCCGACGACTTCTCCGGTGCCGCCGTGGTCGCCGGGACCGTCGACCCGGAGTCGGGGCGCCTCGACCCGGCGGGCGAGTTCGCCTTCTTCGGTCGCCACCAGGTCTGGGGGGAGCGCCGCGGCTCGGTGCTGCGCTGGATCACCAACGGCGGCGGCGGTTGGGGCGACCCGCTGGCCCGCGACCCGGAGGCGGTGCTGCGCGACGTGCGCGACGAATACGTCTCGATCGCGGGCGCCCGGGACGACTACGGCGTGATCGTCGCCGGCGACCCGGCGACCGATCCCGAGGGGCTGGAGCTGGACCTGGCCGCCACCGAGGCGCGCCGCGAGGAGCTGCGCGCCGCGCGCGCCGGCGGAAACGAGAGGAGCCGAGGATGAGCGGAGGGACGGAGTACGTGTCGGTGGAGCGCAAGCCGGTCGCAGGCGAGTGCGCGGAGTGCGGCGAGGCCCGGCTGATGGCCTACCCGGTGCTCTCGGAGGGCGGCTGGTTCGACGTCGTCAAGTGCCAGAACTGCCTCCACTCGGAATCGCGTGAGCCCGACCCGGTCGGCCCGGTCGTGCTGCCGTCGGTGGTGCTGGTATGAGCGGCGGGGAGGGCGTCGCCTTCGTCTCCGGCGCCGGCTCGGGCATCGGCCAGGCGACCTCGGTCGAGTTCGCCGCCGCCGGGCGGACCGTGGTCGGCTGCGACCTGAACGAGGCCGGGCTGGAGGAGACCGGCCGCCTCTGCGCGGGCGGCACGGGGACCTTCGTCGCCGCGGTCGCCGACGTCACCGACTCCGCCGCGGTCGACCGGGCGGTCGCGACGGCGGCCGGGCACGGTCGGCTCGACGCCGCGGTCAACGCGGCGGGCATCGTCGGGCCGACGCTGAAGCTGGGCGAGGGCGATGACTCCTCGCGGCTGCGCGACGTCTCCGACGCCGACTGGGACCGCGTCCTCGCGATCAACCTGAGCGGCGTCTTCAACTGCGTGCGGGCGCAGATGCGGGCGATGTGGGAGGAGGGCGGGGCGATCGTCAACCTCGCCTCGATCGCCGGCCTGGTCGGCACCGCGGGGCTCGGCCCCTACGTCGCCAGCAAGCACGGCGTGGTCGGGCTCGGCAAGGCGGCGGCGCTGGAGGGTGCCCCGCGCGGCATCCGGGTCAACACGGTCTGCCCGGGCACGGTAGCTACGCCGATGCTGCTCGAGGCGTTCGGCGACGACCCCGAACAGACCACCGCCCGCGACGCCGCGACGCCCCTGGGCCGCCCCGCCGAGCCGGGTGAGCTGGCCGCGACCTGCGTCTGGCTCTGCGGCGACGGCGCCTCCTACATCACCGGCGCCGCCCTGCCGGTCGACGGCGGCACGACTTCGATGAACCCCCGCTCCGGCGTCGCCCGGAAGAGCTGAGAGGAACCCGTGAACCCCCAAGTGACGAAGTACGCCGGCGCCGAGGAGCTCGACGACGCCGGGCTGATGATGCTGGAGACCGTCCGCGAATTCGCCCGCAAGCGGGTGGCGCCGGGGGTGATCGAGCGCGACCGCGAGGAGCGGTTCGACCGCTCCCTGGTCAAGGAGCTCGGTGAGCTCGACCTGCTCGGCGGCGTCATCCCGACCGAGTACGGGGGGACCGGGCTCAGCCACGTCACCTACTCGGCGCTGGTCCAGGAGATGTCACGGGTCGACCAGCTGATCGGCCAGATCATGAGCTTCCCCAGCGGCCTCGGCGGCACCGGCCTCCTGCAGTTCGGCACCGAGGAGCAGAAGCAGCGCTACCTGGTGCCGCTCTGCCGCGGCGAGGTGATGATCTCGGCCGGCGTCACCGAGCCCGGCTCGGGCACCGCCGTCGCCGACATGCAGACGGTCTGCCGCCGCGACGGCGACGACTACGTGATCGACGGCGCGAAGACCTGGATCAGCCAGATCGACGAGTGCAACTACCTGCTCACCTTCGCGACCCTCGAACGCGGCGGCGGCCGCGAGGCGGTCTGCGCCTTCCTGATCCCGCGCGACACGCCGGGGCTGACCCTGCGCCCATTCAAGAACAAGCTCGGCTTCCGCGCCGTCGCCACCGGTGAGGTTTTCCTCGACGGCGTGCGGGTGCCGTCCGAGAAGCGGATCGGCGAGGAGGGCCAGGGGTACGGCGTCGCGATGTCGGCGGTCGAGACCGGTCGCCTCGGGGTCGCCTCACGGGCGCTCGGCATGGCCCAGGACTGCCTCGACCGCTCCGTCTCCTACGCCCGCGAACGGATCGTCGGCGGGCAGGAGATCGGCCGCTACCAGTTGGTCCAGTCGATGATCACCGACATGGTCGTCGGCATCGACGGCGCCCGCGCCGCGACCTTCGACTACGCGCGGGCCCGCGACGCCGGCGACCGCGCCCGGCTCGAGGCGTCACTGGCGAAGATGCATGCCACCGACGTGGCGATGATGGCGGCGACCCACGCGGTCCAGATCCACGGCGCCTACGGCACCCACGAGGAGTACCACGTCGCCCGTCACTTCCGCGACGCCAAGGTCTTCCAGATCGTCGAGGGGCAGAACCAGCTGCACCGCGCGATGATCGCGGAGTACGCCCTCGGCTACCGCGGCGGCCGTTGATGCGGCAGCCCGAGCTGGTGGACGAGCTCGTCCCGCACGCGATCGACCGCGCCCGGCTCGAGGCGGCGATCGGGGCCGCCAACATCCCGGCGCTGGCGATGGTCCTCCACCAGCTGACCGGCGAGCGCCGCTGGCTCGAGGAGCCCTACCGCTCGCGCCGCGGCCGCGGCCTCGGACCGAACGACTCGGGCGGGCTGCCGGAGGAGATCGCGGCCGACGTGCGCGCCGCGGCGATCGAGGCGATCGTCGCCTGGTCGGAGGGCGAGCCGGTCGCGGTCCCGGCCCCGGACCCGGAGCTGCTGCGCGAGATGTTCTCGATCTGCATGGACGAGGAGGTGCCGCCGGAGTACGAGCGGATGATGCGCGAGGAGATGGGCTTCGCGCCGGTGGTGACACCGGCGGCGCCGGCCGCGGGGCCGCGGCTGAGCGCGGTGATCGTCGGCGCCGGGATCTCCGGGCTGACCGCGGCCCTGCGGCTGCGCGAGGCAGGGCTCCCTTATGTGGTGCTGGAGCGCAACGAGGAGGTCGGCGGGGTGTGGATCACCAACACCTATCCGGGGGCGGGCGTCGACACCCCGAGCTACCTCTACTCCTACTCCTTCTTCCCGCGGGCCTGGGGGACGCACTTCAGCAAACGGGATGAGGTCGCCCGCTACGTCGCCGAGATGGCCGACCACTATGGGCTGCGGGAGGAGATCCGTTTTGGCGTCGACGTCGATGGCGCCGAGTACGACGAGGACGGTCAGTGCTGGACGGTGGCGGCGACCGGGCCTGACGGTGAGGAGCTGACCTTCGAGGCGGACATCCTGATCACCGCGGTCGGCCTCTTCAACCAGCCGAGCACCCCTGATCTGCCCGGCCTCGACACCTTCCGCGGCGAGGCTTTCCACAGTGCCGAATGGCCCGACGGCGTCGATCTCAGGGGCAAGCGCGTCGCCGTGGTCGGCAGCGGGGCGAGCGCGATGCAGATCGTCCCGGCGATCGTCGACGAGGTCGCGGCGCTGACCGTCTTCCAGCGCTCGCCGCAGTGGATCGCGCCGAACGACGAGTACTTCGCCCCGGTCTCCGGCGACGTCCACTGGCTGATGGACCACGTTCCCTACTACCGGGTCTGGTACCGCTTCCGGCTCGCCTGGACCTGGAACGACCGCGTGCAGCCATCGCTGATCATCGATCCCGAGTGGACCGATCCGGCCCGCTCGCTGAACGCGGTCAACGACGGCCACCGCCGCTATTTCACCCGCTACGTCGAAGACCAGCTGGCCGGCCACGATGACCTGATCGCCAAGTCGGTGCCGAGCTATCCGCCCTTCGGCAAGCGGATGTTGCTCGACAACGGCTGGTTCGCGGCGCTGAAGCGCGACCAGGTGGAGCTGGTCACCGACCGCGTCGCCGCCCTCACCGAGACCGGCGTCGTCACCGCGGCCGGCGAGGAGTTCGAGGTCGACGTCGTGATCTTCTCCACCGGCTTCAAGCCGCGCGAATTCCTCGGCACCCTCGACGTGCGCGGCCGCGGCGGCCGCACCCTGCGCGAGACATGGGGCGAGGACGACGCGACCGCCTACCTCGGCATGACGATCCCCGGCTTCCCCAACCTCTTCGTCATCTACGGCCCCAACACCGGCCTCGGCGCCGGCGGCAGCTACATCTTCGTCGCCGAGTGCGATGCCCGCTACATCGTCAACCTCCTGGTCACGATGTGCGAACGCGGCGACGGTGCGGTCGAGTGCCGCGCCGATGTCCACGACCGCTGGGTCGCCGAAGTCGACGCCGCCCACGACGAGATGGTCTGGAGCCATCCCGGCATGTCGACCTACTACCGCAACTCCGCCGGCCGCATCGTCACCAACCTGCCCTGGCGCGTCGTCGACTACTGGTCGATGACCCAGGAGGTCGATCTCGACGACTACGTTTTCGAGCCGCGGGCGGGGGCCAGCACCGGCTGACCCTTTATTTCCTGATTTGGTGAGATTCGCCATCCAAGGCAATAATTGACGGATAGATGCCTATATATAGCCTCAAATAGAGCCCATATGCAGCTTTATTAACCTAAATATAGTTATTTCCTGATAAAGTAAATAACGTGCCTGAGGTTGATAAAAGGCTTGAGCGCATCATCGAAGGGAGCCTCGAGGGCGCCGACGTGCGCCCGCAGGCAAGGACGCTCGATGGCAGCTTGCTCGTGCTCGTGGACGCAGGCCAGGGGCCGATCATGCTGCGCGTGCAGTGGGCCGGGGCGGGCTGGCCGCGGGACGTCCGCGAGTCCCTGGCGCGGATCGACATGGACCAGGGCTGGCCGCGGGACCTCATCCTGGTCGCCCGCCAATTCTCCTCCGGCGCCCGCGATCTGCTCAAGGAGGCGGGGGCGAACTGGGCGGATGAGACGGGTGCGGCGCGGATCGTCGCGCCGGGCCTGCTGGTCTCCAAAGAAGGGACCGCGGCACCCGCGCCGCGGTCCGGCCTGACCTGGTCCCGGTCGGAAACCGAGCTTGCCGAACTGCTCCTCTCCAAGGCCTGGCTCCTGGGCTTCGGGACGACGGAGATCGCGAACCAGAGCAACTGGTCGATCCCCCGGGTCTCCCGGGTGCTGCAGACGTTCGACGAGCAGGGATGGACCGGCAAGTACGGGCCGGGGCGGGGGCGGGGCGCCAAACGGGAGCTCGTCGACCCCGACGGCATGCTCGAATCCTGGGCCGCGGCGGTCGGCGGTCAGGAGGTCCGCAGCCGCGAGGCGTCGAGGACGATCCGCGATCCGGTCGCCTTCCTCGGGGAAGAGCTCGCGCCCGCCCTCTCACACGTGCGCTGGGCCCTCGGCGGTTGGGCCGCCGCGCAGGAGGTGGCCCCGTTCGTGACGACCGTGCCGACCCTGCAGATCCACGTGCACGAGGATGACTTCAGGGCGCCGCTGGATGAAGCCATTCGCCTGTCCGAACTCCGCGAGGCAGACGAAGGCGGCCGGGTCCAGTTCCTCGCCGCCTCTCCTTCGCTGCTGTCGAGGACGTGGTCTCTGAAAAGCGAACTTCCACTTGCGAGCACGCCGCGGATCTACGCCGATCTCTGCGGGCTGGGACCGCGCGGGAGGGAGGCGGCCGAACACCTGAAGGAGGAGGCGATCGACCCCCTTCATCGGCGTGCCGCAGAGGAAGAGGGGCCCTCGGAGGGATTGGTCGTCTGGGAGCGGGAAACGAAAGCCCGCCTCCGCGATCGGATGCGGACGAGCACCGTGGCAGACATCGAGGAGCGCTACCGCCACGGCACCTACTCGGCCACCTACCTGCTGCGAGGAGTCGAATCGCCCCCCTCGTTGCCCCAATTCAAGGCGATGCTGGAAGAGGCGGTCGGCTATGAGACCGGGTGGCCCGCCTGGCGCGTCCCCCAGCAGTCGCGCTCCTACGAGAACGCGATCGAAGCCTGGTTCGAGGACAACATCTTCAACGATCCATCCCACTCGGACTTCTGGCGGGCCGATCCGCGGGGGCGGCTGTGTCTGATCCGTGGCTATCAGGAGGACAGCGGAGAAGCCGGGGTGCGGCCCGGAAGCGTCATCGACCTGACCCTGCCGGTGTGGAGGGTCGGGGAGTATCTCCTGCATGCCGGGCGCCTCGCCACCCGACTCGGTGCCACGCGGGTCGAGTTCATGATGCGGTGGGAGGGCCTCGAGGGACGGATGCTCACGAGCTACGTCGACCCGGAATGGCCCCTCCGGGGCGAATACCGCTGTCACCAGGACGAAGTGGTCACCAGCCTGGAAACGACGCCCGCCGGGATCGAACCGGAGCTGCCGAGGTTGGTGGAACGCCTGGTCGCGCCGCTCTTCGCGGCGTTCGACTCCTTCGAGGCTCCCGAGGGCCTCTACGAGAGGGAGCTGGAAGAGATGCGGGCGAGGCCTGTCCGGTGAGCGACGACGTCAGAAGCGCCGAGGCCCGGGCGCGGGCCGAGCAGGCCTTGGTCTGGTTGGTGTCGGGATTCGACGGGGCCGAGATCGATCTGATCGTCCTCGGCGGCCTGGTGCCGGAGATCCTGACCCGCGGCGTGGAGCCCGGATCATCGATGGGCCACCTCGGGACGACCGACGTCGACCTCCTGCTGATCACCCGCGTCGACCAGGACGAGGATCTCGGCGCGGTCGAGGCGAGCCTCACCAAGCTGGATTTCGAGCCCGAGGAGAACGGCTGGCGCTGGCGGGGCACCGTTGCCGATCGCCGCGTGAAGATCGAGTTCCTCTGTGACCTGGAGACCGTTCGCGAGCAGGAACTCGTCGAGCCGGTCGGCTGCAAGAACCTCCGGGCGCTGAACCTCAGGGGCACCGGATATGTGGCGAAGGACTGGCAGTACGAGGAGCTCCACGCGCCCGGGCCCGACGGCGAGCCGCTCACCGTGAAAGTCCGCTTCGCCGGCCTTCGCGGTTACCTCCTCTCGAAGCTCGTCGCGGCGCGGACCAGGGGCAAGGACAAGGACTACTACGACCTCGCCTATGTCCTCATCCACAACCGCGAAGGCGGCCCCCGCCAAGCGGCCGAGCTCCTCCTCGCCGGCGAGTTCCGCGCCGCGGTGGTCGACCTCCGCGCGACCCTCGAAGAGATCGCCGCCCGCTTCCGAAGCCCCACCGACTTCGCCGCCCAGAGCTACTCCGAACAGATGCGCCTGGTCGATCCCGAACTGGACGATGCCACCCTTCGCACCGACGCAACCGTCGCCATCGCCGAATTCCTCGAGATCCTCCTGACGGGTGCCGAGTAGAGAGCGCGTGCCCTTGTGCGGCCGCGCCGCTCCCTCGCTTAACCTGCTCGATGCGATGGAGGTCGGCTCTTCACCAGTCCTTGCACCGGAACGGTCCCGAGAGCATGGCGAGGTTTTCACTCGGCGCTGGGTCGTCGACCTGATCCTCGACCTCGTCGGCTATACGGCCGACCGCGATCTAGCTCGGATGAAGGCCATTGAGCCCGCCTGTGGGACCGGAGCCTTCCTCGTGCCGATGATCGAGCGTCTGATCGACTCTGCGCGACTCCATGACCGGAGACTGGCCGGAGCTCATAGCGCAATCGCAGCGACCGATCTTCTTCCTGGGAACGTCGCCATCAGCCAGGACACGGCGAGGCGGGCGATGATTTCTGCCCTGGTTCCGAGCGGCCTTGCCGCGGAGCTTGCGGATGCCTGGGTTGGCAGCGGTGACTTTCTGCTCGATCCACCCCCGAATCGATCGGTGGACTTCGTGGTCGGCAACCCGCCCTACGTGCGACTCGAGGCCGTGCCTCGAGAGCGCTCCGAGGCTTACCGCTTCGCTTGCAAAACGATGGGGGGGCGCGCTGATGTCTATGTCGGCTTCTACGAGCACGGCCTACGGGCCTTGCGCAACGGCTCCGCGCTCGGCTTCATCTGCGCCGATCGCTGGATGCGCAACGCCTATGGCTCCCGACTCAGGGCGATGATCGCGGAGGAGTGGACGTTGGAGACCGTCATTTCGATGACTGGGGTCGACGCGTTCGAGGAGGAGGTCGATGCCTATCCCGCGATCACGATCTTGCGACGTAACCCTCAGAACGAGGGACCATTGGTGGTAGAGGCAACCTCGCAATTTGATTCTGCCGCGGCATCCGAGGTCACTGAACTAGCCGCAGAGGCCAAGATCGCCCATGTCCGCAGACGTGGCTATCGAGGCGCCCGCCTCGGCGCCTGGTTCAGCGGGCCAGGAGGGTGGCCTCACGGTTCTCCCGACCGCCTCGCAGTGATCGCGGACCTGGAGGCGCGCTATCCGGCACTTGAAGACACGACCACCGGCACCAAGGTCGGGATAGGGATTGCCACTGGAGCTGACCGAATATTCATCACCGAAGATCTCGACTTGGTCGAGGAGGAACGACTATTGCCACTGGCGCTCCCACGTGACATCTCCTCCGGCAGCGTCCAGTGGTCTGGGAAGTACCTCGTGAATCCCTGGGATGCAAATGGCCTGGTGAATCTTGAGGACTGGCCGCGCCTTTCGAGTTACCTCAGCCTGCACCGCGAGCTTCTGACAGAACGACACACCGCGAAGAGTGGTAAATGGCATAAGACGATCGATCGCGTCATCAGCGACCTGGTAGATCGCGAGAAGCTTTACCTGCCGGATTTCAAGGAGGCGATCTTTCCGGTCCGTGATCCAGGAGAGACCTATCCGCATCACAATCTTTACTGGGTTACCTCGGATAATTGGGACCTGCGTGTCCTCGGAGGTCTACTGCTAAGCGATGTCGCCGGCCTCTTCATAGAGGCGTATTCAGTCCGAATGAGAGGCGGTTTCCTGCGTTTCCAGGCCCAATACCTTCGCCGCATTCGTCTGCCCGTGCCCGAGGCAATCCATCCCGAGACCGCAATCGCGCTTTCCGAAGCCTTTGAGGCACGTAACCGAAAGAGGGCCACCGAGATTGCCCTACCCCTCTACGGATTGACGGGCATTCCATCGTAATGGGCGCGGCGCGAGAAGACCTGGAACTCGCGGTCGCAGCCTATTGGCGGACGAAGGACGAGCAGGACGCTGCAGCTCGACAAATCCGTTCCACGGCTGAGGGTACCGCCAAGACTGTGAGGGGCGGCGGGCAGTTCAATCCGCTCATCAATCTTATCTCGCGGTTCTTCACCGACGCTGGTTTTCCGCTGGGTTCGGTAGGAGTCAAGAAAGGCCAGGTAACTCTGCCTGGATTCTTTCGTCCCAACAAGCAGTGGGACCTCGTCGTCGTGTACGGGGAGGTTCTCGTCGCGGCGATCGAGATGAAGGCACTCGGAGGACCCTCCTTCGGAAACAATTACAACAACAGAGTCGAGGAGGCGATCGGCAACTCGGTGGATGTTGCGCGGGCGTACAGAGAAGGGTTCGTCGGACCCGAGAAGCCCTGGCTGGGCTATTTCTTCCTCATGCACGACCATCCAAAGTCGCGCAGCTCGGTGGCAGTCAACTCAGGTCCTTTTCCTGCCGAGGATCTCTGGAAGGGGAGGTCCTACCAAGATCGCTATGAGATCGGTGCGACCAGACTTCTGGAGGAGGACTTCTACAACTCAATCTGTTACGTCGTATCCTCGCCGGAGGATCCTGGACCGCGTGAGCCGGTCCGTGCGCTCGACTGGCAGCACTTCTGCGCCGGGATCAGGGGCAGGATCGAGTATCTGGCGAGCCTTGGATACCCCAGATAGGTCCCACAGGACGTGAGGTCGGTCTGAGCTCACGAGGGGGGCGTACTCTGGGTGCTCAGGATCATGGCTGCCACCCGTGCCGACGACCGCAAGCTGGCTCCGCGGAAGACCGCCAAGCAGACGCGCGCCCAGCTGACCGTCGAGGCGATCCTCGAAGCCGCGGCGGAGCTGTTCGAGCGGTACGGCTACGCCGGGGCGACCACCAACCGGATCGCCGAGCGGGCCGGGGTCTCGATCGGATCGCTCTACCAGTACTTCCCGAACAAGGATGCGATCCTAGTCGCCCTCACCCATCGTCACCTCACCGACGGGATGGCGGCGCTCGCTCCTCAGCTCGAGCGGCTCGACCGCGGCGAGCCCTGGGACGCGGTGCTGCCCGACGTGGTCGAGGCGATGGTCGAGATGCACGCGGTGGCGCCGATGCTCCACCGCAGCCTCTTCGAGGAGACGCGGCTGCCGAAGGAGGTGCGCGACGAGCTCGAGGCGCTCGAGGACGCGCTGGTCGAGCTGACCGCGCAGGCGCTCCTGGCCGACCCGACCACCGACCCCGACGACGCGCGCCTCATCGCCGCCGTGGTCGTCAACGCGATCGAGGGGTTGACGCATCGGCTCGTGCTGCGGCCGCCCGCCGGGGCCACGCCGGAGAGCATCGCGCATGAGATCACGACCCTGATCCGCGCCTACCTGATCGCCCGCCGCGTCGATTCGGCCGCCTGAAATGCGAGCCGGGCGGGGCCGATGGGGCGCGCCGCGCGCCGTCGCCCCCGATCCGCCGCGCCCTCCCCTCCGGTCCGAGGGTCGCTGCAATGCGAGTAGACATGTCGGGCGCCTCTACTCAAGCTTCGGGGGATGCGATTCGCCTCCCGTGGCCTTGCCTCACTTGTCCTCGCCGCCGTGTTGCTCGCGGCCGCGGCGATCGATGCGGCGGCCGCGGAAGAAGGCCTCGTCTTCCAGGAATGCTTCAACGCCCATCTCGGCGGCTGCGCGTCGAACGAGAACCCCGGCCTCGGCAATGCGGACGCGGTGGCGATCAGCCCCGACGGCAAGAGCGTCTACGTCGCCAGCCAGTCGGAAAGCGGGGTGGTCCGTCTCTCCCGCGACACGACCACCGGCGCCCTCACCTATGAGGAATGCCTCACCTCCGAAGCGTCCGGGTGCGGGTCGAACCACGGCCTGACCGGGATGGTCGACGCGCAGGGCGTCGCCGTCAGCCCCGACGGCAAGAGCGTCTACGTGACCGGCTTCAGCAGCAACGGCGTCGCCGAATTCTCCCGCGACACGACCACCGGCGCGCTCACCTATATCGGCTGCAAGGTGGCCGGGACCGGAGCCTGCGGCGCTGGCAACGAAGAAGTGCGTGGGCTCGAGGGGGCCTGGGGAGTCACGATCAGCCCCGACGGCAAGAGCGTCTACGTGGTCGGCGACCTCGGCGGCTCGATCGAGCGGTTCGACCGCAACGGGACTACCGGGTCACTGACCGCGGTCGAATGCCTCTCCGCCCGCCCGATCGGCTGTGGCAGCGGCAACGAAAAAGCCCCGGCCCTCGGCGGCGCCACCGACGTCGTCGTCAGTCCGGCCGGCGACGACGTCTACGTGGCGGGCGGCGCGCCCGGGACCGAAGGCGCCGTCTCCATCTTCTCCCGCACCACGGGCGGCGCGCTCACCTATGTCGGTTGCAAGGCGACCGGGATCGCGGTCTGCGGGACCGAAGTTCCCGGGCTCGCCGGGGCCGCCGGGCTCGCGATCACCGCCGACGGCAAGAGCGTCTATGTGACCGGCGAATCCGACGGCGCGGTCACCGACTTCTCCCGCGACACGACCACCGGCGCGCTCACCGACGAGGGCTGCCTCACCGGCTTGACCAGTGGCTGTGCCACCGATTCGGTCCCCGGGCTGAAGGGCGCCTTCGGCATCGCCGCCGGGCCGGAGGGCGAAAACGTCTACGTCGCCTCGCTCAGCCCGAGCGAGGCTCTGGTCCGGCTCGACCGCGACACCACGACCGGTGCCCTGAGCTACGCCGAATGCTTCACCCACCAGAACACGGCGACGGTCCCCTGCGGGGCGCAGGCGGTCCACTCCAACCTGCCCGGCATGGCGGGGGCCGAGCGGGTCGCCGCCAGCCCCGACGGCAAGTACGTCTACGTCGCCGCCTTGAGCGAAGGGGCGATATCGGTCTTCGGACCCGGCGAGGAACCGCCGGCCTCGCGTCACGATCTGACCGTCGAAAAGACCGGCTCGGGCACCGGCACGGTCGTCAGCGCACCGACCGGGATCGAATGCGGCCCGGTCTGTGTCCATACCTTCACCGACGGCACCAAGGTCTCCCTGACGGCGACGCCGGCCTCCGGCTCGACCTTCAGTGGCTGGTCGGGAGCCGGCTGCTCGGGCACCGGCACCTGCGAAGTGACGATCTCAGCCGACCAGACCGTGACCGCAACCTTCCTCGGCTCCGGCTCCGGCGAAAGCACCCCGCCGCCGCCCAGCGGCCAGCCACCGAGCAGCAGCGGTGACAGCCCCTCGTCGGCACCGGGAAGTACCGGCGGCTCCACTTCCACCCCGCACAAGAAGGCGCTCACCTGTCGCAAGGGCTTCAAGAAGGAGAAGGTCAAAGGGGAGTTGCGCTGCGTGAAGGAGAAGCACCACAAGAAGCCGAAGCACAAGCGGTAGCGAGGATCTCGCCTTACCCGGCAGTTCTGTTCCGGGGCATAACATGGGCGCAGTCGTATGAGCGTTGCCGACCACCCTCCTGGCCTGCGCCCTGCTCTCCTGCACGGGTGCCGAGTGCTCGATCGTCTCGCCACCCCAGTCCTCCGGCGCGACGTCTCCAGGGTCTCGGTGAGGGTCCAGCGGTGGCCCCCAGGGTCGCGGAAGCTGCATTGGCGCTCGCCGTAGGGGAAGTTCTCCGGCTCACCTTCGCCGAAGCTGAGCTGGGCCCGATGGCCGGGGCCGATGCGTACCCGCTCGACGAATCCGAGCGCCTCGACCAGCCAGTCGACGGCCGCGCGGACGTCGGGATAGGCGAGTTCAGGGATCACCGGGCCGAGAGGCGCCGAGCGATTCCTCGGCCTCGCCGCCGAAGATAGGACAGCCCCGGCAGGGCCGGCAGTGGACGGCAGACGACGGCGACTGGCCGACGATGCGGGTGCCCCAGCTGTGCCGCGGACGCCAGGTCGGTCGCCTCGTGGCGATGATCGGCGGCACGCGTCGATGAACCCGGTCGGACGCCGCGTCTGTTCGCCGCCCCCGAGCGAGCGGACCGATGGATCCGTGCTAGGGTGCGGCCCATTCGTTCGCCGACTTGTAGGCGGGAGGGACAGTGAAGCGCGACTTGGATGGTCGACATTTGCGTCTCCGGCGACTGACCCCCCTGCTGGCCGTGGTCGTGGTGCTCGTCGGCCTCGGTGGCTCGGCCGGGGCAACGGCTTCCACGCTCGCGTCGGGTCCCGTGGCTGCGAATGTCGCCAAGTCGAAGCTCAAATCGAAGCATTTGAAGGGCCACTGGGTCATCAAGTTCGCCGGCAGCGGTGAAGGTCAATTCTCGTACAGCTGGCCGCATTGGACGGACTCCGAAGGCAATAGCTGCATGGAATCCAAGAGCTACTCGCTCAACTACTCCTACCGCTGGAGTTGGACCGACACCGCGAACCGGTTGGGTGCGGGCGAAACGAATACCAACTGGACCGGAGGCGGCACCGCCGGCAGCAGTACCACCTATGGCGCCCCCTGTCCGGAATCGGTGGTGCCTCCGTCCGGATCGTGTTCGGGGAGTCTTCGGGCACCAAACGGGGAAGATCTTGGACTCTGGCCCCAGCTGCTCCTTAATTCGCGTGGCAATAAAGTCTCGGTCGGCTTCTCGACCGGAGGGTTGGTCCTCGTCGACAGCGCGTTCAGCTCCAACTGCGGCAACGCCGGGCCCGACGAATACGACGGCAACGTCGACGGGTTCGTCGAAACCGGCTCGATCTTGGCCAAGGCATCGTTCCCTCTGGCGCGCGCGGAGAGTGGCAAGACCCTGACGATGCCGATCGCTGCGTCGCATTCGGAGTCGTGCAGCAGCGCCTCGGCCTGCTCACCCGCGGCAGGGGAGACGGGCAACGACTCACAGCAAGCTGCTCTCACGCCCGAAGAAGCGTGCGTTCCGACCCAAAAGTGGGCCGGCACCCCGTCAGAACCGCTAGGTCCTGTCGTGACGTGTGCGGCACAAGATCACTACTCCGGGACGCTGACACTTCGCTTCGTCAAGTCAAGGCGACGCTGAGCCACAGGCCGCCGATCTTCGCCCGCGCTCAAGAAGCCAAAGCTGTCCTTCGGTGATCGAGCCTGCCTGGCTCAGGGTCGCTCGATCTCGAACGTGTCTACAACTCCCAACAGCCCGTGGCCCGCGACAGCCCGTGGCTCGCGACGGCCAGTGGGGGCACGCCCACACCCTGAGACGGGGAAGCTCTTCGACCGCTCAAAGCTGCGAAAGCGGTACAGCGTGGCCCTCCTCGTGGCGGGCGTTGGCCCGGTCGAAGTGAAGGAGGGCCGGAACGGGGCATACGTGAAGCCCGGTGTTGACCTTTCAACAGTCTGCGTCACAGCTACGGCACAGCGCGCGCCATGGGGGAGCGAAAGCCATCGAGAAGAACTCATGGGCCACTCGTCTTTGTCGGTCCCGACCGCTACATGCATTTCGCCCCCGACGTGGGACAGGCAGATCGAATCGGAGCGATCTTTGACGGGCTCCGCGAGGGGCTTTGAGAGAAGGCTGAGAGAACGAGATGCAGTTGAGAAGAGCCGAAGAGACGAGCAATCTCGCTTCTGATGTGGGTTCTACGTCGATGGAGCTAGGCGGATTCGAACCGCCGACCTCCTGGGTGCGATCCAGCCCCCGGTCGGCGCGGTCCAGTTTCCCAAATCGCCGATTTCCAGGTAAAAATCAAAACGTGTTGCGCGCCAGACCGGGCGATATCCCGGCGGATATGCGCGGATATACACGTGGATATGCGGCGATTCGGGCACGAATCGCCCTTAGTGCCCAATGCGGGCGAGGTGTGGTTCGAATTATCTGTTGGTCACACGCGTGGAATGGCAGATCGAGAGGGGGGGCGACCTCGGCGTCGCGAGCCAGGGGATAGCGAAAGGACACGTGGTCGAGAGCAACGGTTTTCTGGAAAGGCCCCGGTATTCCTGAAATACTGCCGCACCTATGGCTGACGCAATCCAAGAGCTAAAAGCGATGCAGACGGCTCTCACCGCGCTAGAGGAGCTGGACCCTGAAGCGCAGGCGCGGGCGTTGAATTGGCTGGCTTCGGCTCTCGACGCCGAGCTTGACCTGGGAGGCACCCGCAAAGAAAACAACGACGGGGGAACGGCTGGCGAACAGAACAGTGGCCCGGTCGAAGAAGACGGCAAAGTCGACGATCCGAAGACATTTCTCGCCACCAAGAGTCCCGAAAGCGACGCCGAGCGCGTCACCTGTCTCGCCTATTTCTTGGCTAAACGGCGGGGACAGGCTGCTTTCACGACCAAGGACCTGACCGACCTCAATACCGAGGCCGCGGGACGACAGATCGGCAACCCGTCCCAGGCGGTCGCCGACGCCGTCAGGTACAGGAGCTATCTGGCCCCGGCTGGCGGCGGGAAACGCCAGGTAACTCGATACGGCGAAGAAGTTATTGAGGCCCTACCCGATCGCGAAAAAGTGAAAGCGATCACCGACAAGATTCCGAAGAAAAAACGTCGCAAAGCGAAACCCAAAAAAGCCAAAAAGTAGTTTGTGGATGTCCGGTCAGAAATCGCGTCCTCGCTGGGCATCGCGTATGACCCTGCCCTTGTGCAGGAGTTGCTCGACGCACACGAAGAGCTGAAGAAAAATTTCTATCTCGGCGGTCTACGACTCGCGGAGGTGGAGGGCGGACGCTTCGCTGAGGCCGCGTTCCGGATGCTGGAGCAGGAGACGACCGGAAGCTTCACTGCGCTCGGAACCTCCATCAAGACGGACACGATCATCACCGCATTGTCTAATACGCCAAAGGCGACGTTTTCAGACTCAGTTCGCCTTCACATTCCACGAGCGCTCCGAGTTATCTACGACATTCGCAACAACCGGGATGCGGCGCATCTCGCTGACAACATCGACCCTAACCTTCAGGATGCCACCCTCGTCGCTGGCAGCGCCGATTGGGTGCTTGCTGAGTTCGTACGTTTGCATCACAACGTCCCAGCTCAGCGAGCCCAAGAGATCGTTGAAGACTTGGTCGAGAGGCGAGCGCCCGTCATCGAAGAGTTCGACGGCTACCTCAAGCTCATGAATCCGGATCTGAAAGCCGGAGAACAGTGCCTCGTTCTTCTCTACCAGCGCGGCGCTGATGGAGCGGATTTCGATGACCTCGAATCCTGGGTGTTTCCTCCCGCGCGTCCAAACCTACGGCGGACGGTCTACCGGTTAGTTTCGGAGAAAGCATTCGTTCACCAGGTCGATGACCACCTTCAGATCACCGGCTCTGGGCGCCGTGAGGTCGAGACCAAACATCTGCTGGACTACTGACCCGGTTCAACCGCGGACTTGTTCGGCTCAGGCGAAAACCGGCGAGCACCCTGCCGCGAGGTTGCGCTGCTTACGCCCCGGCATCGGAAAGGCTTGATCGCATCGCTAGCGGTCGCTTGATCTCGTTCCCCCGGGCCGGCACCCGCGCAGAAGACCGCTCGGACCAAAGGCGACTGATCTCACGGCATCAGCCGTTCCAGCCGCCGCTGTGCGTGTTCAGCACGTCGGATGCTCCAGGGCATGACCTGCACGAGTTTCCAGGTGTAGTCGTGTTCGTCGTCGGCGAATTCGATTTTCAGACCTTTGGCTAGGCCAGCAAGCTTCTCGTCAGCCGCGAGGTCGGCGCGAATCTCTCGGATCACCGCCGTAGTGGCTTCTTTGGCCCTGACCGCGTCGGAGAGTACGATCCGCCGCCCGTCGTGGACTGCAACGTTCCGTAGTCCATGGGCGAGCGACCACCAGGCGCCCCAAACCCCGGATTCGTCTTTCAGGTCGATCTTCTTCCCGAACAGCCTGGCGAGATGTTTGGTCACTTGCTCATGTAGCCACGCGCCCGACCCTTTGGCAATTTCCTCGTCGCTCCATCCGAGCCTCGCTCCTCCCTCGCGGATCGTCGTGCTCACCAGCACCTCGACGGCCGTGCCGAGCCCAATCACGCAGCGGCTCGGCTCACCGAGGAGTGAATCCGCCCATGCATCCTGGAGGAGACCGAAGAATTCCAAGTACGGCTCCACGCCCTTATTGGCTCCGCTTACTATCCCCGCCGCCACCCAGGCAGGGTCAGGTTTGGGGTTGTCGGCGTTTGCCGGTTCGGGTAGGTCGGGACGGATCGAGACGAGCAGGTGGATCGGCCAGCGCCCCGGCGAGTCACCGGGAGAGACGTGATCGATGATGATCGGGAGGAGCGGTGGCAGCTGACCGGCGCCTAGGCGACCGACCCGCCAGTCGGCAGCCGACAGGCCGAGGGCGGTGAGGAACCGATTCAGGTCTCCAAGACAGCGGTCGAATTGGATGTGGAGCCATTCGAGTTCGGTTTCAGGCAGATTGTCCTCGGGGACGTCGAGAGGCGCAACGAAGGTGGTGAGCGAGACAACCGAACGCATTACCCGAAGCCCTCGGTCCGCCCGGAATCGGAACAGCCGCTTGACGGCCCTCTCCCTTCGGTTCAGGAGAGGCCGGATCTTGTCCTCGAAGGCCTCGTCGGCGGCGCGGAGTGGGAGGGCGGTCCTCAGCGCAACCCGTCGGACCCGGATCTGCGTCCCGGGCATCAGGTGAGCGGGGATCTCTTTGCGCCCCGGCCATTCCAGGAGGGCCCAGAAGTTTTCACCGGTCCAACCCTCCCAGCCTGGGGTGCGGGGTAAAAGGGGGGCAGACTGCCAGTCGTCGGGGACGGGCAGCGCAAACGGCAGCTCGAGCACGTAGGTCACGACTTTCGCGTCACCAGCGTTCTCGGTCATTGCGCGATGTACTCAATCAAGAGGCGGCTCTTGGGTAGGCGCGTCAGAGGCCAGCCACAGACGCGTGGGAGTGCTGGCCATCGTGTGATTGAAATAGTCAGTGAGCTATGCATAGACTGATGAATCGTTGCGGTCGGGGGGATAGCAGGGTGATGACGGGTCGGCTTCTCGGGAGGGCGCCTAATGGCTGACACGGTAGATACCAGCCTCTGGCCGGTCTCGGAAATAGCTTTCGGAGGACTATTTGGCGATCGTGGCCTCGCTCTTCCGCTGGACCCCGACCTCACCGTCCTCACCGGGGAAAACGGCAGTGGCAAGTCGACGCTCCTCAAGGCGATTCATCTCGTCTCCGAAGAGTTGTGGCACGAGCTCTTCCCACTCCCGCTTGCTTGGCTGAGGCTCGTCTTTTCATCCGGTGAGCGTCTGGAGATTCGCTGGGAAGACGCCGGGCTCACTGTCGATGGTCCCGTCGAGCCGTGGCATTTCGATGCCGAACTTGCCTCCGGGATCGAACCCGACGTGCTGAAGAGTCTGCGTGATCGCCGTGGCGAGCCTGGATTCGACCGAATCCGATTGAGCGGCATGTGGCACGCAGAATTGCGGTACGGCCACCTCGACCCCGAGCAACTCGCGTCGGTCATTTCACCGCAATGGCTCGGCGAACTTCTTGCACGCTTTCACACCAAGCATATTTCGGCTCGCCGTCTCGAGCACAAGCTTCGCCCCGATCCGTCTGGAGTCGAAGGAGGCAGGGTCCCGGTCGTGCAGGAGTTCGCCGATCAGCTGAAGGACCTTATGAAAACCCGCCTCTCCGCGTACGCTTCCGACTCGCGCCGCCAGGAGCAGCGTCTGCCAACCAGGATCGTCGAAGCGATGCAACAGATCCCTACCGAGGATCCTGAGGTGCTCGCGCAGGAAGTCGACCAACTGCGCGCCGAGGTCCGCTCGCGTGCCGAGTCCTTGGCGAGAGTCGGACTGTTCGAGGGCGAGGATCCTGACTATCTGCCCGAGTATCCCCGCGACAACCCCCTGATACTTCTTGCTGTCCGCGAGGTCTACCGGGTTACCGCACAGCGCCTTCAGGAGCTGACCGGACTCCGTCACAATCTCGAACTGTTCTCGGATTTTCTGAACGAGCGCTTTTCGAACAAGCACGTAGAGTTGAACCAGCAGGTCGGTATCGGAGTCGCGCTCGCCGATGGGGAGCGAATACAACCTAGAGAGCTCTCCTCCGGGGAGCAGCAGCTCCTCGCCCTCGCGTACGAGCTTCTCTTCGATACCGAGCCCGAAGCCATCGTCCTCCTCGACGAGCCGGAGCTCTCCCTCCACGTGGCTTGGCTGCAAGGACTACTGAACGCCTTCTGTGACATGGGGCAAAGCCGCCGGCTTCAGTTCTTGATTGCCACCCATTCGCCTGTCATCCTTCGGGGTCATCAGGAGCGCGAACGCTCGCTAGACCTCCGTCCGGTTTGAGTCTCGCTTCCGAGTACACCCCCAGTGCCCTCGCTGAAGAGTTGGTGATCCGGGCTAATAAGGTGCGCGGCATCACCGGGCTTGACGTGGTGCCGATGCTGGTGGTCGAGGGACCCGGCGATGAATCGGCTCTTTCGCCGGTATGTGTTCACGGCTACGACCAGATCTTTGTAGCCGGAGGGCGCCGGCTCGTCGAGCAACTGCTGAGTTATTTGAAGAACGAACCGATCGCGGGTTGCGAGTGTGTTTTCTTGATCGATTGTGATGGCGAAGGGAAGACCGCCTATCTCAGCGGCGAGGATAGCCTGCTAGTCACCGAAACCTGCGATCTTGAGGCTGATCTAGTCCATATCGGTGTTGCCGCAAGAGTCGCCTCGCGATTCCTTTCGGGCGACGACGAGGTCAAATCAATTTTGACGCGTTCCTGCGAGCTTGCTCTCGCCGTCTCCGTCGTGCGGCGCGCCGCACACTCCGCAGCCGTGAGCATGCGTCATGCCAACGGCCGGCAGTTCCGAATAACGGACCTACCCGACGAGACACGCCTCGGGTGGCTCGAGGCGACTCCAGATCCGGATGACATCCTTGTTGCCGTTGCTGCGCGGATGGGCTTCACCTCCGAGGAGTCCAGCGCTATACGGACCGAGATTCCCACCGTACGACCGGACTTTGCCTCTTCTTGCATGGGCAAGGATGCCCTCGACGTGCTCTTTGAACGACTGAAGATCGAAGGTCACGGTGAGGTTCGCGGCTGGGATTGCCACTACTTTCACAAGAGCGTCTTTTCTGAGTTGACCGCTCAGGATTTGCGCGATTCGGAGGTCGGTCGTCGGTTGCTTGCCTGGGAGGCCAGCACCGGGCGGACCATCCTCAGGTGATCCCGAGGCGGGAAGGCCGTCGTTGAGGACCCTTTGACCACACCGGTCCCGGCAAGCTTCTACTTTGCATCGGGTTTGTTCTGGATATCGTCGAGGCTATTGGCGGGTCGACAGGCCGAGGCTGTTGGCTGCGTCGACTAATGCCGAGTCGAAACTGGCGACCATGCCGCCGTGTTCTCGAGCCGCAAGCAATACACAACAATCGGGCAACTTGCGCCCCGCCTCAAGACGGAGGCGCGCGAGGTTCGCTGCCGCCTCATCGCCCAGTGGCAGCTCACTGACCCCCAGCTGACCGAGCGCCGCGAGGACATCGTCAAGGCGGCCCGCCCGAGTCGGGGCCACGAGCGTCTCGGCCAGCGTGATCGTGCTCGCGCCCAAGGGCTCGGCGCCGGTGTCCGCGAGCAGGCGACTCGCTCGCTCGTGATGAGCGTCGCGCTCGTCGAGATGGGCAATCAGGACGCTGGCGTCGAGGACGATCACTCGGGCCAGTCTTCGCGTAGCCGCTCAAGTTCGCCGGGCTCGTAGACACCGCTGAGGGCCCCGGCGGTTTCTTCCACCGCACGGGCTCGGTCGGTCTCCTTTTCCTCGATCGCATCACGTCCTGCCGCCGCCAGTTTCAGCAGCAGCTCCTTGCGATCACGGATCTCGGGCCAGCGTCGCTGAGCCTGATCAAGCTGATCGCTGAGGTCGCCGGTGTCGGTGACCGTGTAGCGCGGCTTGGTGGTCGGCATAGAACCGAGTGTAGCACCAAGATTACGAGGTGTTGCACGCGCCAATCGGACAGTTGAACCGGCCTCTGGTCAAGCCGTAATCCCCACGGAATCCGCGCATATCCAATGCAGTTTGGGCACCAGGTGTAGAGGTGCTGGGGCTTCGACACGGCCAGCCTCCAGGGAGGTCCGGATGAACAACGTGCCTAGGAACTACACCTAGTGGCCAAAACGAGGGGAGAGGAGGCAGGTGGTTAAGACGAATGCCGGAAACGTAAAGTCGGCCGTTTGCAGGGGGTTCAACGCGATGGAGCTAGGCGGATTCGAACCGCCGACCTCCTGGGTGCGATCCAGGCGCTCTGCCAGCTGAGCTATAGCCCCGAAATGGTCGATTTGCAGGGGTTTGTGGCTGCGAATCGATGGGTTGTGGGGGCGGAGTCTAGCTGGGATGTGTGGGGAGATGCGGCGATGTGACGCGGAAGTGCGCCCGCTGAGGGGTCGGGCCGTCGTCGGCGGCCTTGTCAGGCCGCCGACTGGATGACGATCGGGATGGCTTCTCTTGATTCCAGCTCGTCCTGGAGGGCGCGGCGGCCGCGGTGGTGGAGGCCGTGGATCGAGCTCTCGGAGCGGTCCATGTTGGCGGCTATCTCCACCGGGCTGAGGCCCACGACGTGGCGGAGGACGAGGACTTTGCGCTGGGCGTCGGGCAGGCCCTCCAGGGCTTCGCGGATGTCGATGCCGCGGTGGAGGCTGGAGTCGGCTCGCTCCTCGTCGGCGACGCGGACCGATTCGGTCGGCACCGCGCGGCGGGCGCGCAGGTGGTCGAGTGCGGCGTTGCGCGCGACGCGCATGATCCAGGCCGTGAATGGGACGGAGCGCTCTTCGTATTTGGCGATCGCCGTCATCATCTTGGCGAACACATCGTGGGTGATGTCCTCGGCCTCATGAAAGTCACGGACGAGACTGTTCACGTAGCGCAGGACGTCGTCGTAGAAGCGCACGTAGAGGAAGTGGATGCCTTCGGCATCGCCATCCTTCGCCATGCCGACCGCCTGGCGGACCAGGCGACCTTCTTCAGAGCCCCCGACGACGCTTTGCGGCGTTGTCATGGTCTTCTCCTGCGCGCTCACCGCGCGCTGGTGCTGCTGGTTTGCCTGATTTTGCTCCGCATCCCCAGATGACTTCAGCAGAGCGATTGAGGAGGAGGATGAATTATGTCCTCCTTTCTGTCAATCCCAGATCTATCGCATTTGGGTAGTCACTTTTTGGGATGACAGCATTCAGGTGAACGTACCGTGCTGTTTTTGGTCGTGAATTCCTAGATGAGAGATTGATTACAAGCCTCAGGTTGTGAAATAATTACAAACGCGGGAATTCTGTGATGAGAGCAGTTATCGGACCTCTTACCAAGGCTGGGTTGGAAAGCCACGATGGGCGTGACCTGTCCGCGGCGGTCAACGCCGCTCTCGTCTACTACGTCGGCAGGCTCGACAGCGGCCAACGCCCGCCGCGCGTTCCGAATTTCGATCAGGAGCAGGGAAATCAGCTCGCCATCGGCGGGGCGGCCGCGGCTCTGGTTCCGCCCCGACCCGACGTCGCGGTCGACGTCGCGGTCGACGAGCGGATCGAAGCGGCCCTGATCGCCGACGCCGCCGAGCAGGGCACCAGCCTCGAGAAGCTGGCGGGCCACGCCGTCCTTGTCTACCTCGCCGAGCTCGACCTGACGGCCGAGGCCACGGGCGAGGACGGGACCACCGCCGTCCCGGCCGGCGAAGTCGACGAGCCGACCGCGCCTTAGTCCGAATTTCATCCGCCTCGACCCGGTCGACGGAAGGCCGCCGCCCCGCCGGTCGTTGATAGGGGGTGAAGGGGCCGCCGACTCAGCACCGTGGCGCAGCGTCGAAGTGCGCGCCCGCGCTGCTCATCGCCCTCCTCGCCGTGCTGACGTTTCTCGCGCTGCGCGCCGGAGGCGCCGCCGTCGACGTCGCGGCGGGCGCCGAAGCCGAACCGTGCGCGCCGCCGGTCGCCAACCCCGTCGCCTGCGAGAACTCGAAACCGGGCGACCCGCCCTCGGACTGGCAGATCCGCGAAATCGGCGACGAATCGATCCAGGGGTTCGCCACGGCGATGAACGTCAACGTCGGCCAGACGGAGTACTTCAAGATCAAGACGCCGTCGCCGAAATACCACCTCAACATCCTGCGGCTCGGCTACTACGGCGGCGACGGCGCCAGGGTGATCGAATCGAACATCACCCCCGGCGCCTCGCTCCCGCAGACCCAGCCGGAATGCCTGCACGAAGAAAAAACCGGGCTGGTCGACTGCGGCAACTGGGCGGTCTCGGCTTCCTGGAAAGTGCCGACGACGGCGGTCTCCGGTCTCTACGTCGCCCAACTGGTGCGCGACGACTCGGCCGACAAAGGCGGGGAAAGCCAGATCTTCTTTGTCGTCACCGAAGACGAAAGCCACGCGCCGATCGTGTTGAAGACCTCCGACGAGACCTGGCAGGCGTACAACGCGTACGGCGGCAACAGCCTCTACACCTGCACCAAGTGGTGCCCCAAAGGTGAACCGGAAGGCTATAAGGCGGCCTACTCGGTCTCCTACAACCGACCCTTCGACGGCACCCTGCCGACCGACGACGGCAAATCGGATCCGTTCTATGCCGAATACCAACTGATCCGCTTCCTCGAGAAAGAGGGTTACAACGTCACCTACACCTCGCAGACCGACATCAACCAGAATCCCTCGCTGCTGCTGAACCACAAGGTGTTCATCTCCAGCGGCCATGACGAGTACTGGACCGGGCCGGAGCGGACGGCGGTCGAAAGCGCCCGCGAAGCGGGGGTGAACATGGCCTTCTTCAGCGGCAACGAGGTGTTCTGGAAGACGCGCTTCGGTCCCTCGATCGACAGCTCGAAAACGCCCTACCGGACGCTGACCACCTATAAGGAGACCCACTTCAACGAACCGGTCGATCCCGAAGAGCCGAACGTCTCCACCTCGAGCTGGGCCGACCCCCGCTTCGGCACCAAAGGCGGCGCCGGCAAGCCGGCCAACAGCCTCACCGGCCAGTACTTCCTCGTCAACTCCGGCACCGCCGACATCAAGGTGCCGGGAACCTTCGCCAAACTGCGCTTCTGGCGTAACACGCAGGTCGCCAAACTGAGCCCGACCGAAACGCTGACGCTGAGCCCGGGCACCGGCACGCTCGGCTACGAGTGGGACGTCGACGCCGACAACGGCTTCCGCCCGCCGGGGCGGATACCGCTCTCCTCGACCACCGTCAACGGGCTCGAAACCTTCGTCGACTACGGCACCCACGTCCAGGAAAAAGGCCTGGCGACGCACAGCCTCTCGCTCTACCGGGCGCCGAGCGGGGCGCTGGTCTTCGGCGCCGGGACGGTGCAGTGGTCCTGGGGCCTCGACCCGACCAATGCCTGGGACGCAGGCTCGACCAACCCGGCCGAAAACCCGCCCGACCCGAACATGGAGCAGGCGACGGTGAACCTGCTCGCCGACATGGGGGCGCAGCCCTCGACCCTGCAGAGCGGGCTGGTGGCCTCGTCCGAATCGACCGACCACACGCCGCCGACCGCGACGATCACCTCACCGACCGCCGGCCAGCAGCTGAAAAGCGGCCAGACGGTGACGATCACCGGCACCGCGAGCGACAGCGGCGGCGGCGTCGTCGCGGCGGTCGAAGTGTCGACCGATGGCGGCCGGACCTGGCACCCGGCGAGCGGCACGACCAGCTGGTCCTACGTCTGGAACGTCGACGGCGACACCGCCGCGACGATCAAGGCGCGGGCGGCCGACGACTCGGCCAACCTCGGCGCGGCGACCGCCGGCACCACCGTCGCGATCGCCTGCCCCTGCTCGATGCTCGGCACCAGGGCGCCGGCCGTCGCCGACGCCGGTGACGGCGGCTCGATCGAGCTCGGGGTGAAGTTCCAGAGCGACATCGCGGGCACGATCGGCGGCGTCCGCTTCTACAAGTCGAGCGCCAACACCGGCGCCCACGTCGGCAGCCTCTGGACCGCGGAAGGCAAAGCGCTGGCCGAAGCGACCTTCAAAAGCGAGACCGCCACCGGCTGGCAGGAAGCCGAATTCTCGACGCCCGTCCAGATCCAGCCGAACACCACCTACGTCGCCGCCTACTTCGCCCCGAACGGCCATTACGCCGACACCGCCTGGCAGTTGAACGAACCGCCGGCGACCGGGTCGACGATGCTCGAACACGGCGATCTGCGGATCCTGCCCGACGTCGGCAACGGCAACGGCGTCTACTCCTACTCCTCGACCAGCACCTTCCCGACCCACCCGTACCACGCCGACAACTACTGGGTCGATGTGCTGTTCACGCCGAAAGTGCTGCCGCTGCTGCCGGGGGCGCCGAGCGGCGCGACCGCCACCGCCGGGCTCGGCTCGGCGACCGTGAGCTGGACCGCGCCGACCAGCGGCGGGGCGCCGAGCACCTACAAGGTGACGCCCTACGTCGGCGCTAACGCGCAGACCCCGACGACCGTGCCGGCGACCTCGACCTCGACCACGATCACCGGGCTGACCGGCGGCACCACCTACACCTTCGTCGTCGCCGCGGTGAACGAAGCCGGCCCCGGCCCCGCCTCGAGCCCGTCGAACGTGGTGACGCCGACCAGCCCCGCGGTGCCGGGGGCGCCGACCGGGGTGAGCGCCAAAGCGGCGCCGATCGCGGCGACGGTGTCCTGGACGGCGCCGGCCGGCGACGGTGGCAGCCCGATCACCGGCTACAAGGTGACGCCCTATCTGAACGCCGTCGCCCAGGCCCCGGTCGAAGCCGGTGCCGGGGCTACCTCGCTCACCGTCAACGGCCTCACCGCGGGCAGCAGCTACACCTTCACCGTGCGGGCCGTCAACGCGGTCGGCCCGGGGGCCGAGTCGGCGCAGTCGAACGCGGTGGTGCCGACCGCCGCCAGCCAGGCGGGCGCGCCGACCGGGGTCACGGCGACCGCGAAGAGCTCCGGCGCGGCGCTGTCCTGGACGGCGCCCGCGAGCGACGGCGGCGCCCCGATCACCGCCTACCGGATCACGCCGTTCATCGGCGCCGTCGCGCAGGCGACGACGACTACCGCCTCGGCGGCGACCACGGCGAGCGTCGCGGGCCTCACCGACAACGTCACCTACACCTTCAAGGTGGCGGCGATCAACGCGGCCGGCGGCGGGGCGGAATCGGCCGCCTCCAACGCGATCACCCCGTACGACATGATCCTCGACCTCGCCACCCCGGCGACGGTCGACTCCGGCGACGGCGGCTCCGTCGAGCTCGGGGTCAAGTTCCGCAGCGACGTCGCGGGGACGATCAACGGCATCCGCTTCTACAAGGCGGCGACCAACACCGGGACGCACATCGGCAGCCTCTGGACTGTGGGCGGCGAACTGCTCGCCCAGGCGACGTTCGCCGAAGAGACCGCCTCCGGCTGGCAGCAGGTCAAGTTCGCGACGCCGGTCCAGATCCAGCCGGGCGCCACCTATGTCGCCGGCTACCTGGCGCCCGCCGGGCACTACTCGGTCAACGGTCCCAACCTCGAAGCGGCGGTCGACAACGCACCGCTGCACGCCGAAGCGAGCGGCTCGGAAGGCAACGGCGTCTTCGCCTACGGCAGCGGCGTCGCCTTCCCGACCGACAGCTACAACGCGAGCAACTACTGGGTCGACGTCCTCTTCACGCCGGAACCGGTGGCGGTCGTGCCCGGTGCGCCGAGCGGCACCACCGCCACCGCCGGGCTCGGCTCGGCGACGGTCTCCTGGACCGCGCCGACCACCGGGACGAGCCCGACCAGCTACGTCATCACCCCCTACGTCGGCGGCATCGCACAGCCGGCGAAGACGATCTCCGGCACGCCCCCCGCGACCTCGGCCACCGTCAGCGGCCTGACCGCGGGGATCAGCTACACGTTCACCGTCAAGGCCGCCAACGCGGCGGGTACCGGGCCCGAGTCGGCCGCCTCGAACGCAGTCACCCCGAGCGGGGCGGTCGCGCCCGGCGCGCCGACGGCGGTGACGGCGACGGCCCGCAACGCGAGCGCCCTGGTCTCCTGGACGGCGCCGGCGAGCGACGGTGGCAGCCCGATCACCGGCTACACGGTGACGCCCTACGCCGGCACCACGGCGCTCACCTCGATCCCGGTCGGCGCCGGCACCCTCTGGACCACGGTCGGCTCGCTCGCCAACGGCACCAGCTACACGTTCAAGGTGACCGCGGTCAACGCGCTCGGCTCGAGCCCCGAATCGACGGCCTCGGCCGCGGTGATGCCGCGGGTCACCCTGTTCGAGCAGTCGACGCCGGCGACCGTGAACGTCGCCGACTCCGGCTCGGTGGTGCTCGGGATGAAGTTCACCAGCACCACCGCGGGGAAAGTCCGCGGCGTCCGCTTCTACAAGTCGACCGCCAACACCGGCACCCACAAAGTCGCCCTCTGGACCAGCGCCGGCTCGCTCCTCGCCGAAACCACGGTGAGCGGGGAGACGGCATCCGGCTGGCAGGAAGCGACCTTCGCGACGCCGGTGTCGATCGCCGCCAACACGATCTACGTGGCCGGCTACCTGGCGCCGAAAGGCCACTACTCGGCGACCTCGGGGGGCTTCGCCACGGCGGCCACGGTCGCGCCGTTGGCCGCGCCCGCGAGCTCGACCACGCCGAACGGCCTCTACACCTACAGCAACTCGCTGGTCTTCCCGACCAGCACCTTCAACGCGACCAACTACTGGGTCGACGTCCTCTTCACCCCATGAGCCCACACCGACCGCCGACGACGCTTTCGATCCTGGGCCTCGCGGCCCTGGCGGCGATCGCCGTGGCCCTCCTCGTCGTCGCCTCCGGTGGCTCCGACGGGAGAGAGGGCCCGGCGGCCGCCGCCAGGGCCGACAACGTCGTCGACGACGGGGGCTCGATCGAAATCGCGACCGCGAGCTTCCCGACCGGGCGCGACACCGACGAGGTGAGCGCCACCGGCGCGAAGCCGATCCGGCCCTGCTGGCTGGTGCCGAAGCGGAAGGCGGAGGCGATCCTCGGCGCCGGCGTGACCGTCACAGAACGGCCCCAGGGCCCCACCTGCGTGTACAGCGGCTCCGGCCGGGAGATCGATCTGGTGATCGAGAAGGTGCCGCTGAAGGCGCTCAGGAACGCCGCCCGCAGCGCCGAAGCGGTGACGATCGCGGGCCGCCGCGGCTGGTGCCTGCGCTACCAGGCCTCCTCGGTCGTGATCGCGGTCGGCACCCGGCGCGTCCTGCAGGTGACCGGCGCCTGCCAGGCCGGCGTCCGTTTCGCCGCGGTCGCCGTCCCTCGGATCCGCAACTACCGCTGAGCTGCGCCGGACGACTGCCCGCCCGGGCGGATGCCCGGGCGGGTCACCCGAGTCGTCAGGCGGCGACCCGAGCTCCGCTGCGAGGGCGGCGCCGGACGTCGTCGGCGGAGCGGACCTTGACCGGTTCGCCGTGAGCGTGGATCGAGCGCTCCAGGGCCTGCAGCGCGAAGACGACTTCGAGCCCGAGGCGGGGGCTCGACACCGGGGTGGTTCCCTCCCGGATCGCCTCGGCGAAGTCCTTCAGCTCGAGCGCCAGCGGCTCGGCGGCGGCGATCTGCGGCGCCACGATGTCGCCGGTGCGATAGGTGAGGCGGTACTCGCCGAAGTTGGCCGGCGGTTCGGCGAAGTCGAGCCCGCGGTCGTAGATGCGGACCGCTTCGTCGGCCGAGGTGTCCTCGTACTGGACCATCCGCTGGCTGCCGACGACGACCATCTGGCGCATCTTGCGCGGCGCCAGCCAGGAGACCTGGACGTTGGCCTGCGCGTCGCCCTCGAAGGAGAGGGTCATGAAGGCGGTCTCGTGGACGCCGTCCTGGAAGACGCTGCGGCCGCTCGCGGTCACCTCCTTGATCGGCGCCCCGAGCCAGTAGAGGAGGATCGAGAGGTCGTGCGGGGCGAGGTCGAGCACCACCCCGTCGCGCTGGTAGAGGCCGAGGTTCATCCGCGCCGAGGTGGCGAAGTAGATCTCGCCCAGGGTGCCCTCCTCGATCAGCTCCTTGACCTTGTTCACCGCGGGGCTGTAGAGGAAGGTGTGGCCGGGCATCAGCAGCCGGTCGACCTCTTCGGCGAGGGCGACCAGTTCGGCGGCCTCACCCGCGGTGCGGGCCAGCGGCTTCTCGACCAGCACCTGCTTGCCGGCCTCGAGCGCCTTGCGCACCAGGTCGAAGTGGGTGTGGGGCGGGGTCGCGATCGCGATCGCCTCGATGTCGGGATCGGCGAGCGCGGCGTCGTAGTCGCGGATGCAGGGGATGCCCGGGTCGCGCTTTTCGAACTCGCTGATCCGGGACTCGTCCCGCTCGCAGAGCCCGAGCAGCTCGAACTCGGGTCGCTCGCCGATGTTGCGGACGATGTTCGGCCCCCAGTAGCCGTAGCCGACGACGAGGGCCCCTATCGGTTGGTTCTCCATTCCCCGCAGGTCCTTTCCGAAGGTTGGACGAGGGGCGGGCGCGCGGCCCGCACCGGTTACTGGTCAAACGGGCGCCCGGCCACCGTGCTTCCAACGGGAGCCGCGCCGCGCGAACGAAATAAGGACCACGGGCCAGGTGGGGAAACGGCGGAAGTTCTCGCCGCCGAAGGCCGTTTACAGACCATGCGCGTCCTCCCGCCACCCTTCTCGCCGCGGCAGACGTGAGCTCCGTCCTCTTCCTCAAGGAGCTCTGGCGGCGCCGGCTCCTGGTCGCGGCGGCGGTGCTGGTCGCCGGGCTGGCGGCGCTCCTCGTCGTCTACAGGGCCGCTCTCTTCCCGCCCTCGCTGAGCGAGCGCCAGGAAGTCGACGCGGAAGGCTCGATCCAGGTGCTGGTCGACTCGGCCAACTCGCCGATCGCCAACGCCCACCGTCCGCTCTCCGGGCTGACCGCGCGGGCCGGCGTCTTCGCCCGGGTGATGTCCGGGGGCAACGTGATCCGGCAGGCCGCCGCGGCGAGCGACATCCCCTTCCGGCAGATCCAGGTCGCCGGGCCGATGCCGCTGCCGGGCGAGGCGCCGGGGATCAGCGAAGGCCCCGCCCGCGAACTCCCGTACCGGATCTCGATCATCCAGCAGACCGAACTGCCGATCCTCAGCGTGGTGACGAAGGCACCGACCGTCCCCGAGGCGCGGGCGCTGGCGGCGGCGGTGCCGCGGGCGATGAGCGCCCGGGTCCACGCGATCCAGCGCAACCAGGAGACGCCGGCGGGCAGGCGGGTCGAGTTCCGCACCCTCGGGCCCGCCCAGGCCGGGCTGGTCGACGACTCCTCGAGCAAGAAGATCGCGGTCGGCGTCTTCGTCTTCCTGCTCGCCCTCTTCCTCACCCTGATCGTCGGCCTGCCGCGCTTCCTTGGCGCCTGGCGGGCGGCCGACGCCGAGCCGCAGCAGGCGGCGGCGAAGCAGCGCAAAGCCAAGCGGCGGCGTCGGCGGCCGAAGTTGAAAAAGCCCAAAGAGCCCGCCCGCGGGTGAGCGCGGAGAGTCGATGGAACCGGCACGCAACCTCAAGGTCCTCTGGCAGCGCCGCCGCCTGGTCGTCCTCGGCGCCCTGCTCGCGGCGGTCGCGGCGACCCTCAGCGTCTGCACGGTCGGCCTCTTCCCACCCTCGCTGACCAGCCGCACCAACGTCTTCGCGACGGCCTCCTCGCAGATCCTGGTCGACACGCCGGACTCGGCCTTCGCCGACCTCTCCTACGAACTCGAACCGCTCGAGGCGCGCGCCGCCGTCTTCGCCCGCTTCCTCGCCAACCCGGCGGCGCTGGGGCTGATCTCCCGCCAGTCGGGGATCCCGGCGGACGAAATCGAGGCGCAGGGGCCCTACGAAATGAACCTGCCGCTGACCCAGCAGGAGCCGACCGCCGGGAAGCGCAGCACCCAGATCATCGGCGAGGGGGCGCTCTACCGGCTGCGGTTCGAGAGCAACCCCGACCTGCCGATCATCTCGGTGTTCGCCCAGGCGCCGACCGAAAAGGAGGCCGTCAGGCTGGCCGACGCCGCCCCGCTGGCCCTGCGCGCCTACGTCGAGCGCCTGCAGGAACGCCAGGTGACGCCGCCCAAAGACCGGGTCGAGATCCGGCCGCTCGGTCGCGCCACCGGCGGCGTCGTCAACGCCGGCGCCGATACCGAAATCGCGGTCCTCGTCTTCCTCGTCGTCTTCGTCGGCTGGTGCATCCTGCTCGTCCCCGCCGACACGATCGCCCGTGGCTGGCGGGTCGACGGCGAGGATCCGGGAGACCGACCGCCCGGCCGCGGCGGTCGCGCGGGGCGGGACACCAACGGCCACGGTCCGCGCGAGGACGCGATCCGCGCCGGCCTTCCGCAGCGGGCGCGCTGAGCGTGGCGGCGGCGGGCGACTTCGTCGACGGCGTCTGCACCGCCGACGCCTGGCCACGCACGCGGCGACCGCTGCCGTGGCTGCTGGCGCTGTTCCTGGTGATGGTCTTCCTGGTCCCCTTCGAAAGCGTCCATATGAAGGTCCACCTGCCCTTCAGCTCCGACATCGACCGCTTCCTCGTCGCCGTGATCATCGCCGTCTGGCTGATCGGCACCTTTCTCCGCCGCGGCCCGGGGATCGTCCGCCTGCGGCCGCGCGGCTGGTCGGTGGGCGCTGTCGCGATCGTCGTCGCCGCGGTGGCGAGCATCGCCGTCAACGTCCCCGACATCACCAACCTCGGCGAGTGGCAGATCGCCGCCAAACAGCTGCTCGTCCTGTTCAGCCTGGTGGCGATCTTCGCGATCGCCAGCCTCACCTTGCAGGTCGCCGAGCTGCGACCGCTGGCGGTGCTGATCGTCGTCCTCGCGGTGATCACCGCGCTCGGCACCGTCTACGAGAAGAAAGAGGGGGACAACCTCTTCTACTCGACCGCCGCCTCGGTGCTCTCGCCGATCGCCGAAGTCGAACCGGCGAGCACCGACGCCGAACCCGAAGTCGACCAGGGCCGGCCGCTGATCACCGGGCCGACCCGGCACCCGCTGTCGGTCGCCTCGCTGCTCGGCATGGCGCTTCCCTTCGCGGTCGTCCTGGCGGCGATCGCGCCGACCACCCGGCGCCGCCTGCTCTGGATGCTGGCCGCCGCGGTGATCCTCCTCGGGGCGCTGATCACGCAGCGCAAATCGGGCCTGGTGATCCCCGCCTTCGCGCTGGTCGTCCTCTTCGTCGTGCGCCCCCGCCAGCTGATCGGCCTGGCGCCCTACGGACTGATCGGCCTGGCGGTCGCGGTGGCGATCTCGCCGGGGCTCTTCGGCAGCTTCTCCGAACTGGGGCGCGCCGACAGCCGCGACTCGGTCGAAGGGCGCACCGCCGACTACCCGGCGATCGTCCCGGACCTGCTCACCCACCCGTCCCTCGGCCAGGGGTTCGGCACCCTCGACACCCAGCGCCAGGACACCTACCGGATCTTCGACAACGAGTACCTCGGCCAGGTCTTCCAGGGCGGCCTGCTCGGCCTGCTCGCCTTCATCGCCTTCATCGTCACGCCGCTCTTCGTCGTCCGCCGCGTGCTGCGCAGCGAAGATCCGCGGCGCGGCCCGCCGGCGCTCGCCGCCGGGGCGGGCTGTCTCGCCTTCGGCGTCGCCGCGGCGCTCTACGACATCTTCAGCTTCAGCCCGGCGCCGTACCTGTTCACGATCCTCGGCGCGATCTGCGTCGTCGCCGCCTCGGTCGAACTGCCGGCCGAGACGGCGGAGGGCCAGACGGTGCGCGGGCGGGGGCGCCGCGACGGTCAGCTCGGCGGCCTGAAGCCGGCCGGGATCGGCAGCCCCAGCGGCAGGTAGTCGATTTCGTCGGCCCAGCGCGGCTGCCAGTCGCGGACCGACCCCGCGCCCAGCGCCGAGCCGTCGCTGGTCACGTCGCGGTCGAAGCTGCCCCATCCCTCGACCCCGTCTTCGACGCCGAGGTCGTCCCCGACCGCGGTCTCGGCGAAGACGTTGCCTTCGACCTCGTACCCGGACCCGGGCGGGAAGCGAGGGTCGCGGCGGAAGACCGAGCCGAAGCGCGAGCCGACGACGGTGTTGTCGCGGAAGACGAGGCCGTGGACCTGGTAGATCTGGACGCTGAAGCCGGCGCTGTCGTGGTCGAAGAGGTTGTTCTCCACCCGCACCGCCTCGAAGCTGTCGCCGGGGTAGGTGAGCTGGAAGAGCAGCGACTCGGCGGTGCCGGTGCGGCGGGCGACGTTGTCGCGGAAGACCATGTCCCGCCCGCCCGCGTAGTCCTGCCAGAGGTCCTGGTGCTCCTGCGGGTGGGTGCCGACCAAGGTGGGGCCGAGGAAGGTGTTGGCTTCGACCGTCCAGTCGTCGGCCGTGTCGGTCTGGATGTAGTCGGCGGCGACGCTCTTGATCGTGTTGCCGCGCACGGTGAAGCCGCTCTGGTCGCCGACCGATTTGATCCCGTAGCCCTGGTAGCCGTCCTGGGGGCCGGTGTAGTCGATCCCGTGGATGCGGTTGCCTTCGATCAGCACCCGCCGGCTGCTGCCGCCCTGGCTGCGGTCGCCGTCGAAGAAGAGGCCGCCGCTGCCGGTCAGGTCGTTTTCGAGGATCTCGACGTCGGCGGCTTCCGGGTCGAAGCTGAGGCCGGCGTCGAAGGAGAGGCCGAGGAGGCGCAGCCGGTGGGCGCCTTCGAAGCGCAGTTCGCCGGCGAAGGTCGGTTCCGCTCCCGGGGCGGGCTGGATCGTGGTCATCCCGGCCCCCTTGTCGGTGGCCTTGGCCGGGACCGTCGTTTCGGGGTAATCGCCGCTGCGCAGGCAGAGGACGGCGTTCGGCTGGGCCCGCGCCAGCCGCGTGGCGAGGTCTTCGCCGGGGCCGATCGTGATCGTGCAGAGGGCCCGCTGAGGGGCCGAGACCTGGGTCGCGGAGGGCGCCGAGGTGCCCCCGCAGCCGGCGACGAGCGCGCCGAGCGCGGCGGCGAGCAGGAGGGGGTGTGCGCGGGCGGTCACGGTCATCTAGGAGAGGGCGCGCGAGTAGGCCGCCAGGAGGGCCCGTTCCTGGTGCTCCCAGGCGAGCGAGTCGAGCACCCGGCGGCGGCCCGCGGCGCCCATCTCGAGGCGGCGCAAAGGGTCGTCGAGCAGCTCCGCGATCAGCGACGCGAAGCCGGCGTGGTCACCGGAGGGGGCGAACAGCGCCGCCTCGCCGGCGCCGACCCGCGACTCGGACAGGTCGAAGGAGACGAACGGCGTCGACATCGCCATGTACTCGGAGATCTTCACCATCGAGGAGAGGTCGTTGAGCGGGCTCTTCGGGTCGGGCGCGATGCCGACGTCGGCGGTCGAGAGGACGCGGCAGATCGTGTCCTGCTCGACCCAGCCGGTGAACTCGACGCAGTCGTCGAGGCCGAGCCGGGCGCTGAGGGCGCGCATCTCCCCGAGCACGTCGCCGTCGCCCATGAAGATCGCCCGCCAGTCGCATCGCCGCGCCGCCAGCTCGGCCAGCGAGCGCAGCGCCTCGTCGACGCCGTCCTGCGGTCCCATCACGCCGACATAGGCGAGCAGGAACGGCTTGCCTCGCTTCAGCGACTCGTCCGGCGCGGTGGGGACGAAGCTGTTCAGGTCGGGGCCGGTCCTGACCACGAAGACGTCGGCCGGGTCGCGCCGCCCGCGCTCGATCGCGATGCGCCGGTAGGAGTCGTTGACCGAGAGCACGACGTCGGCGGTGCGGAAGGCGACCTGCTCGCCCGCCAGGGTCGCCCAGGCGAGCGGGCCGCCGCCGTAGCGGCCGCGGAAGAGCTCCGGGGTCAGGTCGTGGTGGTCGAAGACGAAGCGGGCGCCGCGGCGGCGGAGGCTGAGCGCCGCGAGCAGGAGGAAGTCGGGAGGGCTGCAGGCGTGGACGATGTCGAAGGGGCGCTCGCGGGCGAGCCGGCGGGCGAGCCGGCGCATCTCGCGCAGCGCGGCGAGGTACTCGACCACATAGCCGGCGGCGCGCTCGCCCCCCGGCCGCGGCTCATAGCGGTGGATCTCGATCCCCTCGAACCGTTCATACGGAGCGCACTCGCGCCCCTCGCCGCGTGGGCAGATCACGGTCACCTCGTAGCCGGCGCCGAGCAGGGCGCGGCTCTCGTTGAGGACGTGCCGGTCGTGGGGCAGGGGCTCGTTCTGGAGCAGGATGAGGACGCGCCGGGCCATCGCGCCTCAGGCGATCTCCTGCCGCGGGCGGATCGCCAGCTCCCCGTCGCGGATCGTCGCCCAGACGAGCGCCGCCCGCTCGGCGCCGCGGCCGGAGATCCTCGCCGCCCCGTCGGCCTCGACGACCCGCAGCCCGGCCCGCAGCCGCCACCACTCGGCGACCTCCCGCGGCAGCGCCGCCCAGCCGTCCCGCGCGGCGGCGAGGTGGGCCAGGTGGTCGAGGTATTCCTCGTACATCCGCAGCCGGGCGGGGGTGTCGAGGTAGTCGGGGTGGACGATCAGGTTGACCAGCCCGCCGTGCGCGGCGATCCAGGTGCTCTTCTCGATCCAGGGGGAGATCGTCTCGTGGCGGAGGATCTCCCACATCGTGTGGTCCTGGACCATCGTGATCGGCAGCTCGACCAGGTCGCCGAGGAAGTAGGGGAGGATCGAGCAGCAGCCGCCGCCCTGGGGCTCGAACGGATCGGTGTCCGGGAACGAGCTGTCGTAGCGGGCCCCCAGCTCCGGCATCCAGGCGGCGCGGCGATGGGTGGCCGGGGAGCGGAAGCCGTCGGCTCCCCACTCCTCCAGGTAGTGATGGATCGCGGGCAGCTCGGCCTCGAAGGAGGCACGGTCCCCGAACAGCCTGCCGTCGTGCCTGACGCCGTGCAGGCCGACCTCGCAGCCGGCGCTCCGCACCGCGGCGAGCAGGCCGGAGGGGATCGGGTACCACTCGGCGACGAAGTTCCAGCTGGAGACGAAGCCGTGGCGGCGCTCGATCGCGATCACCGCCTCGACCCGGGCGACGCCCTCGGGGCCCTCGACGTCGTGGGTGAGGATGCCGGCGAAGCCGGCCCCGCCGGGCCAGTCGGCGACCAGCGGGACGGGGCCACCGCGCCGTTCCACCGCGCGCCGCAGGCGCGCCTCGCGCCGTTCCACCAGCACCGGCTCGATCGGCCAGCGGGGAAACCGGGTGGCCGCCTGGCGCCTCGCGTAGGCGCGCCGCATCGCGATCTGGAGGCGGCGGGGCAGGAGGGGCTTCAGCCCGTAGTAGGACTTCATCAGCCGCGAGCGGCCGCGATCGCCTCGATAGCGTTCCTCGAGGTAGTGACGCTCGTCGTCGGGGAGGTCCATCACCGGACCAACGAGGCGGGCGCCACCTGGCTTGCGGGCGCCGGCGGCGCGGTGCCCGGGCGCATCCCGGCGGCCCGGCCGCCGTCGGCGTAGGGACCGAGCGGCGGCGCGGCCCGTCCGAAGACCACGCGCAGCCCGGCGAGCTCGGCCGCGACCCGCCCGCGCTCGGCCGGGCGCACGCGGGAGATCGGTCCCCAGAAGCCGATCCTGATCACGTGCCCGAGGCCGAGCGCGGCGCGGATTCCCCCCCGACGAAGGCGCCCGTAGTGCTTGCCGGCGAAGATCAGGCGGGAGTGGCTGAGCTGGGCCATCAGGTCGCCGCGCGAGCGGCCTCCGGCGTGGTGGGTGACGGTCATCGTCGGCACCAGGGCGACCGGCCAACCCGCCTGCCAGAAGCGGTAGCACCAGTCGATCTCCTCGGAGTAGAGGAAGAACTGCTCGTCGAGCGGGCCGACCTCGCGGACCGCCTCGGTGCGGGCGATCAGGAAGGCGCCGACGGCCCAGTCGATCGGCCGCTCGACGGTGTAGGCGGCGCGCCGCGTGTCCAGCTCCTGCAGCCGGTCGAAGATCGGCCAACGGGCGGCGAAGAGGGCCTCGCCGAGGCTGCGGGCGGGGGAGGGGAAGCGCCGCACGGACGGCTGGAACTCGCCCCCGGGGCCGCGCTGGACGACGCTTGCCATGCCCCGCCACGGCCGCGCGTCCATCGTCGCGACCAGCTCGGCGAGGGTGCCCTCGCACACCTCCACGTCGGGGTTCAGCAGCAGCACGTAGCGGCCTTGCGCCAGCCGCAGGCCGACGTTGTTGGAGGCGGCGAAGCCCTGGTTGGGTCGGCGCAGCACCCGCACGTCGTCGAACTCGGCCTCGATCGCGTCGGCGACGCCGTCGGTGGATTCCGCGTCGACGACGAACCACTCGGCCCGGATCGGCCCGAGCGCCGCGTGGGCGGAGCGCAGCGTCCGCAGCGCCAGCTCGCGCCCCTCGTGGGTGACGACGACGATCGAGAGGTCAGGCTTGCTCATCGGCCGTGGTGCCGGTAGAGGAGCCGGCCGACGGCCCGGCCGACGAAGACCGGGGAGCGCTTGATCACCGCCGCGCCGAGGCGCCCGCCGGCACCGTCGCCGCCCCCCTGTGGCGGGGGCGGCCCGACGTAGGTGTAGAAGAGGTCGCGCTCCGCCGCGCCCCAACCGCGCTTGAAGCGGCGCAGCCCCTCGGCGTCGAGGTCGCTGCGGCCGAGGTCGTAGCGGCGCAGGCCCCGCTCGCAGCCGTGGCGGATCGCTGCGGCGTGCAGGAGGTGGTTGGGCCGGGCGGCGAGCCGCGCCGGGTCGGAGGCGCCGTACTTGTAGGTGAGCGTGCCGGCGAAGCTGAGGAAGACCCCGGCGGCGAGCGCCTCGCCGTCCTCGCTGACCGTGCCGACGAAGCCGAGGCCGGCGTCGAAGAGGCGCTCGAAGCGGCGGATGAAGCGCCGCGGCTGGGTCGGGACGCCGAGCTTGCGGCGGGTCAGCAGGTGGAGCCGGTAGAAGCCGTCGAGCGCGGCGCGCCCGTGGCCGATCTCGAAGCGCAGCCCGGCGCGTTCGGCCTTGGCGAGGTTGCGCGCGGTGCCCTTCGAGAAACCGGCCTCGACCTCCTCCGCGGCGGTGGCGAGCGGCAGCTCGTGGCGGACGAAGCACCGCGCCCGGCAGCCCTCCGGGACGCCGGGCAGCGGCGCGTGCACGATCAGCGGCAGCCCCTCGCGCGCCGCCGCCCGCGCCAGTCCCTCCCCCAGGGCGGGGCCGGCATCGGCGTCGTCGGCGACCAGCGGCCCGCAGGTGTCGGAGAAGGGCAGGGCGACCAGGCGCCTGCCGGTCAGCCTGCTCTCGATCCGGGCGACCGGCAGCGCGGCCGCGATCGCGCCGTCCGCCGCCCGCACGCAGTGCGCCTCGATCTCGTATCCGTATTCGGCCCGCAGCAGCTCCAGCCAGAGCGGGTGATGGAAGACCTCGGCGCCCTCGCAGCGGCCGAGCAGCTCGGTCCAGGCCGGGTCGGTGACCGGGTCGAGGCGGTCGTCCGCCAGGGTCGCGGTGGCGAGCGGGCTCATGCGACGGTGGCCAGCGGCTCGGGGGTGGGTTCGGTGGCGAAGCCGGCCCACAGCTCGAGGTTGAGCAGGGCCCAGATCCGCCTGCCGTGGTCGCGGGCACCGCTGCGGTGCTCGTCGAGCAGCGTCCGCACCGCGGCCGGGTCGAGCCAGCCGCGCCCGACGGCGTCGCGGTCGAGCAGCACTTCGCGGGCGAAGGGCTGCAGCTCCCCCCGCAGCCAGCCGGCCACCGGCAGCTCGAACCCCTGCTTGCGACCGTCGAGGACCTCGTCCGGGACCCAGCCGCGCAGCGCGCCGCGCAGCGCGATCTTGCGCCTGCCGCCGCTCGCCTTGCGGTCGCCGGGCAGCGACGCCGCGAGTTCCATGAACTCCTGGTCGAGCAGCGGCGAGCGCGCCTCGAGGCCGTGGGCCATCGTCGCCACGTCGATCTTCGCCAGCAGGTCGCCGGGCAGGTAGACGTTGGTGTCGACCTCGAGCAGCTGGTCGACGAGGTCGGTGCCGGTGGTCTCGCGCCAGGGGTCGAGCAGGGCGCGCTCGGCCTCGAAGTCCCCGGTCGCCGGGCCGAGCGCCGGCCCGTAGAGGGCGCGCCGGGCGGCGCGGTCGAAGACACTCACCTGGGACAGGTAGCGGCTCTCCCGATCGCCGTCGACCCTGGTCGCGAAGCGCAGCCCGCGCTGCCACGAGGAGCCGCCGGTGCGCGGCGGGCCGGCGCGACGGCCGGCGGCCGCGAGCGAGCGCCGCAGGCCGGCGGGCAGCCGTTCCAGCCGCGCCGCCAGCAGGTTGGAGCTGTAGCGCTGATAACCGGCGAAGCACTCGTCGCCACCGTCGCCGTCGAGGGCGACGGTCACGTGCTCGCCGGCCATCGCGGCGAGGTAGAAGCAGGGCAGCGCCGAGTGGTCGCCGAACGGCTCGCCGTAATGGCGGACCAGCTTCGGCAGCAGCTCGACCGCGTCGGGCTCGACGACCAGCTCGTGGTGGTCGGTGGCGAAGTGGCGGGCGACGAGGCGGGCGCGCGGCAGCTCGTCGAAGCGCTCGTCGCGGAAGCCGATCGAGAAGGTCTTCACCGGGGTCGGGGACTCCTCGGCCATCGCCGCCACCACCGCCGAGGAGTCGATGCCGCCGGAGAGGAAGGCGCCGACCGGCACGTCGGCGACCAGCCGGCGGCGGACCGCGGCGCGCAGCTCGGCGCGGATCGCCTCGTGCATCTCCGCCTCGCCCGCGAAGCTCCGCTTGAGGCCGAAGTCGAGCCGCCAGTAGCGCTCCATCGTCAGCTTGCCGTCCTCGAAGACGAGGTGGTGGGCGGGGGGCAGCTTGCGCACGGCGCGGAAGGCGCTGAGCGGCGCGGGCACGTAGCCGAGCGCCAGGTAGGCGTCGATCGCCTCCGGGTCGACCTCGCGCGGGATCGCCGGGTCCTGCATCAGCGCGGTCAGCTCCGAGGCGAAGCTGAGGACGCCCTCGCGGTGGCTGTAGAAGAGCGGCTTCTTGCCGATCCGGTCGCGGGCGATGAAGAGGCGCCGGCGGCGCACGTCCCAGAGCGCGAAGGCGAACATCCCACGCAGGTGGTGGACGCAGTCGACGCCGTGCTCCTCATATAGGTGGGCGATCACCTCGGTGTCGCCCTTGGTCGCCGGCCGGTGGCCGCGGCGCGCCAGGTCGCGGCGCAGCTCGGCGTAGTTGTAGATCTCGCCGTTGAGGACGACGACCACCGAGCGGTCCTCGCTGTAGATCGGCTGGTCGCCGGTCTCGACGTCGATCACCCGCAGCCGCTGGATGCCGAGCCCCGCCGGCCCGGCGACGTGGAGGCCGCGCGAGTCGGGCCCGCGGTGCTCCTGGGCCGCGCACATCGCCGCCACCGTCTCCGCCGCGACCGGGTCGCGGCCCGCCCGCGCCTGGCCGGCGATCCCGCACATCAGCCGGCGGGCCTCAGCTTCGCCAGCACCCGGCCGCGGGTCTCGCGCCGCACCGCGCGTCGGAACTCGGGGTCCTCGACGCGTGGCGTGCGCCGCGCCGCGGCGCGCAGGTAGCCGTAGAGGAAGGCGGCGCCGGAGATGCCCTCGGGGCGGGCGGTGGCGATCTTCAGCGACCGCAGCGCGACCCAGTAGAAGGGGTAGCGGAGGATGTAGGCGGCGGCGCCGTAGCGGGCGCGGCCGCGCAGCGTGCCGTCGGCGCTCGCCCAGGGGCGGTGGTGGATCGCGACGAGGTCGGTGAAGGTGCGGGTCCGGTAGCCGGCCATCCGCGCCCGCGTCTCGTCGATCGTGTCCCAGCCGAGCCGCTCCTCGATGCCGCCGATCGATTCGAAGCACTCGCGTGAGTAGCACTTCAGCGCGCCATTGACGTGGTGCTCGGGCGGTACCCGCTCGAGCCGCCAGTGACCGCGAACGAGCTCGGTGCGCAGGCCGCCGGCCATCCCCAGCCGCGGATCTGCGGCGAAGGCGCCGAGGATCCGCTCCAGGTAGTCCGGCGGCAGCTCCATGTCGCCGTCGAACTTCGCGATGTGGGTGTAGGCAGTCCAGTCGACGGCCCCCATGCCGGCGTTGAAGGTGCGCGGCGCCGCCGCCGAGGCGAGCCGGTCCTGCGGGTCGGCGAGCGGGAAGTCGGGCGCCTCGGCGACCGCGACGAAGGGCATCTCGGCGGCGAGCCGGCGGGCCAGGGCGAGGGTGCCGTCCTCGGAGTGGTCGTCGACCAGCAGCCAGGTATCAGGTGGCCGGGTCTGGCGGGCCAGCGAGCGCGCCACCAGCTCGAGGTGATCGACCTCGTTGCGGACAGGGGAGACGATCAGCAGCCGCTGCACCATTTCCCCGATCAACGGCCGGTGCGACGCCGAACTTGTGAGGATCGCCGAGCTGTCGGGCAGATGGCTGATCCTGCGGGGTGGCGGCGATTCGGGGCCGTCGTGGCCGTCCGAGGTGCGTCCCGGGCGTCTCGTGGCGACCCCGGCAGGGTGTGGCCGCCACGAGACGCCCGGGACGTGAGGGGTCCGCAGGGAAGTTCACAAGGAGGTATGGAAGACGCCGAGGACGTCACCGATCCTCACGCGTCCCCCCTCCGGTCCGGAGGGCACGGCGACGACCGTGCACTTGTCCACACCCTGGTGTGGTCAAGTGCACGGTCGTGGTGGGCCTGATGAAGAACGCTCACGGAAGAGTGGACTTGTCCGGCCTTCGTGGAGGAACACGCTCCTCCCTCCCCCCGGGCGTCAGCCCAGGAGATCCCGCAAGGCGACGACGACGCCGGCCGTTGGTGGAGTGGATGACGACCCCGGAAACGAGTTCATGGCAGCGAGGCCGGCGGTGAGCCCGAGCGCGGGTGAGCGACTGCGCCAGATCCGCCGGCTGCTGCGCGACGAAGGCGCCGGCGGTGTCTCGGCGCGGCTGCGGAGCAGGCTCGCCGATCGTCTCCGCCCGCCTGCCGCCGCGGCTTTCCCGGTCGCCCGCGAGGATCTCGACCGGGCCGCCGAGATCGCCGCGTCAGGGGAGCGGCCGCCGGGGCCGCTCCCCTGGCGCGAGGGCGAGCCGCTCGAGATCGCCTGGCTCTGCAAGCCGCCGGGCGAGGGCTCGGGCGGCCACACCACGATGTTCCGGATGGTCGCGGCACTGGAAGACGCGGGCCACCGCTGCGTCGTCTACCTCTACGACCGCCACGGCTGGGAGGTCGAGCAGCACCGCCGCACGATTCGCTCCTGGTGGCCCTGGGTCGGCGCCGAGATTCGCGACGCGGCCGACGGGATCAGCGACGCCCACGCGATCTTCGCGACCAGCTGGGAGACCGCCTACCCGGTCCTCGCCTCGTCCGCCCGCGGCGCTCGCTGCTACTTCGTGCAGGACTTCGAGCCGAGCTTCTACCCGAGCGGCAGCCTCGCCCTGCTCGCCGAGGAGACCTACCGCTGGGGCTTCCAGGGGGTGACCGCCGGCGGGTGGCTGGACGGCTTCCTCGAACGCGAGTACGGGATGCCCGCCGACCACTTCGACTTCGGCTGTGACCTCGAGCTCTACGCGGGGACCGGCGCCGAGCATCGCGCCGGGGTCTGTTATTTCTGCCGCCCCTCGACCCCCCGGCGCGCCCACGAGCTGGCCCTCGCCGGGCTCGAGCTCTTCGCCGAGCGCCACCCGGAGGAACCGATCCACACCTACGGCGAACCGCCCGGCAGGCTGCCCTTCGCGACCGTCGACCACGGCCTGATGACCCCCGCCGAGCTGGGCGAGCTTTACCGCGGCTGCGTCGCCGGGCTCGTCCTCTCCGCGACCAACGTCTCGCTGGTCCCCTACGAGATGCTCGCCGCCGGCTGCGTCCCGGTCGTCAACGAGGCCGAGCACAACCGGGCCGTGCTGGCCAACTGCCAGGTCGCCTACACGCGACCGACCCCCTTCGACATCGCCGCGACGCTCTCCCGCCTGGTCGCGGCGCCCGGCGAGCGGCGCGAGGCGGCCGCGACCGCGGCGATCTACAGCGTCGCCTCGACCTCCTGGGTGCTGAGCGGGCACCAGGTCGAGCGGATCGTGCGCGACGCCGTCCTCGCCCGCCTGCCATACCCGCTCGCGGCGTGACCCCGACCGTCGCGGTCGTGGTGCCCTGCTACGGCTACGCCGAGGAGTTGCGTGGCTGCGTCGCCAGCGTCCTCGCCCAGCGCGGGGTGGAGGTGCGGGTGCTGATCGTCGACGACGCCTCGCCGGATGCGACCCCGGAGGCGGCGTGCCTGCTGATGGAAGGCGACGAGCGGGTCGAGTACCGCCGCCACCTGAGCAACGCGGGCCTGATCGCGACCGCCAACGACGGCCTCGGGTGGGCGATCGAGGCCGACTACGTGGTGCTGATCTCGGCCGACGACCTGCTCGCGCCGGGGGCTCTCCACCGCGCCGTCGAGGTGATGGAGGCGCGGCCGGAGGTCGGCATGGTCTACGGCCGCACTCCGTACTTCGAGACGGGGCGCAGGCGGCCGCGCCTGGGGCGCCGCTGGTGGGGGACGACGGTCTGGCCCGGTGCCCGCTGGATCGAGCTGCGTTGCCGCTCCGGCCACAACTGCATCTCCTCGCCGGAGGTCGTCGTCCGCGCCTCGGTGCAGGCCACGGTGAGGGGCTACGACCCCGCCTGCCGGCACGCGAGCGACCTCAACATGTGGCTGCGGATCGCCGCGATCGCCGACGTCGCCTACATAAGGGGCAAGGCGCAGGCGCTCTACCGCGTCCATGCCGACAGCATGTTGCGCGGGATGCTGAACGGCTCGGGCGGCGCGGTTGTCGACCTGCGCGAGCGCCTCGCCGCCTTCGAGCGCTTCTTCGCGGTCGCCCCGCGCGACGGCCTCGACCTGGTGGCGCTGGAGCGGACCGTGCGTCGCGCCCTGGCCCGACAGGCGCTCTGGCAGGCGAGCCGCGGCACCGACCGCGACGACCCCGATGTCCCGGTCGACGAGCTGGTCGCCTTCGCGCTCGAGACCTGCCCGGAAGCGCGCTCGCTGCGCGAGTGGTGGGGGTTCCGCCTGCGCCGGCGGATCGGCGCCGGCCGCTCGGCCCGCTTCCCGCCCTTCCTCGCCACCGGCGCGGCCCACCGGCTGGCCGGGCACTGGCGGCGGCTGCGTTGGCGTTTGCGTGGGGTCTAGGTGGGTGATTCGAGGGGGTCTGGGGGATGGGAAGGGATCGGGGCTCCTTGAGCCGGCGCCCGGGGGGGGGAAGGGACGCGGCCGTCCCGGCCACGACCCTCGCAGGGTGTGGCCGTGGCCGGGACGGCCGAGGATTCGGGGAGAGGGAGTGGGGATCGGCGAGCTCAGGGGAGGGAGAGGGCGTGGGGAGAGGCGCGTGTTCCTCCACGAAGGCCTGGGATCGGTGACGAAGGCTCAGGCAAGTCCACGATTCCTTGCGTGTTCCTCGACAGGGGTCATCACGATCGTGCACTTGTGCCCCCTATAGGCGGCACAAGTGCACGATCGTCGCAGGGACCGTCGGAACCTGTGGCGAGACGCATGAGGACCGGTGACGTCTCCGGCATCTCTCCCACGTCCATGTGGACTTCCCTGAAAGACCCTCACGTCCCGGGCGTCTCGTGGCGGCCACACCCTGCCGGGGTCGCCACGAGACGCCCGGGACAGCTGCCCGAGACGCCCGGGACGCACCTCGGACGGCCGCCGCGGTCGACCTGACCTACCTATGGCGCCGGTGCGGACCGCCGCACTGCGGCCGGAAGTCCCGGTGGCGCCCGGCCGTTTGTTCCCGGGATGGCCGCCGTCGAGACCCAAGCCCCTCCGAGGCTCTACCGGCGCCTCGGCCGCCGTTACGCGCGGCCCGCCGTCGAGGGCATGATCCAGTGGCCGCGCGTCTTCAAGTACCGGGTGCTCTCCACCTGTCGGCGGGTGGAGGGCGCCCCGATCGTCCTCCAGCCGATCCTCCTCGTCGGCCCCGGGCGGATCGCGTTCGGCGACGGCGTCCTCTTCGGCTGGCGGGGCTCGCCGCTCTTCTACACCGGCTACTCCCACCTCGAGGTCGCCACCCCGTCGGCCGCGATCGAGATCGGCGCCCGCACCGAGTTCAACAACAACGTCTTCCTGAAGAGCGACGGCGGCGGCATCCGGATCGGCCGCGACTGCCTCTTCGGCCCCTACGTCGAGATCCTCGACAGCGACTTCCACGACACCGACCCGGCGCTGCGCAGGTCCGGCTCGCATCGCCCCGCCGCGGTCGAGATCGGCGACAACGTCTTCGTCGGCACCGGCGCGCGGGTCCTCAAGGGCGCGGCGATCGGCTCCGACTCGGTGATCGGCGCCGGCGCCGTGGTCACCGGCGAGATCCCCGCCGGAGTCGTCGCCGCCGGCAACCCGGCACGCGTCGTCCGTGAGCTCTAGTGGGGGAGGTCGAGGGCAGCCGCTCGATCGAGGACCTCACCGAGGCCGCGGCGGGCGGCCTGCGCTGGGTCGCCTACGCGCGCATCGCGATCGAGGTGATGCTGTTCGCGGCGATGGTCTTCGTCGCCCGCCTCGTCCCGCCGGCGGCGTTCGGCGTCTTCGCGGTGATCGTCCTGGCCCAGGAACTGGCGCTGACGATGCCGATGGAAGGAGTGGGCGGGGCGCTCGTGCAGCGGCGCCAGGTCGACCGCGAGCATCTGCAGGCCGGCTTCTGCCTGACGATCCTTACCAGCCTGATGCTCGCCGCCGCCTCGGCGGTGGCCGCGGTCCTCCTCGTCGGGCCGATCTTCGGCCACGAAGCGATGGTCCTGCTGCTGGCGACGACTCCCTACTTCCTGCTCGGGGCGATCTTCGCGATGCCGATGGCGGTGCTGCGCCGACGCCTCGACTTCCGCCTGATCAGCATCCTCGACGTCGCCCAGAACACGGTGCGGGCGCTGAGCACGATCGTCCTCGCGCTGTGTGGCCTCGACGCCCCGGCGCTCGTCTTCGGCGGCATGATCGGGCTCGCCGTCGGGGTCGTCGTGGCCCTCTTCCTGGCCCCGGTGCCGCTGCCCCACTGGCACCGCCAGGCGGCTCGCGACCTGCTTCCCTACGGCGGCCCGGCGGCGCTCGCGACGGTCGCCTGGACCGGCTTCCGCAACGGCGACTACGCGATCGTCGGCGGCGTCCTCGGCACCACCCAGGCGGGGCTCTACTGGCGCGCCTACCAGCTGGCGGTCGAGTACCAGTCGAAGATCGCGGTGACGATGACCCAGATCGCCTTCCCGGTCCTCTCGCGCAGCCGCGACATCGGCGAGATGCTGGCTCTGCGGCGGCGCATGGTGCGGCTGCAGACGGTGGTCATCTTCCCGCTGCTGGCGGTGCTGGTGCTGTTGGCGCCGGCGATCATCCCCTGGCTCTTCGGGCCCGCCTGGGCGGAAGCGGTGACCCCCACCCAGGTCCTCGTCCTGGGCGGCGCCGCGACGCTGGTGATCAACGCCGCCGGCTCGGCGCTGATGGCGACCGGCCGAGCGCGGGCGCTGCTCGGCTTCGGGGTCGCCCACTTCCTCGTCTACGCCGCCGCGGTGGTCGCGACCGCCCACCTGGGGATCGTCGCGGTCGCGGTCGCCGGCTCGATCGTCCACACCGCCTTCCTCGCGGTCGCCTACGAGATGCTGCTGCGGGATTCTGGGGAGAGCCCGCTGCGCGTCCTCGTCGGCGACCTCTCACCGGCCCTCGTCGCCTGCCTCGGCCTCGCGGCACTTGGCGTGCCCGCGAACCTGGCCCTGCAGGCGGCGGGGGTGCCGGTGACGGCGCTCGTCGCCGGGGTCTGTCTCGCCGCCGCGGTCGGCTATCTCGGCGCGCTGCGGCTCTGGTTCCCCGCCTCCGCCCGGGACCTCGGCCTGGCGATCCGGCGGATCCTCCCCGACCGGGTCCTCGGCATCACCCGTGGCCGTCGCCCCGCCCTGGCGAGCTGATCGCCGGGTTCCAGTGCACGCCGCGGGGGGTGCGGAAACCGATCGGCCCGGAGCCCGGGTTGCAGCGCTTCGAGACGCAGTTCCCGGCGCTGTCGAACCTCAGCTTCGAGGGACGTCCCCAGATGTTCTGGACGAAGTCGGCGGCGCTCCGCGAGCCGTCCTGGGCGAAGCCGCCGTCGGGGTCGACGGCGATGTTGCGTTCGACCCGGTTGCCGCTGCCTTCGTCGCAGTCCCACTCGAAGCCCGGAAAGCCGGTGTAGGCGAGGCCGCCTTCGATCCAGGTGTTGCGGCGGATCGTGATGTCGGAGCGGGCGTCGCCGCCGGTGCCGAGGCCGCAGATCTCGGTGCGGCCCTGGTTCTCCTCGATCAGGTTGTTTTCCACCAGCACCGGGTTGCCGGTGCCGCCGTGGATGTAGAGCGAGCCCGAGTTGGGCGCGACCTGGCCGGCGAAGTAGCCCTGTTCGTGGATCCAGTTGTCGACGATCCGCAGGCCCGGGCCGTTGGAGACGATCTGGATGTTGTCGGAGTGCTCGGAGGAGCCGGGGTTGGCGCCGACCGGGCCGATGTCGTTGCGGGCGATCACCACGTTGCGCCCTTCGGTGCCCTGGAAGCCGTCGGCGGCGATGTCGTGGACCCGGTTGCCGATGAAGCGCAGGCCGTCGGTCTCGCCGTAGCAGCGGCAGCCGTAGCCGGTGTTGCCGGAGTCGTCGGCCAGCGTCCAGCCGATGTCGTTGCCTTCGATCCGCACGTTGTCGCTGCGCTCCGGCATGAAGATCAGCTCGTCGTAGACCCGCCGCGAAGGGGTGCCGCCGATCCGGTTGCCGTAGAGCTTGGTCCCGTTCGCGCCGCGCATTTCGATCGAGCGGAAGCGGGCGCCGCGGATCGTCAGCCCGGTGGTGCCGCCGTCGATGTCGATCTCGCCCAGTGAGCCTGGTCCTTCGGAGGAGACGACGACGCCGGAGAGACTGCCGAGGCCGTCGAGCTCGACGTCGCCGATGCCGCGCATGACGCAGGCGCCGCGCTGGGCGGCCAGCGCGGCGCGCAGCCCGTCGGCGGAGGTCACCTTGGCCGAGCCCTTGGCGCAGGAGAGGTCGCGCCGAGGCTTCGGGTGGGCCGCCGCGACCGCCACGACGGAGAGCAGGCTGCAGAGGACTGCCGGCAGGAGCAGGGTCGGACGGCCCATCGGCGACGACTATTCCACCGCCGCCCGAGCCCTCCGCCAGAACCCATCGAATTCGGAACTTCGCCGGGCGGCGAAAAAGTGCCGCCCCGACTCCCGTTAGTGGGGAGAACCGCTCCTCGACGGAAGGGATCCATGGCAGGCGATCTGCAGGGAACGCGCAGTGGCTCGGGAGGGATCGACCTCGACGGCCGGCGGATGCTGGTCACCGGCGGCGCCGGGACGATCGGGTCGACGCTGGTCGACCAGCTGCTCGGAGCGGGTGCCGCCGAGGTCGTCGTGCTCGACAACTTCGTCCGCGGCCGGCTCGACAACCTCGAGCGGGCGGCGGCCACCGGCAACCTCACCGTGGTCGACGGCGACATCGGCGATCGCGTCCTGGTGCGGGAGCTGACCGAGGGCATCGACGTCGTCTTCCACCAGGCGGCGATCCGGATCACCCAGTGCGCCGAGGAGCCCCGGCTGGCGCTCGAGGTTCTGGTCGACGGCACCTACAACGTGGTCGAGGCGGCCGCCGACGCCGGGGTGAGGAAGCTGATCGCCGCCTCCTCGGCCTCCGTCTACGGGCTGGCGAGCGCGTTCCCGACCGCCGAGGACCACCATCCCTACGCCAACGACACGATCTACGGTGCCGCCAAGGTGTTCGACGAGGGCCTGCTGCGGAGCTTCCACGCGACCCGCGGGCTCGACTACGTGGCGCTCCGCTACTTCAACGTCTACGGGCCGCGGATGGACGTCCACGGCCTCTACACCGAGGTGCTCGTCCGCTGGATGGAGCGGATCGAGGCGGGTGAGCCGCCGCTGATCTTCGGCGACGGTCGGCAGACGATGGACTTCATCTGCGTCCCCGACATCGCCCGGGCCAACCTTCTCGCCGCGCGGGCGCCGGTCACCGACGCCGTCTACAACATCGCCGGCGGGACCGAGACGAGCCTGCGCGAGCTGGCCGAGGCGCTGCTGCGGACGATGGGCTCCGACCTCGAGGTCGAGTACGGGCCGGAGCGGGCGGTCAACGGCGTCACCCGCCGGCTGGCCGACACCGAGGCGGCCCGGCGCGACCTCGGGTTCGAGGCCGAGATCGGCCTCGAGGAGGGCCTGGCGCGGCTGGTCGGCTGGTGGCGCGCCGGCCGGTCCGCCGCGCTCGGCGGCGTGCCCGCCGGATCGGGGGCGCGCTGATGGAGGTCCCCTTCGCCCGACCGTGGTTCGGGGGTGGCGAGGCGGAGGCGGTGGCGGCGGTGATCGCCTCCGGCTGGCTCACCCAGGGGCCGCGGGTGGAGGAGTTCGAGCGCGCCTTCGCGGCGCGGGTCGGCGCCGCCGAGGCGGTCGCGACGACCAACTGCACGACCGCGATGCAGCTCTCGCTCCACGCCTCCGGGGTCGGCCCCGGGGACGAGGTGATCGTCCCTTCGCTCTCCTTCATCGCCACCGCCAACGCGGTCTGGCAGTGCGGCGCGACCCCGGTCTTCGCCGACATCGACCCGGCGACCTGCAACCTCGACCCGGCCGCCGCCGAGCGGGCGATCACCCGGCGGACGAAGGCGATCATGCCGGTCCACCAGGTCGGCCTGCCCGCCGACATGGACGGCTTCGCGGCGCTCGCCGACCGCCACGGCCTGACGATCGTCGAGGACGCCGCCTGTGCGGTCGGCGCCGAGCACCGCGGCCGGCCGATCGGCTCGCTCGGCAACCTCGCCTGCTTCTCATTCCACCCGCGCAAGGTGATCACCTGCGGCGAGGGGGGCATGATCGCGCTCGACGACCCGGCCGTCGCCGAACGGTTGCGCCGCCTCCGACAGCACGCGATGGACACCTCGGCGCTGGCCCGCCACGCGGCCACGAAGGTGGTCGTCGAGCACTACCCGGAGCGCGGCTGGAACGCGCGGATGACCGACCTGCAGGCGGCGATCGGGCTGCGCCAGCTGGAGGTGCTCGACCCGATCCTCGCCGAGCGCCGGCGGCTCGCCGAACGCTACGGGGAGCTGCTCGCGCCGCTGCCTGGGGTCGAGGCGCCGGGCGAGCCGGAGTACGCGCGCCGCGCCTGGCAGTCCTATCCGGTGCGGATCGAGGCGGGCGTCGCCGACCTCGCCGCGGTCGAGCTGATGGACGCGCTGCTGCGCGACGGCGTCGTCACCCGGCGCGGGATCATGGCGATCCACCTGGAGGCGAGCTACGCGAACAGCGCCGGCCCGCTGCCCCACACCGAGGCGGCGGCGCGCGAGTTCGTCCTCCTGCCGCTCTTCCCGGGGCTGACCGAGGAGCAGCAGGGCTTCGTCGTCGAGCGCGTCGGCGCGCACCTCGGGGCGGTGGTCTCGACGTGAGCATCAGCACGGCGGGGAAGCAGGGGGCCGCGGGGAGCCCGGCCGCCCTGCCGGCACCCGCCGCGCGCCTCTCGGGGATCGCGATCCGCGCCCTCGACCTGGTCGGCGCCGTCGCGCTGCTGATCCTGCTCTCGCCGCTCCTCGTCGCGGTGGCGATCGCGATCAAGCTCGACACCCGGGGCCCGGTGGTCTTCTGGCAGCGCCGCCTCGGCCGTGACCTGGCGCCCTTCCGGGTCGCCAAGTTCCGCACGATGAGCGACGGCTGCGCCGCCGACAGCCACCGCGCCCTCGTCGAGCAGCTGATCTGCGAGAACGAGTCAGGCGATGACGCGCCGAAGCCGATGCAGAAGCTCCGCCGGGACCCCCGGGTGACCAAGGTCGGCGTCTTCCTGCGGCGCAGCAGCATCGACGAGCTGCCCCAGCTCTGGAACGTACTGCGCGGCGAGATGTCGCTGGTCGGCCCGCGCCCACCGATCCAGTACGAGGTCGACAACTACCCGGCGCGCGCCTTCCGCCGCTTCGCCGTCCGCCCCGGCCTGACCGGCCTCTGGCAGGTCCGCGGCCGCAGCCTCACCACCTTCGCCGAGATGATCGAGCTCGACATCGAGTACATCGAACGCCGCTCGCTTCCCCTCAACCTGAAGATCCTGCTGCTGACGGTCCCGACCGTGATCCACGGCAAAGGCGCCGAGTAGCGCGGTTGCGCGCAGGCGGTCCGCGCTCAGGCCGGCTCGAAGGTCGCGACCGAGGCCGCGACCCGCTCGATCTCGGCGCCCGAGATCGTCGGGAACAACGGCAGCGAGCAGATCTCTTCGGCCAGCCGCTCGGCGACCGGCAGGCTGCCCGGCCCCTGGCCGAGGTCGGCGTAGGCGGGCTGCAGGTGGATCGGGGTGGGGTAATGGATCGCGCTGGCGACGCCGTCGGCCTCGAGATGGGCCCGCAGGGCGTCGCGCGATCCGGTGCGGACGACGAAGAGGTGGAAGACGTGGTCGCTGCCGCCGCCTGCGGCCGCGGGCGGGACGACGGCGCCCGCGTCGGCGAGCGCCCCGCGCAGTGTCCAACCAGCCTCGCGGCGCCGCTGGTTGGCCTCGTCGAGGCGGGTCAGCTTCGCGCGCAGGATCGCCGCCTGCAGCGCGTCGAGGCGGTCGGTCCGGGCGGGCACCTGGTGGTGGTGCCGGGTGGCCTCGCCATGCGAGCGCAGCAGCTTCACCCGGGTGGCAAGTTCCTCGTCGTCGGTCACCATGGCGCCGCCATCGCCCCACGCACCGAGGTTCTTGGTCGGATAGAAGCTGAAGCAGCCGGCGTCGCCCAGCGAGCCGACCGCGCGGCCTTTATATAGAGCGCCGTGTGCCTGGCAGGCGTCCTCGACCACGCTGATCCCATGCTCGTGGCAGAGGGCCAGGAGCGGATCCATGTCCACCGGCCGACCGTAGAGGTGGACCGGGATCACGCAGCGGGTGGCGGCGGTGAGCGCCGGTCGGACGGTGGCCGCCGAGAGCAGCGAGGTCCCCGCCTCGACGTCGACCAGCCGCGGCGTCGCGCCCGCCGCGCTGACCGCCTCGGCGGTGGCGATGAAGCTGTTGGTCGGCACCACGACCTCGTCGCCCGGGCCGATCCCGAGCGCGCGCAGGGTCAGCTCGAGCGCCGCGGTGCCGGAGGAGACGCCGACCGCGTGGCGGGTGCCGCACCAGGCGGCAAAGTCGGCCTCGAAGCCCTCGACGTGGGCGCCGAGCGTGAAGGCGCCGTGGGCGGCGACGTCGGCGACCGTCTCCAGCAGTTCCGCCATCAGCTTCGGCTCGGCGTTGTCGAGCCTGGTGAAGGGGACCTCGGTCGGCGTCGTCGCCGTGCCGGTGGGGGCGCTCACCGGCGCGCGTCCTCGGCGGCGGCTTCGGCGTGCGCCAGGTTCGACTCGGCGAACGCGGCGACCGCCTCCTTGCGTGAATGCACCCCGAATTTGGTGAAGATCGAGGCCAGGTGGCTTTTGATCGTGCTTTCGGCGAGGACCAGGGTGCGGGCGATCTCGCCGTTGGTGAGCCCCTCGCGGACCAGGTTCAGAACCTGGCGCTCGCGGTAGGAGAGGTAGGGGCTCTCGACCCCGGCGCGGAGGTTGCGCGGCACCGCCGACTGGCCGCTTTCGACCGCCCGCAGGGTGGGGATCAGCGCCCCCTCGAGCTCGGGCTCGAAGACGAGGGCGTCGGCGCCCGCGTCGAGCGTCCGCCGCACCGCGGTGGCGGTCACCTGCGGTGAGACGACGACGATCGCGGCCCCGCCCGCGGCGCGGCTCAGCTTGCGCAGGGCAGTCACCTCCGCCGGCCGGTCGACGTCGCAAGCGACGACCAGCACGCTTGCCTCGTCGACCCGATGCCGGGTGAGGGCACGCAGGTCGGCGACGGCGGCGACGGGTTCCTGCCCGGCCTTGCTGAGCGCGCACCGGATGCGGGAGCGCTCGCCACCGTCCGCGGCGACCACCAGCAACCTGGCGGTCGCCCTCGCGGGCCGGTTCTCGACGAGCGACATACCCCTTCAACGACCGTCGCCGGTCGCTGCTTCCGCGGGATCGGCCGCCGGGCGTGCAAGTCGGCGCGCCGCTGGGCCGTTGTCTTCACACGATGGCCGTGGCGACCGCGCCGATCAACGAGGCCCCCTTCCGACGGCTCCGCGACGTCGACCTCGGGGAGGGAGTCCGCATCTACCCCTTCACCAACCTCTACGGCTGCGGGATCGGCACCGGGTCCCAGGTCGGTACCTTCGTCGAGATCCAGGCCGGGGCGCGGGTCGGCGCCCACTGCAAGATCTCCAGCCACACCTTCGTCTGCGCGGGGGTGACGATCGAGGACCGCGTCTTCGTCGGCCACGGGGTCACCTTCGTCAACGACCGGCTGCCCCGCGCCACCGCCGGCGACGGTGGCCTGCAGGGCGAGGGCGACTGGGAGCTGTTGCCGACGCTGGTCGAGGAGGGCGCCTCGATCGGCTCCGGGGCGACGATCCTCGGCGGCATCCGGATCGGCCGCGAGGCGCTGGTCGGCGCCGGGGCGGTGGTCACCCGCGACGTCGCCCCGAGAGCGGTCGTCGTCGGCAATCCGGCTCGGAGCCTGGCGCGGGGCGGCGGGCCGCACCGATCGTAGGATCACCCGATCGGGATGAGGCATCGCGAGGGCTGCGGATCTAGAGTGCTCCCATGACCACGCGAGACGCTCCCGCGGGAGAGAAGGCGGTCGACGGGTTCGAGGCCGGGAGGGCGGCGCGGAAGAGCGTGCCGCGATCTTCGCAGGGGGTGTGGGAGGCGCCGGGGGATCGCGAGGATCCGCTGGCGATCCTCGCGGCCCAGGACGAGACCCGGGTCGAGGAGCTGGTGCCCGTGCGGTATGGGCGGATGCTGGCCTCGCCGTTCACCTTCTATCGGGGGGCGGCGGCGATCATGGGCAACGACCTGGGCGGGATGCCGCACTCGGGCATCGAGGTGCAGCTCTGCGGCGACGCGCACCTGTCGAACTTCGGGGTGTTCCAGGCGCCGGATCGCAAACTCGTCTTCGACATCAACGACTTCGACGAGACCTTGCCGGGCCCGTTCGAGTGGGATGTCAAGCGGATGGTCGCGAGCTTCGAGATCGGCGGCCGCGACCGGGAATTCGACACGCCCGAACGACGGGCCTGCACGCTGACCGCGGCGCGCGCCTACCGGGAGGCGATCCGCGGGTTCGCCGAGGCGGGTGAGCTCGACGTCTGGTACGCGCGCCTGCCGGTCGAAGAAATCGGCAACCTGGTGCAGTCGAAGGTCACCAAGGAGGACCGCCGCCGCTTCGAGAAGGCGCTCGAGAAGGCGCGCAACAAGGACAGCATCCGCGCCCTCTCGAAGCTGACCGAAGAGCGGGAAGGCGAGCTGCGGATCGCGAGCCGCCCCCCCGTCCTGGTGCCGGTGCGCGAGATCGCCGGGGGCGCCGACGAGAGCCAGATCGAGGAGGTCATGCGGCGCCTCCTCAGCCGTTACCGCGAAACCCTCGACGGGCCCGAGCGCCGGCTGGCGGGCCGCTTCACCTACATCGACGCCGCCCACAAGGTGGTCGGCGTCGGCAGCGTCGGCACCCGCGCCTGGATCGCCCTGCTGCGCGGCGAGAAGTCCGGCGAGCCGCTCTTCCTCCAGGTCAAGGAAGCCTCCAGCTCGGTGCTCGAGCCGTTCGCCGGTAAGAGCCGCTACAAGCACCACGGCAAACGGGTCGTGATGGGCCAGCGGCTGATGCAGGCGGCGGGCGACATCTTCCTCGGCTGGCTCGACGCGATCGGCCTCGACGGGGTCGAACGCTGCTTTTACGTCCGCCAGCTCTGGGACGGCAAGGGATCGGCGGAGATCGAGTCGATGAGCCCCGACGTGATGAAGGGATACGCGCAGCTCTGCGGCTGGACCCTCGCCCGCGCCCACGCCCGCAGCGGCGACCGCCAGGCGATCAGCGGCTACCTCGGCGGCAACGACCGCTTCGAGCGCGCGATGGTCGAGTTCGCCGAGTCCTACGCCGACCAGAACGAAGCCGACTACGCCACCCTGATCGCGGCCGAGAAGGCCGGGAAGCTGACCGTCCTGCGGGGCGTCTGAGACCGATGGCCGCCACCGACAGCAAGACCGCCCGCAAGGGCCACCCGCGCTGGGCCCTGGCGCTGGTCGTGATCGGGGCGATCCTCACCTTCGCCGCGATCTTCTCGATCTGGATCAACCGCCAGGTACTGAACACCGACAATTGGGTCGACACCAGCACCAATCTGCTCCAGAACGAACATGTGCGCGAACAGCTCGCCGACTACCTGACCGCCGAACTGTTCGCCGACGCCGACCTCGGCGAAGAACTGGGCGAATCGCTGCCGCCGCGGCTCGCCCCCCTGGCGACCGCCGCCGCGGGCGGGCTCGAACAGCTCGCCCCGCAGGTCGCCGAACGGCTGATGGAGTCGCCGCGCTTCCAGGCGCTGTGGGAAACCGCCAACCGCAAAGCGCACGAAGAGCTGCTCACCGTCCTCGACGGCGGCAGCTCGGCCGTCTCCACCGAAAACGGCGTGGTGAAGCTGAAGCTTGGCGCGATCCTCACCGAGCTCGGCGAAGGCTCCGGGGTCGGCGAAGCGCTCGTCTCCAAGCTGCCGCCGGAAGCCGGGGAAATCACGGTGATCAAGTCGAACGAACTCTCGCTTGCGCAGAAGGTCGCCAAGCTGCTGCGCAGACTGCCGATCCTGCTGACGCTCCTGGCACTGCTCTCCTTCGCGCTGGCGATCTATCTCTCGCCGCGCCGGCGCGCGGCGCTGCGCTCGGTCGGCTTCGCCTTCATCATCGCCGGCCTCCTCTCCTTCGGCCTGCGCAGCTTCGCCGGCACCTACGTCGTCGGTGGCCTCAGCAGGACCTCCTCGGTCGAACCGGCGGTCGAAGCGGTGTGGAGCATCGGCACCTCGATGCTGGTGACGATCGCGACCTCGACGGTGGTCTTCGGCCTGCTGATCCTGATCGCCGCGGTCCTCGCCGGACCGACCAGGCCCGCGGTCTGGCTCCGCCGCCAGATCGGCCCCTACGTCCGGGAGAACCCGGCCGCCCTCTGGGGCGCCGCCCTGCTGATCTTCCTGATTCTGATCGCCTGGGCGCCCGTCACCGCCTTCCACAAACCGCTCGGATTACTGATCTTCGCGGCGCTCTTCGCCGCCGGAACGGAGCTCTACCGGCGCCAGCTGGTGGAGGAAAACCTGAATGAAAGGAGCAGTCCATGAGCACCGATGACATCGACGAGATGGGAGCGATCGACTACATCGTGATCGAGTGGCCGGGTCGCCAGCCCAACGGCGAGGCGCTGCCCTACCTGGTCGACCTCGTCGACCGCGGTCTGGTGCGGATCATCGACCTCGCCTTCATCCACAAGGACGATGACGGGACGGTCGTCGGCCTCGACCTCGCCGAGTTCGACGGCGTGCCGGAGCTGACCGTCTTCGAGGGTGCGTCCTCCGGCCTCCTCGACGAGGAGGACTTCGGTGAGGCCGCCGCGGCGCTCGAGCCTGGTACCTCCGCCGCGCTCCTCGTCTACGAGAACGCCTGGGCCGCGCCGTTCGCGGCGGCCGTGCGGCGCTCCGGCGGCGAGCTCGTCGCCAGCGGCCGCATCCCCGTCCAGGACCTGATTGCCGCGCTCGACGCGGCCGAGGCCGCGGCCTAGCGCCGGCCAGGAAAGGAGAAGCAAGATGCCAGGACTATTGAGAGGCGTCGCCCGCACCGCGGTCGTCGCCGGCACCGCCACCGCGGTCGGCGGTCGCGTCCGCCATCGCCAGGATCAGCGCTGGGCACAGCAGGAAGAACAGCAGTACGCCCAGCAGCAACAGCAGATGGCCCCACCCGCCCCCGCTCCCGCCGCCCCGGCGGCCGGCGAGGAGTCGACGATCGACCAGCTAAAGCAGCTGGGCGAACTGAAAGACCAGGGAATCCTCACCGAGGCGGAGTTCGAAGCCCAGAAGGCGAAGATCCTCGGGGCCTGAGACTGCTGTCTGCATTTACCCCCCACCAGTGGGGGTAAATGCAGACGCCGCTAGTAGTTGGCGCCGCGTTTGATCTTCTCGCGCTCGTCGGGGTGGGCGCCACCCTTTTTCTCGAGCGTGTCGCAGGCTTCTTCGATGTCGCTCGCGAGGCGGTCGATCTGCGCCCGGCTCAGCGTCTGCTTGACCAGCGCCCGCAGCACTTTCACCTCTTGCGCGTCGGGCGGCATCGTGTAGGCGGGCAGCATCCAGCCGCGCTCGGCCGAGAGCTGCCAGGAGACGTCGAACTCGTCGTAGTTCTTGCCGGGCAGCAGGCGGAAGGCGACCAGCGGCAGCTGCTCCTGGTCGGCGCCGATCAGTTCGAAGTGGCCGCACTTGTCGAGCTTGTCGGCAAGCGCCCTGGCGTTCGTCTCCATCGCCCCCATCACGTAGCCGTAGCCCTCGCGCCCGAGGCGGACGAAGTTGTAGTACTGGGCGAGCAGCATCGAGGCACCGGTCGAGAAGTTGAGGGTGAAGGTGGCGTCGGTCTTGCCGAGGTAGTTCTCGTAGAAGACGAGGTCTTTGGCCAGGTCGTCCTCGGAGCGGAAGATCAGCCAGCCGATCCCCGGGTAGACGAGCCCGAACTTGTGGCCCGAGGCGTTGATCGAGCGCACCTGCTCGAGCCGGAAGTCCCACTCGGAGTCGGGGTGGAGGAAGGGCCAGACGAAGCCGCCGCTGGCGCCGTCGACGTGGATCGGCACGTCGAGTTCGCGCTCCTGCTTGATCCCCCGCAGCAGCTTGTCGATGCCGACGATGTCGTCGGCGTGGCCGGTGAAGGTGGTGCCGAGGACGGCCGCCACGCCGATCGTGTTCTCGTCGACGTGGGACTCGACGTCCTCGGGGCCGATCGTGTACTTGCCGGGCTGCAGCGGGACGATCCGCGGCTCGACGTCGAAGTAGCGGCAGAACTTTTCCCAGACGACGTGCACGTCGCCGCCGAAGACGAGGTTCGGCTTGTCGATCGAGAGCCCCGCCGCTTCGCGCCGCTCCTTCCATTTCCACTTCAGCGAGAGGGCGCCGAGCATGATCGCCTCGGAGGAGCCCTGGGTGCGGGCGCCGGTCGTCTCGCCGGGCGCGTTGAAGAGGTCGGCGAGCATCCTGATGCAGCGTTGCTCGATCTCGGCCGAGATCGGATACTCGGCGTGGTCGATGAAGTTGCGGTGGTTGTTGAGGGAGATCAGCTCGCGCGCCTCGGGCTCCATCCAGGTGGTGACGAAGGTCGCGAGGTTGCGGTTCGGGTCGCCCTCGACCGCCAGTTCCTCGACCACCAGCCGCGCCGCGTCGAGCGCCGGCATGCCGTTGGGAGGGAACGGCCCGTCGGGGGCGTCCTCGGTGAGGAAGCGATTCCCGAACAGCATCGCCTCGTCTTCTGGGGTGGGGCGGTCTTGGCTCATGGGCGGGATCATACGGCCGGGGACGCCGGCCGAATCACCCCGATCGGGTGATGCCCGGGGGCGCCTCACCGGCGAGGCTGCCGACGAACTTCGATCGAAAGGGACCGACCCGATGACGACGCTGTCCGACGACCTGCGCACCCTCGCCCGCGAGGCCTACATCTACCTCTACTCGCTGGTGACGATGGAGGCGACGCGCCGCCAGATGGTCAACGCCGACCCGGTCGAGAAACCAGGCGGCGGGCCGCCCAACGAGTTCCGTCACATCCGCGCCTTCCCGACCGCCGACTTTCGCGCCGTCGTCCGGCCCAACTTCGACACGCTCTACTCGAGCGCCTGGGTGGACCTGAGCGCCGGCCCGGTCCGGATCGAGGCCCCCGACACCGACGACCGCTACTACATGCTGCCGATGCTCGACATGTGGAGCGATGTCTTTGCCAACCCCGGCAAGCGCACCACCGGCACCGGGCCGCTCGACCTCGTCCTGGTCGGTCCCGGCGGGAGGGACGCGGCGCCCGCAGGCGCCGAGGTGGTCGAGGCGCCGACGCCTTGGGTCTGGGTCATCGGTCGCACCCAGACCAACGGGCCGGCCGATTACGCGGCGGTCGCCGCCGTGCAGGACGGCTACAAGGTGACCGTGCTCGGCGAGGCGCCTCCGTTCGAGGTCGATCCGAGCGCCGACACGGAGACCGAGCCGCTGCGCCTGGTCAACGGGATGAGCGGGGTCGAGTACTTCACCTTCGCGGCGCCGCCGTTCGCCGCCAACCCGCCGCACGCCACCGACTTCTCGGTCCTCGCCCGGATCAGCAAGCTCGGCGTCGTCCCCGGCGAGGAGTTCGACCCGGGGCGCTTCGACGAAGGCGAGATCGCCGCGATCGAGGCCGGCGTCGCGGACGCCAAGAAAGCGCTGCCCGCTGCGCTGCCCTCGCTTGGCGCCCACGCCAACGGCTGGCTGGTCACGACGGACACGATCGGCGTCTACGGCAACCACTACCTGAAGCGGTCGGTCGTCGCCCAGATCGGGCTGGGGGCGAACCCGCCGGAGGACGCGATCTACCCGGTGTTGCTCGCCGACGCCGACGGCAAACCGACCGACGGTGACAGCGACTACGTCATCCACTTCGAGGCCGACGCGCTGCCGCCGGTCGCCGCCTTCTGGTCGATCACGATGTACGACGCCGAGGGGTTCCAGGTGGCGAACGAGCTCGACCGGTTCGCGATCGGCGACCGCGACGCGCTCACCTTCAACGACGACGGCTCGCTCGACATCTACGTGCAGAAGGAGAACCCGGGGCCGGAGCGGGAGTCGAACTGGCTGCCGTCCGCCTCCGGGCCGAGCGGGATCACGATGCGCCTCTACGCGCCCGCCGAGTCGGTGCTGAACGGCTCCTGGTCGCCACCGCCGGTGCGCCGCGTCTCCTGACGTGGCACGCCAACTCCGTCGAGGGCGAGCAGGTCGCCGCCGAAGGGGCTGACGGCGCCCAGCAGGGGCGACCGCAGCGCCGGGTCGATCGCCATCAGGAGCGCCGACGTCCCCGGCCAGAGGGCGGCCTCGAGCCGGTCGCGGAAGGCGGGGTCGAGGCCCTCCATCGATTCCCGGTCGGCCACCGCCTCGAACAGCCGCCCCCAGAACCGCGTCCAGTGGGCGGCAGCCTGTGGCGGCCGCGTCGTCGTCAGCCGGTAGGTCCCGTCGCGTTCGCAGACGACCGTCGCGAAGGCGTCGCGGTCGACGCCGGAGTCCGTCGCGCACCGGTCGATTTCCTCGAGCGCCCGGCCGGCCAGGATCTCGTTTGCATAGACCACCGCGGCGATGTGCGGCAGGTAGATGTCCGGTTCGGCCGAGAGCACTCCACGGCCAGCTTCACGGGTGTTCCCCATGCGGTCATCGCCCGAACCGGGTGAACCGTGTCGCCGATCGGCGCCGGGCCTCGGATTTCGCTGGGAAGTCGCGCCCAGCGCGGTGCACGGAGCGGGCATAGCGCTTAGTCTTTGGGACTCTCCCGCAGGAGCGCCCTGATGAGCATTCTTGACGACGCAATTCGCGAGCATCTCGAACTGAAGCGCGCCCACGGCGCCGACGAGGGAGAGCTGAAGCGCCTCGAGGACGAGGCCTTCGGCCCGCCGCAGCGGCCCGACGAGGCCGATCCGTTCGCCGAGGCGCCGACCGAGTTCCTGCTCTCGCCGAGCGAGACCCCGGCGCCGGTCCCCGAGGTCGGCGACGAGGCGGCGCGCAGCGGTCGTCGCCCCGACATCACCGATCTGCAGGAGGCGCCCCCGGCAGAGCCGCCCGCCGACGCGATGCCGTCGTCGGAGCCGCCCGCGCCCGCCGCCGCCCCGTCCGAGGACGAGCTGTCGCCGGCTCCCGACGCGCCACCGCCGAGCCCGACCGATGCGGCCGATGCGCCGCCGCCCCCGCCGGTCGACGAGGCCCCGGCCCCGCCCGCGCCGCCGGAGCCCGGTCCAACCACCGAGGAGCGGCACGCGATCGCCGACCAGCCGACCCAGATGTTCGACGTGCAGGCGCAGCTGGACGATGAGAGCGCCGCGCCGACCGAGCAGGCGAGCCCGACCGACGAGGAGCTCGTCGACGCCTCCCAGGCCGAGCCGCAGGCCGCCCCGCCGGCGCCCGAGGCCGCGCCGCCGACCGAGATCCACGAGCAGCCGCCGCTCGACACCCGCGGCCCCGACGCCGAGGTGGCCGGCCAACCGCCCGCCGCCGACCTGGCAGCGGAGGAGGAATCGGCCGAATACGACTTCTTCAACGAACAGCGCCTCTCCGACGAGCTCGACCAGGCGCTCGAGGCGCCGATCACCGACGAGCGCGCCCTCCCCGACTACGAGGAGGGGACCCCCCAGGGCGGCGTCTTCGACTTCGAGAGCGAGGGCCGCTATGAGGAGGACCCCTCCGAGGAAGTCCTCCGTCGCATGGACGAGCCGGCATCGGGGGAACATGAGCCGCCCTCGGAGGAAATCGAGCCCCCTTCGGGCGAATACGACCAGCCCTCCGAAGAGTTCGAGTCGCCCTCCGAAGAAGCGCCCCACGCCGCCGCCGAGCCACCCTCGGAGGAATCCGAGATCGACTACGACCCCGACACCGGCCACGAGGACGTGCTCGAAGACACCCCCCGCTTCCTCGAGGACGCCCCCGAGGACGACGACCTCTGGTTCGAGCAGAAGCCCCCCAAGGACTTCGACCTCGACTGAGCGCGCCGGCCCCGGACGGGCGTGCGCCTTTCTCCTCTGAGTTTTTACAGAGCGGCACAGTTCGGCTCACCACACGTGCGCTTTTTCTTCCTAGGGTCGAGCGATGGCCTCGCTCAAGAAGAAAGGCGACCTCGCCGAGTTGAAGGTTGCGGCAGATCTGGTGGCACGTGGCTGTCGACTCTCCCTCCCGTTCGGCGAGGATTGCGACTACGACATCGTCGCTGACTACGAGGGCCGGCTGCATCGGGTGCAGGTGAAGTACGCGAAATCAGACGGTCGAGTCGTCATCGTCCGAACCCGGTCCCACTCTCTGACGGCGGGCAGGGTGAGGGTGACCAAGCGCTACACCACCGCGACCATCGATTGGATCGTCGTCTACGACCCGACGACTGACCGCTGTTACTACGTTCCGTCTTGGATGCTCGGAGCCGATGGTCTCAGCGATATGAGACTGCGCCTGGCTCCGGCCCTCAACGGGCAGTCACTCCGGGTGCGTCCCGCCGAGAACTACCTGTATCCGGACTTCAGTTGCGATCCGTCAGTGGAGCCAGCCGGATTCGAACCGGCGGCCTCTTGCTTGCAAAGCAAGCGCTCTGCCAACTGAGCTATGGCCCCTCTGCGAGCGATTGTAGGCCCCATAGCTAGGGTGGCAGGCCGTGCCATTCGAGGGCTCATATCTGTGGAAGCTCCGCCAGAAGGTCGGGCATGACCTCGTCTTGATGCCGGGGGCCTCGGTCGCGGCGCAGCGGGAGGACGGGCAGATCCTCTTCGCGCGGCGCGGGGACGACGGCAACTGGTGCCTGCCGGGCGGTGGGGCGGAGGAGGGTGGCAGCTTCGCGCGCACCGCGGTCGACGAGCTTCGCGAGGAGACCGGCCTCGTCACCCGCGAGGGAGACCTGATCCCGGCCGCCTGCTTCTCCGAAGAGGGCCACACGCTGCACTATCCGAACGGCGACGTCACGCACTACTTCTCCATCTGCTTCCTGGTGCGGCGCTGGGAGGGGGAGCCCGCGCCGGACGGTGAGGAGACGACCGAGCTCCGCTTCGCCGACTCGACCGATCCGCCGCAGCCGTTCGAGGACCTGACCGCGCGGGCACTCGAGCTGCTCCTCGCCTACCTGCGGACCGGCGTCTTCCAGGTCGCCTGACCCGATGCCGTACGAGGGCTCCTACAACTGGCGGATGCGACAGAAGATCGGCTCCGACCTCCTGCTGGTGCCGGGTGCGCTGATCGTCCTCGTCCGCGACGACGGCGCGGCCCTCTTCACCCGCCGCTCCTGGAACGGGGTGTGGTGCCTGCCGGGCGGCGGCGCCGAGGAGGGATCGAGCTTCGCCGACACGGCGGCCACCGAGCTGCGTGAGGAGACCGGCGTCGTCGTCGATCCCGCCGACCTCGTCGGCTTCGCCTGCCTCTCGGAGGCCGAGCTCCACACCGTCGAATACCCTGGCGGCGACCGCAACCACTGGTTCGCGATGTGCTTCCTCGCCCACCGCTGGAAGGGTGAGCCGCAGCCCGACGGCGACGAGACCACCGAGATGCTCTGGGCCGACCCGGCGTCCCCGCCATCCCCGCTCGAGCCCGCCCACGCGGTCGCCCTCGACCTCCTCCGCGCCTTCCTGCGCGACGGCGAGTTCCAGATCTCCTAGCGGCCGACAGTCAGGACGCCAGCAGGCTCTCGGCGCGCACCCCGACCGGAAGATTTTGGTCGGCGTGGTAGCTCGACCGCACCAGGGGACCGGCCGCGACCGACTCGAAGCCGAGGTCGTAGGCCGCCTTCTCCAGCGCCTCGAACTCCTCCGGGTGCCAGTAGCGGACCACCGGCAGGTGGTTCTCGGTCGGCCGCAGGTACTGGCCGACGGTCAGCACCTGGACACGGTGCTCGCGGAGGAGGCCGAAGGTCTCGACCATCTCCTCGAAGGACTCGCCGAGGCCGACCATCAGCCCCGACTTGGTGACCACATCGTCGCCGCCCATCTCCTTCGCCATCCGCAGCACCCGCGCCGAGCGGGCGAACTGGGAGCCGCGGCGGGCGATCGGGTAGAGGCGCGGCACCGTCTCGACGTTGTGGTTGAAGACGTCGGGCTTCTCGTGGATCACCTTGGCGAGCGGCATCTCCTGGCCGCGGAAGTCCGGGGTGAGGATCTCCACCTTGCAGTCGGGCGCCATCATCCGGATCGAGCGGACGACGCCGACGAAGGCGCTCGCGCCGTAGTCGGGGAGGTCGTCGCGGTCGACCGAGGTGACGACCGCGTGCCGCAGCCCCATCGCCTTCACCTGGTTGGCGACGCGCAGCGGCTCCAGCGGGTCGTTCCAGGTCGGCTTGCCGGTCTGCACGTTGCAGAAGCCGCAGCGGCGGGTGCAGACGTCGCCGAGGATCATGAAGGTCGCGGTGCCGCGCTCCCAGCACTCGCCGACGTTCGGGCAGTTGGCCTCCTCGCAGACGGTGTGGAGGTTGTCGGAGCCGATCTTCTCCTTCAGCCGCCGGTAGTTGGGCCCGCCCGGCGCCGGCACTTTCAGCCACGGCGGCTTGCGGGCGCGCTTGAAGGGGATCGCGCCGTCGGCCTGCGCGGTGCCGCCCGGCTTCGCCCGCGAGCGGGTGACGTGCACGCGCTCCGCCGGCGCCTCGCCCTGGCTGGGGATGGTGTCGCTCATCGCTCTCCACCGAGCGTAGCCGGTGCCGTCTCCAAGCCGAGCTCCCCGATGTCGGCAGCGCGCGCCGCCCGGTCGAAGACCTCGGCGAAGTGGCGCGCCACCGTCGTCCCGTAGGCCTCGACGCTCGGCTCGCGGCCGCCCTCGCGGGCGATCGAGGTCATCGCCACGCCCTCGATCCCGCACGGCACCACCCACTCGAACGGCTGCAGGTCGTTGTCGACGTTCACCGCCAGCCCGTGGGTGGTGATGCCGCGGCTGACGTGGACGCCGATCGAGCCGATCTTCCGCGCCGCGCCCGCCAGGCCGGGCACCGGCGCCGGCCCGTCGGTCCACACCCCGGTCAGCCCCGCGATCGTCTGCGCGCCGACCCCGTGCTCCGCGAGCGAGCCGATCATCACCCGCTCCAGCCCCCGCACGTAGGCGTGCACGTCGCCGCCGAGCGGCGCCAGGTCGATGATCGGGTAGGCGACCAGCTGCCTGGGCCCGTGGTAGGTGACGAGCCCGCCGCGGTCGGTGTCGAGCACCTCGATCCCCTGCGCTTCGTACCAGGCGTCCCCCATCGGCAACTCCTCGGGGCGGGTGCGCCGCCCACGCGAGTAGACCGGCGGGTGTTCGAGCAGCATCAAGACGTCCGGGATCTCGCCCGCGCCGCGCCGCTCGGCGAGCCGCAGCTGCATGTCCCAGGCCTCCCGGTAGGGGACGGTCCCGCAACGCAGCAGGAGCAGTTCGGCGCTCACATGAGGATTGTCTCAGGCCGCGCCCATATGCTTTGGGTCCCCGCATGATCCAGTCGAAGGCGCACCGCCCCGAATGGCTGCCGGCGGTCGCGCTCAGCGCGGCGCTGGCGGCCCTGATGCTGATCTGGGACCCACGGGTCGGCGATCTCGCCGCCCAGGTCTTCCACACCGAGCTCTTCGAGCACGCCGGCCTGGCGATCTGGAACGGCAGCTGGTACGGCGGCCACTACACGCTCAACTACAGCCTGCTCTTCCCGCCGGCCGCGGCCCTGGTCGGGCCGCAGGTGGTCGGGATGCTGGCCGTGGTCGCCTCCTCCTATCTCTTCGACCGCCTCGTCCGCGACCGCTGGGGGGCGGAGGCGCGCTGGGCGACGCTCTGGTTCGCGGCCGGCGTCGTCACCCTGCTCGCCGACGGCCAGCTCACCTTCGCGCTCGGCGTCGCCTTCGGGCTGGCGACGCTGCGCTCGCTGCAGATGGGGCGGGGCGGGCTCGCCGTCCTCGCCGCCGCCGCGTGTCCGCTGGCGAGCCCGGTCGCCGGCGCGTTCCTCGCGGGGGTGATCCTCGCTGGCCTCTGGGAACGCGGCGAACGGATCAACCGCTGGGCGCTCGCGGCCGCGCTGGCGGCGCTGGCGCTCACCGTCATCCCCAACCTCGCCTTCCCTGAACCGGGCCGCTTCCCGTTCGCGCCCTCCTCCTACATCGCGATCCCGATCTGGTGCGCGGGCGCCCTCTTCCTCACCTGGCGGGACGAGGGCGAGGGACGGGTGCGGCGGGTGATCCTCGGCTATGCCATCGCCGCGACCGCGATCTTCCTCACCCCGAACGCGCTCGGCGGCAACGCGGTGCGGCTCGGCGCGCTGTTCGGCGGCCCGCTGCTGGCGGCGGCGTTGCTCGCCCACCGGCCGTTGCCGCGCCCGCACCGCCTCGTCCCGGCCTGGTTCTTCACCGCGGTCCTCGTCGTCACCCTCACCGGCAGCCTCTACTGGCAGTTCACCGCCAGCGTCACCCAGATCGCCCGCTCGGTCGGCGACCCCTCGACCGAAGCCTCCTTCTTCCAGCCCGCGGCGCGCTGGTTGACCGCGCACGGCGGGCGCAGCGTGCGGATCGAGGTGCCGCCGACCGCCAACCACTGGGAGTCGGCCTACCTGGCGCCCAAGTTCGAGCTCGCCCGCGGCTGGCTGCGCCAGCTCGACACCGCCCGCGACGACGTCTTCTACAAGGAAGGCGCGCTCACCGAACGCAGCTACGAACGCTGGCTGCGCAACAACGCGATCTCCTACGTCGCCCTCCCGGACGCGCCGCTCGACTACTCCTCGAAGCAGGAGGCGAGGCTGATCCGCTCCGAACCGCCCTACCTGCGGGAACGCTTCCACGCCGGCCACTGGCGGATCTTCGAAGTCCTCGACCCGCGGCCGCTGGTCGAACCGCTCGGCGACGGTCGCGCCTCGGCGGTCCGCGTCGGTCACCAGGGCTTCTCGCTCGACGTGACGACCCCCGGTGAATTCCTCGTCCGGGTCAGCTTCACCCCTTACTGGTCGATCGGCCGCGGCACCGGCTGCCTGCTCCGCCGCGGCGACTGGACGATCGCCCGCCCGACCCGCCCGGGGATCTTCCGCGTCGACGCCGACTTCTCCTTCGGCGGCGCCTGGAACGCGATGACCGGGGCGAAGAAGACCTGCTGAGAGGCTCTGGACGGGCGCGCCTCAGGCGGAGGCCGCCGCCGCGACCGCCTCCTCGAGGCGATCGTCCCCCCAGAAGACCTGCTCGCCGACCCGCACGCTGGGGACGCCGAAGACCCCCGCGTCGCCGGCCGCGTCGGTCGCCTTGCGCAGCGCGTCCTTGACGATCTGGGTGCGGACGGCGCTCTCCAGCGCGCGGGGGTGGAGCTCGCAGGCCGCGGCGGCGATCATCACGTTGTCGGGCTCGGTCAGGTCTTTGCCCGCGGCGAAGGCCTGGCGGAAGGCGGCGAGGCTGAAGGAGACCGCCCGCCCGGTCTGCTTGGCGAAGGTGGCGACCCGCATCGCGTAGAGCGAGTTGGCGGGCCAGGGATCGGGCCAGACGATCGGCGGCAGGCCGTAGGCGACGGCGCGCCGCTCCACCTCGGCCTCGCCTTCGGCGCGCGCCTCGGTCAGCGACCAGGAGCCGCGGTCGAAGCGCGCGAACAGCGCGCCGAGCAGGATCGGCTGCCACTCCGGCTGCTCCAGCCCCGCCTCGCTGAAGAGTCCCGAGATCCGCTCCGCCGACAGGTAGGCATAGGGCGAGCCGAGGTCGTAATAGAAGGTGGCGCGCTCAGCCATGCCGCGATTATCGTGCCCCCGCCGCAGCTGCCCCTCGTTCAGCTGTTCCTTATGCGCCTATGAGGCGCATAAGGAACAGCTAGGCGTGGATGGCCCAGCCGTCGACCGCTCTTGCTGCATCCAGGACGGCCTCGCTGACCGTCGGGTGCGGATGCACGATCCGGGCCAGCTCCTGGGCGCCGCCCTCGAGCGCCATCACGGCGACCAGCTCGGCGATCATGTCGCAGGCCCGGTTGCCGACGATGTGGGCGCCGAGGATCTCGCCGTACTTGGCATCGACGACGAGCTTCACGATCCCGTCTTTGTCGTCGTAGACGGTGCCGGCGCCCTCACCGGAGATTTTCTGTTTGCCGATCTTCACCTCGTGGCCTGCCTCCTTGGCGGCCGCCTCGGTGAGGCCGACGCTCGCCACCTGCGGGTGGGTGAAGGTGGCGCCGACCAGCAGCTCCTGGTCGACCGGGTGGGTCTCGACGCCCCCGGCGCGCTCGACCGCGACGACGCCCTCCTCCTCGGCCTTGTGGGCGAGGGCCTTTTTATTGACCAGGTCGCCGATCGCGAAGACCTTCGGGTTGCTCGTCTGGCCGTAGGGATCGACCTCGATCTTGCCCCGCTCGCCGAGCTTCACCCCGGCGGCCTTGAGGTTCAGCGCCTCGGTGTCGGGACCACGGCCACCGGCCACGCAGAGGTAGTCGACCTCGGCGCTCTTGTCGCCATAGGTGAACTTGACCGACCCCTTGCCGACCTCGACGTTCTCGACCGGCGCTCCGGTCGAGATCTCGATCCCCTGTTTCTTGAAGACCCGTTCGACGATTTTCGCCGTGTCCTTGTCCTCGGCCGGGAGGATCTGGTCGAGCATCTCGATCAGGATCACCTCGGTGCCGAGGCGCGCGTAGGCGGAGGCGATCTCCGAGCCGGAGGCGCCCGCGCCGACCACCGCGATCTTGCGCGGCTGCTCGGCGAGCGACCAGGCTCCCCAGGTGTCGACGACGCGGCCGCCGAACTCGACGCCCGGGATCGGCAGCGCCACCGAGCCGGTCGCGAGGATCACCGCCTTCGCCTCGTAGACCTCGCCGTTCACCGACACGTTGCCGTCCGCGGTGAGCGAGCCCTCGCCCTCGATCTTCGTCACCTTGTCCTTGTCCCAGAGGAACTCGACCCCTTTGGAGAGGGATTCGGAGACTTTCGCGCGGCGTGCCTGCAGCGCGGGCCAGTCGATCGCGACGTCGCCCACGATCCCGAGCTCGGCACCGCCCCGCGCCTCGTCGAAGAGCTCCGCCGAGCGGAGGATCGTCTTCGCCGGGATGCAGGCATAGTTGAGGCAGCGACCACCGGCCTTGTCGCGCTCGACGACGGCGGTCTTCTGGCCCAGCTGGGAGGCGCGGATCGCGGCGACGTAGCCGCCCGGGCCACCGCCGATCACGATCGTGTCGAAGCTCTCAGGCATCGGCACGCCAGCCTATAGAACCGCCTGCGCCGGTCCGGTGCGGTCGGTGCGCCACCCCCCGATCGGGGACGGCCCGCGATCGCGGCGTTAGCTCGGCGGCAGTCGCTCCGGCATCTGGATGCGGGCCATCGCCTTCACCATCAGCCAGAAGAGCGTGCCGGAGACGGCGAGCAGGCCGATCGTCGCCGCGAACTCACCGACCGTGGTCGCCTCGACCAACAGCCCGTATACCGCGGCGAAGATGAGGAAGACGAGCACCGCCTGGAAGCAGACGACCGCCCAGTAGCGCGCCCGCCACATCCCCCAGGAGAGGACGCCCATGATCAGGGCCGGGGCCGCCGCGGTGGTGAAGGCGGGGGTCGAGTCGTTCACCTTCAGCCCGGCGGCGTAGGCGAGGACGATCGAGAGCGCGACCAGGGCGGCGAGCACCGCGCCGACCGTCACCACTGCCGGGCGCTCCCCTTCGGCGAGCGGCACCAGCGCCTCGCGCGCGGCCTGGTTACGGACCTCGGCCTTGGCGTAGCCCGCTTCCATCCGCTCGCGCGGGGTGGGACGGGGTGCCGCGCGCTGCTTGCGCTTGCGCGGCGGTTCAGCCACCAGGCGCCACACCCCTCCGCGAGCCTTCGTGGTCGAAGGCATGCCGCAGGGCTTCGGCGGCGACTTCGGGATTGGGAGCGTCGCGGATCGCCCGCACCACGCAAAGTCGCCGCGCGCCCGCGGCGACCACCTCACCGGCGTTCAGCGGGCCGATCCCGCCGATCGCGAAGAACGGCTTCGCGGCGCGCTCCGCCGCGTGGGTGACGAGCTCCAGCCCGACCGCCGGCCGCCCCGGTTTGGTCGGCGTCTCCCAGACCGGGCCGACCGCGAAGTAGTCGATGTCGCGCTCCTCGGCGGCCGCGATCTGCTCCTCGGAGTGGGTCGACTGGCCGACGATCGCATCGCCGCCGAGGATCGCCCGCGCTTCGTCGACCGAGACATCGTCGTGGCCGACGTGGACGCCGTCGGCGCGGCAGGCGCGCGCCAGGTCGGGATCGTCGTTGACGATGAAGAGCGCCGAGTAGGTGTCGGCGATGCGGCGGAAGGTGTCGGCGGCGCGTTCGATCTCGGCGCGCCCGAGCTGCTTCTCGCGCAGCTGGACGATGTCGACGCCGCCGCCGAGCGCGGCGCGCAGCAGCGGTTCGGGATCGGCGCCGCCAGGCCGCGCGTCGCAGACGAAGTAGAGACGGGCGGTGCGGAGTCGCTCGCGGCGCAGCGGTCCAAGGCTCTCGGGCGGGGAGAAGCTCACCCCCCGATTATGGCCTGCGTCCCGCGAACGAGTAGCATCGAAGGCGAACGGGAGCCCCACAGAACCGGGCTGAGAGGGTGGCATCGAGGCCACCGACCGTCTGACCTGATCCGGGTAATGCCGGCGGAGGCAATGTTGAGCGAGAAGGGCAGTTCCCCTGGTTCCGAGGCTTTCGACGCCGTGTTCGTCGGCGGCGGCGTGATCGGCCTGGCCTGCGCCTGGCGCGCGGCGGAGGCCGGGGCGCGGGTGGTGGTGCTGGAGCGTTCCGAGCCACCCGCGGGCGCGACCGACGTCGCCGCCGGGATGCTGGCACCGGTCGGCGAGCTCTCCTTCGGCGAGCCCGCGCTGCTGGAGCTGATGCTCGCCTCGGATCGGCTCTGGGACGATTTTGCCGCTGCGGTCGAGGCCGCCGGGGGAGTGGGGACCGGCTACGAGCGGCGCGGCGCCCTTCATATAGCTCTCGATCGCGACGAGGCGGGGGAGCTGCGCCGCCGCCACGACCTGCAGCGGGAGCTCGGTCTCGCCGCCGAGTGGCTCACCCCGCGGCGATGCCGCGAGCTCGAGCCCGGCCTCGTCCCGGCCTTCGCCGGCGGTGTGCTGGCGAGCGGCGACGGCTGCGTCGATCCTCGCCGCCTGGCCCGCGCCCTCGCCGCCGCGCTGCGCGCGGCGGGCGGTGAGCTCCGCACCGGCACCGAGGTCGTCGACGCCATCTGGGACGGCGAGCGGCTGGCCGGCGTCCGCACCGCCGGCGATGAGCTGCGGGCCGCGAACGTGGTCCTCTGCAGCGGGGCGTGGTCGGGGCAGACTCCTTGGCTCCCGTCAGCGGCGCGGCCGCCGGTGCGGCCGGTGAAGGGGGAGGTGGTCGAGCTGCGGCCGCGCGAGGGGGAGCCACCGGCGCTCTCACGGATCGTGGCCACCGAGCGCGTCTACCTGGTGCCGCGGCCCGACGGGCGGCTGATCGTCGGCGCGACCCAGGAGGAGCGCGGCTTCGACACCGTGGTCACCGCGGGCGGGGTCCACGAGCTGCTCCGCGAGGCCTACCGCGTGCTTCCCGACGTCGCCGAGATGGAGTTCGTGAGCGCGATCGCCGGGTTGCGGCCGGGGACCCCCGACAACTTGCCGATCGTCGGCCGCAGCGAGGTCGTCGACGGCCTCGTCCTCGCCACCGGCCACTTCCGCAACGGCATCCTGCTCGCCCCGCTGGCCGCCGAGACCGTCGCCACGACCCTCTCCGCCAAGGGGTCCGTGTCCTTTGTATCCCACAGGGTTACGAAGGACAGCCACCCCCTGGAGGTTGCGCGGTGAAGATCGAGCTGAACGGCGAGATGGTGGAGCTCGCGGCGGGCGCGACGATCGCCGCGGCGGCGCGCGCCGCCGGCGCACCGGAGTCGGGCCGGGGAATCGCGGTTGCGCTCGACGGCGAGGTCGTGCCCCGCTCCGAGTGGGACTCGACGCCGCTCGCCGACGGCGCCGCGGTCGAGGTGCTCGCCGCGATCCAGGGCGGCGCGGAGACCTGGACGCTGGGCGACCGCGAGTGGTCCTCGCGGCTGATCGCCGGCACCGGCGGCTTCCGCTCGCTCGAGCAGATGGAGTCGGCGCTCGCCGCCGCCGGGACCGAGATCGTCACCGTCGCCCTGCGCCGCATCGACCCCGCCGCCGAGGGCTCGGTGCTCGACGTGATCGACCGCCTCGGCCTCTTCGTCCTCCCCAACACGGCAGGCTGCTACACCGCCCGCGACGCGGTGCGCACCGCGAAGCTCGCCCGCGAGGCCTTCGACACCGACTGGATCAAGCTCGAGGTGATCGGCGACGACCGTACCCTCTTCCCCGACGCGGTCGAGCTGGTCGACGCCGCCGAGCAGCTGGTCGCCGACGGCTTCACCGTCCTCCCCTACACCAACGACGACCCGATCCTCGCCCATCGCCTCGAGGGCGTCGGCTGCGCCGCGGTGATGCCGCTCGGCTCGCCGATCGGCTCCGGCGCCGGCATCCGCAACCCCTACAACATCGCGATCATCACCGAGCGCGCCGCGGTGCCGGTGATCCTCGACGCCGGCATCGGCACCGCCTCCGACGCCGCCCTGGCGATGGAGCTCGGCTGCTCCGCCGTCCTCGCCGCCAGCGCCATCTTCGGCGCCGCCGAGCCGACCGCGATGGCCCGCGCCCTCCGCGCCGCCGTCGACGCCGGCCATCTCGCCCGCACCGCCGGCCGCATCCCCCAGCGCACCTACGCCGAGCCCTCCACCGCCTACGAGGGCATCCCCGACCTCTCCTGAGCCCGCCGATCCCTCCGGCGCGTCGCACCGAGAGGCCAACGTGACGGCCGGCTAGACGATCTCGAGGGTCAGAGGTTGTGGGAAGAGCGGTCCCATATCCATGGTCGGCAGATCTTATCAACCAGCCGGATTACTTAATAGACTCAATCCATAATGGTCGAAATTCCTTCAGCCAATCTCCTCGCTGTCTTCGAAGGCTGGTCCGCCTTGGTCCTCGCGGTGGTGGGGCTCTTCTCTCTGCCGACGGTGGCCGGCACCCTCATCTTCCAGCGCCGCGATGCAAAGCGGGAGCGGACTTTCGAATATCTCAAGCGTCTTTACGACCTTGAGTTCGCCGAATTGAACACCCGGGTCCTGTTGTTCCTGCAGACAGGCGACAAGAAGGTCTTCTGGCCTGCCTTCACGCTGTCGGCCAAGTTGCCCGCTGATGACAATGGGAAGAGAGCCGCCTTCGAGGCGCTGGAGCTCCGCTATCGGAACAAGGTCACCCTCGTGCTGAATTTCTACGAGGAGTTCAGCGGCTCTTATCGCAAAGGACTGCTCGATCGCGGGGTCGCAGACGAGATGATCCTGCCCATCGCCGTCGAGGTCTGGAAGCAGTCCAACTGGTTTATCGCCTACGAACGAGAGAACTCCCTGAACAGGTATGGAGACAAAGGAAAGGCTGAAAATATCCTGAGTGAGTGGCAATGCCTGATGGCCGAGCATGCCGAAGGGAGCCATCCCGGGCCAGCCTGGGATCGTCTTCGTGGCCTCGGCCGACACCTCGACGCATTGGCGATCCCCTTGGCAGGGGCCTTCGCGATCCTCGGCCTTCTGGTCGTTGCCCTGGCCGCCGACAGCTTCCGCGACGTGGCCGCCTCCCTTTTGTTTGCGGCCGCCTCGGTCTGCTTCATCCTCGGTGCCGGCACGCTCGCCCAGCGCCTCTCTTCTTTGCCGACGGCACGAGTGCTGATCACGTCTGCCGCCGTGGTCGTGTCCTTGTCGATCGGGGTTACGACCACCCTTGCCTTGAAGGCGTCCGTCGGCCCGCCTGGCCCAAAGGGGACCACCGGGAGTACCGGCAAGATGGGCGAAGAAGGACAGGAAGGGCCCCGTGGAGCGAAGGGCGGGCGAGGGAAGCAGGGCGAACGAGGTCTCCGAGGCCACGGAGGACCTCGTGGTCGACGCGGACCGCGCGGCCGCACAGGTCATCGCGGGCCCAGGGGTCCGCGGGGTTTCCCTGGAGACCTCGGATCCTAGGCCGCGCCGTGGCGACCGGGGCCTCGAGCCCTACTGACCGCCCCGCCCGCCGCCGTCTACGATGGGCGCTCGCCCCTGTAGCTCAGTTGGTTAGAGCGGCGGCCTTTTAAGCCGCGCGGCGCGGGTTCGAGTCCCGCCGGGGGCATCTGGAGCGCTCCTTCCCGGGAGGTGGAATTTCGCCGGGTTCTCTGTCGGTAGCCGCCCGGACGGTGAGACGCTCGACTCCCGACCGAAGGAGGAGAGATGAAATACCTCGTCACCGCGACGCCCGGTCCGCTTCCGCCCGGTCCCGAGCAGTTCGACGCCGCCCTCGAGTGGCTCGATGCCAAGCAGGCCGACGGCACCTTCGATTGCCTCTACGGGTTCCTCGAAGGTGGCGGCACCAGCGTCGTCAACGCCGACTCCCACACCGCCCTGCTGGAGATGATGGTCGAATACCCGCTCTACGGGATGGTGGTCTGGGACATCAGACCACTGCTCGCCTTCCGCGAGGGCACCGACACCGTGCGCGCCAAACTTGTCGAGGCACAGGCCGCGATGGGGGCGGGATAGGAGTTCGAGCGCCCGGGTCCTCCCCCGAGGTTCACACACCGATCGCCTGCTCCGACATAGACTCTCGGCCGTGTCCCGTCACGATCGTCAGGGTCTGCTGCGACGTCTGCTCCTCGCCGGGGCGGCCCTTGCCGCGCTCCTGCTGATCGCCGCCGGCTGCGGCGGTGGCGGATCGTCGAGCGGCGGCAGCACCGACTCCGGCACGACCGCCGCGGCGAGCAGCGCCGGCTCCGAAGAAGAAGGCACCTCCACGACCGCGAACGCCGAAGAAGAAGAAGCGACGACGTCTCCGAACACCGGCGAGGTCGTCGTCAAATGGCAGAAGCCGCGCGGCGAAGCCAACCAGGTCGGCTACGAAATGCTGAAAGCGAGCGAAACCGAGTACCTCGCCAAGTCCCTGGCCTCGGCCTTCGAACTGCCGAACACGCTGACGGTGAAGGGGGTCAATGGCTTCGGTGGCGGCCCCTTCTTCAACCCGGAAGACAACTCGATCACGCTGCCCTACGAATTCGCGACCGTGGTGCTCGGGGTGATCGCCCAGGCGAACCCGGAACAGAGCCAGGAAGAACTCGGCGAAGCGGTGGGGGCCGTCAACAGCTTCATCTTCGCCCACGAGTTCGGGCACGCCCTGATCCACAACTTCGAACTGCCGGTGCTGGGCCGCGAAGAGGACGCCGCCGACGGGCTCGCCACCGTGGTGCTGCTGCTCGCCGAAGAAGGCGCGAGCTACGCCGCCGAGGCGGCCGAATTCTGGCTCAACTTCTCCGGCCGCCAGAACCCGCCGAAACTGGCCGAATACGCCGACAACCACTCCTTCGACCGCCAACGCGCCGACAACATCCTCTGCTGGATCGGCGGCTCCAACGAAGCGATCCTGCAGGCGTTCGTCGAAAACGAAGTCCTGCCGGAAGAACGCGCGGTCAGCTGCCCGGCGGAATGGAACCTGCTGAGGACGAGCGCCGAACAGGTCCTCGACCCGCACCTGAAGAACGGCGTCAACCTGGAACCGGAACAAGGCTGAGCCGGGGATGAGACTGCGCTCCGCACTCGCCGGCGCAGCCCTCGCCCTCGGTGCCCGCGCCCTTCTCCCGCGCCTTCTGCTCCTCCGCTTCTCCCGCGACGTCGCCAAGCTGAACGCAGGCGACCACACCGCCCTGCTCGACGCCTACGCCGACGATTTCGTCCTCCACTTCAACGAGGGACCGCACCGTTGGTCCGGTGACTGGGTCGGCCGGGCGGGCATGGACCGCTTCCTGCAGAACTTCACCGCGGCCGGCATCCAGGGCGAGCTCCGCCAGATCACGACCAGCGGACCGCTCTGGGCGTTGACCATGTGGGTCCGCTTCGACGACCACGCCGACGCCCCCGATGGCACCCGCATCTACGAGAACAGCACCGTCCTCATCCTCCGCACCCGCTGGGGCAAGGTCGTCGAGCAGCACGACTACTACGTCGACACGACGCGCGTGATCGAGTTCGACCGCAAGCTCGCCGAGCTCGGGGTCGAGGTGGTGCCGCGGGTCGAGGGCGCCTAGCGCGGGTGCGATGCAGCTGTTCCTTATGGTCCTCTGGAGACCATAAGGAACAGCTAGTGGCGGAAATGTCGGTGCCGCGTGAAGACCATCGCCACGCCGAGGGCATCGCAGGCGGCGACGACCTCGTCGTCGCGGATCGAGCCACCGGGCTGGATCACCGCGGTGACGCCGGCCTGTATCCCCAGCTCGGGGCCGTCGGCGAAGGGGAAGTAGGCATCGGAGGCGAGCGCCGACTCGGCGAGCAGCGCCGCGGCCTCCTCGCCGCGCGCCTCGCGGCACTTCTCGACCGCCAGGCGCACCGAGTCGACGCGGCTCATCTGTCCGGCGCCGATCCCCAGCGTCGCGCCGTCCTTGGCGATCACGATCGCGTTCGAGCGCACCCGCCGGCAGACGGTCCAGGCGAAGAGCATGTCGTCCCACTGCGCCTCGGTCGGCTTGGTCTGGGTCACCGCCTCCATCGCCTCGCGGGCGTCGGGCGTGTCGTCCAGCTCCTGGATCAGCACCCCGCCGAGCACCTTCTTGTAATCGCGTTCGGCCGGGTCGACGCGCCGCGGCTCCTCTTCGGAGAGGATGCGGATCGGCTCCTTCTGCTGCAGGATCAGCAGCGCCTCTTCGTCGTAGCCGGGCGCGATCACGACCTCGACGAAGGTCGCGTTCAGTTCCGCGGCGACCTCCTTGCCGATCGGCCGATTGAAGGCGAGCACGCCGCCGTACGCCGACATCGGGTCGCAGGCGCGCGCCTTGCGGTGGGCCTCGCCGAGGTCGCCGCCGATCGCCACTCCGCACGGGTTGTTGTGCTTGACGATCACGCAGGCGGGCGGCTCGAAGTCGGCGCAGAGCGAGCGTGCCGCGTCGAGGTCGAGCACGTTGTTGAAGGAGAGTGGCTTGCCGTGCAGCTTCTGCACCCGCGAGAGGATGTGGCTGCGTGCCCCCGCCTCCGAGTAGAGCGCCGCCCGCTGGTGCGGGTTCTCGCCGTAGGAGAGGTCGAGCACCTTCTCGTAGGCGACCGCGAGGTGTTCCGGAAAGTCCTCGTGCTCGTAGGAGATCGAGAACCAGCGGCTGATCGCGGCGTCGTAGCGGGCGGTCTGGGCGAAGGCCTCGTTGGCGAGCCAGTGGCGGGTCGAGCCGGAGATCTCCCCGCCCGACTCCTCGAGCTCGGCGCAGACCGCGTCGTAGGCCTCCGGCTTGACCACGACGGCGACGCCTTCGTGGTTCTTCGCCGCGGCGCGGATCATCGTCGGCCCGCCGATGTCGATGTTCTCGATCGCGGTCCGCTCGTCGACGCCCTCGGCGGCGATCGTCTGCTCGAAGGGGTAGAGGTTGACGACGACGAGGTCGATCGGCTCGATCCCCTCGGCGGCGAGCACGTCCATGTGCGCCGGGTCGTCGCGCCGCGCCAGGAGCGCCGCGTGGAGGCGCGGGTGGAGCGTCTTCACGCGGCCGTCGAGGATCTCCCGCTGGCCGGTGAACTCGGAGACATCGGTGACCTCGATCCCCGCCTCGCGCAGCGCCGTCGCGGTGCCGCCGGTGGAGAGGATCTCGACCCCGAGCGCCGCCAGCGCCTGGCCGAGGTCGACGACCCCGGTCTTGTCGGAGACGGAGACGAGCGCGCGGCGGACGCGGATCGCGTCGCCGCTCTCGGCGTCGCCTGCCTCCCTGCCGGTGTCCGCGGCGGTCTCGCTCATCGAGCGGCGATCCTAGCTTCGCCCCGCGCCAACATGCGTATCGCCTCCGGGTAGAGCTCGTGCTCGACCGCATGGAGCGCGTTTTCGAGCTCCTCGCGGTCGCGGCTCGCCGGCACCGCCACCTCGCGGGCGAGGATCGGCGCCCCCGTGTCGACCCCCTCGTCGACGAAGTGGACGGTGACGCCGGTGACGTCGACCCCCGCCGCCAGCGCCTGGCCGACCGCGTCGAGCCCCGGGAAGGCGGGCAGCAGGGCGGGGTGGATGTTGACGATGCGATCCCGGAAACGGCCGACGAAGCCGGGGCTCAGCAGCTGCATGTAGCCGGCGAGGACGACGAGGTCGGGCGCCAGCCCCGCGATCCAGTCGCCCATCGCGAGGTCGCGCGCCGCCCGGTCGGCGAACTCCTCGCGCGGGAAGACGGCGGTCTCGACCGCCGCCTCGCGCGCCCGCCCCAGCGCCCGCGCCTCGCGCTTGTCCGACCCGACACCGACCACCGCGAAGCCGTCGCGCCCGTGCAGCCGATCGAGGATCGCCTGCAGGTTGGTGCCGTTCCCCGAAGCCAGCACCACCAGCCGGAACTCGGTTTGAGTTCGCACTTCGTTCCGCTATCCGGAACCAACTGCGAACGCACTCATGGCGTTGCAGGGAGGACGGCGATGTCCTCCAGGGCGAACTTGCCGTTCGCGTCCTCGGGGTCGCCGAGCGGGTAGTGGCCGCTGAAGCAGGCGTCGCAGTGGTCTTCGGGGCTGCCTTCGATCGCCTCGTAGACACCCTCCAGCGAGAGGTAGGCGAGGCTGTCGGCATCGAGTTCGTCGGCGATCTCCCCGACCGTGCGGCCGTGGGCGATCATCTCCTCGCGGGTCGACATGTCGACCCCGTAGTGGCAGGGGTTGCGGATCGGCGGCGCCGAGATCCGCATGTGCACCTCGCGGGCGCCCGCCCCGTGCAGCATCCCGACGATCTGCCGGGTGGTGTTGCCGCGCACGATCGAGTCGTCGACGACGACGATCCGTTGGCCGGCGACGATCTCCGGCAGCGGGTTGAACTTGAGGCGCAGTCCGTGCTTGCGGAGCTCCTGTCCGGGCTGGATGAAGGTGCGGGCGACGTAGCGGTTCTTGATCAGGCCGTCGTCGCGGGGCAGTCCCGAGGCGCGCGCGAAGCCCGCCGCCGCCGGGTTCCCCGAGTCCGGCACCGAGATCACCAGGTCGGCCTCGACCGGCGCCTCGCGCCAGAGGATCTCGCCCATCCTGCCGCGCACCTGCTGCAGGACGTTGCCCTCCAGCCGGCTGTCGGGGCGGGAGAAGTAGATGTGCTCGAAGACGCAGGTCGAGCGCCTCACGCCCTTCACCACCTGCCGCGTCTCCAACCCCCGCTCGGTCAGGCTGACCAGCTCGCCGGGGTGGACCTCGCGCATCAGCTCGGCGCCGATGATGTCGAAGGCGCAGCTCTCGGAGGCGACGACGAAGCGGTCGCCCAGTCGGCCGAGGCTGAGTGGCCGGATGCCGTGCGGATCGCGGAAGGCGACGATCGCGTGCTTGGTCATCACCACGGTCGAGTAGGCGCCCTCCAGCCGTGGCATCACGTCGGCGACCGCGTCCTCGATCAGCTTGCCCCCATGCGAGGAGAGGAGGGCGGCGATCACCTCCGAGTCGGAGGTGCCGCGGAAGTCGATCCCGCGCCCCTTCAGCTCACCCCACAGCTCGACCGCGTTGGTCAGGTTGCCGTTGTGGGCGAGCGCCACCTCGCGGCCGTCGTCGCGCCACACCGGCTGCGCGTTCTCCCACGAGCCGCCGCCGGTGGTCGAGTAGCGCACGTGGCCGATCGCCATGTCGCCCTCCAGCGCCCGCAGCTTCTCCTCGTCGAAGACCTGGGACACGAGCCCCGCGTCGCGCAGCGTCGTGATGTGGCCGCCCTCGCAGGTGGCGATCCCGGCCGACTCCTGGCCGCGGTGCTGCAGCGCGTAGAGCGCGAAGTAGGCGAGCCGGGAGACGTCGTGGCCGGGTGCGTATACGCCGAACACCCCGCATTCGTCGCGGGGGCCGTCGCGGTCGGTCGGGAACCGCTCGAACGTGGTCAAGGAGCGCGTTTTCCTCGCAAGGTCGGGACGACGGGACGCGCAGGCGGAGCGCCTACCCGCGGAGGGTAGCAGCGGGGGTGGCCGTGCCCGGACGGGTGCCCCGACGCAGTCGCGCCGAGACACCCGTCCAGCGGGCTACTTTTTCTTCGGCTTCGCCTGACCCTTCAGCTTGACCGTCTTCACCGAGGTGCTCGGCGCCCCGGTGACGTTGGTCGCGCTGGCGGTGATCGACATCTTCAGGGACTTGCTCTTCGGCAGTTCCTTCAGCGCCTTCTTCACCTTGCTGTTCAGGGTGATCTTGAACGGCGTCAGCGATCCGGGTGCCACCGTCTGCGCGGCGGCCGTGAGCGTCACCGGCTTCCCCTTCGGGAGCTTGACGCTCGCCGTCACCCCGACCGGCGCCGAGAGGCTGGTCGAGACATAGAGCGTCACCGCGTTCTTGGCCACCGTCGGCAGCGAGCTGATCGTCACCACCGGGCAGGGCGTCTGATACGCGGCGCTCTGGGGACATTGGTCCTGCGTTTCGTCCCCGTAGCCGTCGCCGTCGACATCGGGCTCGATCCTCGCCACCACCGGGACCTGGAACCCTTCCGTGGTTTCGAAGTGCGCGGTCGAGCCGACCGACGGGAAGGGCGGACCTTCGATGTAGCCGAGCTTGTCGGCCGCGCTGGAGGTTTCGCAGTAGAAGGTGAAGAAATTTCCCCTGAGGCCAAGATATTGGCCGGCCTTGATCGGGAGACGGGTGGTACTGGTGGTCGTGCCGCTGAGATTGAGCCGGCTCGTCGGCGCACTTTCCGCGGTCAGCGTGTAGTTGCCGCCCCCGGCGTCGCTGAAGATCTGCAGTTTCTGTCCGTACAAGGCCCCGATGAATTCTTCGAGTTCCGGCGGGACCGGTCCGGTGCTCAAGCCCAAGTTCAGACGCCATTCGGTGACCACGCCCGAGATGGGGGCGGTGACCGGGAGCGGGCTTCCGGGACCGTGCCCCGTCGAGATCAGATCGAGGAATTCTTCGCCTTCTTCAGCTGCGCAGCCGCTGCCGAATTCGGTTGCGGCCGACGCGGACGAGACACCGACGAAGGCCGTGAATGCGGCCACGATCGCCAGGATCAGACACAGTCGTTTCTTCATCTCTCTCCCCAAATTGAATGCAAGTCAGGGACGAAGCCTACGGCGATTCCCAGCCTTCGTCTATATGCGGAAGTAGGTAGGTGAGGATGTCGGCGTCGGTGCCGGGGACCGGGGCGCCTTCGACGATGTCGCCGGGATCGTTCCAATGTTCGCCGGGGACTTCGATCAGTTCGATCGGGAAGCCGGCGTCTTTGACGGCTTCCACCTCCGACCGGACTTCGGCCAGTTCGTAGGTCTCGTCCTCTTCGTGGGCGAGGTGCAGGATGTGGAACTTGGTCGTCGCCGCGCCCAGGAGTTCCGCTTCGGTCGCGCCGGTATCGCGGAAGGGGGCGCTGTTGACGATCAGGAGGCCGGCGAAGGTGGAGGAGTGGAAGAAGCCGGTGCGGTAGGCGAGGTCGCCGCCCGAGGAGTAGCCGCCGAGGATCACCCTTTTCGGGTTCACGTTGAAGTGGGTCTCGAAGTTGGCGAGCGCTTCCAGCACTTTCGATTCGTCCGCGGGCGGGTCCCAGCACCCTCCTTCGCGGCCGCCCAGTGCCAGCGTCAGCCAGTCTTGCGGTTCCCCTTCCAGTTCCCCGGGGTCGACGACCCAGATATCGCCCGAGCTTTCGCCGCCGCAGCCGTGCAGCCAGATCAGCAGCGGCGTCGGCGTGGCCGGGTCATAGGAGTAGGGGACGAAGCCCCAGTATTCGACCGACCCGGCGGTGTGGTGGAAGGGTTCGCCGGGGGTGTAGGTGAGCGGTTCCTCCGGGACCGGCGAAGGAGGGGATGATCCAGGGATCGACGGTTGGGCGGGAGCGGGCGGGCCCCCCTCGACGCCGATCGCCACCCGGCCGAGTTCGCGACAGCGACCGACCAGGCAGGCTTCAATCGACCAGGTCCCGGTGGCGAGGCCGGGCAGCGCCGCGGAGATCGGCACCCGCTTGCGGGCGCCGGGCCGAAGCGAGGGCACCGTCGACTTCTGGACCAGGATCGCCTGGCCGTGGGTCGACATGATGACCATCGCCTGCCTGCGCCCCACGTCCCGGGCTCCGGTGTTCCGGACGACGAACCAGCCGGTCACCCGGCTGCCGACGTGCGCCGAACCGGCGGAGATCTTCAGCGCGGGCGATCTGGCGGCGCTCGCGCTCGCGGGTGCCACCAGCGCGATTGCGAGAAAGACGAGGGCGAGACGCCTCATGCGCCCACGGTAGTCGGCCGAACGCTGCTAGGCCACCGCTTCGGCCCGAGCGTCCAGCGAGCGCCAGACCTCGGTCGCGTCGGTCAATCCGACGATGAGGCTGCGGTCGCCGGCGGCGAGCTCGATCGTGGTGCCGCCGACCTCGCCGATCACCAGCGCGCCGAGCGCCTCGAGCTCCGCCCGCCCACCGCTGAGGACGAAACCGCCCGGCCCCTCGCCGAAGAGCGCCTCCTCCGGTGAGCAACCCCGCTCGCGCAGGTCCTGGAGGTCGGCACGGCAGCCGACGCCGGCGCCGATCGCGCACTCGGCGAGCGCGCAGGCAAGGCCGCCGTCGGAGACGTCGTGGGCGGAGGCGACGCGCCCGGCGCGGACCGCCTCGCGGACCGTCGCGCACGTCGCCGCGACCGCGGCGACGTCGGGCTCCGGCAGCCCGGCCTCGAGCTCGCCGCGCTGCTTCGCCAGCTCCGAGCCGTGCAGGGTCGGCGCGAACGGTCCGAGCAGACCGATCGCGTCGCCCTCCCGGGCGAACGAGGAGGGCGCCGTGCGCGCCGGGTCGGGCAGCTCGCCGACCATCGCCACCACCGGGGTCGGGTAGATCGGCCCGTCGGGCCCCTCGTTGTAGAGGGAGACGTTGCCGCCGACGACCGGCACGCCGAGCTCCTCGCAGATCGCGGCGAGGCCGCTTACGGCGCGGTCGAGCTGCCAGGCGGTGACCGGCTTCTCCGGGTTGCCGAAGTTCAGGCAGTTGGTCAGGCCGAGTGGCTCGGCGCCGACGCAGGCGAGGTTCTGGGCGCACTCGAGCACCGCCTCGACGGTCCCGTTGTAGGGCTCGCAGGCGACCCGCCGGCCGTTGCCGTCGATCGAGACCGCGATCGCGTTGCCGGACTCGGGTAGCTGTAGGACGGCGGCGTCGGCGGACTCCGGGCGGCGCACCGTGCGCGAGCCGACGACCGCGTCGTACTGCTGGAAGACCCACTTCTTCGAGGCGATGCTCGGCGCCGCGAGCAGGGCCAGCAGCGTCTCCTCGGACCCGGCGTCCGACGACAGCGTCTCGCGGTTGCCGTAGATCCAGCCCTCCGGCGCTGCCGGCTCGAGGTCGTACAGCGGGCAGCCGTCGACCAGCGCCTCGACCGGCATGTCGCCGACGACCTCGCCGCCCTTGAGGATGCGGATCCGCCCGCTGTCGGTGACGACGCCGATCTCGGCCGACCCCGTCTGCCATTTCTCGCAGACCGCCCGCACCTCGGCGACGCGCCCCGGCTCGACCACCGCCAGCATCCTCTCCTGGGACTCCGAGACCATGATCTCGAAGGGCTCCATGTCGGCCTCGCGCAGCGGCACCGCGGCGACGTCGATGTCGATCCCGACCCCGCCCGCCGAGGCCATCTCGCCCGCCGAGGAGGTGAGGCCGGCGGCGCCGAGGTCCTGCAACGACACCAAGAGGCCTTTGGCCAGCAGCTCGAGGCAGCACTCGAGCACCTTCGACTCCTCGAAGGGATCGCCGACCTGCACGGTCGGGCGCTTTGCGTCATCGCCCTCGCCGAGCTCGGCCGAGGCGAGCACCGAGGCGCCGCCGATCCCGTCGCGCCCGGTCGTCGCCCCCATCAGCACCACCGCGTTGCCGACCCCGGCGGCCGCCGCGCGCACCATCTCCTCCGTCTTGGCGAAGCCGATGCACATCGCGTTGACCAGGCAGTTGTGCTCGTAGGGCTCCTCGAAGTAGATCTCGCCGCCGACCGTCGGCACGCCGATCGAGTTGCCGTAGTGGCCGATCCCGCGCACCGCGCCGTCGAGCAGGTGGCGCGAGCGGACCGAGTCGAGCTCGCCGAAGCGGAGGCTGTCGAGGACGGCGATCGGCCGGGCGCCGATCGCGAAGACGTCGCGGAGGATCCCGCCGACCCCGGTCGCCGCGCCCTGGAAGGGCTCGACCGCGCTCGGGTGGTTGTGGGACTCGACCTTGAAGGCGACCGCGTGGCCGGAGCCGACATCCACGGCGCCGGCGTTCTCGCCTGGCCCCATCACCACGCGCGGCCCCTCGGTGGGCAGCCGGCGCAGCAGCTTGCGCGAGTGCTTGTAGGCGCAGTGCTCTGACCAGAGCAGGCTGAACATCGCCAGCTCGACCGCGTTCGGCTCGCGGCCCAGCTTCTCGACGATCAGCTCGTACTCGGAGTCGGTGAGGCCGAGCTCGCGGTGGCGGGCGGTCGGCTCGCTCACGTGGCGAACCGTTCGAGGTCTTCGAAGACGACGCGGCCGTCGGTCGAGCCGGTCAACGGGTCGACCGCGTGCTCGGGATGCGGCATCAGCCCGACCACGTTGCCGCGCTCGTTGCGCACCCCGGCGATGTCGCGGGACGAGCCGTTCGCGTTGTGCCCGTCTGCGTAGCGATAGGCGACCTGCCCGTTGGCCTCCAGCGCGTCGAGCATCCCCTCCGGCGCGTAGTACCGCCCTTCCCCGTGCTTGATCGGTATCGAAAGCGTCCGCCCGTCCGCGTCGAGCAGATCGGTCTGCTTGCAGATGAAGCGGAGCTCCTGGTTGCGGAGCAGGGCGCCGGGGAGGAGGCCCGCCTCGCAGAGGACCTGGAAGCCATTGCAGATCCCCAGCACCGGGCCGCCCGCCGCGGCCAGCTCGGCGACCGCCTCCATCGCCGGCGAGAAGCGGGCGATCGCCCCGGCCCGCAGGTAGTCGCCGTAGGAGAAGCCGCCGGGGACGACGACGCCGTCGACGCCACCCAGGTCCCGCTCCTCGTGCCAGACGAGGCGCGCCTCGTCGCCGACCACCTCACACGCGTGCAACGCGTCCTGCTCGTCGCACGACCCGGGGAACTGGAGGACGCCCCAGATCACAGGGGCTGGATCTCGTAATCCTCGATCAGCGGGTTGGCGAGCAGCTTCTCGCAGAGCTCGCCGAGCTGCTCCAGGTCGTCGGCCTCGAGCTCGACCATCCGCCCGACGTGGACGTGCCCGATGCCCTCGAAGCCGAGCGCCGGCAGCGCCCGCTCGACCGCCTTGCCCTGGGGGTCGAGGATCCCCTCCTTGGGCCGGATCAGGACCCGCGCCTTAGCCATGCGAGCGCGAGCCGCCCCGCATCAGAAGCTCTGCTCCGTGATCCGCTCGTAGGCCTCGACGTATTTGGCCCGCGTCTGCTCGACCACGTCGGGCGGCAGCTCCGGCGCGGGCGGCTTCTTGTCCCAGCCCTGGCCGGTCGCCCAGTCGCGCACATACTGCTTGTCGAAGGAGGGGGGAGTCTTGCCGGGCTCCCAGCTGTCTGCCGGCCAGAAGCGAGAGGAATCCGGGGTCAGGACCTCGTCGCCGAGGACGATCTCGGCGCCCGCGGAGCGGCCGAACTCGAACTTGGTGTCGGCGAGCAGGATCCCGTGCGCGGCGGCCTGTTCGGCGCCGCGCTTGTAGACCTCGATCGAGACCCGGGCGAGCTCCTCGAGCAGCGCCCGGTCGCCGATGATCTCGGCGGCGCGGTCGAAGTCGACGTTCTCGTCGTGGTCGCCGATCTCGGCCTTGGTCGAAGGGGTGAAGATCGGCTCCGGCAGCTGGTCGGACTCGAGCAGGTTCGGCGGCAACTCGATCCCGCAGACCGCGCCGCCTTCCTTGTATTCCTTCCAGCCCGAGCCGGTCAGGTAGCCGCGGACGATGCACTCGACCGGGTACATCTCCAGCCGTTTGACCCGCATCCCCCGTTCGGCCGCCTCCTCGGGGACGTCGTCGGAGATGTAGTGGTTGGGGACGATGTCCTCGGTCAGCCCGAACCAGAAGATCGACATCCGGTTCAGCACCTTTCCCTTGTCGGGGATCGGCGTCGGCATGACGACGTCGTAGGTGGAGATCCGGTCCGAGGCGACCATCAGCAGGTCGTCCTCCCACTCGTAGATCTCCCGGACCTTGCCCGAGGAGAGGAGCTTCAGATCGCTGAGGGACGGCACCGCCCCGATGCTAGATGATTGATTCCTAATTCGGGTGTGACCGGGGGTGGTCCTGACCAAGCAGGTCAAGGACGCAGGGCGCAACCTTTGCCTGGTGGCAAAGGCAAGCCCGAGGAACTCGCGCTTCGCGCTCGCACCGCTCCCCTCGGTCGCTCGATGCGCCGTGTCAGGACCGCCATCCGGGTGTGCGGGAATTAGGAATCAATCATCTGGCCAAAGCGTGGGATGATCGGGCCGTGCCGCTGCCGCCCGAACCCGCGCAGAGCCCGCTGATGCAGACCCTGGCCTGGAGCTTCCGGCCGCTCGCCTTCATGGCGCGCAATCGCGAGCGGATCGGCCCCGCCTTCAGCGTCCGCTTCCTCGGCTTCGAGCGGCCGATGGTGATGGTCTCCGACCCGGCCGCGGTCAAGGCCCTATATACGGAGCGCCGCAACGGCCTGCCGCCGGGGCGCAGCTTCCAGCTCGAACCGGTGCTCGGCCCGCGCTCGGTGCTGTTGCTGACCGGCGAGGAGCACATCGCCCGTCGCCGCCTGATGCTGCCCCCCTTCCACGGTGAGCGGATGCGCTCCTACGAGGGGGTGGTCGGGGAGATCGTCACCGCCGAGATCGACTCCTGGCAGCTCGGCCGCGAGTTCCCGATCCACGCGCGGATGCAGGCGGTGACCCTGGAGGTGATCCTGCGCGTTGTCTTCGGCGTCACCGAGGGGCCGCGGCTCGACCGCCTGCGGGTGCTGCTGCGCGATCTGCTCGCCGAGACCGGCTCCACCCGGATGGTGCTCCTCGCGCTGCTGGCCCGCCGCCGCGGGCGTGACCCCTTCGAGTCGGTGCGGGAGCAGCTCACCGAGGTCGACGCGGCGCTCTTCGCCGAGATCGCCGAGCACCGTCTGCGCCCCGACCTGGAGGAGCGCGACGACATCCTCTCGATGCTGATGACCGCCCGCTTCGAGGACGGCTCCGAGATGGACGACAAGGAGCTCCGCGACCAGCTGATGACGCTGCTGCTCGCCGGACACGAGACGACGGCGACGGCGCTCGCCTGGATCTTCGACCTGCTGCTCCGCCACCCGCTCGAGCTCGGCCGCCTGCGCGACTCGCTCGCCGCCGGGGAGGACGCCTACCTGAAGGCGACGATCGCCGAGTCGCTGCGCCTTCGCCCGGTGGTGCCGCTGGCCGGTCGGCGCCTCGCCGAGGACCTGGTCACCGACGACCTCGAGCTGCCCGCCGGCACCGACGTCACCGCGGCGATCTGGCTCACCCACACCGACCCGGCTCTCTACCCCGAGCCCTACGCCTTCCGCCCCGAGCGCTTCCTCGACACCCCGCCCGAGACCTACGCCTGGATCCCCTATGGCGGCGGCATCCGTCGCTGCCTCGGCGCCGCCTTCGCCGAGTTCGAGATGCGGATCGTCCTCAGCGAGGTGATCTCCCGCTGCGAGCTGCGCAAGGTCGACCCGCGCCCCGAGCGCACCGGCCGTCGCAACATCACCTTCTCGCCCCGCGCCGGCACCCCGGTCGTGGTCGAGTCGCGCGCCCCCGCCCTTGAGCCGGCTCTCGCTGCGTCTTAGTCCACGCCGCCGACCCCCGACCCTCAATTGACCCGGAATTGACACACAAATGTGCCAATTCACGCGCCACCCGTTGAAACTAGATGTCTACGTTGGTAACCATGACGACGATGAGTTGGACCGACGAGAAATTGGAGGCGCTGGAGACGAAGGTCGACGACGGCTTCGTCCGCATGGACGTGGGATTCGCCCAGGTGAACGGGCGTATCGACACCTTGGCGGCCACCACCGACGAGCGCTTCAAACGCGTCGATGAACGCTTCGACGAGGTCGACCGGAAGTTCCGCGAAGTTGATCGGCGCTTCGACGAGGTTGCCCGTCAATTCGGTGCCATGGACGGCAAGTTCGACGCGCTGGACCGGAGGTTCGATCGCATGGACGACAAACTCGACAGCTTCATGCGCCTCACCATGCAGGTCGGTGGAGGGCTGATCGGGACGCTCATCCTCGCCCTTGTGACCGTGATCGTGGCGGTGTTCGCGAATCTCTGAGGCGGCAGAGGCCGAGCCCGACTACTTGCCGCGTGAGGCCGGGTGCTCCTTCGCCCACTTGGCGATCGTGCCGGAGCCGGAGATGACCTCGCCGTCGTCGAGCACGAGGATCGGGACCTCGTCGGTGCCGCTCAGCTCGCGCACCTCCTTGCGATCCTGCTTGCGGCTGCCCCAGGTCCAGGGCATCATCCGGTAGCCGTCGACCTTCTTCAGCTCGTACTCGTATCCCGCCGCGTCGAGTGCGTCTCCTGCCTTCGCGCAGGGATGGAGAAGGCCCGGCCCCGTCGTCTTTTTCCCACAGGTGTAGAGGATCACGCGCGAAGCTTAGCCGCGGGCCGCGCCGTCCGCTGCATCTATCCCTGTAACGCTTCGAGCCGCCCGAAGATCTCGGGCAGATGCGTCAGATAGGCCCCGTGGTCGAAGACCGCGTCGAGGTCGAGCTGTGGCGCCGCCTCGGCGAGCAGGTCGCGAAACTCGGTCCCGGTGTCCCAGGCCTTCTGGGCGTTCTCCTGGACCACCCGGTAGGCGTCGTCGCGGGTCATCCCCGACTCGACCAGGGCGGTCAGCGCGCGCTGGCTGAAGAGCGCGCCGTGGGTGAGGTTCAGGTTGGCGAGCATCCGCTCGCGGTGCAGCGTCATCCCCGTCGCCACCTTGGTCGCCAGATCCTGCATGTAGTCGAGCAGGATCGTCGCGTCGGGCAGGATCACCCGCTCGGCACCGGAATGGGAGATGTCGCGCTCGTGCCAGAGGGCGACGTCCTCGAAGCCGGTCTGGGCGTAGCCGCGCAGCACCCGGGCGAGCCCGGTGACCCGCTCGGTGCGGATCGGGTTGCGCTTGTGGGGCATCGCCGAGGAGCCCTTCTGGCCCGCCCGGAACGGCTCCTCCACCTCGCGTACCTCGGTTCTCTGCAGGTTGCGCACCTCGGTCGCAAAGCGCTCCAGCCCCGCCCCGGCGAGCGCGATCGTCGCGGTCAGCTCGGCGTGGCGGTCGCGGGGGATCACCTGGGTGGCGACGTCCTCACGCCGCAGCCCGAGCTTCTCCATCACCCGCGCCTCGACCGCGGGCGGCACCGAGGCGTAGGTGCCGACCGCGCCCGAGAGCTTGCCGTAGGCGAGCTGCTCGAAGGCCTTTTCGAGGCGGCGCAGGTTGCGGTCGGCCTCGAAGGCGAAGCCCGCCAGGCGAAGCCCGAAGGTGGTCGGCTCGGCGTGCACCCCGTGGGTGCGGCCGACGCAGAGCGTGTCGCGCTCCTCCAGCGCCCGCGCGATCAGCGCGTCGCGGTAGGCGCGCGCGTCGGGGACGAGGATCTCGCCCGCCCGCCGCAGCTGCAGCGCCAGCGCCGTGTCGAGCACGTCGGAGGAGGTCAGCCCGTAGTGGATCCAGCGCGCGCCCTCCGGGCCGACCGAGCCGGCGACCACGTCGACGAAGGCGGCGACGTCATGGTCGGTGACCTTCTCCCGCTCGTCGACCGCCTCGACCGTGAAGGCGGCGCGCTCACGCGCCGCCGCCGCGACCTCGGGCGGGACGACACCCTCCGCCGCCCACGCCTCGGTGGCGGCGAGCTCGACCTCGAGCCAGGTCTCCAGCTTTGCCTGCTGGGTCCAGACCGCCCCGATCTCCGGTCGGGTGTAGCGCGAGATCACGCGTTGATTATCCGCGCCGCCAGCACGCCGGCGTTTTTCGCCCCGTCGATCGCCACGCAGGCGACCGGGATCCCGGGTGGCATCTGTGCCACCGAGAGCAGCGCATCGAGCCCGCCGAGGCTCTTGCCGAGGATCGGCACGCCGATCACCGGTAGGTCGCTCTGCGCGGCGGCGACCCCCGGCAGCGCCGCCGACATCCCGGCGCCGGCGATGATCACCTTCAGCCCGCGCGCCCGGGCGGTCATGCAGAACTCGCGCACCTTCTCCGGGTCGCGGTGGGCGCTCATCACATGGACTTCCGACTTGATCCCCTGTTCGGAGAGATATTTCTCCGCCGGGAGCATCTTCTCCATGTCGTTTTTCGACCCCATGATGATCCCGACCAGCGGTCCGGCCAACTGGGCGAAGTTCTCCTCGATCTGCTCCAGCTGGACCTCGGTCTGATCGGGATCGGCGATGTCGCTCATGTCGGGTGCTTCCTCTCGGATCGGGGTCAGGGACTGGAGACGCGTTCGACCGCGCGGGCGGCGATGTCGCTGCGGACCTGCATTCCGTCGAAGGAGATCCGCCCCGCCGCATCGTACGCGCGATCGCGCGCCGCGGCCGGGTCGGGGCCGAGCGCAGTGACGTTGAGGACGCGCCCCCCGGCGGTGACGATCTCGCCGTCGCGCTCGGCGGTCCCGGCGTGGGTCACCTCGGCGATCTCGGCCGCCTCGGCCAGCCCGCGGATCGCGTCGCCGCTCGAGGAGCTCTCCGGGTAGCCCGCCGAGGCGAGCACTACGGTCACCGCCCAGTCGTCGTCGAAGTCGGCGCTCATCCCGGCGAGGCCGCCCGGCTCACGCGCGGCGCGGAATAGATCGACCAGGTCGGAGCGCAGCCGCGGCAGCACCGCCTGCGTCTCGGGGTCGCCGAAGCGGGCGTTGAACTCGAGCACCTTGGGACCGTCGGCGCCGATCATCAGCCCGGCGTAGAGGACGCCGTGGAAGGGGGTGCCGCGCTCTGCCATCGCGGCGACGACCGGCCGGTGCACGCGCTCGACGATCTCCTCGACCTCCACCGCGCCGAACCCCGGCACCGGCGAGTAGCTCCCCATGCCGCCGGTGTTCGGCCCCTGGTCGCCGTCGAAGATCCGCTTGTAGTCCTGGGCGGGGGCGAGCGGCACCACGTTCTCGCCGTCGCAGAGGGCGAGCAGCGAGAGCTCCTCGCCCTCGAGGAACTCCTCCAGCACCACGGTCGTCGCGCCGAAGCGGCGCTCGGTGAAGAAGACGTCGAGCGCGCCGCGCGCCTCGCCCTCATCGGCGCAGAGGATCACGCCCTTGCCCGCCGCCAGGCCGTCGGCCTTCAGCACGGTCGGGTAGGTGGTGAGGGCCAGCTCGGCGACCGCCTCCTCGTGGCTGCGCAGGAGGACATGGGACGCGGTCGGCACCCCGGCCGCCGCCATCAGCTCCTTGGCGAAAGCCTTCGATCCCTCCAGCCCGGCCGCTGCGCGGCTCGGGCCGAAGGCCGGTACCCCGGCCGCCTCGAGCGCATCGACGACGCCGACCACCAGCGCCGCCTCGGGGCCGATCACCGCCAGGTCGACCTCGCGCGCCCGCGCCAGATCGACGATCGCCTCGACATCGTCCGCCGCCACCCCAGGGAAGACCTCGGCGTCCGCCGCGATCCCGGCGTTGCCCGGCGCGCAGAGCAGCTCCGGCGCCGCCGACGAGCGGGCCAGCGCCCGCACGATCGCGTGCTCGCGGCCGCCGCCGCCTACTACGAGAACCCTCAAGCGGAGAGATCCGCGACCGGCATCGCGGTCAGCGTCCGACTGGTCATCGTGCCGCGCGAGCCGAGCTCGACCGAGATCTTCGCCATCGTCTGCTCGTCAGGCGCCTCGATCACGGTGACGAAGTCGTAGTCGCCGAGCGTCGCGTACTGGGTGACGACTTTCCCGCCCATCTGTTCGACCTCCTGGTTCACCTCGGTCACCCGGTCCGGGTTGTTCTTCAGCGTCCGCAGGCCCTCGGCGGTCAGGTTGGTGAGCATCAGGTAGGTCGGCATGGCTCCTCCGCGTCAATCCTAGGGAAGTACCGGCCGGATCGCGAGCGGATTCCGCCAGGCGAGCGATCGCGGATACATGTCGTCAGGGCTTTCTGATCCGCTCGACCAGCTCCTCGAGAAAGCCGCGGGCGAGGTCGACGATCGGCACCGTCTCGTCCAGCAGCCAGGAGGTTTCGAGGCCGTTGAAGAAGGCGATGATGACGTTCGCCTCGCGGTCGAAGTCGACGCCGGGCCGCAGCGCGCCGTCCTCCTGCGCCTGTCCCAGCAGCCAGGTGATCGAGAAGCGGAACTGGTTGTAGTTGTCGATCATCCGCGCCCGCAGCGGGGCGGCCTCCGAGGTGCTCTCGGCGAGCAGCATCGTCCACAGCGTCGTCCGTCGGCGGTTCTCGTGCTGGAATTCCATGATCTGGACCAACTCGCCGATGCCGGCCAGGCCCCGGTGTTCGGCGACGCGTTGACGGACGGCCATGAACTGCTCCTCGTGGTCGTCGAGGACCGCGTGGATCAGCGCTTCCTTGGACTCGAAATGGTGCAGAACCGCGGGGCGGCCGATGCCGGCTCGGGCGCCGACGTCGGCGAGTCGCGTGGCGTGGTAGCCCGACTCGGCGAAGAGCTCACCGGCGGCGGCGATTATCGCCTTCCGCCGGGCCTCCCCCCGCGCGACCGCGGCGTCAGTTCGTCCCCGCAGTCGCGTGCTCATCGCCAGAGCGTAGATCCACCGGATCGTCCGAGCCATCAAGCCGGCGGGAATGCCGGCCGCGGACCACGAGGAGCGCGGTCGCCAAGGCGAGGAAGCCGAGCGCCGCGTCGACCAGGAAGCCGGCGTGGAGCCCTTCGGCGAAGGCCTGCTTCGCCGCCGCCGGCAGCTCGCCCGCGCTCGTCGCACCGGCCAGGTCGCCGCCGACACCGAAGAAGACGGCGGTGGTGAGGACGACGCCGATCGCGCCGCCGACCAGCTGGAACATGAAGAGCAGGCCGCCGCCGACGCTCGAGCGGGCCGGGTCGAGCGCGGTGATCGCGAGGTTGGTCAGGGTCGAGTAGAAGAAACCCACCCCGATCCCGAGGATGACGAAGCCGGGCAGGGTCGCGGCGTACGGCGAGCCGGCGCCGAGGAAGCTGAGGCCGAGGGCGCCGAGCGCCAGGCAGGCCGCCCCGACCAGCAGCAGCGCCCGTCCGCCGAGACGGTTGTAGAGCGGACCGGCGGCGAAGGAGGCGGCGGTGTAGACGAGCATCAACGGCAGGAAGCCGACGCCGGAGCCGAGCGCGCTGAAGCCGAGCACCTTCTGCATGAACTGTGGCCCGTACAGAAGGACCGCGAACCAGGTGCCCGAGGCGAGCAGGGTGGTCAGGCAGGCGGCGCCGAAGACGCGGTTCGTGATCACGTCGCGCGGCACCAGCGCCCGCTCCCCGAGTCGCAGCTGGGTGACGACGAAGGCGGCGAGCGCGACGACCCCGACCGCGAGCAGCGCGATCGTCTTCGGGTCACCCCAGCCCCAGGTCGAGGACTGGTCGAGGGCGACGAGGAGGCCGACGAGGCCGAGCGAGAGCAGTGCGACGCCGGTCCAGTCGAGGTGCCGGCGGCGGTCGGCCGGCTGGTCCGGGGCGATCTCGGCGCGGACGACGAGGGCCGAGGCGAGCGCGATCGGGATGTTGAGGACGAGGATCCAGCGCCAGGAGGCGGCGTCGGTGAGGAGGCCGCCGATCAGCGGCCCGCAGGCGTTGCCGACCCCGGAGACGCCGAGCAGGAGGCCGCCGGCGATCCCCGCCTTCTCTTTCGGCAGCAGGGAGAAGAGGATGCCGACCACGGCGGGCCAGATCAGGGCGGCGCCGACCGCCATCGCGGCCCGCGCCCCGATCAGCACCGGCGCGCTCGGCGCCAGCGCCGCCAGTACCGAGAAGCCTGCGAAGAGCGCGGTGCCGGCGAAGAACATGCGGCGCCGGCCGAAGATGTCGGAGAGCCGCCCGCCGGTCACGATCAGGACGCCGAAGACCAGCGTGTAGGCGTTGGCGACCCACTGCACGGTGCCGACGTCGGTATGGAAGTCGCGCTCGATCGTCGGCAGCGCGACGGTCAGCGAGGTGATGTCGTTGGCGATCAGGAAGACCGCGAGGCCCATCGCCGCCAGGGCGAGGACGGTGCGCCGCGGGAGGGCGGCGCTCACCACTGCCTGTAACCGCGGTTGCCCATCACGGCGCTTCTCATGCGATCTCCTTCACCCGGCGGCACGACGATGATCACGACTCACAGTCAGTATGATCGAAAGGTCGGCGCTCTGCCGGGTGCCCGGGACAAGAGGGGTCGGCCAGGGTGGGTCACGAAGACGTCGGGAACATCACACTTTCCGGCCGAGGAGCTAGTAGCCGGTCGGATGCCGGACGACGAACCCTTCCGGGTAGGGGCCTTCGGCGTGCCAGCGGGGGCCGGTGCCGTGGGCGTCGCCGACCGTGTCCCAGCGCAGCCCGGCGATCACCACATAGGTGTGGGTCGCGTTGGCGTAGATCGTGATCCACTTGCCGGGCCCCGGTTCGCCGTATTCGGCGAGCGCGCCCGAGGTGAGCGGCGTGTCGAGCAGCCCGGCGCCGTAGAGGGCGAAGCTGACCGCACCCGAGCAGTCATAGCCGTAGGAGTAGAAGGAGGCGTGGCCGCCGCCCCAGACATAAGGGGTGGTGGCGATCGAGTTGGCGGCGGCGATCGCCGCCTTCACCGCGGGCGGCGCGGCAGTGGGCGCGGCGGCGAGGCCGTTCGGCTGCAGCACCGCTTCGTCACCGGCGACGGTCGTTTCGGCGGCCAGTGGCTCGACCCGCCAGCCGACCGAGGAGACCTTGCAGCCGCCTTCGATTTCTTCCGCCTCCTGGAGGACCTCTTCGACGTACCAGGCGGCCTGGTTGTGGGCGAAGACGCCGGCTTCGAGCGAGCCCTTCGACCAGATCTCGCGGGCCAGGGTCATCGCCGAGTCGAAGATGTCGGCGTGGCGGATGTGACCGTCGCCGTCGCCGTCGACGCGGTAGTCCTTCCACTCGCTCGGTTCGAGCCCCAGCGGCCCGGTTTCTTCGAGCTCCTTCTGGGTCATCCCGCGGCCGAAGCTCGACTCGAGCCGGGCGATCGCGGCCAGCGCCCAGACGCCCCGTCTGCCCAGTTCGTAGCGCGCCGCGGCGGCCTCGAACGCTTCCATGTATTCGGTCGGGATCTGCTTCTTCCAGGCCACCGCCGGTTCGCAGCGCAGCACTTCGATCCGCGGCGTCAGCCCCGCCTGGGTGAAGGCGGTGTCGCCGACTTCGGCGGCATAGCAGGCGGCGTCGGCGAGGACCTCGGAGACGTACCAGTCGGCATGGTTGTAGGCGTAGATCGCGCCATAGGTGTCGGCGGGCATGCCGGCCGCGGAGAGGTAGCGGGCGGCGGCGTAGATCGCGTCTTCGGGGTTGTCGGGATCGGCGACGCCGTCGCCGTTGGCGTCGACGCCCCATTCCGCCCAGGTCGAGGGCATGAACTGCATCCATCCCTCGGCTCCCGCCGAGGAGGGGCCGAGGTTCGTCCCGAAGTTCGTCTCGACCGCGTTGATGCCGGCCAGGATCGCCGCGCCCTGCGAGCCCAGCCCGTACTGCGCCGCGGCACCCTGGTAGATCGGGATCAGCTGCGCGGGCACCGCGCTCGACGCGCAGGTCGAGGCCGACAGCGACGGGATCTGGAAGACCGGCGCCGCCTTGTCGTGTTCCTTGCCGACCCGTTCGGCCGCTTCGTCGGCTTCCCGTTCGGATCCCGCCGCCTCGACTTCTTCTTCGGCTTCCGACGGCTCTTCTTCGGTGGCGGTGCCGCCGCTCGCGGGCGGCAGTTCGGGATGGCGGACGGCTTCCGGGCCGAGCGGCGTGTTTTCGGTCACCGTCGCTTCCGGGTCCGGCGCGGTCGACCCGCCGAGCGGTGCGCCGCCCGCTTCCGTCCCTTCGGCAGCCGGCGCCAGGGTGTTGTTCTCGACCGGCGCCCCGGCGGCCCCGGCGGCGATCGGCACGGCCAGCGCCGCGGTGACCGTGGTGGCGGCGAGGAGCGCGCGGAGCTTGCGGTGGCGGGCGGACATCAGCTCAACCGAGGACGTTCGTGACTTGCCACTTCTTGCCAGGCCCCTGCTGCATTTCGAGGCGCAGCTCGCTGGTCACGCCGACCCGCAGCAGCGAGACGCTGACCGTGTAGACGCCGCCTTCGGAGGGCCCGGCGACGACGTTGACGACCTTCGCCCGCGGCACCTTGACGTCGGCCGGCTGGCGCGGCGGGCGGTGCAGGAGGGACTTCGCGAGCTGCCTGGTGGTGGTCGCGCCGAAGGCTGAGCGGACCTTGGCGTCGGTGCCGCCGGTCTCGTAGACGACGAAGGCTTCGGCGAAGTGGCGGGCGACCTGCTTGGCCGCCTTCGGCGCGGGCGGGCCGGAGAGCAGTTCGGTCCCACCGACTTCGGTGTTCGAGTCGGTCAGGGCGCCGGTCGACGGGGTCGAGCCGATCTTCGCCGTCGCCGCGGAGGCGTCGCCCGCGCTCGCCGTGGCGCCCCGCGGCGCGGGCGCTTCGCCGTCGCCACCTGCCTGCGTCCCGCCGAGCGCCTTCCCTTCGCCGACCCCCACCTTCGTGCCCTTTGCCGATTTGAAGCTCGGCGCGGCGCCGTGCAAGGTCGGCGCGGACTGCTTCGCCTGCTCCTTGGGCGTCGTGGGAGGCACGGCGGCTTCATGGGCCACGGATGCTCCATCCGTGCTCGCCGTCGCCGCGGTCGCGTCGTCGGAGCCCGAGCTGCCGGGGCCCGCGATCAGGAGCGCCGCGACGACGGCGGCCAGCACCAGCCCACCGCCCCCGACGACGCCGACCAGGCCGCGCCATCCAAGCTTTTCGAACCGGTCCTCGACCGGCCAGGCGACCCTTCGCTGGAGGAAAAAGGCAGCCCGATCACGAGCGGCGCCTACCGATTCCCACACCGCCCCGCCGGGTCCCAGGGGCGGCGGCCCTGCCTCACGCTTTGCCATTTCATCTCAGAGTGTAGGAAGACTTTGCAAAAACGTGAACACAGCGCAAGCTGCGGAGTTTTTCTCGCTACGCCGCGGCAGGGCTGGTAGCGCCCACGCGGGCGAAGGTCAGCTCGCCCTCGGCGGTGTCGACGCGGACGGCATCTCCCTCGCCGAACTCGCCCTCGAGGATCTTCAGCGCCAGCTTGTCGACCAGCTGCTTCTGGATCACCCGCTTCAGCGGGCGCGCCCCGTAGACCGGGTCGTAGCCGAGGTTGCCGAGCAGCGTCCGGGCGTCGTCGGTCAGCTCGACCGTGATGCCGCGCTCCGCGACCCGGCCGACCAGGGCCGTCACCTGCAGCTCGACGATGCGGCCGATGTCGGCCTTCGAGAGCCGGTGGAAGATCACCGTGTCGTCGATCCGGTTGAGGAACTCGGGCTTGAAGGTCGCCGCCAGCACCTCTTCGATATTTGCCCGGATGCCCTCGTCGACCACGTCGCCGACGATCCGGTCAGAGCCGACGTTGGAGGTCATGATCAGCACCGTGTTGGTGAAGCTGACCGTGCGGCCCTGGCCGTCGGTGAGCCTGCCGTCGTCCATGATCTGCAGCAGCGTGTTGAAGACGTCGGGGTGGGCCTTCTCGATCTCGTCGAGCAGCACCACCGCGTAGGGGCGCCGCCGCACCGCCTCGGTCAGCTGGCCACCCTCCTCGTAGCCGACGTAGCCGGGGGGCGCGCCGACCAGCCGCGAGACCGTGTGCTTCTCCATGTACTCGGACATGTCGAGGCGGACGATCGCCTGCTCGGAGTCGAACATGAACTCGGCCAGCGCCTTCGCCAGCTCGGTCTTGCCGACCCCGGTCGGGCCGAGGAAGAGGAAGGAGCCGATCGGCCGGCTCGGGTCGGAGAGGCCCGCCCGCGAGCGGCGCAGGGCGTTGGAGACCGCGGAGATCGCCTCCTCCTGACCGATTACCCGGTCGTGGAGGCGCTCCTCCATGTGGATCAGCTTCTCGACCTCGCCCTCCATCAGCCGGGTCACCGGGATGCCGGTCCATTTGGCGACGACCTCGGCGACGTCTTCCTCGGTCACCTCGTCGGCGAGCATCGTGCCGCCGTCGCCCGCATGCAGCTCGGCGAGCCGCGCTTCGGCGTCGGCGACCTGGCCCTCGAGCTCGGGGATCAGGCCGAATTTCAGTTCGGCGGCGCGCTCCAGGTCGGTCTCCCGTTCGGCCTGCTCGACCTGCACGCGGGCTTCCTCGAGTTCGGCCTTGGCGGCCTTCATCTTCTCGATCGGCTCTTTCTCGTTCTGCCAGCGGGCACGCAGCTCGGTCTCCTGCTCGCGCAGGTTGGTGAGGTCCTCCTCGAGCGCGGCGAGCCGCGCCTTGGAGGCATCGTCGGTCTCCTTGCGGAGCGCCTCGCGCTCGATCTCCAGCTGTTGGATGCGCCGGGCGACCTCGTCGATCTCGGTCGGCACCGAGTCGATCTCGATCTTCAGCCGCGAGGCCGACTCGTCGATCAGGTCGATCGCCTTGTCGGGCAGGAAGCGGTCGGCGATGTAGCGCTCCGAGAGGGTCGCGGCGGCGACGATCGCCGAGTCGGCGATCCGCACGCCGTGGTGCTGTTCGTAGCGCGGCTTCAGCCCGCGCAGGATCGCGATCGTGTCCTGCATGTCGGGCTCGCCGACCAGCACCGGCTGGAAGCGCCGCTCGAGCGCCGCGTCCTTCTCGATGTGCTTGCGGTACTCGTCGAGCGTCGTCGCGCCGACCGCGCGCAGCTCGCCGCGCGCCAGCATCGGCTTCAGCAGGTTGGCGGCGTCGACCGCGCCTTCGGCGGCGCCCGCGCCGACGATCGTGTGTAGCTCGTCGAGGAAGAGGACGATCTGACCCTCCGCCTCCTGTACCTCGTTCAGCACCGCTTTCAGCCGCTCCTCGAACTCGCCGCGGTATTTCGAGCCCGCCAGCAGCGAGCCGATGTCGAGCGCGATCACGCGCCGGTCGCGAAGGCTCTCCGGCACGTCGCCGTCGACGATCCGCTGGGCGAGACCCTCGACGATCGCCGTCTTGCCGACGCCGGGGTCGCCGATCAACACCGGGTTGTTCTTGGTGCGGCGGGAGAGGACCTGGATCACACGACGGATCTCCTCGTCACGGCCGATCACCGGGTCGAGCTTGCCCGAGCGCGCGTCGGCGGTCAGGTCGCGGCCGAATTTCTCCAAGGCCTGGGCGGTCGACTCCGGGTTCGCGGTGGTCACCGGGTTGGGACGGACCGCGGCGACGGCGGCGTCCAGCTCCTCGCGGCTCGGCAGGATCTCGCCGACGGTCGCGTCATCGGTCAGCGCCCGCAGCAGGTGGTCGGTGGAGATCAGGCTCGACCCGTCACGCCCCATTTCGCGCTCGGCGGTCCGCAGCGTCGCGGCGAGCCCGCTCGAGAGCCGTGGCTCCTCGCCCTCGGCACCGAGTTTCGGCAGCGCGGCGACCGCCTCGGCGGCGCGCGCCGCGATCGTCGCGGTGTCGGCGCCGACCCGCTGCAGGATCGGCACGACCAGGCCCTCGGTCTGATCGAGCAGCGCCACCAACAGGTGGGCCGAGGTCGCCTCGGGGTTGCGGTGCACACGCGCCAGCTCCAGCGTCGCGGCGATCGCTTCTTGCGATTTCTGGGTGAACTTGTCGGGCTGCATCAGCCGGCTTCTCCTCTTGCCTCTTCCAGTTCCTTCACTCTCTTCTTCAGCTTCTCCACCTGCTCTTCCAGCGCCAGCACGGTCTCGACGCCGACCAGGTTCAGGCCCTGCGCCGTCATCTCCTGGATGCGCCGCAGCCGTTCGACGTCGTGGCGGCTGTAGAGGCGGGTGTTTTTCGGCGAGCGCTGCGGCGCGATCAGGCCGCGCGTCTCGTACATCCGCAGGGTCTGCGGGTGCATCTCGGCGAGCTCGGCGGCGACCGAGATCATGAAGACCCCCTGCTCGTCGTCGAAGGTCGCCTTCACCTTGGTCACCTGGCGCCGGTAGGCGGACATCACGCGCCCGCCTTCCGCAGCAGGTCGGCGCGCGGGTCGTGGCCGTTCAGCGCGCTCGCCAGCTCCTCGACCGCCTTCTCCTGCTCCTCGCTGAGGTCTTTCGGCACCTCGATCTCGAGCCGGTAGCGGATGTCGCCGCGGCCTTTGCCCTTGCCCTTCGGGGCGCCCTCGCCGCGCAGTCGCTGGATCGCGCCGTGCTTGGTCCCGGGGGCGACCTTGATCTTCTTCGTCCCGTCCAGCGTCGGCACCTCGATCGTGCCGCCGCGGACCGCCTCGGGGATCGAGATCGGCACCGTCACCTCGAGGTTGCCGCCGTCGAGCCGGCGGAAGACCGGCGAGGCGGCCACGCGGGTGGTGACGTAGAGGTCGCCGTTCGGCCCGCCGCGTGGACCGGCCTCGCCTTTGCCGGCGAGTCGGATGCGGGTGCCGTCCTTGACCCCGGCCGGGATGTTCACCTTGTAGCGCTTGTTCTGCTGGGTGACGCCGGAGCCGCCGCAGGTGGGGCAGGGGTCCTCGATGATCTCGCCGGCGCCGCCGCACTGCGGGCAGGGTTGGCTGATCGAGAAGAAGCCCTGGTTCTGGGGGTCGATGCCGCGGCCTTCGCAGCGCGGGCAGGTGATCGGCGAGGTGCCGGGCGCGGCGCCGGAGCCGTGGCAGGTCTCGCAGCGTTCGGCCTTCGGCACCGTGACGCTGATCTGCGTCCCGGCGATCGCCTGGTCGAAGCTCAGGTCGATGTCGGTCTCGAGGTCGCGGCCGCGGACTTTCTGGGTCTGGGCACGGCCACCGCCCCCGCGGCTGAAGATGCCGGAGAGGATGTCGCCGAAGTCGGCACCGAAGCTCCCCGCCTGGGCGCCACCGCCCGCGAAGGGACTGCCGCCGCCGAACGGGTTGCCGCCCGCGCCGAACCCGCCGAAGGCCGGCCCCGCGTCGTACTCCTTGCGTTTCTCGGGGTCGGAGAGGACGTCGTGCGCGGCCGAGACCTCCTTGAACTTTTCCTCGGCCTCTTTGTCGCCGGGGTTGCGGTCAGGGTGGTACTGGCGTGCCAGCTTGCGGTACGCCTTCTTGATCTCGTCCTCGCTCGCGTCCTTGCCGACGCCGAGGGTCTTGTAGAGCTCGTCTGCCACTTCTCTCGTCTCTTCCTAGGCGGCCACCACGACCATCGCCGGCCGGATCAGGTGGCCCTCGAACCGGTAGCCCTTCTGCATCACCTCGACCACGACGCCCGCCTCGGCTCCCTCGACCTGGACCGTCGAGAGCGCCTCGTGGAAGTTCGGGTCGAACTTCTCGCCGGTCGGGTCGACGACCTCGATCCCGGAGCGCCCGAGCGTCTCCCTCAGGTTGCGGAAGACGAGGAGCACCCCGTGGGCGAGCCCGTCCTCCGAGTCGCCCTCGGGGTCCAGGCCCGCTGCCTGCAGAGCTCGCTCCAGATCGTCGAGAACCGGAACAACCCCCCGAGCAACTTCAGCTTTGCCTCTCAGCGCAGCCCCCTGAACCTCGGCGGCCATCCGCTTGCGGTAGTTCTCGAAGTCCGCTTGCGCCCTGCGAGCAATATCCAGGTACTCGTCCCTTTTCGCTTCGGCGTCAGCCAGCAGCGTGTTCAGATCCTCGGCAACGTCCCCGCCATCGACCTCTCCGGCGGGTGACCCGGTAGGGGGGACCCCCCCCGAGGAAGCTTCAGCTACCGCAGGGGGGGGTGGGTCCCCTACCGGGGCAGGACCCGCCGGCCGGGGCTCGCCGGACCCTGCCCCCTGCCGGGGCTCCTCGGTCCCTCGCTCGTCCATCTACTTGTCCTCGTCGACGACTTCGGCGTCGACGACTTCCTCGTCGTCAGCCGGAGCACCATCGGTCCCACCGCCGTTCGGCTGCGCCTCGGCCTCGGACTGGGCCTGCGCGTAGAGCGCTTCGGAGGCTTTGGTCATCACCGCGGTCAGCGCCTCGGTCTTGCCTTTGACCTCCTCCAGCGAGCCCGACTCGAGCGTCGCGCGCACGTCCTTGACGGCCGCGTCGATCTGGTCCTTGGTGCCCTGGTCGAGTTTGTCGCCCGCGTCGGCGACGGTTTTCTCCGCCTGGTAGGCCGCGTTCTCGGCGATGTTGCGGGCCTCGGCGAGGTCACGCTGCTTGCGGTCCTCCTCGGCGTGCGACTCGGCGTCGGACACCATGCTCTGGATTTCCTCGTCGGAGAGCCCGGAGCCGGATTTGATCTCGATCTTCTGCTCTTTGCCGGTGCCTTTGTCGGCCGCGGTCACCGAGATGATCCCGTTGGCGTCGATGTCGAAGGTGACCTCGATCTGCGGGATGCCGCGCGGCGCCGGCGGGATGCCGGTGAGCTGGAATTTGCCCAGGCTCTTGTTGCCCGAGGCCATCTCGCGCTCGCCCTGCAGGACGTGGATCTCCACCGAGGGCTGGTTGTCGTCGGCGGTCGAGAAGACCTCCGACTTCTTCGTCGGGATCGTCGTGTTGCGCTCGATCAGCTTCGTCATCACGCCGCCTTTGGTCTCGATGCCGAGGGTCAGCGGGGTGACGTCGAGCAGCAGCACGTCCTTGACGTCGCCGGCCAGCACGCCGGCCTGGATGCCGGCGCCGATCGCGACGACCTCATCCGGGTTGACGCCCTGGTGGGGCTCCTTGCCGGTCAGCTCCTTGACCTTGTCGCGGACGGCCGGCGAGCGGGTCATGCCGCCGACCAGGACGACGTGGTCGATCGACGCGTCGGCGTCGGCGAGGGCCTGTTTCACCGGCCCGACCGTGCGGTCGAGCAGGTCACCGGTCAGCTCGTTCAGCTTCGAGCGGCTGAGCTTCATGTCGAGGTGCTTCGGCTGCCCCTCGACGGCGGTGATGAACGGCAGGTTGATCTGCGTCTCCTGCGTCGAGGAGAGCTCGATCTTCGCCTTCTCCGCCGCCTCGTAGAGGCGCTGCAGCGAGTTTTTGTCGGCCGCGAGGTCGACGCCCTGGTCGCGTTTGAACTCGGCGACCAGCCACTCGACGATCGCTTTGTCCCAGTTGTCGCCGCCCAGGTGGTTGTCGCCGGCGGTCGCTTTCACCTCGAAGACGCCGTCGCCGATTTCGAGCACGGAGACGTCGAAGGTGCCGCCGCCGAGGTCGAAGACGAGGATCGTCTGGTCGGCTTTCTCTTTGTCGAGCCCGTAGGCCAGCGCCGCCGCGGTCGGCTCGTTGATGATCCGCTTGACGTCGAGGCCGGCGATCTTGCCGGCGTCGGTGGTCGCCTGCCGCTGGTCGTCGTTGAAGTAGGCCGGGACGGTGATCACGGCGCTGTCGACCGGCTCGCCGAGCTTCGCTTCGGCATCCGTCTTCAGCTTCTGCAGGATCATCGCGCTGATCTCCGGCGGGCTGTACTGCTTGCCGCGCACGTCGACGCGCACGTCGCCGTTCGGCCCCGCCTCGACCTTGTACGGGACGATCGTCTCCTCCTCTTTGACTTCGGACTCCTTGCGGCCCATGAAGCGCTTGATCGAGAAGATCGTGTTCTCGGGGTTCATCACCGCCTGGCGTTTGGCGACCGTCCCGACCAGCCGCTCACCGCTCTCGGTGAAGGCGACCACGGACGGGGTGGTGCGACCACCCTCGGCGTTCTCGAGAACGGTCGGCTCCCCGCCCTCCATGACGGCGACGCAGGAGTTGGTGGTCCCCAGGTCGATTCCGATCGTTTTTGCCACTTTTGCTGCTCCCTCCAGGGGTTTCGTTGTCTAAGTCAAGAAATCTAAGTGGCAGTATGGCAGATCTCTGGACGGACCTCAACCCATCCGCCCATCGGCCGGAGGAGCCTTGGGAGGTGCGCGGAACTGCGGAGAAGGTGCGCCGGAGCGCGCCGGTGGGGCGGATCAGCCCTCGCCGGCGACGTTGGCGACGAATTCGGCGACTTCTTTCTGCTGGTAGGAGTTGAGGATCGCCGGTGGCATGCGGCCGGGGGTCTGGCTGTCGACGCCGTCCTTCTGCGCGCTCAGCACCAGCTTTTCGGTGCTTTCGACCTGGCTTTTGCCCGCTTCGCCTGGTTCCGGAGGGCCGTTGGGGGCGAGCAGTTCGTCGAGGTCGGGGCCGTAGTTGCCGTCGGTCCCCGCCGCGTAGAGCGTGTGGCAGGTGCCGCAGTTGATTTCGAACAGCGCCTGGCCTTCTTTCAGGTGCGCGGGGACCTTCTGCGCGCCCGTGTTGGCGTCGCCGCTGCCGCGGAAGGCCAGCCACGGGATGAGGACCGCGAGGACGAAGAGGAGGAGGCCGAACGTGATGAAAGTGCGCTTGCTCATGGAGAGGCGGCGCGGATACTACTTCGCGGCCTCCCCAGAGGCGGCCTCGCGGTCGTCCAGGTCCCGGTACCAAGGGCACATGCGGCGCAGATCGCACTCGCCGCAGCGCGGCTTCGGCCGGCAGAGCGTGCGGCCGTGGCGGATCAGGTTGACATGCAGCTCGTAGGCGTCCTCGGGCGGGACCACCGCCAGCATCTCGTCGTGGGCGCGCTCGAAGGAGGCGCCTTCGGGGAAGAGGCCGAGCCGGCCGCCGACCCGGTGGACGTGGACGTCGACCGGGATCTCGGGCAGTCCCCAGCTGAAGATCAGGACACAGGCCGCGGTTTTTCGCCCCACCCCCGGCAGGTCGAGCAGGTACTCGCGCGACTCCTCGACCGGCGCCGTCTCCGTCCAGTCGAGGTCGGGCTCCTCGCCCAGCTGCTCGAGGATCGCCTGGATCCGGGGCGCCTTCTGCTGCGCAAGCCCCCCGGGCCGGATCGCGTCCTCGATCTCCTTCACCGGCGCGTCGCGCACCTCCTCCCAGGTCGGGAAGCGCTCGCGCAGCGCCGCGTAGGCGCGATCGCGGTTGCTGTCGTTCGTGTGCTGGGAGAGGACGGTCTTGATCAGCTCGTCGATCGGCCGCCCGTGCGGGTGGTTGACCGGCACCCCGTACATCTCCCGCAGCCGTTCGCGGATCGCGCGGACCCGACGGCGGTCGGGCCGCCGCCATGGTTTCTCTTCGCGCTTTCTCGGGGAGGGCGTCGCCATGCGGTTACCGGGCTTTTGTTAGCACGGCATTAGAATCAAGCTTTCATGTCGCGTGCGTTTTCCGCCATCTCCGATTGGCTCCCCAAGGGTTGGGCCGATGCCGGCCGCCAACTCGGGATCCTCGTCGGCGTCGACCTGATCTATGAGCTCGGCCGCGGGCTCGCCGACCAGAGCAAGGCGGACGCGATCCACAACGGGGCCAAGGTGATCTCCTTCGAGCGCTCCACGCACACCCTGTTCGAGCCGAGCCTGCAGAAGTTCTTCCTGCCCGCCCACTGGACGATCGACCTCGCCAACTACCTCTACCTGAACGCCCAGTTCTCGATCGCCCTCGGCTTCCTCGTCTGGCTCTACCTCTTCCGCAACGAGTCCTATTACTTCGTCCGCAACATGTTCGTCGTCGCGATGTGCCTGGCGCTGATCGGCTACGTCGGCTTCCCGACCGCGCCGCCGCGCTTCTTCCCGCAGGACGGTTTCGTCGACACGATCACCAAGTACTCCTCGGTCAACCACGACTCGGCGATCGCCAAGGTCTTCATCAACCCCTATGCGGCGGTGCCGAGCATGCACTGCGCGTTCGCGCTGATGATCGGCGGCAGCGGCGTCCTCGTCTGCCGCCACTGGTGGTCGAAGGCCTTCTGGGCCTTCTGGCCGATCCTGATCGCCTGGGTGGTGATAGTCACCGCCAACCACTATTGGGTCGACTGGGCGCTGGGCTGGATGGTGGCGCTGGCCTCCTTCGCGATCGCCAAAGGGGCGTTGGCGCGTTGGAAACCGGAGGCCTGGGACTGGCATTCCTCGGGCGGCAGCCGCGCCGGCCCGCAGGAGGTCGAGGCTTAGGGGACGAGCGGCGAGGCCCGCCGGAGCGCATTCGGCCTGCGGGCCGCCCCGCGACCCTCTAGCCTCATGTCCAGATGGCATCGACGGCGCCCCCCAGGGCACCCGGCGGTCGCCGCAACGGCCGCCCCGCCCCGCCCCGCAACAGCCAGGAGCTGCGCGCGTACGCCCGCGACCGCCTGATCGAGTCGCGGCTGACCCCGAACGCGATCTCGCTGATGGGGCTCTTCGGCAACCTGGTCGCCGCCTTCCTCGTCACCCAGCGGCTCTTCTTCCTCGCCGGCGTGGCCTTCATCCTCGGCTCGGTCATGGACACGCTCGACGGCCGCTACTCGCGGATGTCGGGCAAGGGGACGCTCTTCGGCGCCTTCCTCGACTCGACCCTCGACCGGATCGAGGAGGGGATCGTGATCGCCGCGATCGCCGGCTATTTCGCCTCGCGCGGCGAAGACTTCGCCGCCGCGATGTGCGTGGTCGCCGTGCTCGGCTCGCTGATGGTCTCCTACACGCGGGCGCGCGCCGAGGCGCTCGGCGTCGAGTGCAAGGTCGGACTTGCCACCCGTCCCGTCCGCGTGGTGCTACTTTCGATCGGCTTGATCTTCGCCAAGGGCGCCGGGATCGGGGACTTCGAACTCCTCGCCCCGGCGATCTACGTGCTCGCCGCGCTGACGATCTTCACGGTCTTCCAGCGGGTATGGCATGTGCGCAACGAGCTCACCCGGCTGGACGCGGAGGCATCCGATCGGGGCGAGGGCGGCGCGGCTCTGTAACCACGAAGGGCGCCGGGTGTCCTTTCCCACCCAGCCCGATCCCAGGAGGAATCAGAAGACTTATGAGCGAGAGCAACGCAAACGGCGGCGAGGCGAAGGTCCGCGTCGCGATCGTCGGGGTCGGCAACTGCGCCAACTCCTTCATCCAGGGCGTCCACTACTACAAGGACGCCGACCCGAGCGACGAAGTCCCTGGCCTGATGCATGTCGACCTCGGCGGGTACCACGTCCGCGACGTCGAGTTCGTCGCCGCCTTCGACATCGACTCCGAGAAGGTCGGCAAGGATCTCTCCGAGGCGATGTGGTCGGGGCAGAACGACACGATCAAGTTCGCCGAGGTGCCGCAGATCGGCGTCACCGTGCAGCGCGGGATGACCCACGACGGCCTCGGCAAGTACCTGAAGGAGAAGATCACCAAAGCGCCGGGCGAAACCGTCGATGTGGTCAAGGTCCTCAAGGACACGAAGGCCGACGTCGTCGTCATCTACCTGCCGGTCGGCTCCGAGGAGGCGACCAAGTGGTACGTCGAACAGGCGCTCAAAGCCGGCGTCGGCGTCGTCAACTGCCTGCCGGTGTTCATCGCCCGCGAGGACTACTGGGACAAGCAGTTCGAGGCGGCCGGCCTGCCGATCATCGGTGACGACATCAAGAGCCAGGTCGGCGCGACGATCGTCCACCGCCAGCTCGCCCGCCTCTTCCACGACCGCGGCGTGCGCCTCGAGCGGACCTCGCAGCTGAACGTCGGCGGCAACATGGACTTCTACAACATGCTCGAGCGCGAGCGGCTGGACTCGAAGAAGATCTCGAAGACCAACGCCGTCACCTCGATCATGGGGCACGACCTGCCCGACGACCAGGTCCACGTCGGCCCCTCCGACTACGTGCCGTGGCTGACCGACCGCAAGTGGGCGCACATCCGGCTCGAGGGCAAAGCCTTCGGCGACGTGCCGCTGACCGCCGAGCTGAAGCTCGAGGTCTGGGACTCCCCGAACTCGGCCGGCGTCGTGATCGACGCGGTGCGGCTGATCAAGCTGGCGCTGAACAACGGCATCGCGGGGCAGCTCGACGGGCCGTCCAGCTATCTGATGAAGAGCCCGCACACGCAGCGTCCGGATGACGAAGCGCGGGAGATGACCGAGGAATTCATCGAGGTCAACGCTCGCGGGGCGCGCTCGTCGGCAGCGGCGGAAGTAAGCACCGAGAGTTAGAGCGCCGAGGTGGGGAGCGGGGTGACCCCCTCTCTCACGAACAGCGGGGAGGTTCGTTCGGGGGTCACCCCGCTCCCTTCATCACGTGAAAAGGGCCCGCTTCGGCGGGCTCTTATTCTTTGGCTGAAGTGCCCGCCACCCAGTCACTGACGATCGCGCAGGTCTCGCCTCACAGGCGAGCGACCAAGAAACCGGTCAATGAGTTCGTTGCGCGGCTCAGTGAAGAGCTGAAGGGGCGGGGGCACAAGGTCGTGCGGATCGGGAGCGGGGAGCCGGTCAAGCGGCCGCTGACGGCGCAGGCCTTCGACATCGTCCATGTGCACGAGCCGTTCTCGCCGAGTGTCTCGGCGGCGGCGCTGCGGCACTCGCTCTCGCTCAACGTCGCCACCTTCCACGCGCCACAGGAGCGGGTGCTCTCGACCCAGGTGGCGCGGCCGCTGGTGGAGATCTTCTTCGGCCGGATCGACGCGCGCACCGTCACAAGCGAGGCGACCGGGCAGTTGCTCGAGGGCTATTTCCCGGCGAACTATGAGCTGATCGAGCCGCCCGGTGAAGGGCGCGACTGGGGGGCGGTCGCCGACTCCTTCGAAGCCGTCTACCGGCGGGTGCTCGAGCGTCGGCACGACCCGGCCGGGGACAAGGCGCTGCGGGCGAAGCTGGCGCGGCGGCCGCTGATCGAGGTCGACCTCCACATGCACACCGACCACTCCGGGGACTGCGCGACGCCGGTCGAGGTGCTGCTGCAGACGGCCCGCGACCGCGGCCTCGGGGCGATCGCGATCACCGACCACAACGAGGTGTCGGGGGCGCTCGAGGCGGCCGAGATCGCCGCCGGGATGGACGACCTCAAGGTGATCGTCGGCGAGGAGGTGAAGACCGCCGAGCAGGGCGAGGTGATCGGCCTCTTCATCAAGGAGAAGATCCCGAAGGGGCTGACGATGGCGGAATCGATCGCCGCGATCCGCGAGCAGGGCGGCCTCGTCTACGTGCCGCACCCGTTCGACCGCTTCCACTCGGTGCCCGACTACGAGCACCTGCTCGACATCGTCGAGGAGATCGACCTGCTGGAGGTCTTCAACCCGCGGGTGATGGTGACCGCCTTCAACGAGGAGGCGGTGCGGTTCGCCGGCAAGTACCGGATCGTCCCGGCGGCCGGGTCGGACTCGCACGTCGCCCAGGGGCTCGGCAGCGTGCGCCAGCGGATCCACGACTTCGACGGGCCGGAGGAGTTCCTCGAGGCGATGCGGGACGCCGACATCACCCGCAAGCACAAGAACCTGGTCTACGTGCAGACGCTGAAGTTCCTGCAGACGACGGGGCGGCCGAAGGCGCCGAAACGGCGCGTCGCCGACCCTAAACCGGCCCGCGGCGGCCGTCCGCGTCGGCCCGCGTCGGGCCGACGCTCGGCGAGCAAGTCCTGATGCACGCCGCCCGCCGCGAAGGAGCCGCGCGGGCCTCGTCAAAGAGTGTCGGGCAGATGCATTCGACCGACGACGAGATCCGCGAGAAGTACCTCGAGAGGGCGATCCGCGAGCTCAACCAGATGAGCCGCGAAATCCTCGAGTGCCCGTACTGCCCACGGGGCAAGCTGATGCCGGTGCTCGGCTCAGGTCACCCGCAGGCCGACATCCTGATGCTGAAGCACTCGCCGCTCTCCTCGGAGATCGAGGAGGGGGTCGCCTTCTACGGCCGCTCCGGCAACGCGCTGATGAAATCCTTCAAACGGTTGGGGATCGACCCGCTGGCGGTCTACGGCACGCTCTGCGTCAAGTGCCCGGTCGCCGAGCCCGATCTGGCCCCGCAGCAGTGCGTCGCGCGGCTGATCGAGGAGATCGCGATCGTGCAGCCGAAGATCGTCGTCGTCATGGGCGAACCCAGCCTGCGTGTCCTCAACGGCCTCGCGGTGCCGCTCTCGCGCCCGATCGAGCAGCGCGAGGGAGAGATCCAGGCCTTCACCCCGACGGTCGACGCCCTCTACGTGCCGGACATCGACGACAGCCTCGACGAAGAGGGCGCCAAGCAGCGCTTCTGGCGCGCCTTCCGCATGCTCGGCACCTGGTACGAGGACCTGCCGCCGTACTGAGCCGTCGCCCGCCGGTGCGTTCGCAGAAATCGTCGGATAGCGACCAGAAGTGCGAACGCGTCAGGGGATCGGGGCGGCGACTTCGAATTCGGCGTAGAGGATCGGGCGCAGCTCGGTCTTCCGCGAGTTCCAGTTGACCACCGCTTCCTGGGCGACGCGGTACTTCCCGGCGGGCATCGAGGGCGGGATCGGGAAGGAGTCGCACATGCCGCCGGCGGTTCCTGCGGCGAGCCAGTAGAGCCCGGTCGTGATCGGGCCGGGGGCCGCCGACGCGGGCCCCCAAGTCCCGCCCGATAACTGTTCGATCTTGAATTCCTCGCCGAAGAGGACGGTGGTGGCGCCGGGATTTTCGACCCGCGCGAGGAGCGTGCTCCCCGGCTGGTAGGTGGGGGCGTCGGTGACGAGGCGGTTGTCGATCTTCGGCCTGATCACCCGGTAGTAGTTGCCGAAGGTGGCCAGCCTGCGGCCGGAGTGGGAGCGGATCACCATCGTGGTCCGGTAGATGCCCGGCCTGGGCGGAAGGTAGATCCGCGGTTCGGCGATGCCCAGACCGCCGGGCAGTGAGGCGAGGCCGGTATGACGTTCCCCGAGCGACCGCACGACGCGTCCCCGCTGGTTCACCTGCGCGAAGGTCAGCGTCAGCAGCCAGCCCGGGTTCTTGTCCCATTGCAGCTGGTAGCCGGCGCTGCTGCCGCCGCCGATCGACAGCGCCGGCCCCGAGGAGCCGACGTCCACACCGCGGAAGTGGGCATTGCTTTGGGCCCGGTAGGGAATTTCGCGCAGCTTCGGCATCGACTTGAGCGGCGTCAGGTAGTCGTGCAGCGTGCGGGTGGCGCAGAAGCTTGGTTCGGGTTCGGCGGCGTAGGTGCCCGGGACTGCGACCGTGGCGAGGAGGGCCGCGACGAACAGCGAGATCGCTCCGCTCCGGATCCTCATGCCACGACTCTAAACCCGGTGCGTTCGCAGAAATGGTCGGATAGCGACCAGAAGTGCGAACGCGTCAGGGGTGTGGCGGGGCGGCGGCGGTGGCGACGGCGGACATCGCCTCGACCGTGGCGCCGGCGAGGCCGCGGACGACGACGACGTCGAGCGCGGTGTAGGCGGCGAGGCCCGACTGGGCGGCGTCGGCATCGGGGGCGGCGACGCCGACCGTGCCCGCCGGCTCATCGAGGCGGTCGAAGTGGTCGCGGTACCCCTTGTGGAGGTCGCGGTAGAAGGATTCCTCCTTGGCGAGGCGCTCCTCGGCGTCGGGGCCGACCGCGGTGCGGACGTAGCCGAAGACCGGCGGCGCCCCGCGGCCGGACTCCGCGGCGCCTGCCTCGACCCGCTCGCGTTTGCCCGCGGCGAAGTCGGGGGTCATCCAGTTGAAGAAGGCGCCGTCGTAGGAGGAGCCGGCGAGGTGGGCCATCTTCGGTCCCATCGAGGCGAGGACCAGCTTCACCCCCGGGAGCTTCTCGCGCAACTCCGGCAGCGCCTCGCGCATCGTCGTCAGTGGCTTCTTCGAGAAGCCCGCGCCGATCCCCAGCCAGAGGCGCCCCGGGTCGAGGCCGAGGCGCTCGATGTCGGCGGCGATCGCCTCCGGGGGCTGGCGGTCGAGGGCGATCACGCCGACGCCGAGCTCCAGCGCCGGCGCCCCCTTGGCGAACTCGGCCAGCGTCTCCAGCCCCTTCGCGGCCGGGTGGTCGTTCGACCAGAGCGACCCGTAGCCGAGCTCGGCGCAGCGCTCGGCGAGTGGGACCGCGACGGCGGGATCGAGCCCGGCGGCGACACCGAACGCGCGGCCCGACGACATCAGGCGGCCTTCTCGAACAGCGCCACGCACTCGATGTGCGGGGTCTGGGGGAACATGTCGACCGGTCTCACGCGGCGCAGCCTATAGCCGGCCTCCTCGAGCTGGGCGGCGTTCGGCGCCAGCGTCGTCGGGTTGCAGGAGACGTAGACGATCCGCCTCGCCTCGCACTCGATCAGCCGGCGGACGATTTTCTGCGAGAGCCCGGCCCGCGGCGGGTCGACCACCACGACATCGGGCTTCCCGGCCTCCTCGAGCAGCGGCCGCACCCCGGTGCGCGCGTTGGCGGCGAGGAACCTTGCGTTGCCGATCTTGTTGCGGCGGGCGTTGCGCTCGGCGTCGGCGATCGCCTCGGGGACGATCTCCAGCCCCCAGACTTCACCCGCTGAGTCCGCCATCGTCAGCCCGATCGTGCCGATCCCGCAGAAGAGGTCGAAGACGCGCTCTCGTCCCGTCAGCCCAGCGAACTCGGCGGCGACCGCGTAGAGGCGCTCCGCCATCTCGGTGTTGGTCTGGAAGAAGGCGCCGTGGGACATCTCGAACTTGAGCCCGCAGAGCTCCTCCTGGAGGCGCTCCTCGCCGAGCGCCCCGGTCGGGCCGTCGGTGCCGCCGGAGTCCCCCTCGACCGTCGTGTGGAGGTCGACCGGTGGCCGCGGCAGGCGCGCCGCGGTCGTCACCAGGCGGGTCTGGATCTGGCCTGTCCGCCGCCCCTCGCGGACGACGAGGTTGCGCAGCACGCCGCGCCGCGCCCGCGCGTCGTAGGCCGGGACGCTCTCCAGCCGCGCCCATTCGCGCACCCCGTTGCGGGCCGCGTTACCGGCTTCGGAGGCGAGCTTGCAGTCGTCGACGTCGACGATCAGGTCCCAGCGACCGCGCGCATGGAAGCCGAGCGCGACGCCCTCGTCGGCGCTACCGACCGCACCGGCGCCGAAGCTGTACTCGAGCTTGTTGCGGTAGCGCCACTCCTGCACGGCGGGGACGATCGGCTCCATCTCGAAGCCGTCGAGCCCGCCGATCCGTCGCAGCGAGTCCTCGACCTGGGCCTGCTTCTCGGCCAGCTGGCGCTCGTAGGCGAGCCCCTGCCAGGGCGCGCCGGGACAGGGCTCGCCGCCGTGGACGCAGCGGTCGGGGAGGCGGTCGGCGCCCGCGCGGAGCAGCTCGACGGCCCGCGCCTCGGCGAAGCGCTTCTTGCCTTTCGTCACCTCGGCGAGGACGCGATCGCCGGGCAGGCCGCCCGCGACGAAGACGACGAAGCCGTCGGCGCGGGCGACCCCGCGCCCGCCGAAGGCGAGCGAGTCGATCTCCACCTCGAGCCGCTCGCCGCGCCGCGGCGCCCGCCCGGGCGCCGCCTCGGTACGGGTCCCGCCCTCCACCTAGGGGAGTTTTTTCCGGGCTTGGCGGACGAGTTTCTCCAGCTCGGAGAGCAGCGCGTCGGTCTGTTTGCGGCCGCGTTTCACGAGCTCGCCGATCATCTTCTCGGCGTCGCCGTGGGTCATCCGGCCACGCTTCACCGCGTCGTCGACGACCTCCTGGATGCGCTCGCGGCTGAGCGTGACGCTCTGCTCGAGCGAGTCGCGCAGGTGGGCGATGCTCTTGTCGAAGGAGACAGCCGGCCGCGACCCTTTTTTCGGCGCAGTTTTTTTGGTGGCTTTCGATGCTTTCGCGGTCGATTTGGCCGCTTTTTTCGCGCCGCTTTTTTTCGACGCTGCTTTTTTGGCTGCGGCTTTTTTCGGTTTCGCTTTTTTGGCTTTGCCTTTGCCGCCCGCTGCTTTGTCGTCTGCCATCAGGCCCCCTTGGTCGTCGCCGTTGCCGGGTCGGAGACTCCTACCCTGTGTCGAATATCTCAATTTGCGAGGACCGGTGGGTCGTCCTTCGCGAAGCGGGCTTCGACCGGCGCGTGGTCGGAGAGCCGCAGCGCCTTGCCGTCGAGCGCCAGCTCGCGGCGCTCGACGGGCCACCGGGTCGGCGCCGCGAGCACCTCGAGGCCGCGGACCAGCACGTGGTCTATCGCCCGCTCGCCGGTGGTGGGAGAGGCGAGGCCGAACTCCGAGGCGAGCCGCGCGAAGAGCTCCGGGTCCTCGGCCGGCCGCAGGTTGAGATCGCCGCCGAAGACGAGCGGCGCGTCCCCGGCCCACCCGCTCGCCGCCTCGGCGGCGCGCAGCACGTCGGCGACGGCGAGCGCCGGCCGGTCGTTGGTCGCGTGCAGGTTGGCGACGCAGAGTCCCGCGGCGGTCCGCGTGAAGGCCATCGCCCGCCGCTCCGGCTCGCCCTCGTGGATCAGCAGCTCGCGGCGCTCGGCGATCCCGCCGAGCTTGCCCGGCACCCGCACCAGGGTCGTGTTCGAGCCACCCTCGGCGCTCGCCATCAGATCCGGGTTCTGCCGCGCCAGGAGCGCCCGCCAGAAGCCGAACCCGTTCCGCGAGGTCAGCACCCGGTGGTATTCGGCGCCGCTCGCCCGCGCCAGTGGCCCGGCGAAACGCGGCGGGCACTCCTGCAGCAGCGCCACGTCCCAGGCCGCCGAGGCGAGGATCGTCGCGAACTCCCTGCTCAGGTCGCGGTTGACCTGGACGTGGGTCTCGTTCGACTCGTCGAGGCGGAGGAGGCGGGAGCGCCAACTGCGCAGCTCGGGATCGGGCGGGAAGTCGCGGCCATGGAAGAGGTTCCAGCTGAGGACCGTGATCTCCACGGTCCGTAGTATCGAGCGCTTGAAGCGGGATTTCCTCACCGGCGAAGAGCTGGGCGCGTTCGAGCTCGAGCGCCTGCTCGACCGCGCCGCCGACCTCAAAGCCGGCCGCGACCCGGCCCGCGACGGCGGCCGGATCGGCGCGACGAGCCTCGCCGGACGCAGCATCGCCCTCGTCTTCGAGCGTCCCTCGACCCGCACCCGGCTCTCCTTCGACGTCGGCGTCGCCGAGCTCGGCGCCCACCCGGTCGTCCTGCGCGGCGACGAAATGCAGCTCGCCCGCGGCGAGTCGATCGCCGACACGGCCCGGGTGCTCTCGCGCATGGTCGACGCGGTGGTGATCCGCTCCGGGTCCCACCAGCGGGTCGCCGAGCTGGCCGGCGCCGCCGAGGTCCCGGTCGTCAACGCGCTCACCCCGCTGCACCATCCCTGCCAGGCGATCGCCGACCTGCTCACCCTGCGCGAGCGCTTCGGCGACCTCGCCGGCCTGCGCCTCGCCTACGTCGGGGACGGCAACAACGTCGCCCGCTCGCTGGCGGTGCTGGGCGAGCTCGCCGGGGTCGAAGTGGTGGTCGCCGCGCCCGCCGACTACCAGCTCGAGGAGACCCACGGGGTGAAGCTGACCGCTGATCCGCGCGCCGCCGCCGACGGCGCCGACGCCCTCTACACCGACGTCTGGGTCAGCATGGGCGACGAGGAGGAGGCCGCCCGCCGCCGCGCCGACCTCGCGCCCTTCCAGCTCGACGCCGACCTCCTCGCCGCCGCCAGCGACGAGGCGATCGTCCTGCACTGCCTGCCCGCCCACCCGGGCGAAGAGATCAGCGCCGAGGTCCTCTACGGCGAGCGCTCCGCCGTCTGGGACCAGGCCGAGAACCGGCTGCACGCCCAGAAGGCGCTGCTGGAGATGCTGCTCGCCTGAGCGGCGCCCATGTATCCACGGATCGAAATCGGCCCACTGACCCTGCAGACCTTCGGGATCATGTTCGCACTGGCCTTCCTCTCGGCCGGAGCGCTGATCTGGAAGCGGCTGGGGGAGATCGGCAAGCCGCCGGACTGGGCGTATGAGATGGGCTTCGCGGCGCTGATCGGCGGCATCGTCGGCTCGCGGGTCTACTTCATCGTCCAGAACTACAGCGAGGTCAAGCACGACCTGCTCGGCAACCTCTTCTCCGGCGCCGGGCTGGTCTGGTACGGCGGCGCGATCGGCGGCGCCCTCGCCGTCCTCGGCTGGGCCTGGTACCGCGACTTCCTCGGCCTCACCCTGCTCGACGTCGCCGCCCCGGCGCTGGCGCTCGGCTACGCGATCGGGCGCTGCGGCTGTCAGCTCTCCGGCGACGGCGACTACGGCAAGCCCTGGAGCGGGCCCTGGGCGATGTCCTATCCGAAGGGGACGGTCCCGACCCATCAGACCGTCCACCCGACACCGATCTACGAGACACTGGCGATGGGCCTCGGCGCCTGGGTCCTCTGGCAGCTGCGCGACCGCTTCCGCGCCGGCGTCCTCTTCGCGATCTACCTGATCTACGCTGGGGCCGAGCGCTTCCTGGTCGAGTTCATCCGACGCAACCATCACGTCGTCGCCGGGCTCACCGCCGCCCAGCTGGAGAGCCTTGCAATGATGTTCGTCGGCCTGGGCTGGCT
>DATJWW010000007.1:0-16312 GCA_035500835.1 Solirubrobacterales bacterium | reverse complement strand
CTTCGTGCTAGGTTTTCGGCGCTCCTAATTAGGGCGTCCTAACATCCGTCCTCCGATTCAACGAGTCACGAGGAGTTCCACCGCATGATCCCCACCTTCGTCATCACCCTGCGCGAGGGCGTCGAGGCGTCCCTCATCGTCGGCATCATCGCCGCCTTCCTGGTCAAGGAGGGGCGCCAGGACGCGCTGCGCCAGATGTGGATCGGGGTCGCCATCGCGGTCGTCCTCTGCACCGCGGTCGGCGTCGGCCTCAACATCGTCGGCGAAGAACTGCCGCAGCAACAGCAGGAGGGGCTGGAGACGATCGTCGGCCTGATCGCGGTGGCGACGATCTCCTACATGATCATCTGGATGACCCGCCACTCGCGGGAGATCAAGGCCGAACTCGAGGGCGAGGCGGCGAGCGCGCTGGCCCGCGGCTCGGCGATGGCGCTGGTCGGGATGGCCTTTCTCGCCGTCCTCCGCGAGGGCTTCGAGACCTCGGTCTTCCTGCTCGCCGCCTTCCAGGACGCGACCAACACGACCGCCGCGGGCGCGGGCGCGATCCTCGGCCTCATCTGCGCGGTGGCGATCGGGGTCGGCCTCTACCGCGGCGGCGTCCGCATCAACCTCAGCCGCTTCTTCCGGGTCACCGGCGTGATCCTCGTCTTCGTCGCCGCCGGCCTCCTCGCCACCGCCGCCCACACCGCCCACGAGGCGGGCTGGATCTCGAGCTTCCAGGCGGAAGCGGTCAGCCTGCGCTGGCTCGTGCACCCGGGCACCGTCTCCGAATCGCTGCTCACCGGGATGCTCGGGCTGCGGCCCGCACCGACCCAGATCGAGGCCTTCGTCTACGTCGCCTACGCGATCCCGATGGTGCTCTACGTCCTCTGGCCGCGCGGCGGCAGGCGGGTCCGCAGCACGAGCCGGCAGCAGGCCGGCGTCGGCGCGGCCCAGACCCCGGCCTAGGCGGGCGCGGCGATGGCGCTGACGCGTCGGAAGCTCCTCGCCTCGGCCGGCATCGGCGCGGCCGGGGTCGGCCTCGGCGCCGGCGGCTACCTGATCGGCCATGACGCCGCCGAAGCCGAGACGGCGGAATCGACCGGCTCGGTCCCCTTCTACGGTGAGCACCAGGCGGGGATCGCGACGCCCGTGCAGGACCGCCTCCACTTCGCCTCCTTCGACCTCGAAACCGAAAGCAGGGCCGAGCTGCGCGAACTGATGGAGGAGTGGTCGGTGGCGGCGCGGGAGATGACCGAAGGCAAGATGATCGGCACCCCGGCCGGCAGCCGCGACGCGCTGGCGCCGCCGGAAGACACCGGCGAGGCGTTCGGCCTGCCTGCCTCGAACCTGACGATCACCTTCGGCTTCGGCCCGTCGATCTTCGACCGGCCCGGGCTCGGCCTCGCCTCGCGGCGCCCGGCCGCACTGAAGCCGCTGCCGGCCCTGCCCGGCGACGAACTGGACGGCCTCGAATCGGACGGCGACATCTGCGTCCAGGCCTGCGCCGACGATCCCCAGGTCGTCTTCCACGCAGTCCGCAACCTGGCCCGGATCGGCCGCGGCACGGTGACGATGCGCTGGTCCCAGCTCGGCTTCGGCCGCACCTCGACCACCAGCCGCTCACAGGAAACGCCGCGCAACCTGTTCGGGATGAAAGACGGCACCGCCAACATCAAGGCCGAGGACGGCGAGGCGATGGACCGCTTCGTCTGGGTCGACAGCGGCCCGGCCTGGATGCGCGGCGGCAGCTATCTGGTCACCCGCCGCATCCGCCAGGTGCTGGAGGTCTGGGATCGATCGTCGCTGCGCGACCAGGAGGAAACGATCGGGCGGCGCAAGTACAGCGGGGCGCCGCTCGGCGAGGAGGACGAGTTCGACCCGCTGCCACTGGAGGAGAAGGGGATGGACGGCAAGCCGGTGATCCCCGCGAACGCCCACGTGCGGCTCGCCTCGGCGCAGGAAAACGGCGGCGTGCGGATCCTGCGCCGCGGCTACTCCTTCACCGACGGGGTCGACGAGAGCCTCGGTGAGCTGGAAGCCGGGCTCTTCTTCATCGCCTTCCAGCGCGATCCGGAAAAGCAGTTCGTCGCACTGCAGCGGAAACTGGGCGTCCACGACGCGCTGAACGAGTACATCAAGCACGTCGGCAGCGCTCTCTTCGCGGTCCCCGGGGGCGCCCGGCCCGACGGCTACGTCGGCGAATCGCTGCTCTCCTGAGCGCCCGGCACCGCCGAGATGAGAATCGGCCGAACCTTTTCCGACCGAATTCGTAGGTCTTTGTTAGGGTCCCCTAAGCAGCACGCAATCGGTGCCCGGGTCCCGTGACGAACGAGACGACGTCGCGGCCCCGGGCACACCAACTTCACTCGTAAACCTCACCAAGGAGCCAGCCAGAAAATGAAGCGTGTCCCTGTCCGTACCTTGATCGCCGCCGCCGCCCTCGGCCTCTTGGCGCTGTTCGCGGCCGCCTGCGGTTCGAGCGACAAGGCCCCGGCCGGCTCCAAGCAACTGAGCTTCGCGCTGACCGAAGAAGGCTGCACGCCGACCGAAGCGACCGCGCCGGCCGGTCCGATCGACTTCAAGGTCACGAACGAAGGCTCGAGCAAGTACACCGAGCTCGAGGTGATCGACGGCGAAACGCTGCTCGGTGAGCGCGAGAACATCATCGAAGGCGGCGAAGGCAGCTTCTCGCTGACCCTCGAAGAAGGCGAATACACGCTGCGCTGCAACGAAGCGGGTGGCGAAGGCGAAGGCACGCTGAAAGTGACCGGGCAGCTGAAGACGAAGAAGAGCCCGGAGATCGAAAAGGCGATCTCCGACTACAAGGAATACCTGCTCGAAAACTCCGAAGAACTGACCAAGAACACGGAACCGTTCGTCGCCGCGGTCAAGGCGGGCGAACTCGAAAAGGCGAAGCAGCTCTACCCGGCGCCGCGCATCAACTACGAGCGGATCGAGCCGGTGGCCGAGTCCTTCGGCGACCTCGACCCGCGCATCGACGCCCGTGAAAACGACGTGCCGAAGAGCGAATTCGGCGGCTTCCACCGGATCGAGAAAGCGCTCTGGGAAGAAGAAACGACCGACGGGATGAAGCCGGTCGCCGAAGGGCTACAGGAAGACGTCGAAGAACTCGAAGAACTGATCAAGGGCGACGTCAAGATCCAGGCGGTCGAGATCGCCAACGGCGCCAACGAGCTCCTGACCGAGGTCTCGACCTCGAAGATCACCGGCGAGGAGGAGCGCTACTCGCACATCGACCTGGTCGACTTCCTGGCCAACGTCGAAGGCTCCCAGGTGGCGTTCGAATCGGTGGCCCCGCTGCTCGAAAAGACCCAGCCGAAGCTGGTGAAGGAAATCGAAGCCGAATTCGAAGCGGTCTACAAGGCGCTCGAACCGTACGAAACGGAAGCCTGGCCCGGTTTCGTCCTCTACACGGAACTGACCAAGGCCGACACGCGCAAACTGGCGCAGGTGATCGACTCGCTGGCCGAGAATCTGTCGCTCGTTCCGGCCCAGATCGCCAAGGGGGAAACCGCCTGACGGTGACCCGCCGGGCGAGCGCCTAGCCTGGACGGCCCTGTGGTGAGCGCCGCCGACAGAGCCGACGAACTGCTTCGCGAGCTCGGGTACGCCGATTGGCGGCCCGGGCAGCGCGAGGCGGTGATCGCCGCCCTCGAAGGGCGGGACTCGCTGATCGTGATGCCGACCGGCGGCGGCAAGAGCCTCTGCTACCAGCTGCCGGGGCTGGCGTCGGACGACCTGACGATCGTCGTCAGCCCACTGATCGCGCTGATGCGCGACCAGTGGCTGCGGCTGACCCAGGCCGGGCACCCGGTGGCGATGGTCTCCTCCGGGATGGACGAGGAGGACGCGCGGGCGGCGCTCGAGTCGGTCCGCGACGGGCGGGCGAAGATCGTCTACTGCGCGCCGGAGCGCTTCGCCTCGAGCTTCTTCCTCGAGGCGATCGGCCGGCGCAAGGTCGACCTGCTGGCGGTCGACGAGGCGCACTGCGTCTCCGAGTGGGGGCACGACTTCCGGCCCGACTACCTGCGGCTGCCGCAGATCGCCGCGCGACTCGACCGGCCGACGGTGATGGCCTGCACGGCGACCGCGACGGTGCCGGTCGCGGTCGAGATCGCCCAGCGCTTCGAGATGCAGGACCCGCTGCGGGTGCGGGCGGGCTTCGACCGTCCCAACCTCTCCTTCGACGTGGTCTCGCTCGAGGGCAAGGGCTCGAAGGCGCGCCGCCAGGAGCTGCTCGAGGCGGGGCTCGCCGATCCCGCCAACCGTCCCGCGATCGTCTACTGCGGGACGCGAAAGGACACCGACGAGGTGGCCGAGGCGCTGCGCGGGACGGGGCTGCGGGCGCTCGCCTACCACGCCGGGATGGAAGGCGAAGCGCGCTCGCAGGTGCAGCGGCGGTTCATGACCGGCGGCGAGGACGCGGTCGACGTGGTCGTCGCCACCAACGCCTTCGGCATGGGAGTCGACAAGGCCGACGTGCGCTCGGTCTGGCATGTGGCGATCCCGACCAGCGTCGAGGCCTACTACCAGGAGGCGGGCCGCGCCGGGCGCGACGGGAAGCCCGCCCGGGCGGTGCTGCTGGCGATGAAGGCCGACCTCGGCCGGCTCGTCCGCTTCAACGAACAGCGGGCAGGCGACCCGGAGCTGGCGATCGCCCACGAGCGCGGCTGGCGTGCCTACCGGGCGATCAAGGACTACGTCTACGGGACCCGCTGCCGGCGCCAGGCGCTGCTCGCCCACTTCGGCGACCGCCGCGCCGAGACGCCGCCGCTCGCCCGCTGCTGCGACGTCTGCGACCGGCTCGACTGGCTGCCCGACCCGGAGACGATCATCGTCCGCCGCCCGGCCCGGGCGAGCTCCGCCACCCCGGCCCCGGACCTCTCCCCTGCCGACGCGCCCCTTTTCGAGGCGCTGAAAGCGTGGCGCCTGCGCGCCGCCGCCGGCAAGCCCGCCTACACGGTGGCGAGCAACAAGACCCTGGCCGGGATCGCCGCCCGCCGCCCGGCCGGCCGCGCCGCGCTGATCGAGATCTCCGGCGTCGGCCCCGCCTTCATCGGCAAGTACGCCGAAGACGTGCTCGCCCTCGTCGCCGAGCACGCCCCACCCCTCGCCGCGTAGGCGGTAAAGGGACGCGGCCGTCTCGTCCACGGCCCTGGCAGGCTGTGGCCGTGGCCGAGACGGCCGGGATTCGAGGGGACGGCCACGGGTTCGGGCGGGCGTCACAGATCCGCCGGGAATCCGAACGGTCAAGAATCTGCACTGTTGGTTATCCGCCTATAGGGCGGGTTTCTAACAGTGCAGATCCCTGACCGTTAAGGATGCGGTGTCTTCGTGACAGACGTGCCGTCTCCGTACCTTTTCCCCAACTGAACCCTCACGTCCCGGGCGTCTCGTGGCGGCGACAGCCTGCCCGGGCCGCCACGAGACGCCCGGGCGCACCTCGGCCAGCCGCTCCGGCCCGTCCGGTGCGTTCGCACACGCAACGGGCGTTGCAGCGGCCCGTGCCGGCCGGTGCCCAGGCACCGTCCCTTGGCACGCTGGGGGCAGTGCCCGGCACGGTTCACCGACGGGCCGCTCTGGCGGCCGTCCTGGTCGCATTCGCGGCCGCCTGGGCGTGCCTCGGCGCGGCGCGCGCCTCGGCCGGGGTGCTCGAACCGAAGGGGAAGCAGATCTTCTTCGGCGTCTCCGACACCGGCAACCCGGCGAGCTTCGGGGAATTCAGCACCGCCGTCTCCAAGCACCCCGCCGTGATCGAGTCGTTCCGCAGCTGGGGGAGTGAATTCCAGGACTCGATCCAGCGCTGGGAGATCGCCCGCGCCCGGCCGATGATCCACATCACCACCGCCGACCCACAGACCGGCGGCGAGATGATCAGCCTGGCGGCGATCGCCCGCGGGGTCGGTGACGGCTACCTGATCCGCCTCAACCACATCTTCGCCGAAAAGCAGATGCCCGCCTACGTGCGGCCGCTCGGCGAGCCGAACCGCTGCCTCAACGTCTACGCCGCCTACGAATGCGCCGGACACCCGCGCGAGGCCGCCGACTCGGCCCGCAACTACCGGCGCGCCTTCCGCCGCATCTACATCATCGTCCACGGCGGCGGCAAGGCGAAGGCGATCAACGAACGCCTCAAGGAAGCCGGCCTGCCGCAGCTGAACGCCGCCGTCGGCGGCCTGCCGAAGGCGCCGGTGGCGATCGTCTGGAGCCCGCTCCCCTCCGGCTCGCCGACGATCAAGAAGAACCTCCCCCAGAACTTCTACCCCGGGAAAAAGTGGGTCGACTGGACCGGCACCGACTTCTACGCCTCCTATCCCGAATGGGGCGCGCTGACCCGGCTCTACGACCGCTATCCGGAAAAGCCGTTCGCGATCACCGAGTGGGGCGTCGAAGCGGGGGACGACCCGAGCTTCGTCTCACACCTCTTCGCCTGGGTCCACGCCCACCCGCGGACGAAGCTGATGGTCTATTACCAGGACTTCGGCTCGACCTCGAGCTACCGCATCCAGAACTACGCCGAAAGCCTCGCGGTGCTCATCGAACAGCTTCACGACGGGCGCTTCCCCGCCTATGCGCCCGGTGCGCCGCACCTGCCGCCGCCGCCCCCCGGCGGCCTCGAACCGGGTTAGCGAGCCGCCGGTTGCCGATCTGCCGCCCGCGCCGCCGCTGCGGGTAGTGCGGCCGCGGCGCCAGGAAGTTGTCGCCGACCCGCGGCTTCACCGGGTGGATCGGGGCGAGCGCGGTGATGCTCGAGTAGCCGGTCAGGTAGAGGTCGCGGCCATCGGAGATGATCGGCGTGTAGGTGCCCTTGTGGTAGGTGAAGACCCGCCGGCCGCTGTGCATCATGAACCCGATCGTGGTCTGGTGGGAGAACTCGGCGACGTAGACGATTTCGCCGATCGCCGAGAGCGAGCCGACCACCTGGCCGCCGGTCGACCGGCTCCAGCGCACGCTGCCGTCCTTCGCGTCCAGCGCATAGATGTTGCCGTCGAAGGAGCCGATGTAGACGGTCGGCGGGCTGTGCTTGGTGTCGGCGACGGTCGGCGCCGAGTAGGCATAGCCGCCGGTCGAGTAGGTCCAGGCCAGTTCGCCGTTCGAGATGTCGAAGCTGTAGACGCGGTCGTCGTTGTTGCCCGCGTAGACGCGGCCGAAGGCGACCGCCGGGGTCGAGTAGAACTGGCCGCCGCTGATCCCGGTGCCGAGCGATCCGGTCGACCAGATCAGCGCGCCGGTCTTCGCGTCGACCGCGTTCATACTGCCGCCGTAGTCGCCGACGAAGAGACGGCCGCCGTAGTAGGCGGGCGCCGCCTTCACCGGCCCGGAGAGCTGGGTCGCCCAGCGCACGTGGCCGTTGACCGTGGAGAGCGAGTAGAGCTTGCCGTCTTCGCAGCCGAAGTAGACGCTGCGGTCGACCACCACCGGCGACGACTCGGCCCGCCCCGGCAGAAGCTTTTTCCAGATGATCCTGCCGTTCTTGGCGTTCAGCTTGACGATGTGGCCGGGGACCAGGTTGACGATGTAGAGGCGGTGTCTGTAGTAGGTCGGCGAGGAGGCGTTGAGGCGGCCGATCCGCCGTTCCCAGATCTTTTTGCCCGTCTTGGCGTTCAGCGCGAAGGCGAAGCCGCTGTTGTTGACCGCGTAGAGGACGCCGCCGACGTAGATCGGCGGGAACTCGAGCAGCGGCCGCTGGGTGTAGCGCCACAGCTTGCGGAACGGCGGCCTGATCCCCCGCGCCGGCAGGTAGCGGGTGCGCTGCGGGTTCAGCCCGTACATCGGCCAGTTCACCGTCCTCGGCTTGCCGTGCACCGGCTTCGGCGCTTCCTTCGGCTTTTCGGGATGGAAGTGTTCGATCGCCGTCTCGTTGTGGACGTCGGGCGGCCGCTTCAGCTCCTCGTAGCCGACGACGACCGCGGCGACGACGATGACCGCGGCGGCCACCAGGCCGATCGCCACCCAGCGGTGCTCCCGCCACAGGCGGCGCGGGTGGACGAGGAGGGAGAGGGCCGCGCGGAGGCGCCTAAGCACGCCAGCGCTGCGGGTCGGAGTCGGGGATCGGCCGGGCCTCGCCGAGCGCCGCCAGGTGGTCGAGGCAGGCGAGGACGATCTGCAGCATGAAGCCGCCGTTCCCGGGCCGCAGGTTCTCGCGACCGACGATCCCTTCGACCAGCTCGAACGCGGTCGGCTCGGCCCCGCCGGAGAGGCCGTCGCGCACCCTGTCGAGCAGGCCACCGGCGGTGTCGCGGGCGGCGGCGATCTTCGCCTCGGGGTCGCGGAACGGTTTGCCGTGGCCCGGCAGGCAGAGGTCGACCGTGAGCGGCTCGACCACCTCAAGACTGGCGATGTATTCGCCGTAGGGGTCGGCGGTATGGCCGTAGTCGAAGAAGAGGACCGAGCGGCCCAGCAGGTGGTCGCCGGAGATCAGCAGCCGGCGCTCGGGCTGGTGCAGGCAGACATGGGACGGCGCGTGGCCGGGGGTCTCGTGGACCTGCCATGTGCCGATGTCGGTCTCCACCTCCACCCCGGGCACGAGCTCGCGGTCGGGGCCGCGGATGCCGTCGATCTCGGTCGGCGGCTGGTCGGTGCGCTCCTGGCGGTAGCGATCGAGGGCGGCGATCGGGACACCGCTCATCCGGCCGACCTCGAGCCGCCGTTCGAGCGCCGCCGCGGGGTCGTCCATCTGCAGCCGGATGTGTCCCCAGCGCGGGTGCATCCACAGCTCACAACCGGCCTGCTCGCAGATCGATGCGGCCAGCCCGTAGTGATCGGAGTGGGTGTGGGTGCAGACCACGAGCTCGATGTCGTCGACGCCGAACCCCGCCTGAGCGAGCGCGATGTCGAGCATCCGCAGCCGGCCCGGCCCGCCCATCCCGGTGTCGAACAGGACCAGCCCGGCGCCGCGCTGCACCGCCCAGGCGTTGCCGTGCGGTACCCCCGGCCACGGGCAGGGCAGCTTCAGCCGCCAGACCCCCGGCACGATCCGTTCGATCCGCGGTTTGACCACGGTCACCTCGGCCATCGCCAGATCCTCTCAGGTGCCCCTGCCGGGACTGTGACGTCAGTCCTCACCGGGCGGCTCGTAGAACTGCATGAAGCCGCCGACGGCGAAACAGAGGGCGCCGAGCAGGGTGCCCCAGTTGGCGATGCCGACCGCGACCATGTCGCCGTCGGCGCGGACGAAGGAGGCGACCGCGGCGACCATGAAGAGCACCGAGCCGACCTGGTTGACGAAGACGATCCACCAGCCGAGGCCCTCGCCGCGCAGCCGCCACCAGGAGCCGGAGATGTCGACCATCGCAAGGTGGCCGGAGACGAGGAAGAGGATGCAGCCGATGATGTCCGGGCTCCAGACGAGCCGGTTGATCTGGGTCGGGGTCAGTTCGCCGAGCAGCGAGTCGACCAGGTTGATGCCGAAGACGATCGTGCCGACGAAAAGCGTGGCGGCGGCGAGGAAGTCGAGGTTGGACGGTTCGCGCGCCGCCCAGCGCCAGGGCAGGCGCGCCCAGGTGCCGTCGCGGCGGCGATGCGGGGCGTTGATCGCGAGCAGCACCGAGGTGTAGCCGCCGGTCGAGAAGAAGACGCCGCCGACCAGGTAGACCACCGCGATCACCCGCGGGTCGCCGCGGTCGGCCTGGGCCATCGCGGCGCCGATCGCGAACAGCGAGCCGCCGACCAGGAAGGCCGCCGCGGCGATCGCGTTCGCCCTGCGCAGCGCCGAAAGTCTCCGGGTCGGCACCGGGGTGCGGATGCCGGCGCCGTCGGGGACGGCGGTCACCTCGTCAGCTTGAGGCGAGGCCGATCGCGATCAGCGGGAAGGCGAGCATGAAGCCGAGGAAGGCGCCCATCGCGGCGCCCGAGGCGAAGCTGGCGGAGCTCGAACGAGCGCCGAGGAAAGAGCCGATCACGCAGATCAGCGCAGCGATTCCGACTCCTAGCCAAAAGATCGAGGGCATCAGGTTTTGGACCCTACCGAACCGCCCTCCGGGAGGAATCTGTGGCAGATTCCTGAACTTCCTTCTGATCCCCTGATGGCGGCCGCACAAGGCAAAAATTCCAAACTGATCCTGGCGGCGATGATCTTCGCCGTCGCGATGACCTTCATCGATCAGACGATCGTCGCGATCTCGCTGCCGACGATCCAAGGTGACGTCCACCTCTCGACCACCGGGTCGCAGTGGATCATCAACGGCTACCTGCTCTCGCTCTCGGCGCTCTTCGCCTTCGGCGGCCGCCTCGCCGACATCGCCGGCCACCGTCGCATGGTGGTGATCGGCGTCCTCATCTTCGCCACCGCCTCCGCCCTCTGCGGCGCCACCCCGACCGGCTCCGGCGCCGAGGCCTGGCTGATCGTCTTCCGCATCATCCAGGGGGCCGGCGCGGCGATCATGTTCCCGGCGGCGCTGGCGATCGTCCTCGACGCCTTCCCGGTCGCCGAGCGCGGCCGCGCGATGGCGATCTTCTTCGGGATCGCCGGCGGGCTCACCTGCATCGGCCCGATCGCGGGCGGCTACCTCACCGAGTGGACCTGGCGGGCGATCTTCTGGATCAACGTCCCGGTCGCGCTGATCGCCCTCTTCCTCACCTGGCGGGCGAAACCCGCCGAAAACCGCCACCCCGGGAAGATCGACTACAAAGGCACCGTCCTCGTCTGCGCCGGGATGGGGCTCCTCGTCCTCGGCCTGCAGCAGTCGGCGATCTGGGGCTGGAGCGACGCCAAGACCTGGATCTCGATCGTGCTCGGCGTCGCGATCCTCGCCTGGTTCGTGATCGACCAGCTGAACGCGACCAACCCGCTGCTGCGGCTGCGGATCTTCGAGAACCGCGCCTTCGCGGTCGACAACGCCGTCCTCTTCTTCCTGATGATCGCCTTCGTGCCGCTGTTCTTCTTCGCCAGCGAGTACGCGCAGATCTCACTCGGCGAATCGGCCTCGGAAACCGGGCTCTACCTGCTGATCTTCTTCGCCGGGTTCGCGACCGCCACCCAGTGGGGCGGCAAAATGCTCGACCGGATCGGGGCGCGGAAACCGGTGGTCCTCGGTTGCGCGATCGGCGCGGTCGGCTTCTGGCTCTGGGGCAACTCGATGACCCACCTCTCGGTCTCCGAACAGTGGTACTGGATCGTGCTCGCCGGCATCGGGGTCGGGTTCGTCCTCTCCCCCGCCAACACCGACGCGCTCAACCGGGTGGCGCGCAGCCGTTACGGCGAGGCGACCGGGATCACCCAGACGGTGCGGAACTTCGGCTCCAGCCTCGGCCTGGCGATCCTCGGCTCGCTGCTGATCACCTGGAACAGGTCGAACCTGGAGAGCGCGCTCGGCGCCAAAGGTGTGCCGAAGGAGAAAGCCGACGCGGTCGCCGAATGCGTCGCCCAGGGCGAAGCCACCTGCCAGAAGATCGGTCAGGCGCTCGGCTCGAAGGCGAACGAGGCCTTCTCCGCCGTGCCGATGTCCTTCGCCGAAGCGACCAAGGACGTCTTCCACGGGATGGCGATCGCCCTCGCCATCGCCTTCTTCGTGGCGCTCAGATTCATGCCCGGGGACAAAGTCGAAGAAGGCGACGTCCCCGACGACGAGCCGGTCGCGCCCCCGGCCTGAGCCTTTCCCGGCGCTCCGACGCGCTGGTACTTTTCGCGGCGTGAAGCGGTTGCGTCGCCTCGTCCCGATCACCGCGGTCCTGCTGCTCGCCCTCGTCCCCGCTGCCCGGGCCGCGAAGCCGGCCGCCGGGTCGGCCGCCGAGGAGCTGGCCGAGAAGTACGTGCCGATCACCGAGCTGCGGGAAGAGACCGACCCGCCCTGCGACACCTCCGAGGAGCAGTACCAGCCGACCAGCGTCGACACCGTGCTCGGCAACCCGACCGTGCTGCTCCAGCACGAGGCCGTAGGGGGGTCGCTGACCACGATCCGCCGGGCGCCGACCGCGCAGCAGATCGCCGGGCTCGGCGAAGGCTGGTACCTGAACCTCGAAGGGAAGGTGCTGGGCGACACCTGCGTCTACGCGAAGGCGTTCAAGAAGCTGCTCGAAGAAGGCAAGGCGCCCGCCGTCACCTATGCCCACATCGCCCGCGAAAAGGGCCACCCGGGGTTCGCGCTCCAGTACTGGTTCTACTGGTACTTCAACCAGTTCAACGATCTGCACGAGAGCGACTGGGAGGGGATGCAGATCACCTTCGAAGCCACGGACGCGGCGACGGCGCTGCACGAAGAACCGAGCGAAATCATCCTCTTCCAGCACGCCGGCGGCGAGCGGGCCCACTGGACCGACGGCAAGGTCCAGAAGGAAGGGACGCACCCGATCGTCTACCCGGCGGCGGGCTCGCACGCGACCTTCTACGACTCCGCCGTCTACGTCGAGAACGGCCAGCACGGGTCCGGCCTCGGCTGCGACAACACCACCGAGCCGCTGCGCGAACTGAGGCTGCGGCCGATCCTGATGCCGGAACGGCCGGTCTCGCAAGGGCCCTTCGCCTGGACCTCCTACCTCGGTCGCTGGGGCGAAAAGGAAAAGGGCTTCAACAACGGGCCGACCGGGCCGGCGACCAAGACGCAGTGGAGCGAACCGTTCAGCTGGATGGCCGCGCAGCGGACCACCAGCCCGCGCCTGCCGGGCGGGACGATCGCCGGTCCGCAGGTGACGAAGGCCTTCTGCGGCGCCGTCGTGGTGGCCTCGGAAATCATCAACCTCGACGCCAAGTCGCCGCCCGCCGCGGCGGCGACGCTGATCGTGCTGGCGGCGCTGATCGTGCTCTTCGTCGGCTTCACCACCTGGCGGCCGGTGGACATCGACCACCTGCGCCGGCGCCGCGCCCTCGGCCAGATCCTGCGCGCGGCGCGCCAGTTCTACGGCCGCCACTGGCGGGTGCTCCTGCCGATCGCGCTGGCGGCGCTGGTGCTGATCGGGGTGACCAACTCGCTTGCCGGGCTGATCACCGAATCGACGGGCAGGAGCAGCTCCGGGATCCATCTGGCCTGGGCCGACATGCTCGAACAGTTCATCCGGCCGGTGGCGGAGGCGCTGGTCGCGGCGATCGCCGTCGTCGTCGCCCGCGAAGCGACGCGCAGCCGCGAGGTCGGCTTCCGGCAGGCGATGCACGGGGTGCGCGAACGCTTCTGGCGCGTGGTCGGCGCCCGGCTGCTGGCGACGCTCGGCGTGCTGCTGCTGGCGCTGACCGTGATCGGTCTGCCCTGGGCGATCTGGAAGCTGGTCGGCTGGTCCTTCGTCCAGGAGGAAGTCCTCTTCACCGACAAGAGCTTCCGCGAGTCCTTCCGCGCCAGCTCGGAGCTGGTCCGCGGGCGCTGGTTCCGCACCGCCCGCGTGGTGATCGTCTTCTACGTGATCGGGATCGCGACCGGGCCGATCCTCACCTTCGCCCTGATCTTCACCGCCCTGCCGCTGATCTGGATCAACGTCATCGGCTCGTTCGTCTTCGCCCTGCTGATCCCGTTCACGGCGCTCGGCGAGACCTTCCTCTACTTCGATCTGGGCGTTCGAGAGGAAGAGGCACCGGCGCCCCATCGCACCTGGCGTCCCTGGCATCCGCGCCAGTTCGGTCGCGTTCTCGCCGTGCCTCCCCAGGCGATCGACTAGGTTCTCGCACGTGAAGCTGCTCGCCTTCAGCGATCTGCACAGGGACCTCGGCCAGGCGGCGAAGCTGGTCGAGATGTCGGCGGATGCGGATCTGGTGATCGGGGCGGGGGATTTCGCCTCGGTGCACGAGGGGTTGGAGGAGACGATCGGGGCGCTGGCCTCGATCGAGACGCCGACGATCCTCGTCACCGGCAACAACGAGCGGCTCGATGCGCTGCGCGCCGCGGCGGCCGGCTGGCCGGCGGCGACGGTGCTCCACGGCGAAGGGATGACGATCGACGGGATCGAGTTCTTCGGCCTCGGCGGCGGCATCCCGACCACCCCCTGGGACTGGAGCTACGACCTCTCCGAGGAGGAGGCGGCCGCGGCGATCGCGCCGGCGCCCGCGGGCTGCGTCCTCGTCCTCCACTCGCCGCCGCAGGGGCACTGCGACGGCGGCGATCCCGACACCCACTTCGGCAGCGAGGCGCTGCTCGCCGCGGTCGAGGAGAAGCAGCCGCGGCTGGTCGTCTTCGGCCACATCCACGAGGCCTGGGGGTGCCAGAGCATGGTCGGCGACTCGCCGCTGCGCAACCTCGGCCCGACCGGCACCTGGATCGAGGTCTGAGTGGAGAGCGCCGCCGGGGGTGCGGGGCGCGGGAGCTCACCGGCGCGCGCGGGCCTGGTGCTGGCGACGCTGATCGGCGTCGCCGCCGTCGCCAACGTGAACCTGTCGGTCGCCAACGTCGCCCTGCCGGACATCGGCAAACATTTCGACGCGGGCCAGACGATGGTCGACCTGATCGCGGTCGGCTACTCGCTCGGGCTCGCCGCGTCGGTCCTCTACCTGGGCGCGGTCGGCGACCGTTACGGGCGCAAGACCTTGCTGGTGCTGGGGATGACGCTGACGATTCCGGCGGCGATCCTCGCCGCATTCGCCCCGAGCGCCCCGATCCTCTTCCTCGCCCGCGTCTTCGGCGGGGTCGCCGCCGGCATGGCCTACCCGACGACGCTGGCGCTGATCACCGCGCTCTGGCCCCCCGGGCCGGAGCGGACCCGTTCGATCGCGCTGTGGTCCGCCATCGGTGGCGGCATCTCGGCGCTCGGTCCACTGCTCGCCGGGGCGCTCCTGGAAGGCTTCGACTGGAGCTCGGTCTTCATCATCACGGCGCCTTTCGCGGCGATCGCCCTCTTCTTCGCCTGGCGCTTCGTCCCCGCCCACGTGAACGAGACGACCGAGCCCGTCGACCACCTCGGCGGCATCCTCTCGATCGCCCTCGTCGGCACGCTGATCCTGGCGATCAACCTGGCGCCGGAACCGGGCAAGGGCACGACCGCGGTGATCCTCGCCATCATCGCCGTCGCCGCGCTGGGGGCGTTCGTCCTGCGCCAGCGCCGCGCCGCCAACCCCTTGTACGACCTGAAGATCGCGGCACGGCCGACCTTCTGGGTGGCGGCGCTCGCCGGGATCATCGTCTTCGGCTCGCTGATGGGGGCGATGTTCATCGGCCAGCAGTTCGTCCAGAACGTGCTCGGCTACTCGACCCTCGACGCCGGCCTGGCGATCCTGCCGGGGGCGCTGGGGATGGTCGTCGTCGCGCCGCAGTCGGCGAAACTCGTGGAGGCGCGCGGCTCGCGCTTCACCCTGCTCGTCGGCTTCGCCTCCTGCCTCCTCGCCTTCCTCGTGATGTTCGTCTTCTGGGAAGAGGGGGCGTCCTACCTGCCGGTCGGCGTCGGCTTCCTGCTGATGGGGGTCGGCGTCGGCTTCGCCGGGACGCCCGCCTCGCGCTCGCTGACCGGCTCGGTGCCGGTGACCCGCGCCGGGATGGCCTCCGGGACGGCCGACCTGCAGCGCGATCTCGGCGGGGCGATCATGCAGTCGATCTTCGGCGCCCTGCTGACCGCCGGCTACGCCAAGTCCTTCACCGAACAGATCGCCGCCTCGCCCCACGCCGCGAGCGTCAGCGAAAAGGTCACCAACGAACTGACCAAGTCCTTCTCCAGCGCCGCCAACACGGCGGCGCAGTACCCCGAATACGCGGAAGCGATCGCCGCCGCCGCCCGCAAGTCCTTCCTCGACGGCGGCGACTGGACCTACGCCGCGGGGATGATCGCCGTCGCCGTCGGCATCTCCGTCGTCTTCTTCCTCTTCCCCAGGCACAAAGCCGAAATCGCTCTGCTCGAACGCTTCCACGCCGAAGACGGTTAGGCCGGGGGAAGCTGGCGCCCGGGGGGCAAGGGACGCGGCCGTCCCGGCCACGACCCTCGCAGGGTGTGGCCGTGGCCGGGACGGCCGAGGGTGCGGGGAGAAGGCGTGGGGATCGGCGTGCTCCGGGAAGTGAGCGCGTGTTCCTCCACGAAGGCCTGCGATCTGTGACAAAGGACCGGACAAGTCCACGGTTTCGTGCGCCTTCCTCGTCAGGCCGCTCACGACCGTGCACTTGTCCACACCCTGGTGTGGTCAAGTGCACGGTCGTCGCCGTGCCCTCCGTCCTGGAGGGGAGACGCATGAGGATCTGTGACGTCCTCGGCGTCTTCCGTACCTCCGTGTGACCTTTCCCTGAGAACCCCTCACGTCCCGGGCGTCTCGTGGCGGCCACACCCTGCCGGGGTCGCCACGAGACGCCCGGGACGCACCTCGGCCGGCCGCCCGCCCGGTCCCGTGGGGGTCCACCGTCTACGCAACCCCCTCCCGGCGCGCCACGGGACAGAGATTTCCCATTCCGGTGCGGCAAATGTAACTTTTTGC
>DATJWW010000006.1:0-59921 GCA_035500835.1 Solirubrobacterales bacterium | reverse complement strand
GCATGAGGACCTGTGACGTCCTCGGCGTATTCCGTACCTCCGTGTGAACTTCCCTGAGAATCCCTCACGTCCCGGGCGTCTCGTGGCGGCCACACCCTGCCGGGGTCGCCACGAGACGCCCGGGACGCACCTCGGACGGCCACGACGCCACGACGCCACGGAACAGCACCTAGTCCGACCAGCCCGGGTAGTGCGCTTCGACGTGCCACTGCCAGGGTGGGACTTCGCCATCGCGGAACTCGTAGTGGTTGTGGCCGGGGAGGGTCTCGAGCGGGACGAGGACGGGATCTTGGGAGGCGAGCAGCTCGGTGCCGGCGGCGGCCTCGACGTCGGCGGTGGTCGCGGTACGGCGGACGGCGCGCCAGCCGAGCGTCGGCCGGTACTCCCAGTAGGCGATCTCGACGGTGCCGTCGGAGCGGCGGCGGTCGAGGATCTGGGTGAAGTCGGTGGTGCGCCGGTTGGAGGCGGTCAGGTGGGAGCCGGCGGCGACCGCGCAGCTCTCCCGCCGGCAGCGACGGAAGTCGACGGGGACGAGGGAGAGGCCGTCTGGTGCGGGCAGCGCGGTCGGTGCCGGGGCGAGGGCGCGCGCAAGTCGCGCCAGCGGCCATCCATAGGCGGGGACGAGTGGATCGTGGTGGCAGGCGTCGGGGAGATGGGGGGCGCAGGCGATCCGCCTGCCGATCGCCCTGGCCAGCTCCCGCCCCGCCTTCACTTCTCCACCTCCTGCCACCACCGCGATCACGGCGACCAGGAGCAGGGCGAGGAGCGCCGCCAGCGCCGCGCTCTCGATCGTCGCCTGTCCTCGCTCCGCGAGCATGCCGACGACGCTAGGCGGCAAAGGCGCGCGGGTGGTGCGCAGAAGGTGCCGAATGTGACTCGGTGACGGGTCGGGTCTGCTTAGATCTGCCCATGGAGGGAAGTCCTTTCAACCTCTTCGGCGATCCCGATGAGTTCCGCGCCCGGATGGAGGAGCTCTCGGAGCAGATGCAGTCCTCGCAGCGCGTCGCCTGGGCCGACAACGCGATCAAGCTGGCGGTCGAGATGACCGTCGCCTCGATCGGCCGCCTCGACCTCACCGGCACGGCGGACGAGCAGGCGATGCAGGTCCGCGACGCGATCCGCGTCCTCTTCCCGGAGGCCGTGACGCTGGTCCGCGAGGCTCGCGAAGGCCTCAGCTAGTCGCGCCGGCGCCTGCCCCGATCGCCTAGAGCAGCTCGAAGCGCAGGTTGACGACGGCGCCGCGTCGGAAGAGCGCGGCCGGCAGCTCGATCGCCAGGGCGAAGACCGCCGCCGGGATCGCCAGGGCGATGCTGGCGACCGCATCGATGAAGCGCTGCCAACCCTCCTCCGCGGGCGCGGCCTGCCCCCGCCCGAGCGCCGCCAGGGCCACGTTGTGGCCGAAGGTGACCGAGTTGATCAGCGTCTGCCAGGTGAGCGCGAGGCTCGGGCCGGGCGCCCAGCGTCGGCGGCGCACGACCTGGTCGCGGTTCGCCACCAGCCGGCGCGCCGCCTCGACCGTGAAGAGATAGTGCGCGCCCGGTTCGAGCCCGGCCCAGCCGGCGCCGCCGAGCGAGCAGGCGAAGCTCGCCCGGTCGACGATCCGGGCGTGGTCCTGGTCGCCGAGCGCATCGAGCGCCGCGGTCGCCTCCTCGGTCCCGGCGGAGGTGCCGACCACGCCGAGGCCACAGCTCTCGCAGCGGCGCACCGAGGCACCCAGGCGCTCCTGCTCGGCGAGCCAGCCGAAGAGGGGCTCGCCGCAGGCCGGACAGGGCGGATTGTCGGGGCCGGCCCCGGCCTCGAGCGGGACGACAGGGGTGCGCGCCGACTCATCCATCCGCTGTAGCGTACGGCCCCGTGCGAAAGGGCTCCCCGAGTTGAACCGCCGCAAAGCCGACGTCCTCGCCTGGGAGTCGCGATGGAGCGTGCCCGTCGGGCTCGCCACCTTCGCCGCGGTCCTCATCCTGATCGTCTCGACGGTGGTGATCGCCGACGTCAACGGGTCGGGCGAAGCCGAACTCCTCACCGCCGCCTACGAACACGCCTCCTCGGTGACGATCTCCTCGATCCTCGAGGCGATCGGCTTTCTGATCCTCGCCGCGCCCCTCTACTTCCTCTTCCGCGCCGCGCTCGTCCGTTCCTCGGGGCGGATGAAAAGCCAGCTGGTCGGCGTGATCGTGGTGGCGCCGCTCTTCTTCGCGATCAGCGGCGTCCTCAACGGGATCGCCACCAAGGAAGCCGCCGACTCCTTCACCAAGGGCGAAGCGAAGTCGACGCTGAGCGCCGAAAAAGGCGCCGAGGAATGCCGCGAAGAAGAACGCGAAAAGGGCGCCAAGGAGTTCGGCGAAAAGTGGGAATCGGGGGCGAGCCCGCTCAAAGACTGCGAAGCGACCGAACAGGAAGAAAGCGCGGCCGAAAACGCGCTCTCCGAATCCTCGTTCCGCGACGCGGCGACCGGCTTCGGGCTGGCGGGGCGGATCGGGCTCGCCGTCGCCCTCGTCTACAGCTGCCTCTGGGCGATGCGGATCGGCCTCCTGTCGCGTTTCTGGGGGGCGCTGGGCATCGCGCTCGGGGTCGCGGCGCTCCTCCTACTCGTCCAGTTCTGCCTGATCTTCTTCATCTACTTCGCCCTGCTGCTGGTCGGCAAACTGCCGGGCGGGCGACCATCGGCGTGGGCGGCAGGCGAAGCGGTCCCCTGGCCGACCGCAGGCGAGCGGATCGCGAAGGAAATCGAACCCAAGGACGGCGGGCCGGAGCCGGACGGGGATGTCATCGACACCACCGCCGCGGATCTGCCCGAGGGGACCGAAGCGCCGGAGCCCGAGGAAGCTCCTGAGCCGGACGGTGACGGCTCCTCGCCGGGCGGGGGGTCGGAAGGCCCCCAGAAACGCAAGCGCAAGCGGCGTAGCTAGGCGTCAGCCGGTCGATCCCACAGGGGCGGCCATCCGAGGGTGCGTCCGGGGCGTCTCGTGGCGACCCGGCAGGGTGCGGCCGCCACGAGACGCCCGGGCATGAGGTCGTTGACGAAGGTGCCGGGGACGTCGCACCTTCCGGCTCTGAGGCCGGAAACGAGGGTCCGAGATGCGCTGCGCGCTTTTGGTCCCCTATAGGGGACCAAAAGGTGGTCACGTCTTTCAGACGCCTGAAGAACCGGGCGAAGATCTTCCCGGCATCCCCTGACTTCCCCAGGACGTGGACTCGATGATCTAGCCGGCCGGGTCGGCCTCGAGTGACGCGCGCTTGCGGTGCGTGCGGATCTCGCTCATCATCCGCTCCAGTCGCGGCTCGGTCGAGTCGTCGACGAACTTCATCGCCGCGGCGACGCCGGGGTGGACGGCGGCGATCTGCTCGTGCATCGCCTGGGCGACGGCGCGGTAGGTGGGATGTCCCTCGCGGCCGGAGCGCAGCTCCAGCATGTGCATCGCCTCGCGCGCGTTGAGGTCGAGGATGTAGCGGATGCGGAAGGCGAGGCAGAGGGCGTAGGGGGCGAGCTCGGTGAGCCCGGCGGCGGCGAGCCGCTCGTACTCGCCCTGGGAGATCTCCAGCGCCCGCTCGAATTCGCCGCCGACCCCCGCTTCGCGCACCTCCTCGGGGATCCCGGCGCCGAGGTCGGGGCCGAGCCGCTGCCACTGCACGGTGAGCAGGCGGTGGCGCTGCAGGTCGCGGAAGGCGCCGTAGTCGGAGACGATCTCGAAGCGGTAGCGGAGCGCCTCGAAGCCGCGGCCGGGGCGATGGCGGCGGTTGGCGCGCTCGCCGACCACGGCGGCGAGGATCGCGCCACGCTCCTCGGCGTCGAGCGAGTCGATGCGGGCGCGGATCTCCGGCTCGGGGACGGCGGCGGCCTCGTAGAGGGAGGCGGCGAGGAGGTCGTCTTCGGTGCCCTCGACATGGAGGAGATCGACCGAGGGAGAGGGGTCGGCGCCGGCGCGGCGGCCGAGGCCGAGGCGCTCGACCCAACGCTCGGTGCCGGCGCGGCGCTCCTGCAGGTAGGAGACCCACTCGCCGCCGCGGTCGGGCCGCTCGACGCGGGAGACGAAGCTCGGCATCACCTGCTGCAGCTCGGCGAGGATCATCGCGCCGAACTCGCGCGCCTCGGGCAGCGGCGAGGCCATCAGTCGCAGCAGCAGCTGCTCGTAGGCCTGGCCGGAGGCGTAGATGCCGACGTGGCTGAGCGTCGCCGCGGGGAGCAGGCCGCGCAGCAGGTCGAGCGCCTTGGCGCGGATCGAGCGGCGCCAGGCGGCCTCCGGCTCCTCGTCGCCGCGCGGCCAGCGGCGGGCCGCCCACTCCTCGACGATCCCCAGCGAGCGCGAGTAGATGACGAAGAGCTCGTCCATCGCGGCGGCGAACTCGGGGCCGAGCTCCTCGTCGCGGTAGAAGCGGTAACCCCCCTGGGGGAGGGCTTTGTCGTAGGGGATGTAGCGGGTCGACTGCTCGAGGTAGGCGGCGAGCCGGCCGCGCTGGAGAAGCTTGGTGAGGATGTTCGAGACCCACTCGCAGGCGACGTGGGCGCCGCCGACCTGGGCGATCGAGTCGTCCCCGTAGCCGACGAAGACGCGCTCGTAGAGTTGCGCGGCGCGGGCGCCCTCCTCGGCGTCGAAGGGGCGGCCGGCGGCGGGGGCGTCGGCGGCGAACTCGTCGAGGTAGAGGCGGCGGACCGATCCGGAATACCGCGAATAGCGGGCAAAAAGAGCGCCTTTGACGGTCTCCGGCAAGTTGACTAGGGCGAAGACCGGCCGGTCCAGGTTGGTGAAGTGGGGGGCGAGGAGCGCCCGCTCCTCATCGGTGAACTGTTCGACCGGGTAGCGCATGGGTTGGCCATCGAAACACAGTCGCCGGACGGGCGCCGGCGAGATGTGTCGAGATGCCTGGCGGTGTGCCGATTCACGCGCTTTCGTGCCGGTTGACGCGCGAGCGCTTGACCGTCACGAGGCTTCGCGCTTTGGTGGCCGCCATGCGGATCACCGCCCTCGCCCTGGTCGCTTTCGCCCTCGCCGTCGCGCCTGCCTCGGCGCGGCCGACGGCGATCGTCTCCATGGGCGACAGCTTCATCTCGGGCGAGGGCGGCCGCTGGCTGGGGAACGGCTCCGAACCGCTGGGGACGCGGTCGGGGACCGATCGCGCCGCCTACGACTGTGGGGCGCTCGGCTGCGAATATGACCCGGCGCGGGTCTATGGCACGAGCGAGGCAGACGACTGCCATCGCTCCGACGTGGCCCCGATCGAGAGCGCCCCGATCGCGGTCGACGACAGGGTGAATCTCGCCTGCTCGGGGGCGCGGTCGCGCGATCTCTGGCCCGGTGCCGAAGGCGGCACCGCCCATTTCGGTGAGCCGCCCGAGGCCGATCGGCTCGTCGCGGTCGCCAGGCGCGATCGGGTGCAGATGGTCGTCGTGACGGTCGGCGCCAATGACGTCGGCTTCGGTGAGCTCGTCGCCGAATGTGCGCTCGACTGGGCGCGCAGCCCGGAGGACGACCCGACCACCTGTCGGCGCGACGCCGAGGCGCAGATCCATGGCGCCCTTCCAGGGGCGATCCGAGGGGTCACCGCGGCGCTTCACGGTGTGCGGCGGACGATGCGCGCCGCCGGCTACCGACGCTCCGACTATCGCCTGGTCGCGATGGGCTACGCCTCGCCGTTCCCCGAGGGTCGCTGGCTTCGCTATCCCGAGGACGGTTGGAGTCGGCTTCGCGAAGGCGGCTGCCCGGTGTGGGACGCCGACGCCGACTGGGCCGCGGACCGGGCGACGGCCGATCTAGGCGAGATGCTCGAAGCCGCCACGGCGGCGACCGGTGCCGAGTACCTGGATCTGACACATGCCTTCGACGGTCACCAGCTCTGCGACCACCGCGCGCAGCGCGTCGGCCCCGGCGGTCCGTCACCGCTCACCGCAGAGTGGTTCCGCCGCCTCTCCTTCTTACAGGGCACGACCCGCGAATCGCTGCACCCGAATGCCTACGGCCAGCAGGTGATCGGCCGGTGTCTGGGCCTCCTCTTCGCCCGCCCCCGCGGCGACTACGCCTGCGCCGACACCGTCGGCGAGTGGCTGGGCGGCGTGCATCTGACCGCGCTGCGCTGAACACGGCTGCGCGATGCGCTCGGGCTTGTCAGGCCTGGAGTGTGCGTTCGCACCTTCCTGCCGCATGGGGAGCTAACTGCGAACGCACCTGAGCGGCGCCTCGCTGCAAGCCCGTGACGGGGAGGGAGGAGGACCCTGAGCGAACCTCCCCGCAGTTCGTGAGCGAAGGGTCCTCCTCCCTCCCCTCCCGGAGCTCAAAGTCAGGCGCTGCGCGGAGGCGGTGCCTTCATCAACTCGACCCGGTGCCCGCCGGGGGCGATCGCGAGGGCGCGGGGCTCGCCCCAGTGTTCGCGGCGGCGTTCGACCTCGAAGCCGTGCTCCTGGAGGCGGGCGAGGGTGGCGTCGATCTGGGGGCAGACGACGGCGACGTGGGCGCGGGCGGGGACGGTCGGGTCGTCCTCATGCATGAGGTGGATCTGGGTGCCTGCGCACTCGAGCCAGGTGAAGCCGCCGTCGAAAGGATCGGGGACGACGCTGAAGCCGAGGATGGCGAAGAACTCGACGGTGCGGTCGAGATCGGCGGGCCTCACCTCGATGCCGGCGTGCTGGAGCATCAGATGACCAGCGAGATTAATGCCGCGACGACGACGATCGCGGTCGACCAGACGATCGACTCGGCGACGGTGCGGCTGTCGAGGCCGTAGGCGTGGGAGACGACCATCGCGTTCAGCCCCGTCGGCATCGCCGACATCAGGCGGTAGGCGGAGGGCAGATCGATCAGCGGCGCCGCGAGGAGCATCAGCAGCGCCGGGGCCACCGCCAGCCGGCTTCCCACCGCCAGCGCCACCGGCCTGGTGAAGGGCGGCGGGAAGGGGAGCTCACCGTGCTCGGCGCCCTCCGCAAGCGTTGCGCCGACGGCGAAGAAGCCGACCGGCAGCACCGCGACGACCAGCACCTGGGACGCCTGGACCAGAAAGTGCGGGGCCAGCGCCTGCGGTGCCAGGAAGCCGAGGATCGCGGCGTAGAGGGGCGGGTTCTTGGTCAGGAAGGTCTTGCCGCGCTCCTTCATCCCTTCGCCCGCCCGGTCACCGAACGCCGCCCCGACCCCGAACGCGCCCAACATCAGGACGGGGCCGCTGACCAGCACGTCGTAGAGCACCGCGGACGAGAGATGGCTGTGACCGAGCAGGGCGACGGTCAGCGGGTAGCCGAGGTAGGCGGTGTTGGCGACCAGGGCCGAGACGATCACCGCGCCGGTCTGGGCGCGCCCCAGCCGCAGCACCCGGCTCGCGACGAACCAGGCGAAGACCCCGACCAGGCTCAGGTTGAGCAGGGCGAGCAGCAGCCCGATCCCGTTGTCGAGGCTGATCGACGCCTTCGCCAGGTTGAAGAAGATGACGATCGGGACCGCGACGTAGAGGATGACTTTGAGCAGCTTGCGCGCCAGACCGATCGCCGCGGTCGGATAGCGATGCTCCGAGTAGACGCCGACGGCGGTCCCGGCGACGATCAGGCCGGTGGTGAGGAGGACGCCCATCGGAGGGCGGTGTATATCGGCCGGCGCGGCCGTGGGGCCGGCGACTCGGTGATTGGGCTCCGGCCTGGAGGGGCTGGCGTGTGGCCGGCCGGCGCGCGGCCGGCCGGCGCCCGAAGGGGGAAGGGACGCGGCCGTCCCGGCCACGATCCTCGCAGGGTGTGGCCGTGGCCGGGACGGCCGAGGGTTCGGGGGGAGGGCGTGGGGGATCGGCGTGCTCCGGGAGAGAGAGGTGCGTTTTTCTTCGCGTAGGTACGTGATCGGTGACGAAGGAGCCGACAAGTACACGGTTCTGTGCGCCTTCCTCATCAGGCCGCTCACGACTGTGCACTTGAGCCGCCTATGGGCGGCTCAAGTGCACAGTCGTGGTAGGACCCTCCGGATCGGTGAGGAGACTCATGAGGATCGGTGACGTCCTCGGCGTCTCTCCCACCTCCATGTGGACTTCCCTACGAACCCCTCACGTCCCGGGCGTCTCGTGGCGGCCACACCCTGCCGGGGTCGCCACGAGACGTCCGGGACGCACCTCGGACGGGCGCCCCGGCCCAGGCCGGGTCGCCCGTGGAGTCAACCGTCTGGCCTAGAAGAGCGAGGCGCCGGCGTGGGTGGCGAAGTCGACCAGGGGCTGCGGGATGACGCCGAGGAAGATCGTGATGCCGGTGGCGAGGACGGCCGGGCCGACCAGGTACCAGCGGCGTCCGGCGTCGGGATCGACCGGGTCGGCCTCGGGCGAGGCGCCGGCGATCGCCGGGGCGCCCGCGATTTCGTCGTCGGGGCGCATCCACATCGCCGCCACCACCCGCAGGTAGTAGGCGAGCGAGATCATCGTGCCGCCGACGATGAAGATCGCCAGCCAGAGGTAGTTGCCTTCGACCAGCGCCTCGATCAGGTAGAGCTTGCCGATGAAGCCCGCGGTCGCCGGCAGTCCGGCCAGCGCCAGCATCGAGATCGTCAGCGGCCAGGCGAGCGCCGGGCGCTCCGAGCCCAGCCCGCGCACGCCGCGGATGCCGTCGCCGTAGGGGGTCTCGCGCTCGCGCGCGACGATCACCGCGAACGCCGCCAGGTTCATGAAGAGGTAGATCGCGAGGTAGAAGATCAGCGAGCTGATGCCCTTTTCGGAGGCCACCACGAGCCCGCCGAGCATGTAGCCGGCCTGGGCGACGCCGGAGTAGCCGAGCAGGCGCTTCAGCGAGTCCTGGGTCAAGGCGCCGACGTTGCCGACCACGATCGAGATCGCCGCCAGGATCGCCAGCCCCATCTGCCAGTCGCCGGTCTCCGGCCCGAGCGCGACGACGAAGAAGCGGATGAAGACCGCGAAGGCGGCCGCCTTGGTCGCCACCGCCATGAAGCTGGTGATCGGGGTCGGCGCCCCCTGGTAGACGTCGGGCGTCCACTGGTGGAAGGGCGCGATCGAGGTCTTGAAGGCGAGCCCGACCGCCGCCAGCGCGATCCCGATCAGGATCAGCGGGTCATGCAGCATCCCTTTGACTTCGATCCCGTGGGCGATCCCGGCGAAGTCGGTGGCGCCGGTGCCGCCGTAGATGAAGGCCATCCCGTAGAGCAGCGTCGCCGAGCCGAGCGAGCCGACGATCAGGTACTTGAGGCCCGACTCGAGCGAGCCCTCGCGCCGCAGGTTGGTCGCGCAGAGGATGTAGAGCGGGATCGAGAGCGTCTCCAGGGCGACGAAGAAGGTGACCAGGTTCTCGGACTCGGCGAGCAGCACCATCCCCAGCACCGAGGCGATCAGGAGCGCGTAGTACTCGCCGTGGCCCGCTTCGTCGGCGGCCCGCTCGCGGATCGAGAGGAGGATGGTGGCGAACGCCGTCGTGATCGCGATCAGCGAGATCGAGATCGCCAGGTCGTCGACCCGCAGCGCCCCGGCGACGAGGCTGAGCGATTCGCCCCAGTGCCAGATCAGGAGACCCGCGGTCGCCGCCAGGGTGAGCACGGCGAGCCCCGGCGCCCAGCGCTTCGTCGCCGAGAAGACGCCGCTCATCAGGATCACGACCAGGCCGACGGTCAGCGCGATCAGCGGCGCCAGGCCGGCGTAGTCGACGTGGGGGGCGATGAAGTTGTGGCCGGCCATTACCTGATCACCTGCAATTCCGGCACCTTGCGTTCGGTCGTGACAACCGTTCCGCCTTCACCGCCGGTCACCGCGCTCACCGACTGCTGCACGCTCGGGTCGGCGCGGTGGAGGATCAGCTGCGGGTAGAGCGCCAGGCCGAGGATGCAGAGCACCAGCGGGGCGAGGATGACGCCGTCGCGGAGGCTGATCTCACGCGAGGCGACGCCGTCGGGTTTCCGATTGTGCATCGTCCCCTGGTAGAGGCGCAGCGCGTAGTAGGCCGACATCGCCACCCCCGAGATGGCGATGAAGGCGAAGACGATCTTCGACTGGAAGAGCCCGTTGAGGATGTAGAACTCGCCGATGAAGTTGGCCGACCCGGGCATCGCCAGGGTCGCCAGGGCGACGATCAGGAAGAGCGCCGCCAGCACCGGCGCCCGCATCGCCATGCCGCCCATCGAGCGCAGGTCCTCGGTGCCGGTCCGCTCGAGCAGGATCGCGACGATGATGAAGAGCGGTGCGACGACGAGGCCGTGGTTGACCATCTGCAGGATCGCCCCGTCGGAGCCGTCGGCCCGCAGGGCGAAGATCCCGGCGGTGATGAAGCCGAGCTGGGCGACCGAGGAGTAGCCGGCTATCAACCTCACGTTGGTCTGGGTGAAGGCCATCACCGAGCCGTAGAGGATCGAGGCCAGGGCGACGAGCAGGATCACGGTCTGGAACTGGGCGGTCGCCAGCGGGAAGAGCGGCAGCACCACCCGCAGGAACCCGTAGGCGCCGACCTTCGCCAGCACCCCCGAGAAGACGACCAGGACCGGCAGCGGCGCCGCCCGGTAGGCGTCCGGCATCCAGCCGTGGACGAGGAAGGCGGGCATCTTGACCAGGAAGGCGGCGGCGAAGAACCAGAAGATCCAGCGCTGGCTGCCGAGCGGCACGCCCTGGTGCTGGATCGCTTCGATCGAGAAGGTGAGGTGGCCGCCGTGGGCGGAGACGATCGCGGTGGCGATCGCGCCGACCAGCATCAGCAGCGAGCCGATCAGCGTGTAGACCATCATCTTCAGCGTCGCCTGCGGCGCGGTCGGCCCGCCTTCGGCCGAGCGGTCGACGCCCCAGGCGCCGAAGAGGAAGTAGAACGGCACCAGCATCAGGTCGAAGAAGAGGACGAAGAGCAGCAGGTCCTGGGAAAGGAACGAGCCCAGCGTCGCCGTCTCCGCCGCCAGCATCAGGAAGAAGAAGAGCTGCGGGCGCTCCTGTTCGCGGAAGGCCGCGAAGGCGATGCCGCCGACCCAGAGCACCGCAGTGAGCAGGACGAGGAAGAGGTTCAACCCGTCGATGCCGAGGCTGTATTCGACCCCGAGCCCGGAGATCCACATCGTGTGGACCGTGTCCTGCAATCCGGAGGCGCCGTTTTCGAAGCCGAAGGCCATGATCACGCCGATCACCAGCGTCGCCGCGGCGCCCGCGGTCGCCCACCAGCCGACGATCCGCTTCGGCAGGAAGAGGCCGACGACGCCGAACGCCAGGGGTGCCCAGAGGAGCGCGTTGATCATGACTGTTGGATCAGGAAGTAGAGGGCGAGGCCGACGGCGCCGGCGATCAGGAAGAGGCCGTAGGTGCGGACGATCCCGTTCTGGAAGCCGCGGACGATCTCCCCGGCCTTGCCGACCGTCTCCTCGGTGCCACCGGTGACCCCGGCGTCGATCACGTAGCGCTCGAAGACGTCGTTGGCGAAGCGGCCGATCGCGAGGGCCGGGCGGACGATGAGGAAGTCGATCGCCTCGTCGAAGTACCACTTGTTGTAGAGGAAGGTGTGGACCCCGGAGAGGCGCTCCTGCAGGCGCCGCGGCGTCTCCGGGCTGGCGACGTAGAGCCAGTAGGCGATCGCGATCCCGGAGAGGCTGATCGCGGCGCCGATCGCGAGGCCGATCCAGCTCGCGGTGGTCGAGGGCTCGATCGCCGCCAGCGGCGAGTCGGCGAAGACCGGCGAGAGGAAGTTGGTGACCATCTTGTCGACACCCGGCACCTGGACGAAGCCGGCGAAGAGGGCGAGGAAGGCGAGCACCGCCATCGCCACCTTCATCGGCGGCGACTGCTCGGCGATGTGATGGTCGGCGCCGGGGAAGCCGACGTCGGTGTCCTCCTCTTCACCGGTCGCCGGGTTGAAGGGCGCGGCGTGGTGGATGTGGCCGGTGTCGATCAGCTCCTGGGCCTCGGCGCACGGTTCCCCGCGCAGGACCCGGAAGATCAGCCGGAAGGTGTAGATCGCGGTCAGCAGGGCGCCGAAGTAGCCGAGCACGGTGAAGATCAGGTACATCCCGCCGCGGGCCGAGGCGTAGGCGAGGATCTCGTCCTTCGAGAAGAAGCCCGAGGTGAAGGGGAAGGCGGCGAGCGCCAGGCCGCCGCAGAGCATCGCGATCGAGGTGAACCGCATCGCCTTGCCGAAGCCGCTCATCTTGTCGATGTTCTGCTCGTTCGCCATGGCGCTGATGATCGATCCGGCCGCCATGAAGAGGAGCGCCTTGAAGAAGGCGTGGGTCATCAGGTGGAACATCCCGGCGCTGTAGGCGCCGATCGAGACGCCGACGATCATGTAGCCGATCTGGCTCATCGTCGAGTAGGCGATCGCCCGCTTCAGGTCGGTCATCACCAGCGCGATCGAGGCGGCGACCAGCAGCGTCGCCAGCCCGATGAAGGCGGCGATGTCGGCGGCGGTCGGGGCGAGCACGAAGAGGATGTGGGTGCGGGCGATCAGGTAGACGCCGGCGGTCACCATCGTCGCCGCGTGGATCAGCGAGGAGACCGGCGTCGGGCCCTCCATCGCGTCCGGCAGCCAGGTGTGGAACGGCAGCTGCGCCGACTTGGCGAAGGCGCCGACCAGGAGCAGCAGGCAGATCGCGGTCACGTCCCAGCCGTTGGTGCTGAAGGCTTCCGGCGCCTTGGCGAAGACTTCGGTGTATTCGAAGGTCCCGAGGTGCTGGAAGATCAGGAAGGCGGCGAGCACCAGGCCGATGTCGCCGACCACGTTGATCACGAAGGCCTTCATCCCGGCCCGGGTCGCGGTGGTGCGCCGGTACCAGTAGCTGATCAGCGCGTAGGAGGCGAAGCCGACGAAGGCCCAGCCGACGATCAGCAGGACGAAGTTTCCGGCCAGCACCAGCAGCAGCATCGAGAAGACGAAGAAGTTGAGGTAGCTGAAGAAGCGGTGGTACCCCTCGTCGGACTGCATGTAGCCGAACGAGTAGAGGTGGATCAGGGTGGAGACGCCGCTGACGATCAGCACCATGAAGATCGAGAGCGGGTCGACGTAGATCCCGAGTTTGATCTGGAGCGACGCGACGCTGGCGTATTCCCAGAGCGAGGAGGCGTGATGCCGCGCGTCGGGGCTTTCGCCGAGCAGGCAGACGAGAGCGGCGATGCCGCAGATGAAGGCGAGCGCGATCGCGGCGGTGCCGATGATCCCGGCCGTCCGCCACGAGGTGAGGCGGAAGCTGAGCGCGATCGTGATCGAGCCGAGCAGGGGGAAGAGGAGGACCAGCCAGGCCCACGACGTGGCGCTCATCCGCGCAGCTCCCGCAGCTCGTCGACGTCGATCGGCAGCTTGCGGCGGAAGATCGCGACGATCAGCCCGAGGCCGACGACCACCTCGCAGGCGGCGACGACCATCACGACGATCGCGAAGACCTGGCCCTGGGTGTTGCCGACCTCGCGGCTGAAGGCGACCAGCGCCAGGTTGGCGGCGTTCAGCATCAACTCGAGGCAGAGCAGGATGACCAGCGGGCTGCGGCGGACGAGGATGCCGATCGCGCCGATCGTGAAGAGCAAGGCCGAGAGGACGATGTACCAGTCGATGTTCACTTGGGAGCTCCCACCGGTTGGCTCGGCGTGACCGGCGCCGGGGTAGCGCCCTCCGGACGCGCCGGCGGCGCTGAGTGTCCGGAGGACACCACCCCGCCGCCGGCCTGTGGGCCACTCTGTGCTTTCCGCTGGGCCAGGACGATCGCGCCGACCGCAGCGATGAGAAGGAGGATGCTGGAGGCCTCGAAGGGGACGAGGAACTTTTCCAGGAGGAGGGTGCCGATCGCGGCGGGGTTGCCGAAGCCCGCGGGGACGTCGGGGCCGTGGGTGCCGAGCGCCTTCAGGGCCGAGGAGAGGACGGCGGCGGAGACCTCGACGAAGAGGAAGAAGGCGAGCAGGGCGGCGAAGAGGCGCTGCCCGGGGACCGGATCGAGCAGCGGCTCGTGATCGCTCCCCACGTAGGCGACGACGAAGACGTAGAGCACCATCACCGCGCCCGCGTAGACGACCACCTGGGCGGCGGCGACGAAGGCGGCGGTCAGCAGCAGGAAGAGGACCGCCAGCGAGAACAGGTGGGCGATCAGCGCCAGCACGCTGTAGAAGGGGTTGCGGAGGGCGACGACGCCGATCGCGCCTGCCGTCGCGCCGATCGCGGCGAGGAAGAAGAGGACCGCTTCCATCAGGCGTCCTCCAGCCCTTCGCCCTCGTTTTTCAGCGGGGTGCGCTCGATCGACTCGGCGAGCAGCATCTCCTTGGTGAAGATCAGGTCGGTCCGTTTGTAGTCGGCCATCTCGTAGTCGTGGCCCATCGTGATCGCGTCGAAGGGGCAGGCGATCTCGCAGTAGCCGCAGAAGATGCAGCGGCTGAGGTTGATCTCGTAGACGGCGGCGTAGCGCTCACCCGAGGAGACCCGCTCGCCGGGGATGTTCTCGGCGGCGACGACGCGGATGCAGTCGGCCGGGCAGGCGGCGGCGCAGAGCGAGCAGCCGACGCATTTCTCGAGGCCGGTGTCCTCGAAGCGGTGCAGTTTGTGGCGACCGCGGAAGCGCGGGTAGACCGGCGTCTTCTCCTCGGGGTACTCGATCGTCAGCGGCCCCTCGATCAGCCTCGACATCGTCGTCTTCAGCCCCCGCAGGGTCTCGCCGAAGGCGCGATAGGCGCCCCCGACGCCGCCCGGCTCCGGGCCGCGCTGGACCTCGACCACGTCGCCCGAGTCGAGGTAGGGCGCCGCCTTGGGATCGAAGCTCTGATCGCTCACGTGACCACCACCAGGACCGCGGTGACGAGGACGTTGAGGGTCGCCAGCGGCAGCAGCACTTTCCACCCCAGGGTCATCAGCTGGTCATATCGAAGTCGCGGCAAGGTCGCCCGCACCCAGATGAAGAGGAGCACCAGGGCGAGCATCTTGATCAGCATCCAGATCGGGTCGAGCCAGCCCGGGCCGGGACCCATCCAGCCGCCGAGGAACATCGCCGCGGCGATCCCGGAGACGACCAGGATCTCCATGTATTCGACCAGCAGGAAGGAGCCGAAGCGCATGCCGCCGTACTCGGTCATGAAGCCCTGGACGAGCTCGGCGTCGGCCTCCGGCATGTCGAACGGGGTGCGGTTGGTCTCGGCGAAGCCCGCCAGCATGAAGATCAGGAAGCCGACGAACTGGGGCGCGATGAACCAGACGCCGCCCTGTGAGTTGACGATCGAGACGAGTGAGAGCGAGCCGCTCATCATCACCACGCCGAGCAGGGCGAGGCCCATCGAGACCTCGTAGGAGATCAGCTGGGCGGCGGAGCGCATCGCGCCGAGGAGGCTGTATTTGGAGCCCGCCGAGAAGCCGCCGAGGAGCAGGCCGTAGAAGGCGATCGAGCCGACGGCGAAGAAGTAGAGGATGCCGATCGGGACGTCGATGCCGTACCAGCCGAAGCCGTACTGGACGTCGCCCCAGGGGATGATCGCCAGCGCCAGGACGCCGGAGATGACCGGCAGCAGCGGCCCGAGGATGAACAGGGTCGAGACCGCGTTTTCGGGCCGGAACGACTCCTTGGAGATCAGCTTGCCGACATCGGCGAGCGGCTGCAGGAGGCCGAAGGGGCCGACCCGGTTGGGGCCGTAGCGGTGCTGGAAGCGGCCGATCAGTTTGCGCTCGACCACGGTGAGGATCGGCAGGATGCCGAAGATGATCGCGAAGATCACGATCGACTTGACGATCATGATCCAGGTCGCTTCGACGAACTGCGTGTCGGCGAAGGGCACCGCGTGGATCACGCCGGGACCTCGCTGAGCTTCTCGATCGTGACGCTGACCTGGTGGCCGTTGAGGAGCGCGTTGGCGTTGCCGGCGGCGAGGCCCTCGGCGAGGAAGCAGACGCCCTCCGGGACCCGTTCGCGGACGGCGACGGTCGCCTCGATCGACTTGGAACCCTGGGTGACGCGGGCCTTGTCGCCGGAGGCGAGCGAGAGGCGGGAGGCGTCCTCGGGGGACAGCTCGAGGCGCTGGGAAGGCTTCAGGAATTTCAGCGGGGGGTTCAGCTCGGTGATCGGGCCTGCCCAGAGATCGCGGTAGGTGCCAAGGGTCAGGCCGTCGGCGGGGGCGCCCGCTACTGGCATCACCTCGCCAGACGCGCGTTCGCGCTGAGTGTCTGGCGAGTCGACGCCAGCATCGGTCGCTGAGTTCGGGGCCTCGCCGTCGGACGCCGAGATCTCGGTGCCGGGGAAGCTGGCTGCTGATGCGGTCTCCTGCCAGCGGATGCCGCGGCCGCCGATGTCGGCGTCGCTGATCGAGCCGTAGAACGGGACCGCGCTGGTGAGGGCTGCGAAAGCGGTGGGCTGGGACGTCACCCCGGTGTCGTGGCCGATCTCCAGGGAGAGGGCGGCGAGGGTCTGCCAGCCGGGGCGGATGTCGCCGGGGCGGCCGGCGGCCGGGCGGATGCGTTGGAGGCGGCCGTCGGGGTGGGTGACGGTGCCGTCTTTCTCGGCGTGGGTCTCGAGCGGGAAGAGGACGTCGGCCTTGGCCGCGGTCGAGGTGGCGAAGGTCGAGAAGGCGACGACGAAGGAAGCGGAGTTGATCGCCTCCTCCCAGGCGGCGGTGTCGGCGAAGTCGCGCAGCGGGTCGACCCCGACCAGGACGAGGCCGTCGAGCTCACCGTCGATCAGCGCCTGGCGGATCTCCTCGGTGGCGCGACCGCCGCCGGCGATCGGCTTCAGGCCCGGGCCGGCGTCGGGCAGGACGCCTGCCTCGCGCAGGCCGCGGGCATTGGCGACCTCGGGGATCTCGAGCAGGCCCGCGCCCGTCGTCCCGGCGAGATGCAGGGCGGCCTCCAGGTCGACCAGCGCGCCGGCCCCGGCGGCGCCGATCCGCTCGCCCCAGACGACGACGATCTTGTCGGCGTCGCGGAAGCTCTCGGCGAGCGGCGTCGCGACGTTCTCGGTGCCGCCGACCGCCGCGGTCAGCTCGCCGATGAAGTAGGCGGCCTGGCCGGGCGCGAACCGGGCGATCGCCTCGGCGCCGCCGTCGAGCGCCGTCGGCCGCTCGGTCGCGACCGCGAGCCGCGCCCCGTTGCGGCGGATCGCCTTGCGGATGCGCAGGTCGAGGATCGGTGAGGACTGCATCGGGTCGGTGCCGAGGACGAGGATCACGTCGGCCTCGTCGATGTCGGCGACCGTCGCCTGGGCGGCGGGGCTGTCGAGGTCGAGGATCGTGCCGACGCTCGGGCCGCCCGCCGGGCGCGAGTCGATGTCGCGTGAGTGGAGCCCTGCGCGGAGGATCTCCTGGACGAGGAGGCCCTCCTCGTTGGAGGCGTCGCCGACGATCGCGGCGACCTTGCCGTCGCGCGCCGCCAGGCCCTCTGCCGCTTTCGCGATCGCCGCCTCGTAGCTCACCGCGTTGCCGCCTTTGGTGCGCGGCTCGGTGACCCGCTCCGCGGCGCCGAACATCTCGAAGCCGTAGCGGCCCTTGTCGCAGATCCAGCCGTCGTCGACGCCCGGGTTCTCGCGGGCGATCACCCGTTTCACCTTCTCGTCGCGGACGGTGAAGCTGACGTTGCACTGGCTCGGGCAGAGCGTGCAGACCGAGCCCGCCTGCTCGATGTCCCAGGGGCGGGCGCGGAAGCGGTAGGTGTAGTTGGTCAGCGCGCCGACCGGGCAGAGGTCGGTGATGTTGCCGTGGAAGGGCGAGACGTAGGGCCGGTCGTCGAAGGTGCCGACGTAGGTGCGGTCGCCGCGCTCCAGTAGCTGCAGCTGGGAGTCCTCGGAGACCTCCTGGCTGAAGCGCACGCAGCGGTAGCAGAGGATGCAGCGCTCGCGGTCGATCGCGACCAGCGGCGAGAGTTCGATCGGCTTCTCGAAGTGGCGCTTTTCGTCGATCACCCGCGATTTGCCCGGGCCCCAGCCCTGGGTGATGTCCTGCAGCGGGCACTCGCCGCCTTTGTCGCAGACCGGGCAGTCGAGCGGGTGGTTGACGAGCAGGAACTCGACCACCGCGTTCTGGGCCTTTTTGACCTGGTCGGTGCGGGTGTGGACGACCATCCCGTCGCGGACCGGGGTCGAGCAGGAGGTCTGCAGTTTCGGGATCCCCTCGATCTCCACCAGGCACATGCGGCAGGCGCCGACCGGGGCGCCGAGTTTCGGCTCGTAACAGAAGACCGGGATCTCGACGTCGCCCTTGCGGGCCGCGTCGTGCAGCATCTCGCCCTCGACCGCGGTCACCTCGCGGCCGTCGATCGTCAGCGTCACCTCTTTGCGCTCAGGGCTCACGTTGCCGCTCCCAGGATCTCGGGCGGCGAGTCGACGACGACGTGCGGGTCGATGCCTTCGGCGGCTTCGGCCATCACTTCCTCGAACTCGCCGCGGAACTTGCGGACCATCGCCGCCACCGGCATCGCCATCGAGTCGCCGAGGACGCAGAGGCAGTGGCCCATGATGTTCTCCTGGACCGAGCTGATGATGTCGAGGTCCATCGGCGTCGCCTCGCCGCGGACGACCCGCTCCAGCATCTTCACCGTCCAGTTGGTCCCCTCGCGGCAGGGGGTGCACTTGCCGCACGACTCGTGGTGGTAGAAGCGCGCCGTGCGCAGCGCCATCAGTGGGATCGAGACCTGGTCGTCGGCGACGATCACCGAGCCGGAGCCGAGCATCGAGCCCGCCTCGGCCATCGCCTCGAAGCTGTAGGGGAGGTCCATCGCCTCCGCGGCCGTCAGCACCGGCGAGGAGGAGCCGCCGGGGTAGATGGCTTTGACGCTGCGGCCGGGGAGCGGCCCGCCCGCCAGGTCGTAGATCAGGTCGCGGGTCGGGATGCCGAGCGAGACCTCGTAGTTGCCGGGCCGCCGCACGCCGCCGGAGACCGAGACGACCTTGGTGCCGGGCGACTGCTCGGTGCCGTACTGGCGGAACCAGTCGGCGCCTCTGGCGACGATCCGCGGCACGTTGGAGAGCGTCTCCACGTTGTTGATCAGCGTCGGCCCGCCGTAGAGGCCCTGGACCGCCGGGAACGGCGGCTTCAGGCGGGGGTTGCCGCGCTTGCCCTCGAGCGCGTCGAGCAGCGCCGTCTCCTCGCCGCAGATGTAGGCGCCGGCGCCGCGGTGGACGACCAGCTCGAGGTCGCGGTGCGTCCCCAGGATGTCCTTGCCGAGGTAGCCGGCCTCGTAGGCTTCGGCGACCGCGGCGTCGAGGACGTCGGCCTGCGAGTCGTACTCGCCGCGGATGAAGATGAAGGCGTGGCCGGCGTCGGCGGCGAGCGCCGCGATCGCGATCCCCTCGATCAGCTGATGCGGGTTGCGCTGCATCAGCTCACGGTCCTTGAAGGCGCCCGGCTCGGACTCGTCGGCGTTGCAGCAGAGGTACTTCGCCATGTCGCCGCGCGGCAGGAAGCTCGCCTTTTTGCCCATCGAGAAGCCGGCGCCGCCGCGGCCCCGAAGGCCCGAGTCTTCGAGCTCCTTGAGGACCTGGTCCTGCTCCATCTCCTTGTAGGCGCGTTCCTGGGTGGCGTAGCCGCCGACGATCTCCTTATAGCCCTGCAGCGTCGCGAGGCGCGGGTCCTCGGCGCCTTCAAGCAGGACGCGGGTCTCCAACGCGTGAGGCATCAGGCGCTCCCACCTGGGTTGGGGATGTCTCCCGCCAGTGGCCGCTTCTCCAGCGATTTCTCCGGCAGCACCGCTTCCTCGGCCAGCAGCTGGTCGATCGCGGTCCGCGCCTCCTCGGGCGCGAGCGGTCCGAAGTAGCGCTGGTCGATCGAGGCCATCGGCGCGATGTCGCAGGCGCCGAGGCACTCGAAGCCGGTGACGAAGACGTCCTCGCCCTCGGCGGCGGCGCGGAAGGCGTCGAGCAGCTCGTCGCCGCCGCGCATCCAGCAGCTGATGTTGGTGCAGACCTCGATCCGGTGCTCGCCGACCCGGCTGGTGTGGAGCAGGTCGTAGAAGGAGGCGACCGACTCCAGGTAGGCGGGGGTGACCCGCATCACCGCGGCGGCCTGGCGGATCCCCTCCGGGGTGCACCAGCCGTAGCGCTCCTGCACCGCCCAGAGGGCCGGGATCGAGGCCGAGCGGCGGTCCGGGTAGCGGGCCATCAGGGTCTCGATCCGCTCCTGCAGCTCGGCCGGGCAGTCGACCTCGGCGAGCTCCGGGATCTGCTCCGGGTCGGTGCTCGGCTCGCGCCCGACGGTGACCGCGCGGTCGACCGGCAGGTTCGGGTTGGAGGCGCCCGCGCCGTCGACCGGGCTCATCGATCGACCCCGCCGAGGATCGGGTCGAGCATGCCGAGGCTGCAGATCATGTCGGCGACGTAGGAGTCCATCGCCATGTCCTTGAACGACTGCAGGTTGACGAAGGAGGGGTCGCGGAAGTGGACGCGGGCGGGCTTCGAGGAGCCGTCGGCGAGGACGAAGCAGCCGAGCTCCCCGCGCGGGCCCTCGATCGCGTAGTAGATCTCGCCGGGGTCGACGCGGAAGCCCTCGGTGACCAGCTTGAAGTGGTGGATCAGCGACTCCATCGAGGTCGAGAGCTCCGAGCGCGGCGGCAGCACGTACTTGCGGTCCTCGGCGATGAACGGGCCGCCGGGGAGCGCCTCCAGTGCCTGGCCGATGATCTTGGTCGACTCGACCATCTCGGCGATCCGCACGCGGTAGCGGTCGTAGTTGTCGCCGACCGTGCCGACCGGGACCTTGAAGTCCATCTCCGGATAGGCGAGGTAGTCGAAGGCCTTGCGCAGGTCCCAGGGCTCGCCCGCGGCGCGCAGCAGCGGGCCGGTGACGCCGAGGTCCAGGAGTCGTTCGCGGTCGACGATCCCGACCCCTTTGGTGCGCTGCAGGAAGACCTCGTTGCGGTCGAGCAGGGCTTCGTACTGGCCGACCCGGATCGGCATGTCGTGGACGAAGGAGCGGCACTTCTCCTCCCAGCCGAGCGGGATGTCCTCGATCACGCCGCCGACCTGGAAGTAGCGGGTGTGCATCCGCTGGCCCGCCGCCATCTCGAACAGGTCGAGGATGCGGTCGCGCTCGCGGAAGCAGTACCAGAGCATCGAGATCGCGCCGAGGTCGAGCGCCGTCGTCCCCAGCCAGACCAGGTGACTGTGGATGCGGTTCAGCTCGAGCATGATCGTCCGCAGGTACTTGGCCCGCGGCGGCAGCTCGAGCCCGACCAGCCGCTCGACCGCGCCGCAGTAGGCCTCCATCTGGAAGAAGTAGGAGACGTAGTCCATCCGCTCGACGAAGGGGATGACCTTCCAGTAGCTCTTGTCCTCGCAGGACTTTTCGATCCCGGTGTGGACGTAGCCGATCACCGGCTTCAGGTCGCGGACGACCTCGCCTTCGAGGTCGACGACGAGGCGGAGCACGCCGTGGGTCGCCGGGTGATGCGGGCCGATGTTGACCGTCATCACCTCGGTGGTGCGGTCCTGGTCGAGCTCCCCGTAGATGTCGGCGACGGTCGCCGCGGCGGGATCCTCGGCGAGGATCGCCTCCGGGATCTGGTGCTCAGCCATAGCGGGCCTCGGAGTAGGTGAAGGTGACCGGCTCGCCGCCGACCGGGAAGTCGCGCCGCTGCGGGTACCCGACGTAGTCCTCGGGGAGCAGGATGCGGGTCAGTTCCGGGTGGCCGTGGAAGACGACGCCGAAGAAGTCGAAGGCCTCTCTCTCCTGGAAGTTGGCGGTCGGGAAGAGGCCGACGCAGGAGTCGATCTGCGGCGAGGAGGCCGGGAGCATCGCTTTGACGCGGAGCCGCTCGCGGCGATCGCGGTTCAGCAGCTCGTAGTGGACGCCGAAGCGCGGCTCGGCGGGGAGGTAGTCGGCGACGTGGAGGCTGGAGAGGAAGCCGTAGCGCCGGCCGGGGGTGTCGCGCAACCAGGTGAGGACGTCGAGGATGCGCTCCGGGTCGACGATCAGCACCGCGCGCTCCTTTTCGAAGGAGGTGGCGAGGACCGCGCCGGGCGCGTCGCCGTCGATCTCGCCGCGCAGCAGCTCGAGTCCGGGGCCGTCAGGCAAGGGTCAGCTCCCGGGCGATCTCGTATGCCTCGGCGGCCTCCGGGCTCGGCTGCGAGGCGGGGCCGCCGCGCGCCCACTCCTCGGTGCCGGCCGCGTTGTAGCGCTGGCGCCAGCCCTGGTCGGGTTCGCCCATGATCTTCCGCTGCAGCTTGTTGAAGCCGTACATGACCGCCTCCGGCCGCGGCGGGCAGCCGGGGATGTGGAGGTCGATCGGCATGAACTTGTCGGCGCCCTGGACGACGGCGTAGTTGGCGAACATGCCGCCCGAGGAGGAGCAGGCGCCCATCGAGATCGCCCACTTCGGCTCCAGCATCTGGTCGTAGAGGCGGCGGACGACCGGCGCCATCTTGATCGAGACGCGGCCCGAGAGGATGATCAGGTCCGCCTGGCGCGGGGAGGCGCGCAGGGCCTCGGCGCCGAAGCGGGCGAGGTCGTAGCGGGCGGTGACGATCGAGATCGGCGCCTCGATCGCGCAGCAGGCGAGGCCGAAGGTGAGCGGGAAGATCGAGTTGGCCCGCGCCAGGTTCAGCATCTTCTCGAAGGTCGTGGTGACGACCCGCTCTTCGACGTAGCGCTCGAGGTCCTCACCCTCGAGGTCGCCGCGGAGCATGTCGCGGGCGGAGGCCTGACGGGCCTCGAAGCTGCGGCGCTCTACCTCCAATCGAGGGCTCCCTTCTTCCAGACGTAGACGAAGGCGAGCATCAGGAGGACGACGAAGGTGACCAGCTCGCCGAGCACGAAGACGCTGGAGGCGCCGCGCATGATCACCCCGACCGGATAGAGGAAGACGACCTCGATGTCGAAGAGGATGAAGAGCATCGCGATCAGGTAGAAGCTGATCCCGAAGCGGAAGTTCTTGACCGGCTCGACCGGGATCCCGGACTCGTAGGGCTCGGCCTGGCGGCGGCTTGCGGAGGTGGGGCGGACGGGCTTCTTCGGCCCGATCAGGTGGTTGAGGAAGGCGAAGACGCCGCCGACGGTGAGGCCCAGGACGGCGAAGACGAGGATCGGGAGATAGCTCTTGAGCACGAAGTGGTGTGATGTCCGGGTTTTGAGGCCCGAGACGGCCCGTTCACGGCCCCTCGGTAACCCTCAGCCGTGCTTTATACAACCACATTGTGACAACTTGCTACATAGTGATTTTCCGCATCAGCAAGCCGAATCCCGACCCTTTCGGGCGGATTTAAAGTGATCCTCGGCCTCCACATCGCGGTCGGGATGTGCGTCATCCTGCTCAATCTCGCCGCGGGCGCGATCGGTGGCTGGGCCTGGCTCAAAGTGCGGCCGTCGGTGCCCTTCTGGTACCTGCTCCGCTTCGCCCAGATCGCGGTCTTCGTCCAGGCGGCGCTCGGTGGCCTGCTGCTGGTCACCGACCACTCGGCGAAGGAAAACCTCCACTACCTGTACGGCATCCTGCCGCTGGTGATCTCGTTCCTGGCCGAGGGCGCCCGCCTCGGCGCCGCCCAGCGCGAGCTCGGCGAGGTCGACATCGAATCCTTCCCGCCCGAGGCCCAGGAGACGATCGTCCAGCAGATCGTCCGCCGCGAGATGGGGATCATGGCGGTCAGCTGCATCGTCATCTTCTTCCTCGCGGTGCGGGCGGCCACGACCAGCGGGCTCTGAAGAAGGGACGGCTTTGGCGGGGGAGGGGCTCCGATGGACCCCTCTCTCACGAACTGCAGGGAGGTTCGTTCGGGGTCCATCGGAGCCCCTTGCAGGCCGTTGCGCTGTTCCTTATGCGCCTATGAGGCGCATAAGGAACAGCGCGGCCGAATCTTGGTCTTGGGCTGCTCAGGAGTTGAGCTTGAAGACGGGATGATCGGGGGCGATTTTCAGGAGCTCGGCGTCGGTTGAGTCGGGGCCGACGCCGCCGAAGAAGACGCCGACCTCCATTTTCCATCGCTTCAGGTAGGCGCGGAGCATCGGGACGGCGGACTCGGGTGGGACCTCGGTCGCCTTGAAGTCCTCGGTCTTCCGTCCCAGCCGCAGGCGACCGCCGCCCGCGGCGCGCATGTTGCGCACCCACTGGGTGTGGCCGCGGGGGGCGACGAGGTAGCGGACGCCGTCGACCTCGAGCAGGTTGACCGGGGTCGTCCGCCACTGGCCCGATTTGCGGCCTTTGACTTCGAGCACGCGCGAGCCCCAGACGCTGATCCCGAGAGCGGTCAGCCCGGCGACCGCCTTGTTGAAGACGTTGCGGGTGAACCAGCCCGGCTGCTGGAAGCGGTCGGAGGCGGGGGGCTCGGTGGCGCTCATCTACCCGATTCTCGCACGGGACGCGACCGGCGTCGCCCGACGCACGCTCCCTGAACATGTCACTTTCCGGTGTAATGTTCCGCGACTGAATGCAGCCATAGGTGGACCAGCGGAGTACAGGGAGGCAGGGGATATGCCGGTCAGCAGGGTCGAGGAGCGAGTGACACCAAGGCCGTCATCGCGGAACAAGCGTGGCGAGATCATCGCCGTGGCGACCAGGTATTTCGGCGAGATCGGTTACGAAGACACCAAGTGGGCGGAAGTTGCCGGCGCCGTCGGGGTCGGGCCGACCGCGCTCTATCACTACTTCGAATCGAAGCAGCAGTGCCTCTTCGAGATCCTGGTCGAAGCGATCGAAGACGGCCTGGCCGAGTTCGAGCGCCTCACCGAGGGCGACTTCGCCGATGCCCTGCCCGTGGTCGTCCGGGGCTGTTTCGAACGGGACCAGCGCGAGGTCTGCCGGGCCCGCGTCCTGGTCGCCGAGCAGGGGTTGGTCCGCCACCCGCGCACGGCCCCGCGTGAGGAGGCGGCGCGGCTGCGGGCCTTCTCCCTCGCCAAGCAGTACGAGGCGCGCTGGTGTGACTTCCTCGCCGGGGGGATGGCGGCCGGGGCGATCCCCGCGGCCGACCCGAGGCTGCTCGCCCGCGCCGTGATCGGCATCTACAACAGCGTCTGGCAGTGGTACCGAGCCGACGGGGAACTCGGCGTCGACCAGGTCGCCGACTTCTACGCGCCTCGCATCCTGGCGCTGACCGGGTATCCCGGATAGCCTCGCCGGCGTGCTCGACCACGTCGGCATCGAGGTAGACGACTTCGCCCGCTCGCGCGCCTTCTACGAGATGGCGCTGGCTCCGCTCGGCCTCGCGGTGGTGATGGAGCCGATGCCGCAGGCGGCGGGCTTCGGCGCAGCGGACGGCAAGCCGTGGTTCTGGGTGATGGCCCGCGGCCGCCCGGCCGTGCACGGTGTCCACCTCGCCTTCAAGGCCGACGATCACGACGCGGTCGACACCTTCCACGCCGCCGGCCTCGCCGCCGGCGGGACCGACAACGGCGCGCCGGGACCCCGCCCGCTCTACCACCCGAACTACTACGCGGCCTTCGTCCTCGACCCCGACGGCAACAACGTCGAGGCCGTCTGCCACACGGCACCGAGCTGAGAAGGACGGAAAGGGACGGGGAAGGGACGCGGCCATCTCGGCGGCGACCCCGGCAGGGTGTGGCCGCCGCCGAGATGGCCGGGTTCGGTGGGGGCGGTCAGGGAACGGGCGCCCGTCACGGATCTGTCGGGAATTCGAACGGTCAGAAATCTCCGTGTCTACTTTCGGTTGTATAGCAACTGCTTTTAAACACACTGATTTCTGACCGTTCGGGATCGTCACCAAATCACGACGGCTTCGTTCCGGGCGTCTCGGAGGCGGCCACACCCTGCCGGGGTCGCATCCGAGACGCCCGGGACAACGGGCCCCCGGTCACCCATTCACGCAGCCTCAGGCCGCGCACCGCCCCTACGCCAACGGCCGGTAGGCGCCACGGTGGAAGACCAGCGGGGTGCCGTGCGCGGTGTTCAGGTCGGTGACCGCGCCGGTGATGATCACGTGGTCGCCGGCCGTGATCACGTCCTCGAGGTCGCAGGCGACCCAGAGCAGGGCGTCGTTGATCGCAGGTAGACCGTCGCGCTCGCTCCAGGCGACCCCGGCCCACTTCTCGGGCGCGGGGGCCTTGGTCGCGAAGGAGCGGGCGATCGACTCCTGACCGTCGTGGAGGACGCTGACCGAGAAGCGGTCGGCGGCCTGGACGGCGAGCAACGTGCGGGAGCCGCGGTCGAGACAGGCGAGCATCAGCATCGGCTCGATCGAGAGCGAGGAGACGGCGTTGGCGGTGGCCCCGGCGGGCCCCTCGGCGCCGCTCGTGGCGACGACCGTCACCCCCGTCGGCAGGCTTGCCATCGCGGTTCTGAAGGTGGCGGGATCGGGTCGCGGCATCGGGAGAAGTTCGTGATCGGCGCCAAACAATATGATCCGCGCCGCGTGCGCCCGAAAGCGATGATCTTGATAGCCGCGGTGATCGCCGCCGCCCTCGGCATCTCCGCCTGCGGATATGGCGAAGAAGGCATCGCCGTCAAGCAGAGCGAACCCGATTACAACGGGGCGGTCATCTTCGCGCAGCACTGCTCGGGCTGCCACACGCTGAGCGCCGCCGGCACGCAGGGCAGCGGCAACCGCGGCGAGCGGACCCAGGGGCCGAACCTGAACCAGCGCGAAGAGAGCTACAACGACGTGCTCTTCGCGATCCAGAACGGCGGTTTCTCCGGCGCGATCATGCCGCAGAACATCATCGTCGGCGAAGAAGCCGAAGAGGTGGCGAAATTCGTCGCCAAATACGCCGGCGAAGCGGCCGAAAACTCGCCCCGGCCGGGCGAGGAATCCGGCCCGTCCGAACCCTAGGGCTCGGATGCTCGACCTGAAGCTGCTCCGCTCCGACCCCGAGCGGGTCAAGGCAGCGCTGGCCCGCCGCGGCGCGGGCGGCGAGGTCGACGAGCTGCTCGCCCTCGACGGGCGGCGGCGCGAGCTGCTGCCGCAGGTGGAGGACGCCCAGGCCGAGCGCAACGCGGCCTCGAAGCGGATTGGCGAGATCAAACGCGAGGGCGGCGATGCGGAGGCCGAGATCGCGGCGGTGGCAGCGCTGCGCGAGCGGATCGACGCCGGCAAAGAGGAGCTGGAGGCGATCGAGGGGGGGCTGCGCGAGCTGACCCTGGCACTGCCGAACATCCCCGACGACGACGCCCCCGACGGGATGGCCGAGGAGGATGCGGTGGTGATCCGCGAGGTCGGCGAGAAGCCGAGCTTCGACTTCGAGCCGCGCGACCACCTCGAGATCGGCACCGAGCTCGGCCTGATCGACATGGAGACGGCGGCCCGCCTCTCCGGCTCCCGCTTCGCCTACCTGAAAGGGGACCTGGTGCTGCTCGAGTTGGCGCTGGTCCGCTTCGCGATCGATCTAGTCCGCGGCGAGGGGCACGAGCCGGTGGTGCCGCCGGTGCTGGTCCGCGAAGAGGCGCTCGAGGGGACCGGCTACTTCCCCGAGGCGCGCGAGCAGATCTACGCGGTCGAGAAGGACGAGCTCTTCCTCACCGGCACCTCGGAGGTGGCGCTGGCGGGCCTCCACGCCGACCAGATCCTCGACGCCGCCGACCTGCCGCTGCGCTACTGCGCCTTCTCGACCTGCTTCCGCCGCGAGGCGGGGGCGGCGGGGCGCGACACCCGCGGCATCTTCCGCGTCCACCAGTTCGACAAGGTCGAGATGTTCTCGTTCGTCGAGCCGTCCGCGTCGAAGACCGAGCACGAGCGCCTGCTGGCGATCGAGGAGCGCATCCTCGGTGAGCTCGAGATCCCCTACCGCGTCGTCAACATCGCGGTCGGCGACCTCGGCGCGCCGGCCGCGAAGAAGTACGACTGCGAGGCCTGGATCCCCTCGCAGGGCCGTTACCGCGAGGTGACCTCGTGCTCCAACACGACCGATTACCAGGCGCGGCGCCTCGGTTCTCGGTATCGGCCGGAGGAGGGCGCCCCGCCGGAGGCGGTGCACACGCTGAACGGCACGGCGACCGCGGTCGGCCGCACGATCATCGCCCTGATCGAGAATCGGCAGGAGGGCGACGGCTCGTTCTCCCTACCTAATTCTTTGCACAGATACGGCGCTCCTGAAAGAATCTCAGTCGTATGACCACGACCGTCCGTGAGGCACGTCGGGTCGTCCTCTGCGACGACCATGAGATCGTCCGCGAGGCGATCAAGGCGCGGATGGCGGATTCGAGCGTCGTCGAGATCGTCGGCGAGTCGAGCAACGGCCGCGACGTCATCGACGTCGTCAAAGAGCTCGAACCGGACGTCCTGATCATCGACGTCGAGATGCCGAAGCGGGACGGGATCGAGGCGACCCGCGAAGTGCTGAGGGTCCGCCCCCGGACCAAGGTGATCATCTTCACCGCCCATGCCCAGCCCGATCTGCTGGCGCTCGCCCTGCGCGCCGGCGCCTCCGGCTATGTGCTCAAGTCGGCACCCGCCGAGGACATCGCCAAAGCGGTCAAGGCGGTGACCGGCGGCGGCACCTTCCTCGGCGGCGACTTCGCCGGTGGCAAGCCCTCGGAGGTCGAGAAACTGCTCGAGCTGTCACCGCGGGAGCGGCAGATCCTCGAGCTCCTGGCCGAGGGGCTGCGGGTGAAAGAGATCGCCGAACGACTGCAGCTGAGCCCGGCGACCGTTCACACCCACGTGCGCAACGCGATCGCCAAGCTCGAGGTGGACACCCGGACCGAGGCGGTCGCGCTGGCCGTCAAGTTCAGCTATCTCGGGGCCGGGGGACAGGCTTGAAGTCCAGCGCGCAGCCGTTGATGCAGTAGCGCATCCCGCCCTGCTCGACCGGGCCGTCGTCGAAGACGTGGCCGAGGTGGGCGTCGCAGTGTTTGCAGACGACCTCGGTGCGGCGCATGAAGAGGCTGTTGTCCGGGCGCAGTTCGACGTGCTCGAGGTTGGCGGGCTCGGTGAAGCTGGGCCAACCGGTGCCGGAGTCGAACTTGGTGCCGGCGTCGAACAGCTCGGTGCCGCAGCAGACGCAGTGATACATCCCCTCGCCCTTCTCGTCCACGTAAGGGCCGGTGAAGGCGCGCTCGGTGCCGGCGCGGCGGGTGACCTCGTACTGCTCGGGCGTCAGCTCCTGGCGCCACTGCTCATCGGTTTTCGAAACTTTCGTGGCCATTCTCACTTGACTCCTTTCGGTTCTCTTTAAGGTAGCCGCTCTTCCTTACGCGGTTCTTACGCCTGGGCTGGGCAAAAACTCGATGAAATCGATGATCTCCGTGCTTGCGGTGGCGCTCGGCGCCATGGTGCTCCTCTGCGCCGGCGCGAGCGCGCACGCTCCGGCCTACAGCCCCGCGGAACTGGCGCCCGGCGAAGCCTGTCCGGGCCAGACGGCGGCCGGCCTGTCCCCCGCCGAACAGGTGACGGCGATGCTCTGCATGACCAATTACGCCCGCGCGGCCAACGGGCTGCCGAAGCTCACCCTCTCGCGGAGGCTCGTCCGGTCCGCCGAACATAAGACGGCCGACATCCTCGGATGCGACGAATTCAGCCACGAAGCCTGCCACCGCCCATTCACCTTCTGGGATCGGCATTTCGGCTACCTGAAAGGCTGTTGGAAGGTCGGCGAGAACATCGCCCGGGGGACAGGGAGCTTCGCCGGCGTGCGGGCGATCTTCAACGCCTGGCTCGAATCGCCCGAGCACCACGCCAACATCCTCGGGCCCTACCGGCAGGTCGGGATCGGGGTGAGGGTCGGCGACCTCGAAGGCAGCGAAGGCGCGGTCGTCTGGACCCAGGACTTCGGCAGCCACAGGTGCTGAGATGGCCGAGGCTGCCTAGGATGGCGGCGTGGCCGCCTTCTACGAGCCCGACGGGAGCGGGTACCTCGCCACCGAGCTGACCCGCGGACCCTGGGACGGCGGCGCGCAGCACGCCGGGCCGCCGGCGGCGCTGCTGGGGCGGGAGCTGGAGCTGCTGCCGGAAAGCGAGGACTTCCGGCTCTGCCGGATCACCTACGAGATCATGCGCTCGGTCCCGATCGGCCCGGTCGAGGTTGCGGCGCGGATCGTGCGGCCGGGGCGGCGGGTGCAGATGGTCGAGGCCGAGCTGCGGGTCGACGGCGAGGTGCTGATGATGGCCCGCGGCTGGCGACTGCGGATCGGCGACGTCGAGATACCCGAGGAGGCCGCCGCGATCCCGCCCGGCCCGGCGCTGCCGAGCGAGCCGGGGCCGAGCACCTTCCTGCCCAGCGGGCACGACGTCGGGTACCACACGGCGATGGAGTTGCGCTTCGTCTCCGGCTCGTTCCTGGAGCTCGGCCCGGCCTCGGCCTGGCTGCGGATGCGCGGGCCGCTGGTCGGCGAGGAGGCGCCGAGCCCGCTGCAGCGGGTGCTGATCGCCGCCGATGTCGGCAACGGGATCAGCGCCGCCGTCGACTTCCGCCGCTTCCTCTTCGTCAACGTCGATCTGACCGTGCAGCTCGAGCGCCTGCCGGATGGCGAGTGGGTCAACGTCGATGCCGTCACCCTGCCCCGCCCGACCGGCAACGCCACCGCCGAGTCGGTCCTCGCCGACGAGCGCGGCCGGATCGGCCGCGCCCTCCAGACCCTCTTCGTGGCTGAGCGCTGAGCCCGCTGGGCCTGGTGAGTTCGCAGTTAGTTCCGGATAGCGGAACTAACTGCGAACTCACTCGGTGGCCTTGACCAGGGCGGCGAGGTCGGGGACGGTCAGGGTCGGCTCGGGGGCGTCGGCCGGGTCCTCGTGGGTGCCGCTCTGGACGAGGATCGTGTCGAGGCCCGCGGCGTTGCCGCCGGCGATGTCGGAGGAGAGGCGGTCGCCGACCATCGCCACCCGGGTCGCGCCGGGGATGCGGGAGAGCGCCAGCTCGAAGAGATGGTGCTCCGGCTTGCCGGCGATCTCCGCCTTCTTCCCCGAGGCGACCTCGACCGCGGCGAGGATGGCGCCGGTCCCGGGCCACTCGCCGCCCGGCATCGGCATCGTCGGATCGTGGCTGGTGGCGACCAGCGCCGCGCCGGCGTCGAGCGCCTGCTTCGCGGCGAGCAGGCTCATGTAGTCGAAGTCGCGCCAGCCGGAGACGACGACCACGGCGGCCTCGGTCGGCGCCTCGAAGCCGACCAGCCGCAGGCCCGCCTCGGCGACCAGCTCGCGCAGCGGCTCGCGGCCGAGCACCAGCGCGCCGCCGCCGGCACCCGCCGCCTCCGCCGCCAGGCGGGCGACGACGATCCCGGCGGTGACGATCTGCTCCGGCCCGACCTCGATCCCCAACTCCCGCAGCCGTTCGGCGTAGGCCTCGGGGCGTCTGGTCGGGTTGTTGGTGACGAAGACGATCTCCTTGCCCGCCGCCAGCATCGTCGCCAGCGCCTCCGGCGAGCCCGGCACCGGGTCGCGCCCGACCCAGACGACGCCGTCGAGGTCGACCAAGAACCCGTCGTAGCGGTCGATGATCGGCACGCGCCCAGCGTATTGGCAGCTCGCCCGCGGGCGCCTCGCCCGCTACCGTGCGGGGAACGTGGCAGGCACGGACGGAAAGGTCGTCGTCGCCCAGGAGCTGACCAAGGTCTACGGCTCCGGCGAGGCAGAGGTGATCGCCCTCGACGGGGTCAGCACCGCCTTCGACCGCCACCGCTTCACGGCGATCATGGGGCCCTCGGGCTCCGGCAAGTCGACCCTGATGCACATCCTCGCCGGGCTCGACAAGCCGACCGCGGGGACCGTGACCCTCGACGGGGTCCTGACGACCCGCCTCGACGACGGTGAGCTGACCAGGTTGCGCCGTGACAAACTCGGCTTCGTCTTCCAGTTCTTCAACCTGCTGCCGGTGCTGACCGCGGAGGAGAACCTGGTGCTGCCGCTCTCGATCGCCGGGCGCAAGCCCGACCGCGCCTGGGTCGACCAGCTGATCGAGGCGGTCGGGCTGGAGGATCGGCGCACGCACCGGCCGGCGGAGCTCTCCGGCGGCCAGCAGCAGCGGGTCGCGGTGGCGCGGGCGCTGGTCTCCAAACCGGCGGTCGTCTTCGCCGACGAGCCGACCGGCAACCTCGACTCGAAGGCCAGCGCCGACGTCCTCGGCCTGTTGCGCCGCGCCGTCGACGACTTCGACCAGACCGTGGTGATGGTCACCCACGACCCGGTCGCCGCCGCCCATGCCGACCGGCTGATCACCCTGCGCGACGGCAAGATCGTCCAGGACGGCGCGCCGGGCGGCGCCGACGACGTGATCGAGCTGATGAAGCAGCTCGATTAGGGCGGGCGCAGGATGACCAGGCTCACGCTGCGGAGCCTCTGGGCGCGCCGCGTCCGCGCCTTCGCGATCTCGCTGGCGGTGGTGCTCGGCGTCGCCTTCATCGCCGGCTCCTACATCCTCACCGACACGATCTTCGCCGCCTTCAACGAAATCTTCAGCGAGTCGCTGAAGGGGACCGCGGTGGTGATCACCGCCCAGAACCCGGTCAAGCAGGAAGGCGGCGAAGTGCCGACGATCCCCGCCTCCTACCTGCCGAAGGTCGAAAAGGTGGCCGGGGTGAGGCAGGCGGCGGGCGCGATCTTCACGCCGGGCGGCTTCTTCGACGCCGAAAACGAAGCGATCGGGACGAAATTCGCGCCGAAGTTCATCTCCTCGACGCTGCCGAAGGGGCTCGAGTCGCTGACCTACGTCGAAGGGCGGAAACCGCACGGGCCGGGCGAAGCGTCGATCGATAAGGCCGCGGCCGAATCGGCCGACCTCCAGATCGGCGACACCTTGAAGATCGTCGGTGCCGGGCGGGTGGTCCCGTTCGAACTGGTCGGGCTGACGCAGCTCGGCCAGGCCTCCTTCGGCGGCGCCTCGATCGCCCAGGTGACGCTGCCGGTCGCCCAGCGCCTCACCCATAAGCGCGGTCAGTTCGACCAGATCTCGGTCGCCTCGGACACCGGGATCTCCGAGCAGACGCTGAAACGACGGATCGAACGGGTGCTGCCGGGCAGCGCACGGGTCGAGACCGCCACCGAAAACGCCGACCGCAGCTCCGAAGAAATCCGCGAAAACCTCGGCTTCCTGCAGACGATCCTGCTCGTCTTCGGCTACGTCGCGGTCCTGGTCGGCGCCTTCATCATCTTCAACACGTTCTCGATCACGGTCGCCCAGCGGGTCTCCGAGTTCGGTGTGTTGCGCACGCTCGGCGCCTCGCGTCGCCAGATCCTCACCTCGGTCCTGCTCGAAGCGTCGGCGATCGGCCTGCTCGGCGGGATCGTCGGCCTGGCGGGCGGCTACGCGGTCGCGGCCGGGTTGCGGGCGCTCTTCACCGCGATCGGCGCCGACCTGCCGACCACCGGGCTGGTGATGGAGGCGCGGACCGCGATCGTCTCGATCGCGGTCGCCTTCGTCGTCACCTTCGTCTCGGCGCTGGTGCCGGCCTGGCGCTCGACCCGGGTGCCGCCGATCGCGGCGCTGCACGCCTTCACGCCGACCCCGAGCCGGCGCCGACGCCTCGCCCTGCTCGCCCTCGCCGGGCTGCTGGCCGCGATCGGCGTCGCCTTCGTCGTCGTCGGCCTGGCGGGCGGCGGTGGGATCGGCACGCGGGCGGCGCGGATCGGCGGCGGCGGGCTCGCGGTCGTCGTCGCCGTCTCGCTCTTCAGCCCGGCCCTGGTCCGCCCGCTCGCCGACATCGCCGGGCGGCCGCTCGAACTGGTGCGGCGGCTGACCGGTCGCCTCGCCCGCGAGAACGCGAAGCGCAACCCGGGCCGCACCGCGGTGACCGCGGCGGCGCTGATGATCGCCCTCGCCCTGGTCACCTTCATCACCGTCTTCGCCGCCGGGTTGAAGAGCTCGGTCGCCCAGGTGATCGACGAAAACTTCGCCGGCGGGCTGGTGATCGAGAACTCCGACGGCTTCTCCTCGATCCCCGCCGGGGCCGCGGTCGCCGCCGCGCAGGTGCCCGGGGTGAAGGGGGTGGCGACGCTGCGGAGCGCCGAAGCGCGGGTCGACGGCGGCGGCACCGTCAAGGTCGACGGCCCCAGCCCGAACATCGAAGAAGGGGTCAACATCGAATGGCTGCAGGGCGGGCCGGACACCCTGCGGAACCTGCGCGACGGCGAAGCGGTCGTCTCCGACGACTTCGCGAGCGAACACGGGCTCGCGGTCGGTGATGCCTTCACGCTCGAGAGTCAGTCGGAGGCGCGGCCGAGGTTCACCGTCGCGGGCGAGTTCGAATCGAAGGCGAAGATCTTCGGCGACGTGCTCGTCACGCAGCGGGTGATGCGCGACGCCTTCCGGCAGCGGGAGGACGCGATCGACTTCGTCGTCCTCGAACCGGACGCCGACCCGGAAAAGGTCCAGGCGCTCCTCACCGCCGGCACCGAACGCGCCTTCCCGACCGCCGAAGTCCTCAATCAGGGCGAACTGCGAGAAGAACGCGAAAACCAGATCGACGGGATCGTCAGGCTGTTCTACCTGCTGCTCGGCCTGGCGGTGTTCATCTCCCTGATCGGCGTCGCCAACACGCTCGCCCTCTCGATCTACGAGCGCACCCGGGAGCTGGGGATGCTGCGCGCGATCGGCATGTCGCGGCGACAGGTGCGGACGATGATCCGCTACGAGGCGGTGATCACGGCGCTGATCGGGGCGATCCTCGGCCTCGTCCTCGGGGTCGTCTTCGCGGCGCTGATCGCCCAACCGCTGAAGAGCGAAGGCTTCACGCTCTCCTATCCGATCCCGACCCTGATCCTGATCCTCGTGCTGGCCGGCCTGGCCGGTGTGGTGGCGGCGATCGTCCCGGCCCGGCGCGCGTCCCGCCTCGACGTGCTCGAAAGCCTCCACTACGAGTGACCCTCTGTCCTTTGTCGCCCAGAGGGCGACAAAGGACAGAGGGTTGGCGGCGGGGCTACGCTGCGCGCATGTCTCGGTTGAGCGCGAAGGCCCCTTCGACCTCGCTCGGCGTGCTCGCCTCGCTCGCCGTCGTCGCGATCGGGGCCGGGGTCGTCGCGGCGCTCGAAGGGATCGCCGAACCTGCCTCGCTGGGCATCGTCTTCATCCCCGGCGTGCTGCTGATCGCGACCGTCTGGGGGCTCTGGCTGGGGCTGGGGACGGCGGTGCTGAGCGCCCTCGTCTTCAACTTCTTCTATCTGCCGCCGCTGCGCAAGCTGTCGATCAACACGCAGCATGACCTCGTCGCCCTGGTCGTCTTCGTGATCGTCGCGGCGGCCGGCGGCACCCTCGCCGAGCTCGCGCGTGCCCGTGCCGCCGAGTCCGAGCGGCGCCGGGAGGAGGCCGACCGGGCGCTGGAGGAGGCGGCGGCGCTCGCCGCCGAGCGCGACCGGATGCGCGAAGAGGCGATCGAGGCGGAGGCGCTGCGCCGCTCCGACGAGCTGAAGACCTCGCTGCTGCGCTCCGTGTCCCACGATCTGCGCACGCCGCTGACCGCGATCATCGCCGCCGGCGCCGCCCTCGATTCGCCCAGCGTCACCGCGGCCGAGCGCCACGAGCTCTCCGACGCGGTGGTCGACGAGGGGCGGCGGCTCTCGCGGCTGGTCGAGAACCTGATCGACGTCTCGCGGCTCGAATCGGGGCCGGTCGAGCCGCACCGCGAGGCGGTCGACCTGGTCGACCTGCTCGACGCGGCGCGCGAATCGATCGGCCCGGACGGGGAGCGGGTGCGGTTGGCGCTCGACGACGATCTGCCCGCGCTGAGCGCCGATCCGGCGCAGCTCGAGCGCGCCTTCGCCAACCTGTTCGAGAACGCGGTGGTCCACGGCGAGGATCAGACGGTGCTGGTCCGCTCGCGGCTGGTCGGGCCGCGGCTGGTGGTGCGGGTCGTCGACCGCGGTCCCGGCATCCCCGAGAACCTCCGCGAGCGGATCTTCGAGCCCTTCTACCGGGCGCCGGGGGCGGCGAGCGGGGCCGGCTCCGGGCTCGGTCTGGCGATCGCCCGCGGCTTCATCGAGGCGAACGGGGGAGAGGTCGAGGTCGAGTCCCTCCCCGGCCAGGGCTCGAGCTTCGTCGTCACCTTCCCAACCCGTCCTGCTTCCGATCTTGGGGGGTCATATGACCCTGAAAGATCGGAAGCACCGGGGGCACGTCGATGAGCGGGGCGCGCGTCCTCGTCTGCGACGACGAGCCGCAGATCCTGCGGGCGCTGCGGGTGATCCTGCGCGACGCCGGATTCGAGGTGGTCGCCGCCGCGACCGGGGAGGAGGCGCTCGACCTCGCCGCGGTGAAACCGCCGGAGGCGGCGATCCTCGACCTGATGCTGCCCGACATCGACGGGGTCGAGGTGACGCGACGGCTGCGCGAGTGGACCCGGATACCGATCCTGGTGCTCTCCGCGGTGGGGGAGGAGGACCGCAAGGTCGAGGCGCTCGCGGCGGGCGCCGACGACTACGTGACCAAGCCGTTCGGCCCGCGTGAGCTGGTCGCCCGCCTCGAAGCGGTCCTGCGCCGGGCGGCGCCCGAGGGCGCCGAGCCGAAGGTCGTCGCCGACGGCCTCGAGATCGACCTCGCCGCCCGCACCGTGCGCCGCGACGGCGAGCCGGTCCATCTCACCCCGATCGAGTTCTCCCTGCTCCGCACCCTCGCCCGCAACCGCGGTCGGCTGATGACCCACCGCGCTCTCCTGGTCGAGGTCTGGGGGGTCGAGTACGAAGACGACTTCCAGGTCCTGCGCGCCCACATCGCCAACCTGCGCCGCAAGATCGAGCCCCCCGACGGCCCGAAGTACATCAAGACCGACCCCGGCGTCGGCTACCGCTTCGCCGAGTAGCCGGCCGTACGAACGCACCCTTCACAGGATCTGTACAGGAGCCGCGCCTAACTTCATGCGGCCTTGACGGGGTGGGGCGCACGATGGATTCGTGCTCCTCCTCGCAGACATCTTCCCCGGCGGTGGCAGCCCGGTCGCGGACGTCTTCTCGATCGCCCTGGCGATCGCGATGTTCGCGCTCCTCTACTGGCTGATCGCCCTGATCGACCGGATATGAGCGGCGCCGACGTCTTCGGACTGATCGTCTCGTTCCTCGTGTGCGTGTACCTCGTCTACGCGTTGCTCCGTGGGGAGAAGCTCTAGATGCTCGAGGGCTATCTTCAGATCGCGCTGTTCATCGCCGTCCTGGTCGCCCTGATCAAACCGATGGGCATCTACCTTGCGCGCGTCTTCAACGGCGAACGCACCTTCCTCACTCCGGTCCTCGGCGGAGTCGAGCGTGGCACCTACCGGTTGCTGCGCGTGGATCCCGACGGTGAGGGCCAGGACTGGAAGGCCTACGCGCGCAGCCTGATCGTCTTCTCGCTGCTCTTCTGGATCCTGCTCTACCTGATCCTGCGCACCCAGGGGATCCAACCGTTCAACCCGGAAGGCTTCCACTCCGGTCCCTGGGACCTCAGCTTCAACACCACCTCGTCGTTCCTCACCAACACCAACTGGCAGTTCTACGGCGGTGAAACGACGCTTACCTACTTCGCCCAGATGGCCGGCCTGGCGGTGCAGAACTTCGTCTCCGCCGCGGTCGGGATCGCCGTCGTCGCGGCGCTGATCCGCGGCATCGTCGCCCGCTCGGGCAAGTCGCTCGGCAACTTCTGGCAGGACATCGTGCGGATCATCCTCTACGTGCTGTTGCCGATCTCGGTGGTCGGCGCGCTCTTCCTCGTCTCCCAGGGTGTGATCCAGAACCTCAGCCACGCGACCGTGATCCACACCCTCTCGGGCGGCACCCAGGTCCTCGCCCAGGGCCCGGTTGCCTCGCAGGAGGCGATCAAGGAGCTCGGCACCAACGGCGGTGGCTTCTTCAACGTCAACTCCGCCTACCCGTTCGAGAACTCGAGTGGCCTCACCAACTTCTTCGAGATGCTGCTGATCCTCGTCATCCCCGCCGGGCTCACCTACACCTACGGGCGGATGGTGGGTTCCCAGCGACAGGGCTGGGCCATCTTCAGCGCGATGTTCGTCCTCTTCATCATCGGGGTGGTCGTCGTCTACATCGCCGAGCAGCACGGCACCCCGGCCGAGCACGCGGCCGGGCTCCACACCACCGCCTTCCACGGCTCGACCGGCGGCAACATGGAGGGCAAGGAGCAGCGTTTCGGCATCGCCAACTCCTCGCTCTGGACCGCGATCACCACGGTCACCTCATGCGGGGCGGTGAACGCCGCCTTCGAGTCGCTGAGCGGGATCGGCGGCGCCGTGCCGTTCTCCAACCTCGGTTACAGCGAGGTCGTCTTCGGCGGTGTCGGCACCGGCCTCTATTCGATGCTCCTCTACGTCCTGCTCGCCGTCTTCATCGGCGGCCTGATGGTGGGACGCACGCCCGAGTACCTCGGCAAGAAGATCGGGGCGCGGGAGATCAAGCTGGTCTCGCTCGGGGTGTTGTTCACGCCACTGGCGGTGCTGCTCTCGGCGGGCGCCGCCTCGGCCACCGAGCTCGGCAAACGGTCGCTCTACGCCGGGATCAACCCGAGCGGCTTCTCGGAGAACCTCTACGCCTACCTCTCGCAGGCCAACAACAACGGTTCGGCCTGGGCGGGTTACACCGGCTTCCTCCAGCCGCACGCGCCCGGCAACGTCGGTGCCTACGGCATCACCTTCGCCAACCTGCTCGGCGGCTTCGTGATGGTGACGGCGCGCTACGCGCCGATCCTCTTCGTCCTCGCCGTGGCCGGTGCCCTGGCGGGCAAGAAGGTGTCACCCGCCGGCCTCGGCACGATGCGCACCGACAACCCGACCTTCGTCTTCCTGCTGATCGGGATCGTCGTCCTGGTCGGCGCGCTCACCTTCTTCCCCGCGATCCTGCTCGGCCCGATCGCCAACGGCCTGACCTCGAGGTTGTTCTGATGATGCAGGGACTGCGCAAGGACCTGACCACCGGGGTGATCGCGCTGGTGGCGATGACCATCGCTCTGGGCCTCGTCTACCCGCTGGCGATCACCGGCATCTCCCAGGTGTTCTTCTCGGGCTCTGCCGACGGCTCGAAGGTGAGCTACGACGGCAAGGTCGTCGGCTCGCACCTGATCGGCCAGGAATTCAAGGGCAAGGCGTACTTCCACTCGCGGCCCTCGGCGACCGGCTACTCCGGCAACGTCACCTACTTCGGCAACGAAGGACCGAACAGCGTCGAAACCCGCGAAGAGATCCGCGAAGAACTGAAGGCGTACGTCCAGTTGAACAAACCGTACGACCACTCGCTGACCCGCGAAGACGTACCGGTCGACGCTGTCACCCAATCGGCCTCCGGTGTCGACCCCGACATCTCCGAAGCGAACGCGGAGATCCAGGCACACCGGATCGCGGCCGTCCGTCACCTGTCCCTGGGCAAGGTCGAAGAGCTGATCTCCCAGAACACCGACAGCCGCTCGCTCGGCGTGCTCGGCGAGCCCGGTGTGAACGTGCTCGAACTCAACATCGCCCTCGAAGAAGAAGCGCCCCTGAGATGAACGAGAAACAGAACCAGCCCCGCTCCCTTTTCGACCGGGAGATCCTCAGTCCGGCGATCGTCGAGAGCGTCCGCAAGCTCGACCCCCGCGTCCAGGTACGCAACCCGGTCATGTTCGTGGTCGAGATCGGCGCGGTGATCACCTCGGTCGCCTGGCTGATCCAGGTCTTCGGCGGCGAAAGCCTCGGCGGGGGCCATGAACCGGCCTGGTTCACCTTCAGCGTCTCGATCTGGCTCTGGCTCACCGTCGTCTTCGCCAACCTCGCCGAGGCGATGGCCGAGGGCCGTGGCCGCGCCCAGGCGGCGAGCCTGCGAGCGATGCGCTCGGAGACGACCGCGAAGATGCGCGACGGTGGCGAGAAGCCCGCCTCCGAGCTGGTCCGCGGTGACTTCGTGGTCGTCGAGGCGGGCGAGGTGATCCCCGGTGACGGCACCGTGGTCGAGGGGATCGCCTCGGTCGACGAGTCGGCGATCACCGGCGAGTCGGCCCCCGTCATCCGTGAGGCGGGTGGCGACCGTTCGGCCGTCACCGGCGGCACCAAGGTCCTCTCCGACCGGATCGTCGTCGAGATCACCCAGGAGCCCGGCGGCTCCTTCCTCGACCGCATGATCGCCCTGGTCGAGGGGGCCGAACGGCGCAAGACCCCGAACGAGATCGCACTGGGCATCCTGCTCGCGGCGCTGACCCTGATCTTCATGTTCGTGATCGTCAGCCTGCGTCCCTTCGCCCTCTTTGCCGACACCGAACTCTCCGAGACGACGCTGATCGCGCTGCTGGTCGCGCTGATCCCGACCACGATCGGCGCCCTGCTCTCGGCGATCGGCATCGCCGGCATGGACCGGCTCGTCCGCCGCAACGTGCTGGCGCTGTCGGGTCGCGCGGTGGAGGCGTCCGGCGACTGCGACGTCCTCCTCCTCGACAAGACCGGCACGATCACCCTCGGCAACCGCGAGGCGACCGAGTTCATCCCGATGCCCGGGGTGAGCGAGAACGAGCTGGCCGAGGCCGCACAGATGTCCTCGCTCGCCGACGAGACCCCGGAGGGTCGCTCGATCGTCGTCCTCGCCAAAGAAAGGTTCAACATTCGCGAGCACGACTTCGACGGGTCCGAACCGACCTTCGTCCCGTTCAGCGCCGAAACGCGGATGAGCGGCGTCGACTTCGACGGCACCCAGCTGCGCAAGGGCGCCGGCGACGCGATCGCCGAATGGATCGCCTCCGAGGGTGGCCATGCGCCGCCGGAGCTGCGGTTCGAGCTGGACCGGATCGGTCGCGAGGGCGGTACGCCGCTGGCCGTCGCCCGCGGCGAGCGCGTGCTGGGCGTCGTCTACCTCAAAGACATCGTCAAGGAGGGCATGAAAGCCCGCTTCGACCAGCTGCGGGAGATGGGCATCCGCACGATCATGGTCACCGGCGACAACAAACTGACGGCCGCCAAGATCGCCGAGGAGGCCGGCGTCGACGATTTCCTCGCCGAAGCGACGCCGGAGCGCAAGCTCGAACTGATCAAGGAGCAGCAGGCCGACGGGCGGCTGATCGCGATGACCGGCGACGGCACCAACGATGCGCCTGCGCTGGCCCAGGCCGACGTCGGCGTCGCCATGAACACCGGCACCCAGGCGGCGCGCGAGGCGGGAAACATGGTCGACCTCGACTCGAACCCCACCAAGCTGATCGAGATCGTCGAGGTCGGCAAGCAGCTGCTGATCACCCGCGGCGCCCTGACCACCTTCTCGATCGCCAACGACGTCGCCAAGTACTTCGCGATCCTGCCCGCGATGTTCGCCGCGACCTGGGCGGCCTCCGGCCAGGCGAACGGCCCCCTGCATTCGCTGAACATCATGCATCTGGGGACCCCGCAGTCGGCGATCCTCTCCGCGGTCATCTTCAACGCGCTGATCATCCCGCTGCTGATCCCGCTCTCGCTGAAAGGGGTCAGGTACCGGGCGATCGGCGCGACGGCGCTGCTGCGCCGCAACCTCCTGATCTACGGGCTCGGCGGCCTGATCGTCCCCTTCGTCGGGATCAAGCTGATCGACCTCGTCGTCCACAACCTGCTGGGGGCGTGAGGTGAGCCGGGCGACCCGACGCCGCAACTCCTACGCCGCGGCGTTGGAGCGCGCGGTCGAGGAGGTCGACGGGCCGTGGCGCCGGGGCGGGGCGGCCGTCGCGATCGACCGCCCGGCCGTCGCCGAGGCGGCACCGCTGCTGCTGCAGCTGGCGACGCGGCTGCGCGCGCCGGAGCCGCTTCCGGACGAGGCGCTGCGCCTCGTCCGCCTTCTGGTCGGCGACGGCGCCGGGCCGCTCTACGCCCGTTCGGCGCACCGCTCCGAGTATCCGCCGGGCACCCTCGGACGTTGCGCGCGGGGGATCCTGGCCGTCTGCGAGGACCGGGTGCCGGTGCCCGGCCCAGGCGAGCTCGTGCGAAGCTGAGGCCATGGCGGGCCGGCTCAAGGTCTTCCTCGGGATGGCGGCAGGGGTCGGCAAGACCTACCGGATGCTGCAGGAGGGCCAGGCCGAGCTGGTCGCCGGCCGTGATGTGGTGATCGGTTATCTGGAGCCGCACGACCGGCCCGAGACCTCGGAACAGGCGCGCGGGCTGGAGGTCGTGCCGCGGCGCGAGGTCGAGGCGCGCGGGGCGGTGACCGCGGAGATGGACCTGCCGGCGCTGATCTCGCGCGACCCGGAGCTGGCGCTGATCGACGAGCTCGCCCACACCAACCCGCCCGGGCTCGAGCACGTCAAGCGCTACGAAGACATCGCTGAGGCGCTCGCCGCCGGGATCGACGTCTTCTCGACCGTCAACGTCCAGCATCTCGAGTCGCTGAACGACCAGGTCGCCGAGCTGACTGGGGTGCGGGTGCGCGAGACGGTGCCCGACTCGGTGCTCGGCGACGCCGACGAGATCGTCCTCATCGACCTCACCCCGGAGGCGCTGATCGGCCGCCTCCGCGAGGGCAAGATCTACGCGGCGTCGAACATCGACGCGGCGCTCAACAACTTCTTCAAGATCGAGAACCTGGCGGCGCTGCGCGAGGTCAGCCTGCGCCAGGTCGCCGAGGACGTCGAGCGGCGCGTGCGGCTCGGTGGCGAGGAGCTCGAACAGGTCGGCACCCGGGGCGAGGAGCGGATCGCGGCCGAGGTGCCGAAGGCGGTGGGGGAGAGGTTGCTGGCCCTGGTCCGTCCCCAGGCCAGCTCACAGCGGCTGGTGCGGCGCGCCTGGCGCTCTGCGCAGCGGCTGGGGACCGACCTCGACCTGCTCTGGGTGAAGCGGCCGGGGGAGTCGATCGAGGGTGAGTGCGAGCGCCAGGTGACGGCGCTGCGGCGGCTCGCCTCGGTGCTCGGCGCGACCTTCCTGATCGAGGAGAACGACGACGTTGTCGCGGGCGCGGCGCGGGTGGTTCGGGAGCGCGGCAGCACCTACATCATGGTCGGCGAGTCACCGCCTGCGCGCGGCCTCGCCCGCCTGCGCGAGCCGCTGCCCCAGCGCCTGATGCGGGCGACGCCGCCTGGCGTCGACGTCCGCATCGTCGCCCACCGCAAGGGGGGCAGGTCGTGATCGAGCACGTCCTGGTCGGGGTGGCGTTGGTCGCCGGGGGGTTCGGCGGATTCTGGCTGGCCAGGCGCCGCAAGCGCAAGGCGGGTGGCGACGGGGTGCACCGCATCCTGCTTCCCTTCACCGGCACCGAGATCTCGCGACGGGCGCTCGACGCGGCGCTTCGCCTCGCCCGCGCCGAGGGCGGTACGCTGATGCCCGCCTACCTCGCCACCGTCCCCCTGCAGCTGCCGCTCGGCTGTCCCCTGCCGAAGGAGGCGGCGGCGGCGATGGCGATGCTGGAGGCGATCGAACAGCGCGCCGCCGCCCAGGAGGTCGCCGTCGACGCCCGGATCGAGCGCGGCCGCACCTACCGCCACGCGCTCGAGCGCCTACTCGACGAGGAGGAATTCGACCGCGTCGTCGTCCCCGCCCAGGCGGCCGGCGGCGAGGGCCTCAGCGGCGACGACCTGGTCTGGCTCCTGCGCAGCGCCCCCGCCGAGGTCCTCATCCTGCGCCCCGCCCCCGAGGACCACCGCACCGTCGCCGCCAAGAACGGCCACGCCCCTCACGGTGCGTTCGCAGTTGGTTCCGCTACCCGTAACTAAGTGCGAACGCGTGCTGCGGGAGGGGACGCGGCCATCTCGGCGGCGACCCCGGCAGGGTGTGGCCGCCGCCGGGATGGCCGAGCTTCGGGAGGACGGCCAGGGAATGGGCGCCCGTCACGGATCTGTCGGGAATTCGAACGGTCAGAAATCTCCGTGTCTACTTTCGGTTGTATAGCAACTGCTTTTAAACACACTGATTTCTGACCGTTCGGGATCGTCACCAAATCGCGACGGCTTCGGCCGCGGAATCGATCGCTTAGCGGTTGCGTTTCTTCGGCAGCGTCCGGAAGACGACGTCCCAGGTCGGCGAGGAGACGCCGTAGCCGTAGCGGTGGTCCTGGAAGTGGTGGCGCATGTGGGCCTCGCGGAGCTTCTTGCCGACCTTCGTCTTGGGCACGAAGTGGTGCACGTAGTAGTGCGTGTAGTCGTAGCCGAGGTAGCCGAGCATGAAGCCGCCGAAGGCTGGGTAGGCGGCATCGCCGAGCACCAGCAGGAAGCCGAGGAAGAAGAGCGCCGCCAGCGGGATCGAGACCGACGGCGGCATCACCAGCCGCATCTTGTCGTTGGGATGGTCGTGGTGGATGCCATGGATGATGAAGTGCATGCGCCGGCCGAAGGCATTGTCGGGCTCCCAGTGGAAGACCAGCCGATGCAGCCAGTACTCGGTCAGCGTCCAGAAGGCGACGCCGCCGAGCGAGATCAGGATCAGCTGCCAGACCGACCAGCCCTTGGTCGCCCCGATCCACTCCGCCGCGACGATCACCGGGAGGAAGACGATCGCCGGGATCGCCGGGTGGACGCGGGAGAAGAAGTTGAGGAATTCGCTCTTGAAGAGGGGCGGCGAAGCCGCCAGCCGCTCGGTGCGCTCGTGGGCCTCCATCGGCCGAAATCTTAGCGGCGGACTGGTCGGTCCCCCGCCCGACGGGGGCACCCCCGCAAGACGCAGGAACTCTGTTAACGCCCTGTGACGAAGAGGTAGCGATTTGCGGATTCGTGCCTGACGCGTGCCTGGCGCGGGTGCTTTCATGCCCCAGCCGATGCCGCGCAAGCCCAAAGCCCCCAGCTGCGAGGACTGTTATTTCCACAAGAATCTCCTCTGCGCCCTGGAGCTCGGCGAGCCCTGCGCGACCTTCCGGCCCGATCGCCCCGAGGGCCTCGTCCCACCGCGCCAGCCGGTGCTCCTGATGCGGGCGCCGCGGTGGGCATCCACCGGTCGCGCCGCCTAGTAGTGCCTATCCCGGCAGGACCCGTACCCCCGGATGCGCCCTGGATGACTTCGCGGCTGCTTCGTCCTCGGTCGGCCAAATGGCGCTGCCATCAGGCCTCCCTGCGTCCTCGCCGCGCTCGTCCTCAGGCCGCCCCGGTGGCACGCTCCCTACCGGGATAGGCCCTGAGCGCTGCCCGCCGCGCCCGCGGGCTATGTTTTCGGCGATGCCGCAGCGCGACCTTTTCGCCGATTTTGCGCGGATGCGCAGGGAGATGGACCAGCTGATGGGCGATTCCTGGAGCCGCACCCGATACGTCAGCCGCCGCGCCTCGGGCTTCTCGCCCAACGTCGACGTCTATTACGTCGACGATCCGCAGCGGGCCGTGGTCAAGGTCGACCTGGCCGGCGTCGACCTCGTCGAGGTCGGGATCGAGGTCTCCGGCCGGCAGTTGGCGATCGTCGGCCGGCGCGCCCTGCAGGAGACCGAGGGTCGCGTCTACCAGCAGATCGAGATCCCCTCCGGCCCCTTCCGCCGCGTGGTCGAGCTGCAGGTCGAGGTCGACGGCAACCATGCCGTCGCCAACTACGAGGACGGTCTGCTGACCGTCGAGCTGCCGCTGCGCGATCCGGGCGAGACCACCCACCAGGTCCCGATCGAACGCGCGTGATGGAGGGCTCGCCCACCCTCGAGGTCGTCGAAGCGCCGCTCGACGCCGAGGACGAGCTGCGCAGCGACGCGCCCCTCCCGGAGGCGCTCCCGGTCCTGCCGCTGCGCGACTCGGTCGCCTTCCCGGACACGATCACCCCCCTCGCGGTCGGCCAGCCGCGCTCGATCAAGCTCGTCGACGACGTCCTCGGCGGCGACCGGATGCTGGTGATGGTCGCCTCGCGCGACCCCGAGAAGGACGAGCCGACCCCGGCCGACCTCTACGAGGTCGGCGTCGTCGGGATCGTCGAGCGGATGGTGAAAGTCCCCGACGGCACCCTGCGGATCCTCGTCCAGGCGACCCAGCGGGTCCGCCTCGACGACTTCATCACCGACCGTCCCTACCTGATCGCGCGGATCAGCGACGCCCCCGACGAGATCAGGCGGAACGCCGAGCTGGAAGCGCTGACCCGCAACGTCCAGCGCACCTTCTCGGAGATCGTCGAGCAGATCCCCTACCTGCCCGAGGAGCTGCAGCTCGCGGTCGCCAACATCGACGACCCCAGCGCCCTCTCCCATCTGATCGGCGGCGCGCTCCGCATCGAGACCGCCGAGAAGCAGGAGCTGCTGGAAGAAGTCGACGTCGGCAGGCGCCTCCGCCACCTCTCCCAGATCCTCGCCCGCGAGCTCGAGGTGGTCCAGCTCGGCACCCAGATCCAGTCCCAGGTCCAGTCCGAAGTCGACAAGGGCCAGCGCGAGTTCCTCCTCCGCCAGCAGCTGAAAGCGATCCAGGAGGAGCTCGGCGAGGAGGACGAGCAGGCGGCCGAAGTCGCCGAACTGCGCGAGCGGATCGAGGCGGCGAACCTGCCCGAGGAAGCGCGCAAGGCCGCCGACCGGGAGCTCGGGCGGCTCGCCAAACTGCCGCCCGCGGCGGCCGAGCACGGTGTGATCCGCACCTACCTCGAGTGGATCACCGAGCTGCCCTGGGACGCCGAGACCGAGGACGACCTCGACCTGAAACACGCGCGCAAGGTGCTCGACGCCGACCACTACGACCTCGAGGACGTCAAGGAGCGGATCCTCGAGTACCTCGCGGTGCGGCGGCTGAACCCGGACAGCCCCGGCCCGATCCTCTGCTTCGTCGGCCCGCCGGGGGTGGGGAAGACGAGCCTCGGGCGCTCGATCGCGAAGGCGCTGGGGCGCGAGTTCGAGCGCATCTCGGTCGGCGGGGTGCGCGACGAGGCCGAGATCCGCGGCCATCGCCGCACCTACATCGGGGCGCTGCCGGGGACGATCGTCCGCGCCCTCCGCGACGCCGGCTCGCGCAACCCCGTCTTCATGATCGACGAGATCGACAAGATGGGCGCCGACTTCCGCGGCGATCCGGCGAGCGCCATGCTCGAGGTGCTCGACCCGGCCCAGAACGACACCTTCCGCGACCACTACCTCGACCTCGCCTTCGACCTCTCCGACGTCGTCTTCATCGCCACCGCGAACGTGCTCGACACGATCCCGGGGCCGCTGCTCGACCGCATGGAGACGATCGAGCTGGCGGGCTACACGCTCGACGAGAAGCGCCACATCGCCCGCAGCCACCTGGTCGCCCGGCAGATCGCCGCAAACGGCCTGAAGCCCTCGCAGATCGAGTTCTCCGACGCGGCGCTGACCGCGATCGTCGAGGAGTACACGCGCGAGGCCGGCGTCCGCAACCTGGAGCGGCTGATCGGCACGATCTGCCGCAAAGTCGCCCGCCAGGTCGCCGAAGGCAAGGCGAAGGGCAAGGTGCGGGTGTCCGGCAAGAAAGCGCGGGAGTTGCTGGGACGGCGGCGCGTCTTCGCCGAAACGCGGCGGCGGACCAAGGACCCCGGCGTCGCCACCGGGCTCGCCTGGACGCCGGCGGGCGGCGATGTCCTCTTCATCGAGGCGACCGGGATGCCCGGTTCCGGGCACCTGACGATCACCGGCCAGCTCGGCGAGGTGATGAAAGAGTCGGCGCAGGCGGCGCTCTCCTACGTGCGCGGGCACCAGGAGCAGATCGCGCCGCAGCTGGAGGGCGACTGGTTCGCCTCGCATGACGTCCACGTCCACGTGCCGGCGGGAGCGGTACCGAAGGACGGCCCCTCCGCGGGGGTGGCGATGACGGTGGCGCTGGCCTCGCTGATCAGCGGCCGGCCGGTGCGCAACGACGTCGCGATGACCGGGGAGGTGACGCTGACCGGCAAGGTGCTGCCGATCGGCGGGTTGAAGGAGAAGTCGCTGGCGGCACAGCGGGCGGGGATAAAGCGGGTGATCGTGCCCGAGCGCAACGAGGGCGACGCGGCCGAGATCCCGGCCGCCGAGCTCGGCGCTCTCCAGTTCGCCTTCGTCGACGAGGTCTCGAAAGCGCTAGACGTCGCGCTCACTTGAGCGGCGGCGCAGCCTCCCCCGGGGGCGTTCGCACTTTGTTCCGCTATCCGGAACTTTCTGCGAACGCATCGGTGGGGGCGGGGCGGCGCTCGCCCGGGGAGTGGGTGCGGGAACGTTCACGAGTTTTCTGGATCGTCGCCGGGCTGACCGCGCTGGCGGCGGTGCTGCGCTTTGCCACGCTCGGCGTGCAGAGCTACCACCACGACGAGATCGTCACCGCCAGCCGCGTCCTGCGCGGCGGCTTCGGCCACGCGATGGACGCGGTCTGGTTCAGCGAGTCGACGCCGCCGGTCTACTACGCGATCGCCTGGGTCTGGACGCAGCTGGTCGGCACCCACGAATTCGGCCTGCGCGCGATCTCGGCGGCGGCCGGGGTGGCGACGGTGCCGGTCGCCTACCTGATCGGGGTCGAGCTGCGCGGCCGCCGCGCCGGCCTCTGGGCGGCGGCGCTGGTCGCCGTCAACCCGATGATGCTCTGGTACTCCCAGGAGGCCCGCGCCTACGCGCTGGTCGCCCTCTTCGGGGCGCTCTCGGTCCTCTACTGGCTGCGTGCCGAACGAAGCGGCGCCCGCCGCGACTTCATCTGGTGGGGCGTCTGGTCGGGGTTGGCGCTCGGCACCCACTACTTCGTCGCCTTCCCGATCCTCGCCGAGGGGCTGATGCTGCTGCGGCGGCGCGGGCGGGCGAGCCTGGTCGGGATGGCGATCGTCGCCGCCTCCGCCCTCGCCCTGGCGCCCGTGGCCATCCACCAGATGTCGATCGGCCACGCCGACTGGATCGGCAACTTCACCCTCGGCCACCGGCTCTGGGAAACGGCGGCGACCTTCGTCACCGGCGAGACCGGCGACATCATCGCCCGGCCGGAGCGGCCCTGGCTCGCCTTCCTGCCGCTGGCCCTCAGCCTCGGCGCGTTGGCGCTCCTGCTGCGGCGCCGGGCGCGGCCGGATCGACGTGCCGCCGCCCGCCCACTCCTCCTTGTCGTCGCCGGGATCGGCATCCCGGTGGCGCTGGCGCTGATCGAGGCGAGCAAGGACTTCGTTCTCGCCCGCAACCTGATCCCGGCGCTGGTGCCGCTGCTGGCGGCGATCGGGATCGCCGTCTCCTCGCCCGCCTCGCGTCGGCTCGGGACCGCGATCGGGGCGCTCCTCGTCGCCTACTCGCTCGGGTTCTGTGTGCTGGCGAGCACCGACGAACAGTTCCAGCGGCCGAACTGGAGCGCCGTCGCCGAACACATCGGCGAACCGCATGGGCCGCGCGCGACGGTGACCTGGACGCTGGGCGAGGCGCCGCTCCGCTACTACCTCTCGACCGGGGCGATCCAGATCCGCGCCTCCGAACGCTACGGCTGGCTGGTCAAGGAAGTCGACTTCGTCTCCGACGGCGTCGAGCCGCCCCCGCCACGACGCCTCCTCGGCCCCGGTTTCCGCCAGGTCGCCACCGAAGACACCGGTCGCCTCTACATCCGCCGCTACCGCTTCCAGCGGCCGGGGTTGGCGCCGCTCCGCCTGCGTCGATTGCGCGAGGCACGGCTCGATTTCCGCAGCAACGGGGTGCTGCTCGACGGCGTCGGCCCGGAGTGATCCGGCGCCCACCGGAGCCCGTCGCGGTGTCTCCCTGCTAATCGCGGGTATCCTGATCGGGAGCGAAACCGCGAGAACAGCGAGGGAGAAGGGATGAGCAAGACCACTCAGACTGCGGGACGGGCCGGCGACCTGTACGGATCGGCGCGCGAAAACCCGTACGTGCAGCGCCTGATCGAAGACGAAGACCTGCGCGAGAACCTGATGGACGCCTTCAGCTCGGCGAAGAAGGCGTACTCGCGGGCGACCGGCAAGGGCAAGAGCCCGGTCAAGGCCGTGACCTCCGACAAGAAGGTCCAGAAGGAAGTGCGCCAGGCCGCCGAAGCGCTGCAGGAGGCGCGCGAGCGCCTGCAGAAGCCGAAGAAGAAGAAGCATCGCCTCGGCAGGCTGATCATGCTCGCGATCATCGGTGGCGTCGTCGCCCTGGTGGTCAGCGAGGGTGCCCGCAAGGCCGTCCTCGACGCCCTCTTCGGTGCCGAAGAGGAGTTCGAGTACACGAGCACCTCCGGCAGCATCAACGGCTCCTAGGTCGGGCGGAGCGGCAGCGAACTCGGTGGAGGCGGCGACCAAAGAGCGTCAGCTCAGCGGCGAGAAGGCGCAGCGCATCGTCGATGCGATGCGCGACAGCGTCGCGAGGCGCGGGGCGGCGGGCTCGACCTTCGAGCACGTCGCCCGCGAGGCGGGCGTCAGCCGCGGCCTCCTCCACTACTACTTCGGCACCAAGGAGCGCCTCCTGGTCGAGGTGGTGCGCCGCGACACCGAACTGCGCATCGCCCGCCTCGACGAGACGCTGGCCGATGCGAAGACGGCGGACGGGGTGCTCGACGTCCTCGTCTCCAGCCTCACCGACATGATCGACAACGATCCCGGCTACTTCCTCCTCCTCTACGAGCTGTTCAGCGCCGGCCGCCGCAACCCGGACATCCAGCACGAGGTCGGCCAGCTCTTCGAGGCGACCCGCTCCCACGTCGCCGCCGTCCTCCGCGCCAAGGACGAGGAGGGCATCCTCAGCCTCCGCTTCGACGCCGAGGCCGTCGTCGCCTACCTCCTCGCCGTCGCCGACGGCTTCGCCCTCCAGGCCCTCTCCGACCCGAGCCGCGACCTCAAGCCCGCCCTGATCGCGGGCACCGCCTCCGCCCGGTACCTGCTCGTCTCCGACTGAGCGTCGCGATCCGTTTGGTCGCCATCGGTCAACGGAGCCAGAAACCGAGCACCGCGCCGAGCCGGCCGGCTGGGGTTGGACCCAGACATGGTGGAAGGGACGCGGCCGTCCCGGCCACGACCCCGGCAGGGTGTGGCCGTGGCCGGGACGGCCGAGGGTTCGGGGGGGATCGGCGTGCTCAGGGGAGAGAGGCGCGTGTTCCTCCACGAAGGCCTGTGATCTGTGAGGAAGACCCAGGTAAGTCCACGGTTCCTTGCGTCTTCCTCATCAGGCCGCTCACGACCGTGCACTTGTCCACACCCTGGTGTGGTCAAGTGCACGGTCGTCGCCGTGCCCTCGGACCGGAGGGGAGATGCATGAGGATCGGTGACGTCCCCGACATCTCTCCGACGCCTTCGTGGAGTTCCCTGCGGACCCCTCACGTCCCGGGCGTCTCGTGGCGGCCACACCCTGCCGGGGTCGCCACGAGACGCCCGGGACGCTTCTCGGACGGCCGCAACGCTCGCGAATCGCGGCCATCTCACTCCGCGCCCTGGACCACCGGCTAGCCCGGGGTGTCGATCCAGCGGATCATCTGGCCGTCGCGCAGCTCGTGGTAGGCGGGAGGCGCCGGAGGTGGATCTCCTTCGAGGCAGGCGATGACCGCGTCGGGGCCGAACAGGTGCTCCTCGACCGCCGTCGTCCAGTGCACTTCCGGGTGCAGGAGCTTTCGCAGCCGCTCCCAGTTGCGGCGCTCGACCGTGTCGAGCACGTCACATATCGCCGGCACCTGATCCGCCATCCGAGAATCTTCGTCGCGTGACGGGGCGCACACAAGAACGGCAGGGTGATCGGTGATAGTTGGCCGGCCAGCCAGTTATGCGCGACGCGATGAAGAGACTCGCCGGTTTCCTCGGCCGCAGACGGCGGTGGGTCGTCGGGTTCTGGATCGTCGTGGTGCTCTGCGCGCTGCCGTTCGCGGCGCAGCAGACCGAACATCTCACCGGCGGCGGGTTCGACGTCCCCGGGTCGCAGTCGCAGCGGGTCTCCGAAGCGCTCCAGAGGGAATTCCGGGACGAGACGAACGGCGTCTCGGTGGCGCTGGCGGCGGCGCCCGGCGCCGACCCCGCCCAGCGCCAGGCGGCGATCACCCGGGTCGCGCGCACGATCGCGCCGATCGAAGAGGTCACCCTGCCCCGCGCGACCGTCGTCGCGGCGCGCCACCGGCTCGCCCACGGCGACCTCGCCGTCCTGTCGCTCCACAGCGAACGGTCCGCCGATGAACTGATCGACACCGCCGGGACGTTGCGGGAAGAACTCGACCCCGGCACCGCGGTCGGCGGTGTCACCCCATATGTGGTCGGCCAGCCCGGCGTCTGGGCGGGCTTCCAGGAGATCTCCAAGAAGGACCTCTCCAAAGCCGAGATGACCGGCTTCCCGATCGTCCTCGTGATCCTGCTCGTCGTCTTCGGCTCGCTCGCCGCCGCGCTCCTGCCGCTCGCCCTCGGCTTCGCCAGCGTCCTGATCACCGGCGCGCTCATCTACTTCATCTCGCTGCAGATGACGATGTCGGTGTTCGTCACCAACATGGCCTCGATGATCGGCATCGGGGTGGCGATCGACTACTCGCTGTTCATCCTCGCCCGCTACCGCGAGGAGCGGGAGGCGGGGGCCGACCCGGCGGCGGCGCGCTCGCGGGCGCTCGCCACCTCCGGGCTCGCGGTGACCTTCTCCGGGCTCGCCGTCGTGATCTCGCTCGCCGGGCTCTGGATGGTCGACAACCAGGCGCTCCGCTCGATGGGCCTGGGCGCGATGATCGTCGTCGCCGTCTCGATCCTCACCGCGACCACCCTGCTGCCGGCGCTGATCGCGATGCTCGGCGATCGCGTCCTGCCGGGCGGCATCGTCGGCTCGGTCGCCGGTTGGGTGCGCCGTCACCTCCCTCACCGTCGCGCCGCCGCCACGCCCACCTCCCCGACACACCCCGGCGCCTCGCCGTTCTGGACCGCCTGGACCACCCGCGTGATGGCGCGCCCGTGGATCGCGGTGATCGGCGTCGGCGCCGTCCTCCTCACGCTGGCGATCCCCGTGCTCTCGCTGAAGACCGGCACCCAGGCTCTCAAGGAATTCCCCAAGGACAGCGATGTCCGGATCGGCAACGAACTCGTCGCCAAGGCGGTCGGCGGCGGCACCGACCCGATCTACATCGTCGCCGAGGCGCCCGCCGGGGGCACCGCATCGCCCGCCGCGGACGCGGCCTTCGCCGCCACCCTGCGCGGGACGCCCGGGGTCCACGCCGTCGCGCCGCCCGACGTCCGCGGCTCCGACACCCTCTTCACCGTCACCCCGAGCGCGCCGAGCGAGTCCGACGCGGCGGTCTCCCTGGTCGAGCGCCTCCGCGACGAAGTCGTGCCCTCGACCGCGCTCGGCCGCACCGCGACGGTCGACGTCGGCGGCGAAACCGCCCGCGGTCGCGACGCCCGCGAACTGGTCATGGGCTCGATGTGGAAGATCGTCCTCTTCGTCCTCGCGCTCAGCTTCCTGGTGCTGATGGTGATGCTGCGCTCGCTCGTCCTGCCGCTGAAGGCGGTGGCGATGAACCTGCTCTCGATCAGCGCCGCCTTCGGCGTCCTCGTCGCGATCTTCCAGTGGGGCTGGCTCGACGGCTTCCTCGGCTTCGAAAGCCAGGGGGCGATCGAAACGATCAACGTGCCGCTGATCTTCGCCGTCGTCTTCGGCCTCTCGATGGACTACGAGGTCTTCCTGATGTCGCGTATCCGCGAGCGTTGGCTGCTCCACCGCGACAACGAGCGCGCCGTCGCCGAGGGGCTCTCATCGAGCGCCCGCACGATCTCCTCGGCGGCGCTGATCATGGTCTGCGTCTTCTCGGTCTTCGTCCTCACCGGTGTGCCCTCGATCAAGGAGATCGGCCTCGGCTGCGCGATCGCGATCGCCCTCGATGCGACGCTCGTGCGCCTCGTCCTCGTCCCCGCCGCGATGAAGCTGATGGGCGGCTGGAACTGGTGGCTGCCCGCCTGGCTCGACCGGATGCTGCCGAACCTCAGCTTCGAGGGCGACCCCGATCTCGATTCCGACCCCGAGCCGGCCTCGCCGGAGATAGGATCGGCTCTTGGCGTCGGGGGGAGATGAGATCGCGTTCGCGGGGATTGCCCGGCAGGCCGAGATGGTCCGTGCCGGTGAGGTCAGCCCGACCGAGCTGGTCGGGTCCGCGCTGGAGCGGATCGACCGGCTCGACCCCGAGCTGAACGCCTTCTGCAAGGTCTTCGCCGAGAAAGCGATGCTGGAAGCCGAGCAGGCGGAGGCGCGACGGAGCGCCGGCGACGACCGCCCGCTGCTCGGTGTGCCGATCGCGATCAAGGACGAAATCGACATCGCCGGCGAGGTCAGCATGCACGGCACCGACGCCTTCGCGGAGCCCGCCAAGGCCGACTGCGAGGTGGTCCGCCGGCTGCGCGAGGCCGGGGCGATCATCGTCGGCCTCACCCTGCTGCCCGAGATGGCGATCTGCGGCTTCACCGAGTCGGCCACCTACGGGGTCACCCGCAACCCTTGGAACCCGCAGCGCACCCCGGGCGGCTCGAGCGGCGGCTCGGCCGCGGCGGTCGCCGCCGGGCTGGTGCCGATCGCCTCGGCGGGGGACGGCGCGGGCTCGATCCGCATCCCGGCCGCCTGCTGCGGTCTCTTCGGCCTGAAGCCGACCCGCGGCCGCGTCTCGCTGGCGCCGGAGCTCGAAGGCTGGCGCGGGATGGTGGTCGAAGGCTGCGTCAGCCGCTCGGTGCTCGACACCGCGCTCTGGCTCGACGTCGTCTCCGGCGGCTCGATCGAGGCCGAAGCCCCGCCGCCGCCTGCCAAGCCGTTCGTCGAGTCGGTCAAGGACTCGCCGGGGAAGCTGAAGGTCGCCTGGTCGACGGCGCCGCCGCGGGCGATCGCGCCGCCGACCGTCACCGACGAGGTGAAGGGTGCCGTCGCCGAGGCCGCCGCCATGCTGGCGACGCTGGGCCACGACGTCTCGCCGCGCGACCCCGACTGGGGGCGGATCGGCGACACGATCACCGCCCGCTTCCTGAAGGGCGTCGCCGAGACGGTCGAGGAAGTGCCGCTGCCGGAGCGCCTCGAACGGCGCACCCGCGGCTTCGGCAAGCTCGGCGGTCTCCTGCCCGAGTCGCTCTACGAGAAAGCGATGGCCAACCGCCCCGCCGAGATCGCCCGCATCAACGCGATCTTCGACGACCACGACGTGCTGGTGATGCCGACGATGGGCGGCACCGCCCTGCCGGTCCGTCGCTGGCAGGGCCGCGGCGCCCTCTACACGGTCCTCGGGATGAGCCGTTTCTATCCCTACTGCGTCCCCTGGAACCACCTCGGCAACCCGGCGATGTCGATCCCCTTCGGCTTCGGCGCCGACGGGATGCCGCTGGCGATCCAGATCATCGGCCGCAAGGAGAGCGAGCCGCTGCTGATCTCGCTCGCCGCCCAGATCGAGGCTGAGCGCCCCTGGGCCGACCAGCGCCCGCCGATCTCCTGAGGTGAGGCGCCGCGCACATCGGCTGCTCGCCGCCGCCGCACTCATCGGCGTGCTCGCCCTCGTCGTCGCAGTCGGAGCGTCGGGGTTCGGCGAAAGCGTGGTGCCGCGCGGGCACGGTCTCGCCGACGACTGCCTCGGTGGTGCGTCCCTGGCCCGCGGATCGAAGACGACCGTCGACTGGGTCGTCTGGTGTGGGCCGGCAAAGGGACGGGCGCGGATCAAGGTCGAAGCGCCGAAGCAGGCGAGTCCAGCTCATGTCTACTCGCGGGCGCGGATGATCGGCGCGGCGCCCGGCGACGGTTTGGACTGCCGCTTTGGTCGCGTGACGTCCTGCCGCCTGGAAAAGAACGGCCCGATAACGGTGCGGGGCAGCTTCACCGTCTCCCAGGGAGCCTGCGCGGGTCGCACTCTCGTCCAGATTCCGACCACCAGTTGGGACCAGGGCGAAGCCTTCTTCAAGGAAGCCGAAGGATGTCCCGGCAGCAAGTCCCCGCGAGTGCCTTCGGTAGCCAGGATCGCCAGGTTCTTCGAAGAGGAAGAACTCGAACCAACGCTGAGGGGTGACCACGCCGCCCTGGTCCGCAGAGCGAAGCAGGTCCGTCGCGCCTGGATCGCCGAATCACCGACGGAGCGCTGGTCGGCGGTCGCCTGGGAAGCGCCGGTCGACGCCGCCACCGCAGAAGAGCTCGCCCTCCGGATGCGCATGAACCAACAGGCCGCAACTGCGATCCCGAACTGGGTCCACGAACATCGGCTCGGATCGACCTACGCCGGCTGGTACTCGGCCGAAGGCAAGATCTTCGTCGGCTTCACCCGCGAACCGGAAGCGATGCTGGGCCGGCTCAAGTCAAACGTGTCGTTCGTAGCACCCGCGCGGGTGACGCTGTTTCCCGTCCCACCTCTCTACAGCGAAGGACACCTGAACAAGGTGATGAACGAAGTCCTCGATGCGACCGAAGACATCGACGAAGAGAAGTACGGGATCACTGATATCGGGGTCGAAATCCAAGACAACAAGGTCGGGGTGGGGGCCATCCACGTCGCCGCCACCCGTCGCCTTCTTGTCGAACTGATGGGCCCCGAAGCGCCGATCGAGGTCGTCAAAGGCGCATATATGGTGCTGGTCTAGCTGTTGAAGACCTTGCGCATCCGCGCCAGCTCGCGGAGGCTGCCGTGGGGGCGGATCTTGCGGCTGAGGAGGAGCTTCAGCGGCTGGGCGTCGGGTTTGGTCGAGGCCAGCCAGTCGGCCCAGCTCGCCTCGATCGTCACCGCCGGGTCGGCGGCGACGCCGGGCTCGGCCCGGGTCGAGCCGTTGTCGATCACCACGTGCCACGGTTCGGCGTCGGTGAACTTCCACTGGTAGACGAGCGGCGTGCCGTTGGCGACCGCCGGGTCGGCGACCCGCGAGGTGACGCCGAACCAGAGGCGCATCAGCTCCGGATCGGTGCTCGGCGTCACGCTGCCGTCGGATGGCCCGAGGATGCCGCCGAGCATCATCTTCACCTGGTCGGCGGCGAGTTCCTCCTCGCTCTTGTCGGGATCGAAGGGGAAGACGCCGGGCGGCATCTCCTCGACCGGAAAGCCGATCGTCCGCCAGCGCTGACGGACCAGTTTGAGGGCGAAGGCGTAGATGTCCTCGATCGTGAAGCCGTAGCACTCGGTGTAGGCGCGGTCGAGGTTCGGCGGCCGGAAGACGGCGGGGCTGTAGGGGAGCACCTCCTTCAGCAGCTCGAGCACCGCCGCCCGGCACTCGTTCGAGGCGGGGTGGCTCGGCGCCAGCAGCTCGGAGAGCACTTTGACGCCGAAGCCGATGTGGCGCTGCTCGTCGCGCGAGACGTTCGCCATCCCGGCGCTGAACCCGGGCATCGCCTCCGAGGAGGAGAAGAAGTCCTCGATGAAGTGCTGCCCGGGCTGGGCGAGGCTGCCCTCGACGATCAGGTGGTAGAGCGTGATCGCCTGCGCGTACTTCGGCAGCGAGGTGTCCTTGCGCAGTTCGACGGCCATCCGGTCGAGCCGGTCGAAGACGCCGCGGTAGCCCCAGTTCAGCTGCGGCAGGGTGGAGGCCAGGGTCTCCTGGACGCTCTCGCCGCCGACCCCGATCACCTCCTTGAAGAAGCGGTGGAAGAAGAGCGAGTGGCGGACCTCGTCGACCTGCTGGGTGGCGAGGAAGTAGGACTGCTCCTCGGTCGGTGCCGCGGTGACGTAGGGGGCGAGCGTGTCGGCGACCCGGTCCTCGCCGTAGAAGAACATCGAGTAGATCCACATCGCCGAGCGGCGCTGCATGTCGGTGAGGCCGGCCCAACCGGCGATGTCGGCGGAGAAGTCGATGTCGTACGCGGACCAGTTGCCCCCCTCCCACCTCTTGTAGAGGTCCTCGTAGGTGATGTTCTCCATCAGGCTCTGGGAGGCGACGCTCATCTCATCCCCGTTTCGTGTCGTGGTGCCGTGCGGCGGAGGTTACCTCACGTTTTGGCCGGCCGGCCAGTTTTTCGTCAGCTGCCGGCGTGGGTCGGCACCTCGATCTCCCGCTTGACGATCTTCCCGGTCGGCCCCTTCGGCAGCTCCTCGAGGAACCAGACGACGCGCGGGTACTTGTAGGCGGCGATCCGCTCCCGCACCCAGGCGCTGATCTCCTCCGGCGCAAGGTCCTCCCCGGGCTCGAGCACCACCGCGGCGCCGACCTCCTCGCCCCACTCGGGGTGGGGGATGCCGAGCACCGCCGCTTCGCGGACCTGCGGATGCTCGTAGAGCAGCTCCTCGACCTCGCGCGGGTAGACGTTGTAGCCGCCGCGGATGATCATGTCCTTCTTGCGGTCGACGACGTAGAAGTAGCCGTCCTCGTCGACCCGGCCCATGTCGCCGCTGTGGAACCAGCCCTCGCGGATCGCCTCGGCGGTCGCCTCGGGGCGGTTCCAGTAGCCCTTCATGATGTTGTGGCCGCGGATCACGATCTCGCCGACCTCGCCCTGCGGCACCTCGCGGTCCTCCTCGTCGACGATCCGCATCTCGACCCTCTCCAGCGGCGTCCCGATCGAGCCCGCCTTGCGCAGTTGCCCCGGATGGCCGGCGCACGCGGTCGGCGAGGTCTCCGAGAGCCCGTAGCCCTCCAGCAGCTCGGCCCCGAACGCCTCCTCGAAGCCGTGCAGGACCTCGATCGGCATCGAGGCGCCGCCGGTGATGCAGATCCGCAGCGAGGAGGTGTCGAAGCGCTCGCGGCCCGGGTGATGGAGCAGCGCCCCGAACATGGTCGGCACGCCGTAGAAGTGGGTGACGCGATCGCGCTCGATCGTCTCCAGCACCTCGCCGGGATCGAATTTCGGCACCAGGGTGAGGCAGGCGCGGTTGCGCAGGGAGGCGTTCATCGAGACCGTCTGCCCGAACGAGTGGAAGAGCGGCAGGGCACCGAGGACGACGTCCCCGGCGCTGACGTCGGCGGTGGTCCGGGCGACGATCTCCGAGTTTTCATCGAGGTTGCGGTGGGAGAGCTCGGCGCCCTTCGGTTTCCCGGTCGTGCCCGAGGTGTAGAGGATCACCGCGGTGTCCTCGTAGTCGGTGTCGGCGAGTCCGGGGGTCGGCTCGAGCGCCTCGAGGGTCGCCGCGAAGGCGGTCGGCTCGACCTCGATCAGCTCGGCGCCTGCATCGGCCGCGCCGTCGCGCGCCTCCTCGGCGAAGCCGTGCCAGGCGAGCAGCAGCCTCGCCCCGGAGTCCTCCAGGTAGAAGGCGATCTCGCGCCGTTTCAGCAGGACGTTCATCGGCACCACGACCCCGCCCGCCCGCAGCACGCCGTAGTAGACGGCCGGGAACTCGAGTACGTTCGGCAGCATCACCCCGACCCGGTCGCCGGGCTCGACGCCGCGCTCGCGAAGCAGCGTCGCGACCCGCGCGCCGCGGTCGTCCAGCTCGCCGAAGCTGACCGTCTGCCCGCCCAGCCGCACCGCGGGCGCGTCGGCGTCGCGCGCCGCGCTCTCGCTGAGGATCGAAGCCAGATTCCTTCCCATGCGTTCCCTTCCCGTCGCTTTCCCAGCGGCAGTTTAGGTGCGATCAAGCCGCTTCGTTTAGGCTCGTCGCCGCATGGACGATCTCGGCCCCAAGGTTTCCTATCTCGTCGCCAAGAAAGGCATCCCCGTCTACTCCTCGGACGAGGTGAAGCTGGGGACCGTGGTCGAGGTGCTCGACGCCCCCGAGGCCGACATCTTCGACGGGATCATCTTCGACACCACCCACGACCGGCCCGGCGGCCACAAGTTCGTCGACGCCCCCGAGGTCGAGGGGATCTACGAGCGCGGGGTGATCCTCAACATCGACGCGGCGGCGGCGGCGCGGCTGGCCAAGCCGGGGAAGAACCCGGGCACGCTCGAGGTCTCGCCGGATGACGTGGCGGGTGAGCCGGAGCCGGGGTTCTGGCAGAAGGCCTGGAATCTGTTGTCCGGCAAGGGCTGAGCAGGTAAGGGACGGGGTTGCGAGGGGGAGACCTGATGGACCCCCTCTCTCACGAACAGCGGGGAGGTTCGTTCGGGGGTCCATCAGGTCTCCTTCGGGCGCGGCTCAGCGCTCAAGGGCTGGCGACCAGGCCTGGGCGAGATCCTGTCGATGTAGCCGAGCGGTTGCTGGCGATCCAGGGGCAGGATGGGCGGGGGGCGAGGCTGGCGGTGCGGGCGCGCTCCGAGGGGCTCGTGGCGTCGGATGTGGATCGGGCGTTGGATGAGCGGAAGTTGGTCATCACCTGGGTCAATCGCGGCACCTTGCACCTGATCCGGGCGGAGGACTATCCGTTGCTGCAGATGTTGACCACGCCGCCGCTCTGGACCTCGTGCCGGACGCGGCTGCGCCAGACCGGGGTGGGGGAGGCCGCGGCGGAGCGTGGGGTCGAGACCGTCGAACGGACGCTCGCCGAGGAGGGACCGCTGACTCGGGCGCAGCTGCGCGAGCGGCTCGACTCGGCCGACGTCCCGACCGCCGGCCAGGCGCTCGTCCACGTCCTCTTCTACGCCTCTCTTCGAGGCGTCTGCGTGCGTGGGCCGATGGTCGGCAGGGAGCACGCCTTCGTCCTGGTGCGCGACTGGCTCGGCGCCGACGCCGCGGTCGACCTTTGGCCCGGTACCGAGGATGCGGTCGACCATTTGCCC
>DATJWW010000005.1:0-4557 GCA_035500835.1 Solirubrobacterales bacterium | reverse complement strand
AAGCTGGACGTCGAGCCGGGCACCCTGCCCGAGACGATGGCCGCATGGGTGATCCGCGAGGAACGTGAGGGCGAGCCCAAGGACGCGTTCCAGGTCGAGGAGGTCGAGGTCCCGGAGCCCGGCGCCTTCGAGGTGATCGTGCGGGTGATGGCCGCCGGCGTGAACTTCAACAACGTCTGGGCCTCGCTCGGCAAACCGGTCTCGGTCTTCGGCTACGGCGACCATCCCGAGTACGGCCACCACATCGGCGGCTCCGACGCCTCCGGCGTGGTCTGGAAGGTCGGCGAGGGCGTGACCCGGTGGAAGCCTGGCGACGAGGTCGTGATCCACTGCAACCAGGCCTCCTACGAGGACGTCGAGGTCCACGGGCTCGACCCCCTCGCGGCGCCAAGCCAGCGGATCTGGGGCTATGAGACGACCTGGGGCTCCTTTGCCCAGTTCACCAAGGTGCAGGCGCAGCAGCTGCTGCCGAAGCCGCCGAACCTCTCCTGGGTCGACTCCTCCGCCTACGGGCTGACCTACTTCACCGCCTACCGGATGCTGATCGACCAGTGCAAGCTGCAGCCCGGCCACAACGTCCTGATCTGGGGCGCCGCCGGCGGCCTCGGCGTCTTCGCCACGCAACTCTGCAAGGCGGCCGGCGCCAACGCGGTCGGCGTCGTCTCCAGCGACGAGAAGGGGGAGCTGGTCAAACAGCTCGGCGCCGTCGACTACATCAACCGCTCCGAATTCCGCGAGATGATGCGGACCGACGAGAACCTCACCGACCCGGCCGCCGACAAGGAGCGCTTCCGCGCCTCGCGCGGCTTCTCCAATCGGGTCAAGGAGATCCTCGGCGACGCCCCCGACATCGTCTTCGAGCACGTCGGGCGGGCCACCTTCCCGACCTCCGTCTACGTGGTCAAGCCGTTCGGCAAGGTCGTGATCTGCGGCGCCACCTCAGGCTTCCAGCTCGACTTCGACGTCCGCTACATGTGGATGCGCCAGAAGCAGATCCTCGGCTCCCACTTCGCCAACGCCTACGAGTGCATGCGGGCGAACCAGCTGATGGCGGAGGGCAAGATCCGCCCGGTCCTCTGGCAGACGATGGAGTTCGACGGGGTCCCCACCGCCCACCAGCTGATGCACGAAAACAAACACCTCGGCAAGATCGCCGTCCTGGTCGGCGCCGAGTCCGAGGACGCGGGCAAGACCGAGGAGGGCCCGGGCGCGATCCGGGCGGAGGTCGGGGCGTAGCGACGCCCGCGGCGCAGATGCGAAAGGATTGAACGATGCTTGAGGTCTGCAGGCTCGATTGGCACATCGCCCCGTTCCGCGGGAAGCGCTGGCTCGACCTCTGGGAACCGGCCGCCGCCAAGTGCACCGGCTACGGCGCCAAGAGCTGGTCTCTGACCCGGGCGCTCGACGACAGGCTCCTGTTCCAACAGACGATGGTCTGGGAGCAGCGCTCGGACTTCGAACGCTATTGGTACTCCCAGGAGATCGCCGAGGCCCGCGAGGCGATCATCGGCTGGTACGACATCCCGCTGCTGCCGACCTGGCACACCCTGCTCGCCGCCGAGTCGATCGTCGCGACCGGCGCCTGAACCCACCGCCGCGATGAAGCCAGCGGCGCTCGGGATCGTCGGCCTCGGCTACGTCGGCCTACCCCTCGCCCTCGCCTTCGCCGAGGCCGGGAACGAGGTCGTCGGGCTCGACACCGACGCAGCGAAGATCGCCGACCTGGCCGCCGGTCGCAGCTACATCGAGGACGTCGCCGACGCCGAGTTGGCGGCGCTCTCCCCACGCCTCCACCCGACCACCGACTACGCCGCGCTGGAGGACTGCGGGGCGATCGTCGTCTGCGTGCCGACGCCGCTGACCAGCTCCCGCGAGCCCGACCTCTCCTACCTGCGCGAGACGGCCACCGCGCTCGCCGCCCATCTGCAGCCGGGCCAGCTGATCGTCCTCGAGTCGACCTCCTACCCGGGCACCACCCGGGAGGAGCTCCTCCCGGTCCTCGCCGCGCACGGCGGAGCCGTGGGTGTCGATTTCTTCCTCGCCTTCTCGCCGGAGCGGATCGACCCTGGCCGCTCCGACCACACGATCCGCACCACGCCGAAGCTGGTCGGCGGCATCACGCCCGCCTGCACCGAGCGCGCCGCCGCCCTCTACGGCCAGATCTGCGACACGGTCGAGGTGCTCAGCTCACCGGAGACGGCCGAGCTGGCGAAGCTCCTGGAGAACATCTTCCGCTCGGTCAACATCGCCCTCGTCAACGAAATCGCGCAGCTCTGCGACCGCCTCGGGATCGACGTCTGGGAGGTGATCGAAGCGGCCGCGACCAAGCCCTTCGGCTTCATGCGCTTCGACCCCGGCCCCGGGATGGGCGGCCACTGCCTCCCCGTCGACCCCTTCTACCTCGCCTTCAAGGCGCGCGAGCACGATTTCTACCCCGAGTTCATCGAGCTGGCCGGCAAGGTCAACCAGGCCCAGCCGGAGTTCTGCGTGCGGCGCATCGAGAGAGCGCTGAACGACGCCGGCAAGCCGGTCAAGGGCTCGCGCATCCTGATCCTCGGCGCCGCCTACAAGCCGGGGATCGGCGACACCCGCGAATCGCCGGCGCTGCGGATCATCGACCTGCTCCGGGGTCTCGGCGCCGAGGTCTCCTACCACGACCCCTTCGTGCCGGAGATCCCCTCCCAGGGGCTCACCTCGGTCGACCTCGACGCGGGCCTCGCCTCCACCGACCTGCTGGCGATCGTCACCGCCCACCCGGGCGTCGACCACGCCGCCGCGATCGCCGCCGTGCCCCTGGCGATCGACTTCCGCGGCATCAGCCGCGGCCTCGACGCCGACAACGTCGAGCGGCTCTAGTCTGCATTTACCCCTCATCGATGAGGGGTAAATGCAGACAGTGCGCCCTCAGCCCCGCTCCAGCGGCGCCATCGTCAGTCCCGCCGAGTCGAGCTGCTCCCAGTAATGCTCGGCCGGCTCGCGCGGGCCGGTCCAGACGATCGCCTGGCCGGTGTTGTGGATCTGCTCGGCGATCCGGTGGCCCTGGTCGAGGCTGACGCCGGGCAGCACCCGGGCCAGCGTCTGGGCGACGTGGTCGAAGGTGTTGTGGTTGTCGTTGCAGACGATCACCCGCCAGTTTCCGCCCAGGTCTGAATCCGGGCCTGCGGCGCGCGGTTTCTCGATGGTCGCAGGGGACACGTCCGCGATTATGCACCGAGAAGGATGAGCCAGCCGAAGGACAAGGGTTTTCCCTACCTGCCGGGTATCGACGCCCTGCGGGCGCTGGCCGTCCTTGCCGTCTTCGGCTACCACGCCGGCCTCGACTGGGTCCCCGGCGGCTTCCTCGGCGTCGATGTCTTCTTCGCGATCAGCGGTTATCTGATCACCTCGCTGCTGCTGCGCGAGTTCCGCACGACCGACCACCTCGAGCTCGGCCGCTTCTGGCTGCGCCGCGCCCGCCGCCTGCTGCCCGCGGTCGGCGTCCTGATCGCCGTCGCGATGATCGTCTCGGCGATCGCCGAGCCCGACAAGATCGGCCAGATCCGTGGCGACGCCCTCGCCTCGCTCTTCTACTTCGCCAACTGGCACTTCATCTTCGACAACACGTCGTACTTCGAACAGTTCGGCCGGCCGTCGCTCTTCACCCACCTCTGGTCGCTCTCGGTGGAGGAGCAGTTCTATCTCTTCTGGCCGCTGGTCTTCGCCGCCGGGATGAAGCTCTTCGGGCGTCGCCGCCTCCTGGTCGGGGTGCTCGCCGGCGCGGTCGGCTCGCTCGTCCTCGCCTGGATCCTCTTCGACCCCGGCCACGACGCCTCGCGGATCTACTACGGCACCGACACCCACGCGTCCGGCCTCCTGGCGGGCGTCGCCCTGGCCCTGGTCTGGAGCCCGGTCGAGCTGCGCGCCCACAAGTCCTTCGGCCCGCTGGTCGGCCCGATCCTCGACGCGCTCGGCGTGATCGGCCTCGGCTACCTGATCCTCAGCTTCCTCCACGTCCACGACTACGACCTCGCGCTCTGGCACGGCGGCTACCTCTGGCTGGCGCTGATCACGGCCCTGCTGATCGCGGTCCTCGCCCACCCGGCGGCGCGGCTCGGCGGCATCCTCGGCACGCCGCCCGTCCTCTGGCTCGGGCTGCGCAGCTACAGCTTCTATCTCTGGCACTGGCCGGTACTGGCGCTGACCCGGCCAGGGGTCGACGTCGACCTGCCGAAAGGGGTGCTGATCCCGCTCCAGCTCGCCCTCGTCCTCCTCCTCGCCCACCTCTCCTACCGCTACGTCGAGCTGCCCTTCCGCGGCCGCGCGAAGCTACCGGCGATACCGCAGTCCTGGCTGCGGGTGGCGCGGCCGGCGTTGCTGGTCGGCGCCCTCGCCGTGGTCGTCGTGATCGGCTGGAGCGGGCTGTTCGCGACCAGCAACCGCCAGCTCGCCTCGGCGGCCGCGTCGACCCCCGAAGTCGCCACCGTCAGGGCCGAACCCGCCTCCCCGCGTGATTCCACGTCCGCCGACTCCGGCGCCACCGGCTCGACGGGCGCAACCGGCCCCGCCTCGAACGCCGGG
>DATJWW010000004.1:0-2239 GCA_035500835.1 Solirubrobacterales bacterium | reverse complement strand
CGAGGGGACGGACTGAGAGGCCGGAATGCTATCGTTCGCCTTTAGCCCAGAGCAGGAAGAATTCCGCGTCCAGCTACGCAAGTTCGCCGTCGCGGAGCTAGCGCCGCGTTACATCGAGCGCGCCGCGCGCCCGGAGTTCTGTTGGGACGCGCACCGGAAACTGGCCGAGCTCGGTGTCCTCGGCATCGGCCTTCCCGAGAAACACGGCGGGACCGGGGCGCTCGACCCGGTGACGCTCGGCCTTGCCGCGGAGACACTGGCCTATGGTGACGTGAACGTCGCGTCCGCTCCGGTTCTCTCCGGCCTCGTCGCTTCTCAGCTCGCGGAAAACGGGCAGGACGCCGTCGTCGACGAGTGGCTGCCCCGGCTGATTCGCGGCGACGTCGTCGCCGCGATCGCCGTCACCGAGCCCTCGTGCGGCTCGGACGTCTCTCGCCTGCGTACTGAGGCGCGAACAGTCCCCGGCGGCTGGCGGATCCGCGGTGAGAAGATTGCGATCACTCTCGCCACGGCAGCGTCGGTGGCGTTGGTCTACGCCCGGGAGCCTGGGTCAGAGGGGTACCGGGGCATCAGCTGCTTCGCCGTCCCGCTCGAGGCCGAGGGCGTCACCCGCACGCACACACCGGGCATGGGGTGCCTCCCGCTGTGCTGGGGCCAGCTGTCCTTCGACGACGTCTTCGTGCCAGCGGACCATGTCGTGGGGGAGCCGGGCCGGGGCTTCGCCGGTGCCATGGAGCACTTCGACTTCAGCCGGCCTGCGCTCGGTCTGCTGTGCCTCGGCGCGGGCCAGGCGAGCATCGACGAAGCATGCACGTGGGCCGCCCAGCGCGGGGCTTTCGACCGGCCCTTGGCTGCCTTCCAGGGTGTCTCCTTTCCACTTGCGGAGCACGCGACGTACATGGAGGCAGCTCGCTGGCTGTGCTACCGCTCGCTGTGGGCGCGGGAAGCCGGGGAGAAGCACACGCACTTCGCCGCGATGTCCAAGTGGTGGCCGCCGATCGTGGCAAAGGACGCGATCGAAACGGCGATGGTCACATTCGGCAATCTCGGGTACTCGACCGAGATGCCTCTCCAGCAAAGGTACCGTGACGTCGCGAGCTACCTTATCGCCGACGGGACCGCAGGCATCCAGAAGCGGGTCATCGCGACAGCGATGATGGGCAAGGTGGCAGCGCTGTGACGGCGTCTACGACTCCGAAGCTGGGCGTGGCGGTCAACGAGGCCCTGCTCATCCCCGACCCGGCGGCGCGGCGGCGGCTCCTCGGCCACATCGCCGGTGCCGGCCTAGACCACGTCACCACCGGTGACCACATCAGCTTCCAGGGCGGCACGGGCTTCGACGGCCTGGTATCGGCAACGTCGATCCTCGCCGCCAACGACACCCTCAAGGTGCTCATCGGTGTGTACCTTGCCGGACTGAGACACCCCATGGTGACGGCGAGACAGCTCGCGACCATCTCCCAGATAGCGGCCGCACGGCTGATCCTCGGAGTCGGTGTCGGAGGCGAAGACCGCAGCGAGATCTCGAACGCGGGCGTGGATCCCGCGACGCGAGGCCGCAGGCTGGACGAGACGCTCGAGGTACTTCGCGCGCTGGCCACCGGCGAGGCCGTCGACCACCAGGGACAGTTCTTCTCCCTCCGCAACGCCCGCATCCTGCCCCCGCCGGACCCGCAGATCCCGCTGGTCATCGGCGGTTCGGGCGACGCCGCCGTCCGGCGCACCGCCGCGTACGGCGATGGCTGGCTTGGTATCTTCTGCTCCGCTCGCCGGTTCGGCGAAACCGTCGAGCGCATCCGAGAAGCCACGGCCGACCGGGGTCGCGCAGCACCGTCGTGGTTCGGGCTGACGATGTGGTGCGGCCTGGGCTCTGACGGGAACCGCGCCCGGGAACTGCTCGGCCGCCGGATGCAGGCCCTCTACAACCAGCCGCCGGAGAGGTTCCAGCACGTCACGACCGCCGGAACGCCCGAGCAGGTCGCGGAGAAGCTCGCGCCCTTTGTCGAGGCGGGTGCCGGGAACCTCACGATCGTCACGGTCGCCGACTCCGTCCACGACGGCATCGACCTGGCCGCCGAGGTGCGTCGCCTGCTCCAGGCCGAGTTCGCGCCGGCCGGCTGAGGAGGCCCGCGTGCGCGCGATCGTCATGAAGGAGTACGGCGGCCCGGAGTGCCTCGTGCCAGCCGAGCGGCCGGACCCCGTGGCGAAGCCCGGCTGGGCGCTGGTGCGCCTGCGCACC
>DATJWW010000003.1:0-44938 GCA_035500835.1 Solirubrobacterales bacterium | reverse complement strand
GCACCCGGGTGGGTCTGCCGGCTCCCTCGTCTCCCAGATAAATAGACTGCGCCGCCGATGTTCGAGAAGGTGCTCATCGCCAACCGCGGGGAGATCGCGATCCGTGTCGCCCGCACCCTCCGCGAGATGGGGATCGGGTCGGTCGCGGTCTACTCGGAGATCGATCGCGACGCCCCGCACGTGGGGGCCGCCGACGAGGCCTTCCTGCTCGGCCCCGCGGTCCCGGCCGAGAGCTACCTGAACATCGCCAAGATCATCGAGACCGCCAAGGAGGCCGGTGCCGAAGGGATCCACCCGGGCTACGGCTTCCTCGCCGAGAACGCCGAGATGGCGCGCGCCTGCGCCGAGGCCGGGATCACCTGGATCGGCCCACCGCCGGAGGCGATCGAAGCGATGGGCTCGAAGACGCGGGCCCGCGAGATCATGGCGGAGGCCGGGGTGCCGATCGTCCCCGGCTCGACCGAGGTCGCGCCTGACCTCGAGGCCGCGCGCAAGCAGGCCGACGAAGCCGGCTACCCGGTCGCCTGCAAGGCGGCGGGCGGCGGTGGCGGCAAGGGCTTCCGCGTCGCGATGACCCCCGATGACCTGCAGGACGCCTTCGAAGGATCGGCCCGCGAAGGAGAGAAATTCTTCGGCGACCCGCGTGTCTACATCGAGCGCTACCTGGAGGACCCGCGCCACGTCGAGGTCCAGGTCCTCGCCGACTCACACGGCAACGTGATCCACGTCGGCGAGCGCGACTGCTCGATCCAGCGCCGCCACCAGAAGGTGATCGAGGAGGCCCCCGGCCCGCACGTCGACGAGGAGATGCGGGCGCGGATCGGCAAGATCGCCACCGACGCGGCCGCCGCGGTCGGCTACCGCGGGGCGGGCACGATCGAGGGCATGCAGGTCGGCGACGAGTACTTCTTCCTCGAGATGAACACCCGCGTCCAGGTCGAGCACTGCGTGACCGAGATGATCAGCGGCCTCGACATCGTCCGCGAGCAGATCCTGGTCGCCGCCGGCGAGCCGCTGTCGATCTCCCAGGACGAGGTCGACCTACGCGGCTGGTCGATCGAGTGCCGGATCAACGCCGAGAACGCGGCGAAGAAATTCGCCCCCGCCCCGGGGCCGATCGGGCCGTCCTACCGCGAGCCCTCGGGCCCCGGCGTGCGGGTCGACTCCGGCGTCGAGGGCGGCTCCGAGGTGAGTCCGATGTACGACCCGATGGTCGCCAAGCTCGTCGTCTGGGACGTCGACCGGGAGAAGGCGACGCGGCGCATGCTGCGGGCGCTCGACGAATACGACTCCGGCGGGCTGACCACGCTGATCCCCTTCCACAAGGCGATCCTGCGGACGCAGCAGTGGGCCGACGGCGAGACCTGCCGCGACCTGATGGAGGACTCCGACTGGCTGAAGTCGACGGCACCCGAGCCGGTCGCCGCGCCGGAGCCCTCCGAGGAGGGCGCGGAGATCGTCAGCCGCGACTACAAGGTCGAGGTCGCGGGCAAGCTCTTCGACGTCAAGGTGATCGGCGAGGCGGTCGCCGGCGCCGCCGCGGCTCCGGCCGCGGCCGGCCGCAAACCGCCCAAACGGGAGCGCAGCGGTGGCGGTGGCGCGGCGGCCTCGAGCGAGGCGCTGCCCTCGCCGCTGCAGGGCACGATCCTCAAAGTCGCCGTCAGCGAGGGCGCCGAGGTCTCCGAGGGAGACCTGATCTGCGTGATCGAGGCGATGAAGATGGAGAACGAGATCACCGCCCACCGCTCCGGCAAGGTCACCGCCCTGAACGTCGCCGAGGGCGCCGCGATCGGCTCCGGCGACGTCATCGCCGTCATCGAGTAACGCGTTCGCACCAGGAGGCGCTCAGCCTTTGTGGGCTTTTTCGCGTTCGCGTTCGCGGCGTTCTTCTTCGCGCTGTTCGCGTTCCCGTTCCCGTTCGCGCAGTTCCTTCGCTTTTTCCCGATCGGCCTTCTTCTGCTGCTCGCGGGTCAGCGGGATCTTTTCGGAGACTTCCTGGCAGGTGCGCCCCTTGCATTCCTCGAGGCGCTCCAGTTCCTTGTGGAGGAAGGCGCGGACCGGGAAGAAGTTGGGATTGCGCACGACGTTGTTCAGCTCGTACGGGTCCTTGGTGATGTCGTACAGCTCTTTCTCGCCGTCCGGCCACTCGATGTACTTGTAGGGGCCGAGGCGGATCCCGTAGTAGTTCTTCGGCGGCGCGACGACCGAGGCGTGGGCGGTCGCATCGGTCGATCGGCGCGCGTCGGCACCGGCGATGCCGAGCTTCCCGCGCGCCGGGCCGGCGGCGGCGCGTTCCCCGGCGCTCGTTTCGGGCGAGGTCGTCGTCGCCTGGCCGTCCTGTTCGACGTCGTCGGTCTGCACGAAGGACTCGAAGAGCAGCGGGCGCCGCGAGCGCAGGCTCGGTTCCCTCATATAGGGGACGAGCGAGACCCCGTCCATGCTTTTGTCCGGGGTGACTTCGGCCAGTTCGAGGACGGTCGGGGCGATGTCGATCGTCGAGGCGAGCTGGCCCGTCGCCGTGTGCGGTTTGATCCCCGGGCCGCGGATGATCAGCGGCAGGTGGGTGGAGGGCTCGTAGGCGAGGAACTTGCCGCCGACCAGCCGGTGCTGGCCGAAGAAGAAGCCGTTGTCGGAGGTGAAGATGATGTAGGTGTTGCGCAGCCGGTGGAGGGCGCCGAGCTCGGCGAGGATCTGGCCGACGCCTTCGTCGACGGAGACCAAGGCGTTCAGGCAGTTCTGGTAGTAGACGCGGTAGGTGTGGATTTCGGTGGCGCTCAGGTACGGCGCTTCGCGGATGAAGCGGGGCTTGTCGTTGACGTTGCCCTCGTTGAAGCCTTCGGCGCGGCTGTCGGGCAGTGGCGCGCCGGCGAACTTGCCGATGTCGCGGGTCGCCGGCTGCGGTCCGGCGGGCTTGCGGAAGTCCCCGTGCGGCGTCGTGTAGTCGACCTGCATGTAGAAGGGCTGTTCGGGCGAGGTCGCCGCCAGTTCCTGGGTCGCCAGCGCGTTGAAGAAGTCGGTCTCGTAGTAACAGGGTTTGCCGTTAAGGGGGGCCGACGGGCAGCCGGGGTCGTCGATTTCGCCGTATTCGCGCGTTTCCCAGCTGCCCGAGTTGCCGTAGGGGCCTTCGACCACGCCGTTGTTGTTCATCAGGTAGCCGTAGGCGTAGTGGTCGGTGTCGGAGTTGAGGATCGTGTGCCAGGAGCTCCAGCCGGGCGGCTCTTCGGTGCCGGGGCTGTAGGGCGGGTCGCCGTAGCCGTTGAGGATCTTGCCGATGTGGATCGTGCGGTAGCCGGCGCCCTGCAGCCAGGTCGCCAGGTTGTGCGAGTAGGCCTGGCGGGACTGGAAGCCGGTCCAGCCGCCGTTCGGCGGGACGTTGCCCTGGACGTGGTCGTTGTGGGCGTAACGGCCGGTGAGGAGGCTGACCCGCGAGGGCGCGCAGAGCGAGTACGGCGTGTAGTAACGGGTGAAGGTGATCCCTTTTTCGCCGAGCTGCTGGAGCACGTTCGGCATCGCGAATTCTTCGATGCCGTTCGCCATCCGCACGCCGTCGTAGAGCTCTTCCATCGTCTCGTCGTCGGTCTGGATGACGACGAAGCTCGGCTTCTGCAGTTCCGAGGCTTTGGCCCGCGCCGCCCGCGCTTCCTCGCCGGTCGCCAGCACCAGCCCGAGCACCAACGCCAGCACGGCGACCGCCACCGCCGCGGTCAGCCACGCGGTGGTACCGCCACGCCAAGACTGGGTTCTGGGATCGGGCCGAATCATCAAAGCTGGAAATCAGGTGCCTACCGCGGAGAAACCGCCGGCGGTGGCCGGAGTTGCGGAGCGAACGCTAAAAGACGCTCAGGACGCGCCGAGCTTTTTCGCTGCTTCGCGGAAGTTTTTGACCGTCGCCGAGGGCGCTTTGCGGCCTTCGAGCTTCTCGCCGTGGCGGTTCACCCAGATCACCGGCACGTTCATCTTCAGCACCGGCGCGATGTCGGTCGTGTAGTCGCTGCCGATGTGGACCCAGCCTTTTTTGCCGCCGATCCGGCGGGCGCACTCTTTGAAGTGGACCGGGTCCGGCTTGTAGCTGCGGACCTGCTGGGCGGTGACGACGAGGTCGAGTTCGGTGCGCAGGTGGCGCCGCGAGATCCCCAGCAGTTTGTCGTCGATGTTGGAGATGATCCCGATCTCGTACCTTTTCCCGAGCCGATCCATCGCCGCGTTGGCCTCGCGGAAGGGGAGCCAGTAGGCGACGCTGTTGGGCAGGAACTGGGCGCGCGAGGGCTCGATCTCCCAGCCCAGCTCACCGGCGACCTTGACGATCGTCCGCCGCAGCACCTCGGCGTAGAGCTCGTAAGAGCCCGCCATCACTTCCGCCTGGACTTCGAAGAAGCGATCGAGGAACGGCTGCTCCTCGAAGGAGAAGCCGTCTTTGTCGGCCTCTTTCTTGACCGCCTCGACGATGCCTTTCTCCCAGTCGATGAGGGTTCCGTAGCAGTCGGTGGTCACCCATTTGATGGTTTTCAGCGAGGGCAGGGGCATCGGAGAGCGCGGGATTATGGCATTCAGATAGGGTCCACGCCGCGCCGTCTGGCGTTCCCCCCTTCTTCCCCCCGATGGACCTCCTCGAATACCAGGGCAAGCAGCTCTTCGCCAAGCACGGGATCAGCGTGCCCAGCGGCGAGGTCGCCGACAACGTCGACGATGCGGTGGCGGCGGCGGAGCGGATCGGCTATCCCTGCGCGATCAAGGCCCAGGTGCTGATCGGGGGCCGCGGCAAGGCCGGCGGCGTGAAGATCGCCAAGGACGTCGACGAGGCCCGGCAGTACGCCTCCGACATCATCGGCATGGACATCACGGGGCCGCACGGCGAGGGCCCTTTCCGGGTCGACTCGGTCTGGGTCGAGGGCGGCTCCGACATCGCCGAGGAGTACTACGCCTCGGTCATCCTCGACCGCGGCGAGAAGAAGCTGCTGACGATGGTCTCCGCCAAAGGGGGGATGGACATCGAGGCGGTCGCCGCCGAGAGCCCTGAGGCGCTGATCAAAGTCCACATCGATCCGACGGTGCCCTTCGATGCCGCCGCGGCGCGGCCGATCGTCGAGTCGGCGGGTCTCGCCGAGGACGCCCTCGACAAGGCCGCCGCGGTGCTCGCGAAGCTGGCTGAGGTGGCGCGCGAGGAGGACGCGACGCTGATCGAGGTCAACCCGCTGATCGTCACCGCCGACCGCGACGTGGTCGCCCTCGACGCCAAGGTGACGATCGACAACAACTCGCTCTTCCGCCACGAGGACCTGGCCGAGATCGCCGACACCGCGGACGACCCGCTTGAGCAGATGGCGAAGGAGAGGGGCCTCACCTACGTGCACCTCGACGGCAACGTCGGCATCCTCGCCAACGGCGCCGGGCTCTGCATGTCGACGCTCGACGTCGTCGCCCAGGCGGGCGGGGCGCCGGCCAACTTCCTCGACGCGGGCGGCGGCTCGAAAGCCGAGGCGATCGTCAACGCGCTCGAGGTGATCACCGCCGACGAGCAGGTGACGGCGATCCTCTTCAACATCTTCGGCGGCATCACCCGCGGCGACGAGATCGCCAAGGGGATCGTCACCGCGGCGGGGCAGCTCGACCTCAAGGTGCCGCTGGTGGTGCGCCTGGACGGGACGAACTCCGAGGAGGGCCTGGCGATCCTCGCCGAGGCCGACCTGCCGAACATGCACCAGGAGAAGACGATGCTCGACGCCGCGCGCCGTGTGGTCGAGCTGGCGGGGAGCGCCTCGTGAGCATCATCGTCGACGAGGGGACGAAGCTCGCCGTCTCCGGCCTGACCGGCCGCGAGGGCTCCTTCCACGGGCTGCGGAACAAGGCTTACGGGACCGATCTGGTGGCGGGCGTGACGCCGGGCAAGGGCGGACAGGACGTCGAGGGGACGCCGGTCTTCGACACGATCGCCGAGGCGGTCAGCGAGGCGGGCGCCAACACCTCGATGATCTTCGTCCCGGCGCGTTTCGCGGCGCCCGCGATCGACGAGGCGATCGACTCCGGCGTCGAGACCGTGATCGCGATCACCGAGGGGATCCCGGTCCTCGACATGCTCTCCACCTACTGGAAGGCGAAGGAGAAGGGCGTGCGGCTGATCGGCCCGAACTGCCCCGGCGTGCTCTCGCCCGGCAAGGCCAACGTCGGCATCATCCCCGACCGCTTCTTCGACCCTGGTCCGATCGGCGTCGTCTCCAAGTCGGGGACGCTGACCTACCAGATCGGCAACGAGTTGAAACAGGCCGGGACCGGCAACTCCTCGATCGTCGGCATCGGTGGCGACCCGATCGTCGGCTCCGACTTCATCGACATCCTGAAGCTGTACGAGGCCGATCCCGACACCGAGCTGATCGTGATGGTCGGCGAGATCGGCGGCGACGCCGAGGAGCGGGCCGCCGAGTTCATCGCCGCCGAGGTGACGAAGCCGGTGGTCGCCTACATCGCCGGCTTTACCGCTCCGCCCGGCAAGCAGATGGGCCACGCCGGGGCGATCATCTCCGGCTCCTCGGGCACCGCCCAGGCGAAGAAGGACGCGCTCGAAGCGAAGGGCGTGCGGGTCGGCGAAAGCCCGACCGAGACCGCGGCGATCGCGGCCGAGACGCTGCGCGGTTAAGGGGTCAGCAGCGCCCGGATCTGGGCGGCGAGGCGGGTCGGTTCGTCGGCGAGGCGCCGGTGAGTGACGCGGATCGTCCGGTATCCCGCGAGCAGGTGGTCGGTGTCGCGGTCGCGATCCTTCTCGAAGGCCTCGCGATGTGAATGGAATTCCCAGCTGTCGAGCTCGACGATGAGGCGGGTGGCGGGCCAGAGCGCGTCCACCTCATCTCCGTCGACCAGCACGTTGGTCTGCGGTGGCGGCAGATGGTGGGCGACGACGAACTCGGCGAAGCGGTCCTCCAGGGGCGAGGCGGTGTCTTCGACGTAGCGCCGCTCACCGTCGAGCAGGGGCTTGATGCGTTTGCGGGCACGGCGACGCCCTCGGCCTCGCTCGTAGACGACGGCGACCTCGGGGACGCGCAGCAGCTTGAGGCGGTCGGCTTCGTCCCAGGCGCTTTTGAGGCGGTGAGGCGCGGACCGTTCGGCGAGGTCGAAGATCGTGCGGGCTACGGTCGAGGCCGGGATGCCGTCGCGGACCGTGACTTCGTCAGGGGCGAATTTACAGCGATGCACCTTGATCCCGGAGCGCCGTCCCGGCCGCACCTGTCTTCCCCGGGGCGCATTGACGTCCACCCTCGGCCGATCTCCTGCCAACCCCCAGAGCGCCGCCGCGCTCTCGTGGCTGAGGTATGCCCCGGGTCCCATCGCCAGAACGGCGGCCAGCCACTTGCCACGCTTGGGCACGATGTGATGGCCGACCGCGTAGGCCTCCCGATGGAGCGGATGCAGTCGTCCAGACTGGAGGCGGAGCCTGATCGCCTCCTCCCCGAAACCCAACTCTACGAGCTGCCACCGTCCCACGACTCCGTACTGGTGGCCAGCAAGGGATGCCAGAGCCCGCTCTCGCTCCGCCACCTCGCTCGATCCACGCCTGCCCACTCCGTGCTTCCGATCTTTCCGGGTCATATGACCCTCTAAGCTCGGAAGCACCCTCAGTTCTCCCCCCGCTCGCCTCGAATTGGCGGAGCTCGCTCGCGGAGGGGACGTTGCTAGGGTCGGACGTCCGATGGCGGACACGATTTCTTTTGCCAGAGGCGCTCCCAGCGCCGACATCCTTCCCCACGAGCAGGTGCGGGAGGCGGCGCAGCGGGCGCTGACCGACGACTGGGAGACGGCGCTCTCCTATGGGGTCGGGATCGGGCACCCGGGGCTCTGCAAGTGGGTCGCGGAGCGGCATGGTGGGGTGGACCCGGCGCAGGTGATGATCACCAACGGCTCGCTCGAGGCGGGCGCGATGCTCTTCACCCACCTGGTCAAGCCGGGGGCGCGGGTGGCCGTCGAGCAGCCGACCTACGACCGCACGCTGCTCCTCCTGCAGCAGCTGGGCGCCGAGCTGGTGCCGATCCCGCTCGAGTCCGACGGTCTCCACGTCGGCGCGCTCGAAGCGGCACTGACCGAAGGCCCGATCGAGTTCATCCACGTGATCCCCAACGCGCACAACCCGGCCGGCTGCACGCTCTCGGTCGAGAAGCGCCGGCGCCTGGTCGAGCTGGCCGAGGAGCACGACTTCTGGATCTTCGAGGACGACCCGTACCGCGAGCTCCCCTTCGAGGGCGAGCCGCTGGAGACGATGCTCTCGCTCGACACCGCCGGCCATGTCATCCACGCATCGTCCTTCTCGAAGACGGTCAGCCCGGGCGTCCGTGTCGGCTACCTGATCGGCCCCGCCGACGAGGTCGGGAAGCTCGCCAAGCGGGCCAACGAGCTCTATATCTCGCCCAACATGCTGGCCGAGTCGATCGTGCTCGAGCTCTGCAGGTCGGGCGTCCTCGACAAGAACATCACCTTCGTCAAAGGCGAGCTGAAGGCGCGCTGCGACGCGCTGGTCGAGGCGCTCCGCGAGCGCATCCCCGAGGCCGTCTTCGTCGTCCCACAGGGCGGCTACTTCCTCTGGCTCGACCTCGCCGCCGGGACCGACACCAAGGCGCTCCTGGCCGAATCGAAAGGCGAGGGCGTCTCCTTCGTCGCCGGCCCCGACTTCATGATCGAGGGCGGCCGCAACAGCCTCCGCCTCTCCTTCGCGCCGGTGCCCGCCGCGGTCGCCGACGAGGGCGTCGCCCGGATCAGCACGGCGCTGGAGAAGCTCCGCGCCGGCACCCCGGCCTAGGCCCGCGCGGGGCGGAGTGATCCAAGACCGGGCGGGCCGGCGTAGATGGCGGGTAGATGACCCCCGTGCGACGCGAGAAAGCCGAGCGGCTGGCCGACGAGGAGCTGATGCCGTGGATCGCCGAGAAGGACCCTGAGGCCTTCGAAGTGTTCTACGACCGACACGGCGGCGTCGCCTACTCGCTCGCCTACCGGATACTCGGCGACCGCACCGCCGCCGAGGACTGCATCCAGGAGGCGTTCATCTCGATCTGGCGCAGCGGCGCCCGTTTCGACCCGACCCGTGGAAGCGTCCGCTCCTGGACGCTGAGCGTCGTCCGCAACCGGGCGATCGATGCGCTGCGCAGCAAGGCCGGCAGGGCGCCGAAGCTGACCTTCGACGACGACGCGATCCTCGAGGCGCGACCGGCCGAGGAGCGCACCGAGGAGCAGGCGATCGAGCACGAGACCGCGGGGGAGGTCCGCGACGCCCTCACACACCTGCCCGCGGATCAGTCGAAGGTGATCCAGCTCGCCTACTTCGGCGGCTTCAGCCAGTCGGAGATCGCGCGGATGCTGAACCTGCCGCTGGGCACGGTGAAGGGACGGATGCGGCTCGGCCTGGAGAAGATCCGCGGCGAGCTGGCGGAGGGGATGGCATGAACGCGAACGAGCACGACGCCCGCCTCGAGGAAGCCGCGGCCTTCGCCCTCGGCGCCCTCGACGCCGAGCGGGTCGACGACTTCGAACGCCACCTCGAGGGCTGCGAGCGCTGCCAGGAGGAGCTGCGTTGGCTCGCCCCCGCGGTGCGGACGTTGCCCGAGGCCGTCGCGCAGCAGGCGCCGCCCCCCGAGCTGAAGAAGCGGCTGATGGACGAGGTGCGCACCGACGCGCGTCGCGAGCGCGCCGCCGAGGGGTCCGGCTTCGGCGAGTGGCTGCGCGGGCTACGGGTCGGCGGCATGACCTGGAAACCGCTGGCCGGGCTCGCGGCCGCGGTCCTGATCGTCGCCGCCGGCATCGGCTATGCGGTCGGCTCCGGAGGCGGTTCGGGCAACACCCACACCTGGGAAGGCGAACAGGCGAATGGCATCCAGGCGTCCGTCGTCCGCGAAGGCGAACGCGGGCAGCTACACCTGGCCGACGTCGAACCGCTGCCGCAGGGCAAGGTGCTCGAGGCCTGGGTGGAACGCGAAGGCACGGTCGAAGCGGTACCCGCCCTCTTCGCCCCCGACCAGGCCGGCGAAGCCTCGACCGAGATCGAAGACATGAAGGGCGTCAGTGCGGTGATGGTGACGAAGGAGCCGGCCGGCGGCTCGAGGCAGCCGACCAGCGAACCGATCGTCGAAGTCCCGCTCGAAAGCTAGCCGCGCCCAGCTGTTCCTTATGCGCCTATGAGGCGCATAAGGAACAGCTGGTGGAGCTCAGCGGCCGTAGCGGTCGCTGGAGAGGACGAGCTGCTCGGGGATCGCGGCGCGCGGCGGCGGCGCCGGGTCGGCGCGGACCGAGACCGTCTCGGCGACGGAGCGGGTGACGGCGTGGTCGCCGTCGGCGGAGGCGATCGTGACGTGGTCGTCGTCCGACTCGGACACCTTCCCTTCGAGACCGGGGAAGAACCCGGCGTCCTTCAGGTAGTGGAGTAGCTCCTCGGCCTCGTTCTCGAAGCGCAGCACGGTGACCTCGGCGCCGACCTCGACGTCGGCCAGCAGCGAGCCACGCTCGCGGATGCCCTCGACGATCGGGTGGCCGTGCGGGCAGGTGGTCGCGTCGCCGATCGCGGCGCGCATCCGCTCCTCCAGCACCGGCGACATCGCGTGCTCGATCCGCTCCGCCTCCTCGTGGACCTCGTCCCAGGGGATGCCGAGCACGTCGGTGAGGAAGCGCTCGATCATGCGGTGGCGGCGGACGATGTAGGAGGCGCGCTCACGACCGTCCCCGGTGAAGACGAGCGATTTGTCCGGGTTGCGTTCGACGTAGCCGTCCTTGACCAGCCGGCCGACCATTTCGTGCACGGTCGGTGCCGAGAGCTGCATCGCGCGGGCGATGTTGGCCCCGGTCATCGGCAGACCGGCCTCGTCGATCCAGAACATGGTCTCGAGGTACTCCTGCTCCGCCACGGTCGCCTGCTCGGTTGCCAACTTCCCTCCTTTTAGGCGTTCCTAATCAGGGTTGCCTAAGATGTTCGACGCTTTGACGGCGCTCCGGAACTCGCTCAGCCGCCACTGGCCACTCTATCTGGGCGGCCTGCTCGTCGCGCTGCTTGCCTGGAGCGCCTTCGAGGCGCATGGCGGCACCCCGGAACCGAGCGCCGGCGAGCACCTGAGCCACGGCGCGGTGGTGCTAGACAGCGCTCTGCTGGTCTTCCGCGAGGGGCTCGAGACGATCCTCGTCCTCGCCGCCGTCACCGCCAGCATGGTCGGCGCGACCGAGATCTACCGACGGCCGATCGCGATCGGCGCGGGCACCGGCTTCCTCGCCAGCGTCGCCACCTGGTTCCTCGCCGCCTGGGTGCTGGGACAGCTGGGCGGTGGTGGCCTCGCGGTGCAGGCGGCGACCGGACTGCTCGCCGTGATCGTCCTGCTCGTCGTCATGAACTGGTTCTTCCACAAGGTCTATTGGACGGGCTGGATCAGCAACCGCAACCGCCACAAGCGGGAGATCGTCTCCCGGGCCGGCATCGACGGCCGGCGGGCGACGCTCTGGGCGCTGGTCCTGCTCGGCATCACCTCGGTCTACCGCGAGGGCTTCGAGGTCGTCCTCTTCCTCCAGAACCTGCGCCTCTCCTACGGGGCCGGCACGGTGCTCGAGGGCGTCGCGGTGGGCCTGACGCTGACCGCGCTGGTCGGCGGCATCACCTTCCTCGCCCACCGTCACCTGCCCTACAAGCGGATGCTGGTGCTGACCGGGGTGATGCTCGGCATCGTCCTGATCGTGATGGTCGGCGAGTCGGTGCAGGAGATGCAGCTGGCCGGCTGGCTGCCGGAAACGACGGTGGCGCTGGCGATCCCCGGCTGGGTCGGGCTCTGGTTCGCGGTCTTCCCCACCGTCGAGGGACTGGTCGCGCAGGCGCTGGCGGCGGCACTCGTGCTCGGCTCCTACTTCGGCGCGGAGTACTGGCGGGTGAAGCGGCCGCGGAGGCGGGCGGAGGTGCCCGCGGCGCGGGCCGAGGCCCCGGTCCTCAACCCGGACGCGCCGCCGATCGGCGGCGAGCCCCGCGCTCAGCGCCCTTCCATCAGCGCCGAGACGACCGCCTCGTAGAAGCCGTCGCCGTTGGTGCCCTCGGTGACGGTGACGTTGTCGAAGGCGGGGAGGAGGGCGCGCAGGCCGGGGTCGCGCGCCGGGCCGTTGGCGACGACGAAGAAGCGGCCGACCGCGGCGGCGACCTCGAGGTCCTCGACCGAGTCGCCGACCGCGATGCACTCCTCGCGGGCGTAGCCGCGGGCACGCGCGTGGGCGGCGACGGCGCCCGCCTTGGAGACCGTGCGGGGGACCAGGTGGTAGGCGTGGGTCTGGCCGTCGACGGTGGCCATCGGCGTCCCGATCGCGCCGTTGTCGAGGAAGCGCAGGTCGTCGTCGCCGTGCTCGCCGAGCAGCGCGTTGGCCTCGTCGACGTCGACCTTGCCGCGGAAAAGGTGGGAGTGGACACGGCCGTGATGCCAGGGCGAGTGGTACTCGAGCCGCCCTTCGAAGTGCTCGAAGAGCAGCGCCGGGACGCCGCGCCCCTCGATCTGCTCGTAGACCGTGCCCTCGTATTCGTCGGGCTGCAGCTCGCCGGTCATCAGCGTCGTCTCGCCGTCGATCGAGAAGGCGCAGCCCGCCTCGAAGATGTAGGAGCCCTGGCCCATCAGGCGCGCCGCCTCGTGCACCTGCGGCTCGCGCCGGCCGGACATGATCACGACCTCGACCCCGGCCCGCGCGCAGGCCTCGAGCGCCCGCGCCTGCGCCATCGAGAAGCTCCCTTCGCGGTCGAGGAAGAGCGCTCCTCCCCGGCCGAGCAGGGTCCCGTCGAGATCGGTGTAGACGCAGCGCAGCGTGATCCGAGGAGTCAACCAGAAGCCGTGATCGGGCTGGACCGGGTGAGCTCGACCAAGGGCGGGCGGCGACGGAGCCGAGGGGGGATGCCCGGCGCGGGGCGGACGTCGCCCTGCCCGTCGCCGGTCCCGTCGAGCTCGGCCGCGAGGGCCGCGACGACGTCGCGCGCCATCGACGCCAGCGCCCCCAGCGACTGGTGGGTGTTGCGCTTGGTGCCGAGATCGACCTGGGCCATGCGCTCGATGCCGATGCGCCGCCAGACGTCGACCAGCATCGCGATCTCGACACCGTAGCCGGTGGTGAAGGGGAGCGCGGCGAGGAGGTCGCGGCGTGCAGCGCACTCGCCGGCGAGCGGCTGGCGGAACGCCGCGAGCTCCGGCACCAGCAGCTCCAGCAGCGGTCGCGCGGTGAGCTCGGTGACGCGGCCGCCGCCGTCCTCGATCTCCATCTCGGGGTCGCCGATCGTCAGCGGCCGCCGGTAGAAGCCGCGGACGAAGTCGGCGCGGTCGGTGCCGAGCAGGGGCCCGAGCAGCCCGGTCACGTAGTGGGCGCCGAAGTCGCGCACGTCGCCGTCGAGGTAGACGACGATCTCGCCGGTGGCGACCGAGAGGCCGCGCCACATCGCGTCCCCCTTGCCCTCGACCGGCCCGGCCTCGGGCAGCAGGTCGGCCTCGCGGTGGACCTCGGCGCCGGCCTCGACGGCGAGGGTCGCGGTGCCGTCGGCAGAGTCGGCGTCGATCACCAGCAGCTGGTCGACGAGGCCGAGCCCGCGGAGCCGGTCGACGGCGCGGACGGTGGCGGCGATCGTCGCCGCCACTTCCCTGGTCGGGATGCAGACGGTGACCGACTCGCGCTTGCTGCGGAGAAGATCCTCAATCTCGAACTGGGCGTGATCGAAGGTAGCTAGCATCGTCTTCGCTGAAATGGATGCCGATCCGGTCAAAATGGCGCGAACCTTGAGGGTCGGCGGTGGCGAGATCGACGTGAGCTCTCCGCTCGTCGTCGGCATCGTCAATGCGACTCCCGACTCCTTCTCCGACAGCGGTGAGCGCACCCCGACCGCCTGGATCCGGAACGCGCTTGCATGTTACGAGGCCGGCGCGGCGATCGTCGAGGTCGGCGGTGAGTCCAACGTCTCCAACCGCCCGCCGGTGCCGGCGGCGGTCGAGATCGAACGGGTCGAGCCGGTGATCGCCGCACTCGCCGAGGCGGGTGCCGTGGTCACCATCGACACCCATCGGGTCGAGACCGCACGGGCAGCGCTCGCCGCCGGCGCGGCGATCGTCAACGACATCTCCGGGCTGCGCGACCCGGCGATGATCGAGACCTGCGCCGAGGCCGGGGCGGGCGTCGTCCTGATGCACACCGAGACGCCGCCGAAGACCCCGCTCTGGGACGAGGACCTCTACGCGGAGGGGATCGGCGAGCGGCTCGAGGCCTTCTTCGAGGAGCGCCTCGCGGCGCTGGCGGCGGCGGGCGTCGACCGGGACCGGGTCGTCCTCGACCCCGGGCCGGATTTCGCCAAGACGCCGAGCCAGACGGTGGCGGCGCTGCGTGACCTCGGCCGCCTGGGGCGCTTCGGCTGCCCGCTGATGATCGCCGTCTCCCGCAAGGACTTCGTCGGCGCGTTGACCGGGCGGCGGCCGCGGGAACGCGAGGCGGGGACCTTCGCCGCGCTCGCCGCCGGCCTGCGCCGCGGCGGCACTCTGCTGCGCGTCCACGACGTCCCGGGGACGGTCGACTTCCTGCGCGTCTGGGCATCGTTGGAAGAAGGCGCCGAGGTGCCGGCGGGGCTGCGGATCGAGGAGACGATCCGGCGCGAAGCCACGGCCGATCCGGCCTGATGGCGCGCGGCGGCTCGCTGCTCGACCACCCTTGGTCGATCGCCGTCGACCCGGCCCGGCGCGACGGGCGGATCGTCGCCGAGAGCGCCGAGCCCGACCGCCCGGCGCAGCCGGTGCCGCTGCCCGGCGATCTTGCCCCGGAGCTGGTCGCGGCGCTGCGGCGGGCCGGGATCGAGGCGCTCTACTCGCACCAGTTGCGCGCCTGGGAGACCGCGCCGCGCTCGGACCTGATCGTCACCAGCGGCACCGCCTCGGGCAAGAGCCTCGCCTTCAACCTGCCGGTGCTCGACGGGATCGCGCGGGCGGGGAAATCGCGCGCGCTCTACCTGTATCCGACCAAGGCGCTCGCCCAGGACCAGGCCCGCAAGCTCGCCCAGCTGCGACCGCCGGGGCTACAGGAGGCGATCTACGACGGCGACACGCCGCGCGAGGAGCGGCCGGCGATCCGGCGCCGCTCCAACCTGATCCTCACCAACCCGGACATGCTCCACGTCGGCATCCTCCCCAGCCACCGCAAATGGGGCGACTTCATGGCCAACCTGGAGTGGGTGGTCGTCGACGAGGCCCACACGTACCGCGGCGTCTTCGGCTCGCACGTCGCCAACGTGCTGCGGCGGCTGCGGCGGGTCGCCCGCTCCTACGGCGCGGAGCCGCGCTTCTTGCTCGCCTCGGCGACGATCGCCAACCCGGAGGAGTTGGCGGGGCGGCTGGTCGGCACCGAGTTCGAGCTGATCGACGACGACGGCGCGCCGCGGGCCGGGCGCGAGGTGGCGATGTGGAACCCGCCGCTGATCGACCGCGCGGCGGGGACGCGGCGCTCGGCGTTGGCCGAGGCCGCCGACCTGCTCGCCGAGCTCGTCACCCACGGGGTACGGACGATCTGCTTTCTCAAATCGCGGCGCGGGATCGAGCTGATCCAGCGCTTCGCGCGGGAAAACCTGGAGCGGCGCGGGAAGCCGGAGCTGGCGCGGCTGATCGCTCCCTACCGCGGCGGCTACACGCCGCAGCAGCGGCGCGAGATCGAGGGGCGGCTCTCGCGCGGGGAGCTGCTGGCGGTGGTGGCGACCGACGCGCTCGAGCTGGGGATCGACGTCGGGGAGCTCGACGCGGCGATCTGCGTCACCTTCCCGGGGACGGTGGCGAGCCTGCGTCAGATGTGGGGCCGGGCGGGGCGGCGACGGCGTGGGCTGGCGGTCTACGTCGCCGGGCAGGACGCGCTCGACCAGTTCTTCTGCCGGCACCCCGACGAGTTCCTCGGCCGGCCGGTGGAGGCGGCGATCCTCGACCACGGCAACGAGCAGATCGCGATGCGCCACCTGGTCGCGGCGGCCTACGAGCTGCCGCTGAGCGAGGCCGACGAGGAGTTCTTCGGCGCCGGCTGGCGGGAGCGGGCGGAGCGGCTGCTGGCGGCGGGGGAGCTGCGCGAGGTGGCGGGGAGGCTGGCGCCGCGGCGCAGCGAGTTCGTCGCCTCGCGGATCCCGCTGCGCTCGGCCTCGGCCGACTCGGTGGCGGTGATCGAGCGCGACGCCGGGGAGATGCTCGGGCTGGTCGAGGCGGAGCGCGCCTTCACCACGGTTCACCCGGGGGCGGTCTACCTGCACCTGGGGCGCTCGTACGAGGTCGAGCAGCTCGACGTCGCCGAGGGGCGGGCGCTGGTCTCGAGCTTCGACGGCGACTGGTACACGCGGCCGAAAAAGGAGACCGACATCTACATCGAGCGCGTCCACGCGCAGCGCGAGGTGGCGGGAGTGCAGCTCAACTTCGGCGAGGTCTCGGTGACCGAGCAGGTGATCGCCTTCCAGCGGGTGTCGGTGGTCGACAACGAGCCGATCGACATCGTCGCGCTGGAGCTGCCCGAGCAGAGCTTCGTCACCCAGGCGCTCTGGTACGTGCTGCCGGAGGGGAACTTCGGCGCGCTGCCGCCCGACATCCTGCTCGGTGCCCTGCACGCGACCGAGCACGGGCAGATCGCGGTGCTGCCGCTGATCGCGATGTGCGACCGGTGGGACATCGGCGGGCTCTCGACCAACGTCCACTTCCAGACCGGGCGCCCGACGATCTTCATCTACGACGGGCACCCGGGCGGGGTGGGGATCACGAAGCGGGGCTATGACGAGTTCGAGCGGCTGCTGGGGGACGCCGAGCGGTTGATCGCCGAGTGCCCTTGCGAGAGCGGCTGCCCTTCTTGCGTGCAGAGTCCCAAGTGCGGGAATCTGAACGAACCGCTGCATAAGGCCGGGGCGCTGGGGTTGATGAGGGCGATGCAGGGAAGAACTGACGAGGAGCGAGCGGCGTGACGGCCACGGGTGGGCCTCGCCCTCACGAACAGCAGGGAGGTTCGGTCGAGGCCCACCCGTGGCCGTCCGAGGATCGGCCGCGGCAGGTTGCGGTCATCGGGGCGGGCGGCGCCGAGCCTGATTCTGAAAGCTGGCGGTTGGCCGAGGAGGTGGGAGAGAGGCTCGCTCGGGCCGGGGCGGTGGTTGTTTGCGGTGGGCGTGGCGGGGTGATGGCGGCTGTGGCGCGGGGGGCGAGGGGTGCGGATGGGGAGGTGATCGGGGTTTTGCCGGGGAGCGATCCGGGGGAGGCGAATCCGGATTGCACGCATGTGGTCGCGACCGGGGTGGGGCAGGCGCGGAATCTGGCCGTGGTTGGGTCGGGAGAGGTGGTGATCGCGATCGGCGGCGAGTGGGGGACGCTCTCGGAGATCGGCCACGCGCGCAACCTCGGCCGCACCGTCGTCGCCCTGCGCAGCTGGGGTCTCGTCGGCCGCGACCGGATGGAGGGCGCCCCCGGCGTCATCCAGGCCGAGACCGCGGAGGAGGCCGTCGCCGCCGCCCTGGCCGAGCTCTGACGCCGCGAAGTGCGTTCGCAGTTAGTTCCGCTATCCGGAACTAACTGCGAACGCATCGAGGGACGGGCGGTTACCTACGATGGGGGGATGAGCGATGACGCACATTCGGGCGCGATCCGTGACGAGTTCGCTCATCAGGCCGAGTCGTTCGCGCGCAGCCCGACGATGAGCCTGGCGGAGACGCTCGACGTGGTGGTCGATCTGGTCCCAGTCGATCCTGCGGCTCGCTGGGTCGAGGTCGCCTGTGGGCCGGGACTGATCGCGCGGGCGATGGCGCCGCGGGTCGGTTCGGTGATCGGCTTCGACCTGACCCCGGCGATGGTCGAGAAGGCCCGCGCCGACGCCGCCGCGGCCGGGGTGGAGAACGTCAGCTTCGAGGTCGGCGACGCCACCGCCATCGACCTGCCCGACGATTCGCTCGACGGCGCGATCACCCGCTTCAGCCTCCATCACATCCCGGCGCCGGTGCGGGTGCTCGAGGAGATGCGGCGGGTGGTGAAGCCCGGCGGCCATGTGGTCGTCTCGGACTTCGTCACCGACGACGATGGTGCGGCGGCAGCCTGGCAGGAGGAGATCGAGCGCCTCCGGGACCCGTCGCATTGGGCTCTGCTGACGCCATCCCGGATCAGCACCCTGGCCGAGCGCGTCGGCCTCGAGCCCGATCTCGACCGGATCGTCCCCTTCGAGATCGACTACGAGGAGTGGCTGAGCCGCGGCTCGGGCGGTCCCGCCAACGCCGAGCTGATCGAGCGCCTGCGCGGCGAAGTGCCGCCGAGCGCCGAGAGCTTCATCGTCGGCGGCGAGGGCGACGCGCGCACGCTCCGCTACCGCAACTCGCTGCATCGCTGGCGCGTCTCCTAGGCCAGAGTTCGCGCAGGGCGAGGACGGCGAAGGCACTCGACCAGAGCAGCGGCGTGGTCGAGGTCGGGATGCCGGTGTGGGCGCCGACCCGCTCCGGAAGGTCTCCGGCAGGCGTCGCTGCGCGGCGGAGGTCGGTGAGGAGCTCGAGCGCGGCGCGGCGGTCGGCCTCGCCCCGCCCTTCGGCGGCGAGCCCGGCGAGCGCCCAGACGCTCCAGGCGGTCGGCGCGCTCCAAGGGTCTTCGCCACCGGTCCACCCTTCCCCCGGCGTGATCCCATATGGGGTGCCGTCCCGCACCAGCCGAAGCAGCGTCCGTTCCACCGATGGATAGAGGTCCCGAAGCTCAAAGGGACGGACCGCCCATCCGGCGGCAGAGTCGAGCCCTGACCCTGGGTCCCCGGCGCGACGGAAGAGCCCCAATTCCGACCCGAATTCGCGCGCAGTCCGCACGCCCTCCTCATCGGCGGCGGGGACCGGCAGAGGTGTGACAGATGCGGCGGCCAGGGCGTTGCCGAGGTAGGTGCCGGGGGAGGACTCCTGGTAGTCGGAGCGATTGCGCCAGGGGAGGGGCTTCACGCCCGGGATGCCGGTGGCCCTTGCTGCGGCGTCGATCCAACCTGCCGCGTCGCCTTGGGCGGCGCGGCCGGGGATGGGCGCCCCGCTTTCGTCGAAGCGCGCCGCGGCGGAGAGGTCGAGACCGGTGAGGAAGCGCGCGACGGCCCGAGCTTCGACGCGATGGCCGGAGGCCTTGAGCGCCAGTGCCGCCGTCGCCGCGTCGCGCGGCCAGACGTACGCCCACCCGTCACGGGCTCCCGCGGCGACGGCCCCGGTCTTCCGTGAGGTCAATGCGTGGATCGTCAGCAACGAGCGCCGGTACATCTCCTGCGCCCACCTGGGCGCGCCCGTCCCCAACGGCACCGAGCCGCCGACCCATGCGCGGCCCTGCCGTGCGGCGGCCCGAAACACATCCCCAACTGCGCAGCCGAGGACGGGCGGGACTGCTCCACCCACCCTGCAAAGTAGGTGGAGCAGTCCCGCCCGTCTTTTGCGCGCGCAGCGAACCCCGTCTTCGACGTTCACCGAGATCTCAGGCTCCGCACCTTTGGCGTTCACCCTGATATCCACCGCCAACGCCTCCCCATCCGCCGCCGCCGTCATCATCACTCGCCGCGCGCCGAACCGCGCCACGGTCCGCACCACGTTGGTCCCCGACGGGTAGCGCTGTGTCACCGAGTCGGCCTCCCACATTGCCCGCGCGGGTCCGCCACCGATCCGCACCCGCGGCACGATGCCGGTGTCGGTCGGGACCGTCCCGGCGGCCTGCCGATCGGAAGGGTTGTCGATCAGCGCCCGGCCCGCCGGTCCCGGCGCGCGCAGGTCGACCACGTCGCCGTAGGCGTCGACCGCCGCGGTCAGCCCGCCGCCCCCGGTCACCGCGGTGCCGAGGAAGGGCGGCGGCAGACCCGGCAGCGCCGGCGGCGTCCGCGGATCGCTGTCGGACCCACCCGAGACCAGCACGACGCCGATCGCGACGATGGCGGCGCAAGCGATTACGACCCGGGTGATCCGCACGCCCGAATGCAATCACCGCCCGCCTCCGGAGTCCCCCTCGCCGCTACGATTGCCCGCTGCGGCGAGGTAGCTCAGTTGGTAGAGCACACGACTGAAAATCGTGGTGTCGCGGGTTCGAATCCCGCCCTCGCCACTCCTGGGTCGCGGCCGACCGGCGTGCCCTCGACTTCGTGCGCCGGTTTCTGGACCCGTCGTGGTCGTGGGACTAGGCTGGAGTCGTGTCCTCGTCTCGCCTGCTCAAGCTTTCCTTTGCCGCGCTGATCGCGCTCGTCCTCTCGGCGCTCCTTGCGATCCCGGCGCTTGCGGCGAACGAAATCGCCTACGACTGCAAAACGCTCGACATCTGCCTGCTCGACCCCGCGAACCCGACGGCGGTCACCAATCTCACCGACAACGGGGAAACGAGCATCGACGAAAAGCCGGTCTGGTCCCCGGACGGCAAGAAGGTGGCGTTCATCTCCAACTTCGGCGTCGGCGGCAGCACGAGGAACCTCTTCGTGATGGAACCCGAAGCTCCCGAACAGGGGTTCAACCTTGCGGTGCAGGTGACCCACTTCACGAGCGGCGTGCCGATCGAGGAACCGGTCTGGTCACCGGACGGCACCCGGCTCGCCTTCGTCCTCGGCAATTCCGAATCGAACGACAGGATCGAGGTGGCGAACGCGGACGGCACGACCCTGACGCCCCTGGTCGTCACCGAACACGGGGTGCACCCGAGTTGGGCGCCGGACAGCGGCAAGATCACCTTCTCCTATCTCGAACAGGTCTATACGACGGTCGCCGACGGTTCGTCCTTCCCGACGCCGGTCACCGGTGCGACCGGCAACGAACCGGTCTGGTCGCCGGACGGCTCGCGGATCGCCTTCGGCGAGCACGCGACCTTCTCCACCGTCAACCTCGGGATCATCAGCCCGAGCGGCGGGACGCCGGTGACCCTCACCTCCGGGGCGCAGTTCATCTTCGCCTCCTGGTCGCCCTCGGGCTCGCAGGTCGTCTACGAGGTGAGCGGGGGTGGCGAAGATCATCACTGGCGGGTCGTCAACGCCGACGGATCGGGTGACCACGCACTGCCCGAGATCATGGATCTGAACCCGAACGGGCCGGCGCCCTCCTGGTCGCCGAGCGGCGCCCAGATCGTCTTCCAGGGCTTCTACTTCGGCGGCGCTCCGACCACGAACGCCGTCTACCTCCAGAACACGGACGGCAGCGGCCCGGTTACCGCGCTGACCAGCGACCAGGGTTACGCCACCTACCCGTCCTGGCGGCCCAGCCCGAGCGCGGGCCCGCCCCAATTCACCCCGGCGGGCGGCGCCACCTCACCGCTGCCGGTGACGCAGCCCAAGCCGACGACGGTCTGGTTCACCAAACGCATCTTCGTCACCAAGGGACCCGACTACACCGTGATCATCGGCGCCTATGGCTGCGGCGGCCCGAGCTGCGGTGTCTCGACCGTGGGCAAGATGAAGGGTGCCGCTCCCGCGGGCCTGTCTCTCCCGCTGAGGCAACCCACCCCGTTCAAGGCGAAGGGCAAATCGAAGCCGCACTCCGTGATCGTCGGCAAGGGCAAGACGACGATCCCCGGCGGCCAGTCGGGACCGGTGAAGATGACGCTGACCAAGGCCGGGGCCAAGCTGCTCGAAAAACAGGGCTCACTGAAGATTTCGGTGCTCGTCACCATCACGATCCCGGGGCAGAAGAAGATCGTCGAACACCGCCAGGTGATCGTCGTCCTGAAGCAGCCGAAGAAGAAGCACGGCGGCGGTTGAGGCGTCCCACCCAGGAGGAGCGCGGCCGACGGTTTGCGGCCCTTCACGAGGGCTCCTGCTTCCTGATCCCCAACCCTTGGGACGGCGGTTCGGCGCGGGTGCTGGAGGCGCTCGGCTTCGAGGCGCTTGCGACCAGCTCGAGCGCCTTCGCCTTCACGCTCGGTCGGGCGGACGGTGGGGTGACGCTCGAGGATCTGGCCGAGCATGTGAGGACGCTGGTGGCGGCCACCGACCTGCCGATCTCGGTCGACCTCGAGAACGGCTTCGGTGTGACTCCCGGGAATGCGGCGCGGGCGATCGAAGCGGCGGCGACGGCGGGCGCGGTCGGCGGTTCGATCGAGGACTGGGACGCCGAGGCGGGCATCTACGAGGTGGGTGCCGCCGCGGAGCGGATCAGGGCCGCCGCCGAGGTGGTCGCGGCGCTGCCGTTCCCCTTTCTGTTGACGGCTCGGGCCGAGAATCACATCCGCGGCAACCCCGACCTCGACGACACGATCGCCCGACTGCTGGCCTACGAGGAGGCGGGCGCCGATGTCCTCTACGCACCGGGGCTCGCCGATCCGGAGGAGGTCGGCGCCGTGGTGGCGGCGGTCGGCCGCCCGGTGAACGTCCTCGCCCGCCCGTCGATGACGGTCGCCGAGATCGCCGCGGCGGGGGCGCGGCGGATCAGCGTCGGCGGCTCGCTGGCCTGGGCGACGGTCGAGGCGATGGCGGAGGTGGCGACGCGGATGCGCGCCGAGGGCGATCTCTCCGGCCTGCGCGGCGGCGCCCGCGTGGCGGGATGGCTCGCGGCGCCCGACGGGTAGACGGGTTTGCATGGCGGACGAGCCCGAGATCGTCGACGACAAGGAGCAGTCGCGCTACGAGGCGCGCCTCGGCGGCGAGACGGTGGCGATCGCCGAGTACATGAAGCAGCCGGGGATCGTCTCCTTCACCCACACCGAAACCTTCACCCCTCACAAAGGCCAGGGGCTCGCGGGCCGGGTGATCGACCGAGCGCTGCGCGACGCGCGCGGGGAGGAACTCGAGGTGATGCCGTTCTGCGGGTTCGTCGCCGACTACATCGACCGTAACCGCGAGTTCCTCGATCTGGTTCCTGCCGATCGCCGCGCCGAGTTCGGCCTGCCGGCGGAGTGAGTTCGCAGTTGGTTCCGCTATCCGGAACCAACTGCGAACGCGATCAGGCGGCGGCGACGGCCGCGGCGGGGCGCCAGAGGGCGTCGGAGCCGGCCGGATCGCAGATCAGCTCGCCGTCGGCCACGGCGTGGAGCAGCTCGTGTTCGACGGCTGCGGGGTCGGCGTCGAACAGATCCGAAGGTCGCATGATCGCGGCGACCTCGGCCGTGGTGAGGCCGATCGGGTAGGTGAGGACCGCGTCGGCGGCGCGCTCGGGCGCGGGGCGGCGCTCCAGCCCCGGCTCGAGGTTGGCGAGCGCGGTGTCGTAGGACTCGAAGGGCTGGAAGCCGCCGACCTCGATCCAGCGACCGTCGGGCATCTCGAAGACGACCGAGGGGGCGGTGTAGCGGACCGGACCATCGGAGCTGGAGTGGCGGTTCTGGACGTGGGTCGGACGGCCGTCGGCGGAGCGGGCGCGAGCCTTGTCCTCCTCGTAGGCATCGACGATCTCCGGGTCGTCGATGCGGGCGACGACCGCCACCGCGTCGAGGCCGTCGATCGGCTCGAGGGCGCGCCGCAGCGCCTCGTCGTCATCGAGCACCTCGGTGGTCGTGAACTGCATCAGCTGCAGGGCGCGCAGCGCCGCGTAGCCGAGCTGCGGCGACTCCTCGCGGGCGACGACGACCGCGCGGCAGGCGCGTGAGGTCGCTCCCAGCCTGGGCTTCACGCCGCTGCCGAACGGCATCCCGAAGCGCTCCTCGAAGCTGCGCCAGCCGGCCGCCATCCGCCCCGGGGTGAAGCCGAGCGACTCGTAGCGCGAGGTGTCCTCGCTGAGCCCGATCACGACCAGGCGCCAGTCGATCTGGTCGCCGAAACGCCAGCGCAGCCGGGCGATCGCGGGCCGCGAGCAGTAGGCCCAGGGGCATCCCGGGTCGGTGAAGTGCCAGGCGACGATGCGGTCCACTTACGGAAGGTTAGTGAAGCGGGCGCGCGGGCTTCGGCCGGCGCGCGTCTATTTCGCCTGCGTCACCGCGATCGCGACGGTGGCGGTCGAGGAGGAGGAGCAGGCCGGGCTGCCGAGCAGGCGGGCGCCGACGGTCTGGGTGGCGCCGGTCGCGGTGAGGCCGATCGGGCTCGTCATCCCCGCCGCCGGGACGACGCCGGAGGGCGCTTCGCCGCCCGGTTCGAAGGCGCGCAGGAGGAGCGGCGCGCCGCTGCCCCATTCGCTGCCGTTGACGATCGGGACGATGGTGACCCGGCACGCTTCGGTGCCGGAGCGGGCGAGGTTGGTGCTGCGCGCTTCGATGCTCATCAGGTAGACGACGCCGGCGACCGGGGTGAAGGAGGTGGTGTGGTCGAAGCCGACCGTGATCGGGGAGCCGCCGCCTACCGGGAGCGCCGGGCTCGTCGCCGTGAGGACGACGTCGGTGCCGGCGGCGATCTTGCCGAAGGTGACCGCGCCGGCCTTCAGCTTGGCCTTGGTCACGGCGCCACCGCGGATCTTCGCTTCGGTCACCGCGTTCGCCCTGATCTTGGCGCTGGTCACCGCGTTCGCCTTCAGCATCCCGGCGCCGACCTTCGCCTGCGACGCCGCCCAGACCGCGCCACCTCCCAGCGCCAGGAAGAGCGCCAAGGTCGCGATCACGTTCGCGTAGGTGAGCCGTCTGCCGATCGCCCGCAACATCTCCGCCTCCTTACGTGCGTTTCCTCGGTAAAGGTTCGACCTGGGCTAAGGTTCGCCTCCTGACCCGAGTGATGGGGCTCGCTCCATAACCGCGGCGCGACCGCTGATGGCTCCTACCGACGTCGACCGGATTGACGCGTAGGAGGCCGTGGAGATGAGACAGAGACGATTCGATCGCCGGGAGCTGGTGGCGATCTACGCGGGAGGCGTGATCGGCGCGCTGGCCCGGGTCGGTCTGTCGGAGGCGCTGCCGCACGGGGTCGACGCCTGGCCCTGGGCGACCTTCGCGGCGAACATGGTCGCCGCGGTCCTGCTCGGCTGGTTCGTGACCCGCCTCGGCGAGCGGCTGCCGCCCTCGACCTACCGCCGCCCCTTTCTCGGCACCGGCATCTGCGGCGCGCTGAGCACCTTCTCGACCCTGCAGCTGGAGCTCTTCAAGATGCTCGAAGGCGGCTACGTGCCGCTCGCCGTGGCCTACGCGGCGGCGACGATCGCGGGCGGCTTCGCCTGCGTCCATTTCGGCACCGTGGCGACGCGAAGGGCACGGGTGCTGCGATGAGGAGGGGACGGTGACGGCGCTCGCCTGGGTGGCGGTGGCGGCGCTCGGCGGCGCGATGGCGATCGCCCGCTTCCTCGTCGACACGACGGTGGCGACGCGGCTCGGCGAGCGCCGGCTCGGCGGCGACTTCCCGGTCGGGACGCTGGCGGTCAACCTGAGCGGCGCGGTCGTGCTCGGCATCTTCGCCGGCGCGGCGCTCTCCGGCAGCGCCTACACGATCCTCGCCGGCGGCGGGGTGGGGACCTACACGACGTTCTCGACCTGGATGCTCGAGTCCCACCGGGCGGGCGAGGACGGCGACGCGCGGGTGCTGTGGGCGAACATCGCGGTGTCGCTGGTGGCGGGGCTCGCCGCGGTGGCGCTCGGGCACTGGATCGGCGGGTTGCTGTGAGCGGGGCGGGAGGCCGGGAGATGCTGCAGATGCGGTTCCACTTCGGCGAGCGCGATCGCGACGGCGACCGGCCGCTCGACACGGCGGTGATGGAGGCGTGCGAGCGCCACGGCGTCGAGGCGGCGGTGCTGCTGCGCGGGGTGGAGGGGTTCGGCGCGAAGCACCGGCTGCGGACCGAGAGGCTGCTCTCGCTGTCGGAAGACGCGCCGTTGGTCGCCGCGGCGGTGGGGGAGGCGGCGAGGGTCGAGGCGTTGGCGGACGAGGTCCAAGGCATGGCGCGGGAAGGGCTCGTGGTGTTGGAGGGGGTGGACGCGACCACCGGACCCACCACCGACTTGGCAGGTAGGGCGGCGGGTCCGGTGGTCGGCGGTGCGGAGGATCGGGTGACGGCGACGGTGTGGGGGGCACGGGATGGGGCGGGGGCGCCGCACTTCGAGGCCGTGGCGGCGCTGCGTCGGCATGGCGCCGAGTCGGCCACCGTGATGCTCGGGGTGGACGGGGTGTTGGGAGGGGAACGGCGGAGGGCTCGGTTCGTCGCCCACAACCGAGGGGTGCCCGCGTTGACGGTGGCGGTGGGGGAGCGGGGGGTGATCGAGGCTGCGCTGAGGGAGGTTGACGGGGCGCACCTCGTGACGGTCGACAGCGGTGTGGGAAATCCGTTGTATGGACGGGTTTCCCACACCGCGGCGACCGGGGCGCGGGCCACGCTCGTGACGTCGGAGATCGCTCACGGTGAGGCGCACCCTCGGTACGTCGAGTTGATCCACGCGCTGCGGCGCGAAGGGGCGGCGGGCGCCACCGCGTTGCGGGGGGTGTGGGGGTTCCGGGGGGATGGGGAGCCGCACGGGGATCGGATGCTGGCGCTGCGCCGCGACGTGCCGATGGTGGTCGAAACGGTCGATCTTGCGGAGCGGGTGGAGCGCTGGGGGGCGCTGGCGGATGAGGTCGCGAAGGACGGCGACGTCGTCTGCTCGCAGCTGGTGGAGGAGATCCGCGCCCTGTCCTGAAAAAACGCTTTTTGCGGGGATTTTTCAGCGTTTGTCGGCGCCGTTGCTGTTATAGAAGTCGTCCGAGGCGCTCCCTACCTTGGATCGGGAGATGGACGGACAGACGCAGATGGAAAGCCTCGCCCCGAGCGAGCCCGCCTTCGCCCCGATCGAGCCCGCACCGGAGCCGGAGCCCGTTGCCGAGGCGCCGCTCGAGTCGGTGACGGAGAGCGCCCGGGTCGCGATCCGCGACCTCGAGGACGGGCAGCGGGTGCGCGGCGTCTACGCGGTGCGCGGCCGCGAGCTGCGGCGCAAGCGCAACGGCGAGGCGTGGCTGCGGATGACGGTCGGCGATGCCACCGGCACCACCGAGGCGGTCTGCTGGGACGACGCCGAGGTCCGTTACGCGCTCTGCACCTCCGGCACTCCGATCCTGGTCAGCGGCGTCTTCGAGACCTCGGAGCGGTGGGGATCGAAGATCAAGATCTCCGAGCTGCGCGCCGCCGAGGAAGGCGAGTACGAGATCGGCGAACTGGCGGTGCCGTCCGAGGTCTCGGTCGAGCGGCTCGAGGCCGACCTGCGCGACCTGCTGGAGACGGTGCAGGATCGCGAGCTGCGCGAGCTGCTCGACGTCTTCTTCGCGCCCGACTCGGAGACCTGGGCGCGTTTCCGCGACGCGCCGGCGGCGAAGACCTACCACCAGGCCTATCGGCACGGGCTGCTCGAGCACACGCTGTCGGTCGCCCAGGCGGTCTCGGCGGCGGCCAACTTCTTCCCCGGCATCGACCGCGACGTCGCCGTCACCGGGGCGCTCCTCCACGACATCGGCAAGCTCGTCGCCTACAACGACGACCCGCTGGCGATCGACCTCACCGACGCGGGTCGGCTGCAGGGCGAGATCCCACTCGGCTACTACACCGTGCGCCGCGCGATCGAGGACCTGCCCGGCTTCGACCCGCGCCTCGCCCAGTGCGTGCTCCACATCATCCTCAGCCACCACGGCCAGCTCGAGCACGGCTCGCCGGTCGTCCCCGCCACCCGCGAGGCCGTCCTCGTCCACATGATCGACAACCTCGGTGGCAGGCTCGGCTCCTTCGACCGGCTGGAGCGCCAGCTGCCCGAGGGCGAGTCCTGGTCGGGCTTCGACCGCGCCCTCTCCGGTTCCGCCTGGTTCTCCCAGCGCGCTGCCTGACGCGCCAGGCTCAGCCTCGGTCGGGCGACCCGCGTCCCGACCGCTCGAAATCGGCGAGCAGGGAAAAGAGCCCCTTCGCCTCCCAGCTGTCGCCCTTCTTCTGGTTGCGGTGGCGGGTCAGCGCGCCGATCGACTCGAGCCGTGCGAGCGCGTTGACGATCGTGGGACGGCTCCGAGGCGTGAAGGCTCTGTCAGAAGCGACGCGCGCAGCGTTCGATCCGGTGGACGTTGCCGTTCGCCCGCTGGATGCAGTGGAGGAGCTTTTCCGGATTGCCGTGAGCCTTGGCCGCGTGGAACGAGCGCTTGACCTGCCCCTGCACCTGCCTGTTGGTTTCTTTGACCGCCTCGTCGACTTCGGCGTCGATCGATTTCTGCAGGGCGGCCGATTCTTTGAAGGCTTTTTCGACCGATTCGTTGGCGCTGTCGACGGCGTGGTTGGTCGTGCTGAGGATCGGCTTGACGATGAAGATCGAGACCGCGGCGAGTATCCCTACCGCGACGATCAACCGGACGACCCCCGAGGAAAGGTTGTCGAAGAAGTCCATCTCCGGCGCCAGCCTAACCCGGTGTGATCTCGCCGGCTAGAAGAGCCTCGCGCAGCGCTCCATCTTCGCGACGTCGCCGGCGGCCCGGGAGAGGCAGTGCTCGAGGCGCTTCGGGCTCGCCTTCCTCTCGATCTTCTGGAGCGAGTGGTCGACCGACTTCTCGCCGCTGTCGAAGGCGGGCTTTAGCAGGAGGAAATAGATCGCGACGAGGATGCCGGCGAAGATTGCGAGCCGCAGAATCGAGGAAGTCAACCAGCGCAGCGGTGCGAGCAGGAGTGCCATCGAGCGCGCGCAGACTATCCTGCGACCCGTGGCAAAGGACACCGAGAAGCTGATCCGACAGCTCTCGTTGATCTCGTTCCTGATGGCTCAGGGGAGGCCGGTATCGGCCCTCGAGATCAAGCGCGAGGTCGAGGGTTACAGCGACATGAACGACGACGCCTTCGCGCGCCGCTTCTACGCGGACCGCGCCGAGCTGGAGAGCCTCGGCATCCAGCTCGGGGTGGAGAAGCCGGGCGAGGGCTTCTTCGAGGCGGAGCTCTACTCGTTGCCGCCGGAGAACTTCTATCTCGAGCCGATCTCCTTCTCCGACGAGGAGCTGGCGGCCTTGTCGACCGCGCTGCTGCTGCTGACCGACGGCGGCTTCGCCTACGCCGAGCCGCTCCGCCTCGCCCTCCAGCAGGTCGCCTGGGGCCATCCCAACCCGCTCGCCGAGGGTGAGCGCGCGCCGGTCGAGATGGCGATGACCGCCTCCGCCGGGGGCCGCGACCTCTCGCAGCGGCTGTCGAAGATCGAGACCGCGATCTCCCGCCGCAAGACGATCGAGTTCACCTACTTCACGATGGAGCGCGGCGAGACCGCGAAGCGCAAGGTCGACCCCTACCACCTGGTCTTCCGCGGCGGGCAGTTCTACCTGATCGGCCACGCGCACGAGCGCGACGCGGTGCGCGTCTTCCGCCTCTCCCGGATCCAGGGCAAGGTCGGTTACGCGACCAAGGCCGAGCACGATTTCTCGCCGCCCGAGGATTTCGACCGCCGCGACTACGGCAGCCGTGCCGACTGGCAGCTGGGAGAGACCCAGGGCCGCGCCAGGATCTGGGTCAAAGAGCGGATCAGCTGGCTGATCGAGCGCGACTACGGCGCCTACGGGGAGATCCGCGACGCCAGATCCGCCGACAAGGCCCCGGGCAAGGGCAAGATCTTCGAAACCGACTACGCCTCGCATCGCGAGCTGATCGCCTGGGCGCTGCGCTGGCGCGCCAACGCCCGGGTGCTCGCCCCCGACGACCTGCGCGAGGAGGCCGAGGCCCGCCTCTCCCTCCTCCGCGACCGGCACAAGAACGGCTTCGAGCCGGCCGAGATCGTCGACCGGCCGCTGCGCGACGCGCCCCGCCGCTCGCGCTCCGGCGGGCGCGGCGACTCGGCGATCCGGCCGGAGCGCTTCGCCCGCCTCGTCACCCTCGCCGGGATGCTGATCGAAGCGGCGAAAGCAGGCGAACGGCTCTCGGTCGCCGACCTCCGCCAGCGGCTGGAGCTGACCGAGGAAGAGCTGCGCGAGGATGTCGAGCTGCTCAACGTCGTCAACTTCGGCGGTGGCACCTACGTCCTCTACGCCGAAATCCAGGGCGACGAGATCGAGGTCGACTCCGAGCCCTACGGCGACAACTTCGCCCGTCCGGCGCGTCTCCTGCCGCTCGAGGCGAAGGCGCTGATCGCCGCGATCGACCTCTTCGGCGACCACCTGCCGCAATCGAACCTGGAGAAGGCGCGCGAGAAAATCGTCAAGGCGCTCGGCCACGATCCCTCCGAGGAGGGGCTCGAGATCGTCCCCGCGGGCGGCGGCGACGCCAGCGTGGCGCGCCTCCTCAACGAGGCGATCGCCGACTCCAAGGTGCTCGAGCTCTCCTATTACAAGGAGAACGAGGACGAGCTGACCAAGCGGCGGATCGAGCCCTACCGGTTGCAGAACGGGCGCGAGGGCTGGTATGTCGAGGCCTACGACCTCGGCAAAGACGGCGTCCGCCACTTCAAGCTCGACCGGATCAAGGAGGCGGGGCTCAGCGAGGAGACCTTCGAGCCGCGGCCGGAGATCGAAGAATTCGCCCGGGTCGAGGGCTGGATGACGCACGGCGAGGTACCCGCCGCCGAGGTGGCGCGGGTCTGGGTCTCGCCGGAGCGGGCGCGCTGGCTGCGCGAGGAGCGGACCGTGGTCGAGGAGCTCGCCGACGGCGCCGTCGTCGTCGAGCTGCCCTATGCGGGCAAGGCCTGGCTGGTCCGCGAGATCCTGCGCGGCGCCGGCGACCTGGTCGTGCTCGAGCCCGCCGACGCGCGGGCGGCGATCGCCGAAGAGGTACAGGGCTGACCGAGCCCGCCCCCGGCCATCCCGAGATCCTCCGGATCGTGGCCCCCAACCCGGGGCCGATGACGCTGGAAGGGACGAACACCTATGTCTACGGCGCCGACCCCTGCCTGGTGATCGACCCGGGCTCCTACGACGCCGGCCACCTCGACCGGGTCCGCGCCGCGGCGGCCGGGCGCGGCGGCATCGGCACCGTCCTCATCACCCACTCGCACGAGGACCACACGGCCGGCGCCGAGGAGCTCGGCGCTCCGGTCGTCCTGCCCGGCGACGGTGAAGAGCACGGCGGCCTGCGGGCGCTCGCCACCCCCGGCCACGCCGCCGACCACGTCGTCTTCCTGACCGCCGACGGCGTCTGCTTCAGCGGTGACCTGGTGCTCGGGCTCGGGTCGACGATCGTCCCGCCCGGCGGCAACGCGCTCGCCGACTTCATGGCCTCGCTGGCGAAGCTGCAGGCCGAGGATCTGGAGCTGATCTGTCCCGGCCACGGCCCCTGGATCACCGACCCGACGGCGAAGCTGGCCGAATACGTCGAGCACCGCCTGATGCGCGAGCGCCGCCTCCTCGATGCGCTCGACGCCGGCGAGCGCTCCCGCGCCGCCCTCCTCGCCACCGCCTGGGACGACGTCCCACCGGAGCTGCTGCCGATGGCGGCGATGGCGATGGAGGCGCACCTGGAAAAGCTCGAAGGCGAAGGCCGGCTCCCCGCCGACCTCCGCCCCTGATTGCGTTCGCACTTAGTTCCGGATAGCGGAACTAAGTGCGAACGCGCCCGTGCATCGCTACTTGCCCGTCAGGTACCGGGCGATGGCGAAGCCGCCGCCGGTTTCCAGCTGTGGTGAGGTGATCCCGCCGCCGACCAGGAGCCTGCCCTTGCCGGCGAACATCACCTGGGTGGCGAAGCTGCCGGCGGGGCCGCCGAAGCCGGTGGTGACGACGCCTCCCTTGCCGAACGAGTTGTCGAAGGACCCGCTCCCCAGGGTGCGCTCGACCAGGAACTGGGTGCGGTGGAGCGGGTTGTTCGGCGACTTCGAGACGCGCTTGCCGATCCGACCGACCAGGTAGATCCGTTCCTGTGCGTCGGCGGTCAGCGCCGACAGGGAGCCGGCGTTCGGGTCGATGTAGTCGATCTTCCCGATCCGGCCGAAGCTGGGGTCGGCGGCGCCGCTCGGCAGCAGGCGCTGGACGGTCTGCGCCCGCACCGAGACGCGGACCTTCTTCCAGACCTTTTTCTTCTTGCCGTCTTTGGTCTTGACGGTCACCTTCTTCTTCTCGTAGAAGCTGCGGCGGAACGGCCGGCCGAGCAGCAGGAGCTTCCCCGAGGGCGCGACCGACAGGGCCGGCGCTTCGTCGAAGGCCAGGGTGCGGAAGCCGAACGAGCCGAAGTTCGGATCGAGGTTTCCTTCTTCGTCGAGGCCGGTGAGGAGCGCGGCCGGGCCGTTGGAGCCTTTGCAGACGGGGCGGCCGGAGCCGAGCGCCAGATAGCCGGAGGACCGCGACGCCAGCTGGCCGAGCGTGGTGATCGACGCCACCTTGCGCAGGCCACCTTCGCCGAACGTGGTGTCGAGCGCCCCCGAATCATTCAGCCGCGCGACGAAGCCCTGCGCTTCCGGGGTGCGTTCGCAGGAGCCGAGTTCGGTGACGTAGCCGCCGCTGACCACGATCCGGCCGGCGGAGTCGATGACGATGTCGCGGAGGCCGACCGAGGCGCCGTAGTACCTGCCGCCCGGTCCGCCCGCCGCGATCGGCGCACCGAGGCCGAAGTCGGTGATCAAGGTGCCGCCGCTGCCGAAGCTGGTGTCCAGGGTGCCGTTCGCGTCGAAGCGCATCAGCGCCGCCGAGCTCAGCACCGGGTCCGGGGTCGAGCTGGTCGGCTGCGGCCGGGTCAGCCCGGCGAGGACGATCCGTCCCTGCTGGTCGACGGCGACGCCGGCGAGGACGAAGACCTGGCCGGACGGGCGGGGCACGCTCGCCACGCCGCCGCTGCCGAAGCTGGTGTCGACCTTGCCGTCGGCGAGGAAGCGGACGATTTTGCTCGCCCCGGCGACGACGATCTTGCCGTCGGGGGCCTGCGCCATCTCGAGGTGGCCAGGGGTGAATTCGAACGGAAGCTGGTACCTGACCCCGGTCGAGCCGGCGTTTTCGGCCGGGAAGGCGATGCTCGTCTTACCGCCCTTGCCGAAGGTCGTGTCGAGTTGCCCGGCCTTCACCTTCGCCGGCTTCGGCGCCGGCTTGGCCGCTGCCGCACCCGCCATCGAGCCCAGCCCGACGCAGAAGGCGCCCAGCAAGAGCGCGAGCCTCCAAACCCTGTTCATCTCCTACCTCTCTGTCCGGGGACGGCCACCGCGCCGTCGTCAACGCTTTCAACGCGCGCCCCTCAAGTAAGTTTCGGCCGGTGGGGATCGACCTGAAGCGCACGGCGAAGGTTGGGCTGCTGGGAGGCGCCGCGGGGACCGCGCTGGCCGCGGCCTCGGCGGGGCTCACCTGGCAGTGGCTGGCGCGGCGGGCGCTGCCGCAGGAAGACGGCCGGCTCGTCGTGCCGCAGCTGAGCCGACCGGTCACGGTCCGGCGCGACCGCTGGGGCGTCCCCCACATCGAGGCGACCGAGCGCGGCGACCTCCACTTCGCCCAGGGTTTCGTCCACGCCCAGGACCGCCTCTGGCAGATGCACTTCTACCAGCGGGTGGTGAGCGGCCGGCTCTCGGAGTTCGCCGGCGAGGAGACCGTCCCGGTCGACCGGCTGATGCGGACGCTCGGCATCCGCCGGGTCGCCGAGCGCGAGGCGGAGGCGCTCGCGCCGGAGCTCCGCGCCCAGCTCGACCGCTTCTGCGAGGGGGTGAACGCGGGCGCCGCGGCGGCGAAGGCGCCGCCGCTCGAGATGCGCCTGTTGGGGCTCGCGTGGGAGCCGTGGAGCCCGGTCGACATCCTCAGCCTCGGCAAGCTCCTCGCCTTCGGCCTCTGCACCAACTGGGAGCGCGAGCTGCTCCACGCCGACATGGTGCGGGAGCTCGGCCCCGAGCTGACCGCCCGCCTCGACCCGACCTACCCGCGCGACAACCCGATCGTCGACCAGACCGCGTGGAACGGCGAAGGCCTGCCGCTGGTCGAGCAGATCGACGCGGTGCGCCGCGCGCTCGGCCTCTCCGCCGAGGCGAGCGGCTCCAACAACTGGGCGGTCTCCGGTGCCCGTTCGGCGACCGGGATGCCGCTGATCGCCGGCGACCCGCACCTGCCGCCGAGCATGCCCGGCATCTGGCACGAGATCGAGCTGCGGATGGACGGGCGCTTCATCCGCGGCGCCTCGCTGCCGGGGATGCCCAGCGTCTACATGGGCCAGGGCAACGACGTCTGCTGGACGATCACCAACGTGATGGCCGATGTCCAGGACCTCTTCATCGAGCGGATCGAGGACGACCGCTACCGCTTCGAGGACGAGTGGCGACCGCTGACGACGCACGCGGAGGAGATCGTCGTCAAGGGCCGCGAGCGGCCGGTCGCCATGACCGTCCGCGAGACGCACCACGGGCCGATCGTCAACGAGGCGCTCGGCGCCGACGGGGCCGAGCCGCTCGCCCTGGCCTGGCAGACGCTGCGCGAACCGACCGCCTTCCCGGGGATGTTCGAGCTGCTCGACGTCGATTCCGGCCCCGACCTCGTCGCCCGGCTCGAGGGTCACACCTCGCCACCGTCGAACATGGTCTGGGCCGATCGCCACGGCTCGATCGGCTACAAGCTGATCGGCCGCCTGCCGCTGCGCCGCGGCGATGTCGCCGACCTGCCGAAGCCCGGCTGGAGCGGTGAGTTCGAGTGGGAGGGGACGGTGCCCTACGACGAGCTGCCCGCGGTCGTCGACCCCGAGTCGGGGTACCTCGTGACCGCCAACAACCGGATCGTCGGCGACGACTATCCGCACCACATCACCTCGGAGTGGCTCGACGGCTTCCGCGCCCGGCGGATCGAGGAACTGCTCGCGGAGCGCAAGGTCCACGACCTCGACGGCTTCCAGGAGATGCAGACCGACCTGCTCTCGCTGCCGGGCCTGGAGGCGGCGCGCCGCCTCGCCCGCCTGCACCCGCCCGGCCAGCGCGAGCGCGCCGCGATCGAGCGGCTGCGTGCCTGGGACGGCCGGCTCGACCCCGACACGATCGCCGGGACGATCTACCAGGCCTTCCTCCTGCGCCTCGCCCGCGAGGTGGCGCGCGCCGCGATCGGCGACCGCGATCTCTGTGAGCGCTGGCTCGACCGCGCCGACAACGGTTTCAGCCCCCACATCACCTCGCCCTGGCGCTGGCACGCGCACCTGATGGACCTCTGGGCCGAGGCCGACGACGGGCTGATCGGCCGACCCTGGGACGAGCTGGTGGTCGAGGCGCTGGCCGGCGCGCTCGACGACCTCGGCGATCGCTTCGGACCCGACCCCGACGCCTGGCGCTGGGGCGTCGTCCACGAGATGGAGTTCCCGCACCCGCTCGGCGCCGCCAACCCGGTCCTGCGCCGGCTGCTGAATCGGCGGCTGCGGGCGGGTGGGGCCCAGGAGACGGTCGCCCAGATCGCCTACGACCCGAACGATCCCTACCGCGCGGTCTGGGGTCCGAGCTGGCGGATGGTCGCCGACCCGACCGATCCGGACCGCTCGCGTTGGCAGGCATTCACCGGGGTCTCGGGCCACCCGGCGAGCCCGCACTACGCCGATCTGCAGGGACCGTGGCTGGCGGGGGAGACGCAGCCGATGTGCGGTGAGGGACCGTGGCGGGTACTCGAGATGACGCCGGCCTGAGCTGTCCGGCATAATAGTTTCCCCGTCAATCTTTCCCTCTTCCCCCCGGAGGTATCACCATGAAGTTCGGTCGTCTGCTCGCCCGCCTCGCCATCGGCGGTCTCTTCATCGGCCACGGCACCCAGAAGTGGTTCGGCTGGTTCGGCGGCCCGGGGATCGAGGGGACCACCGGGATGATGGGCAAACTGGGGCTGGCGCCCGCCCGCGCCAACGCGCACGCGGCGTCGGCGTCGGAGACGCTCGGCGGGGCGGCGATCGCGCTCGGCGCCTTCACGCCGGCCGCGGCGGCCTCCCTGATCGCGACGATGATCACCGCGATCCGCACCGTCCACCTGAAGAACGGCTTCTGGAGCAGCGGCGGCGGCTACGAGTTCAACCTGACCCTGATCGCGGCGCTGCTGCTGATCGTCGACGGCGGCCCCGGCCCGCTCTCGGTCGATGCCGTGCTCGGCACCGAGGAGACCGGCGCCGGGGCCGCCCTCGCCGCCCTCGCGGTCGGCGCCCTCGGCTCGACCGTCACCCTCGCCGCCGCCAAGGCGGCGCACCAGAAGGCCGCGCCGGAGGCTCCCGCCGAAGCGACCGCTGGCTAGCTGTTCCTTATGCGCCTATAAGGCGCATAAGGAACAGCTGACGCGTGGCGGCTGCGCGTCAGGTCGGCTGCGCGTCAGCTGAGCGCGTCGGCGCGGTCGACGCCGCGCACCACGTCGACGATCGGGGCGGGGGCCTTGTCGGGGGTGCCGGCGTCGAAGGGCGGCTGCGGGTCGTATTCGATCGCCAGCTGGATCGCCTGGGCGACTTCCGGGCCGACCTCGCGCCCGACCAGGTGGAGGGCCATGTCGATCCCGGCCGAGACGCCGCCGCCGGTGAGGAGCTTGCCGTCCTCCACCCAGCGGCCGCCGACCGGGTCGGCGCCGTACTCGCGGAGCGGCTCGAGGTAGAGCCAGTGGCCTGAGGCCCGCCTGCCCGCCAGCAGGCCGGCGGCGCCGAGCACCAGCGAGCCGGTGCAGACCGAGGCGGTCCAGCGGCTGCCCCGGTCGACCTCGCGCACCCAGTCGAGCACCTCGTCGTCATCGAGGAGCAGTCGGCTGCCGCGCCCGCCGGGGATGACGAGGATGTCGGCGCTCGGGGCTTCGGCAAGGGAGAGGTCGGCGGTCAGGCCGAGGCTGCCGGCGTCGGTGCGGACCTCGCCGGCCTCCTTGCCGACGAAGGAGACCTCCCAGCCGGGGACCGAGCGGAGCACCTCGTAGGGGCCGACCGCGTCGAGCGCGGTGATGCCGTCGAAGATGAGGATGGAGACCTTCGTGGAGGAGTTCATGACGACCATGGTGGCGCTCCACGGCCGCTTCCGCCAGTGGCAGGAAAGACAATCTACGCTAGATTCCTGCCATGCCACGGGAGACCGATGAGAAGCGCCATCGCGTCGTCGCCCTTTGTCTGCCGGGGACGGTCGCGTTCGATCTGACCGCTCCGGCCCAGGCCTTCGGCGTCGCGCACGCGGTCGACGGCACTCCCCACTACGCCTTCTCGACCTGCTCGCCCCACGGCGCGCCGGTGAAGACGACCAGCGGCTTCGAGATCGGCGTGCAGGCGGGCCTCGGGGCGCTCCGGAGCGCCGACACCGTCGTCGTCCCCGGCTACCTCGGGGTCTTCGATCCGCTCCCGGCGGAGACGACCGAGGCGCTGCGGGCTGCGGCCCGGCGCGGCGCCCGCGTGATGTCGGTCTGCACCGGGGCCTTCGCGCTCGCCTACGCGGGCCTGCTCGACGGCCGGCGGGCGACCACCCACTGGGGTTGGGCCGCGGAGCTTGCGGCCCGCTTCCCGACGATCGAAGTCGAGCCGGAGGTGCTCTTCGTCGACGAGGGCGACGTGCTCACCTCGGCCGGGCTCAGCGCCGGGATCGACCTCAGCCTCCACGCGATCCGCACCGACCACGGCGCCGCCTGCGCCGATCGCGTCGCCCGTCACATGGTCGCGGCGCCGCACCGCGAGGGCGGCCAGGCGCAGTTCTTCGACGCCGCCGAGCCGGGCGGTGGGGCCACCGACCACGACGGCTCGCTCGAGCCGACCCGGGCCTGGGCGCGCGAGCGGCTCGCCGAGCCGCTGACCGTCGAGGCGATGGCCGCCCGGGCCGCCGTCAGCCCGCGCACCTTCGCCCGTCGTTTCCGCGCCGAGACCGGCACCACGCCGCTGCAGTGGCTGCTCGCCCAGCGGGTGCTCGCCGCCCGCCGGCTGCTCGAGGAGTCCGACCTGCCGATCGAGGAGGTCGCCGCGCGGGCCGGTTTCGGCGGCACCGCGTCGCTGCGCCTGCACTTCCGCCGGGCGACCGCGACGAGCCCGACCGCCTACCGCCGGACTTTTCGGCCGGAACTTGAGCTTCTCAGCAAACCCTAACTTGATTCATACCAAAGATCGCCGACTGTTCGATACAAATATTAAGTAGAACGAGCGATATTTGCAATGTGAGCGCTGCCGGTCTGAACGGCCGGTGGCGGGCACACGAAGATGTTGGAGACGCTCTACAGCCCAGACGCGATCCAAGTGGGGGCCACCTCCCTTGGCGCCCCCAGACCAGGCCCATCCTGGGACGCGCGGCTGCGAGGACTGGTCACCGCCCTCGCGGCCCGCGTCCCAGGCTCGGGCGATCACGCGCGACGGGTCGCCGCCCAGAGCCGTCTCGTCGCCACCTGCCTCGGCCTGCCGCCCGGCGAGGTGACGCGGCTCGAATGCGCGGCGCTCGTCCACGACGTCGGCAAGATCATCGTCTCGCCTGAAATCCTCGAGAAACCGGGCCGACTCACCCCTTGCGAGTTCGCCGAGATCAAGCGCCACGCGGCCTTCGGCGCCCGCCTCGTCGCCTCGCTCGACGATCCCGTGATCACCGCGATCGTCCGCTGCCACCACGAGCGGCTCGACGGCAGCGGCTACCCGGACGGCCTGCGCGGGGACGAGATCCCACTCGGCTCCAGGATCATCGGCGTCACCGACAGCTACGACGCGCTCACCTCCAGCCGTCCCTACCGCGAGGCCGCCTCGTCGGAAGCGGCAATCGCGATCCTCAAGGAAGAGGCCGGGATCAAGCTCGACGCCGACGTCGTCGACGCCTTCGTCTCCTGATTCGCAGCCGCGCCGCGACCGCCGCGCCGCTCGGTGACAAAACCGCTACATCTCCGTCATGGCGGTGTTGAAGACTGCCACGGCCCGTGACGCGCTCCCCGTACCGCTACCCTGTCCAGCTCTCTTGAGGCGCCTGCTCGCAGCAGCATTTCTGGTCCTCGCCTTCGGCGGTGGCATCTACCTCCTGACGCAGGAGTCGACGACCCCCGCCTCGGCCGCCGCGACCCCTGGCGCGCCGAAGGGCTTCTTCGGCATCGTGCCGCAGACGGCGCTGACCGGAAAGGACGTCCAGTACATGAAGGCCGGTGGGATCGAAGCGATCCGCGCGCCGCTGATCTGGCCCGCGGTCCAGCCGACCAAGAAGGGCGGCTACAACTGGGCCGCCTTCGACCCGGTGGTCGAACAGGCCGCGCTACAGGGGCTCGAAGTGCTCCCGTTCTTCATCGCCACGCCGAGATGGGTGGCGAGCAAGGAAACGACGATGCCTTTCAAGACCGGGGCCCAGCGCAAGGCCTGGACGGCGTTCGTCAAGGCGGCGGTCGAACGCTATGGGCCGGGCGGCCGGTTCTGGGTCGAACACTCGCCCGCGACGATCCGCGCCGAAAAGGAAAAGGAGAAGAAGGGGCCGGTCTACGAACTCCCCGGCGCGAGCCTGACGCCGATCAAGAAGCCGGTGCCGATCCGCACCTGGGAAATCTGGAACGAGGCGAACTACTTCTACTTCGCCTATCCGGTCAGTCCGCACGATTACGCGCGGCTGCTGAAGCTCTCGACCCCGGTGGTGAAACGGGCCGAGCCGGGCGCCAAGGTGATCCTCGCCGGGCTCTTCGGCCGGCCGACCGCGGGGGCGAAGCGGGGCATGCCCGCCGCCGAGTTCCTCGAACAGCTCTACAAGGTGCCGGGCATCAAGAGCTATTTCGACGGCGTCTCCTTGCACCCGTACGCGATCGACACCGAAGAGCTCGAAGAAATCGTCGAAGAACTCCATGAAGCGACGATCGCCGCCCACGACCGCATCCCGCTCTACATCACCGAGATGGGCTGGGGCTCCCAGAACGACTTCCACATCGACGCCTTCGAGCACGGCGTCCAGGGCCAGGTCGAAGAACTGAAGGCCGCCTATGCCTACCTGCTGAACAACCGCACCAAGCTCGACCTGAAACAGGTCGACTGGTTCAGCTGGAAGGACCTGCCGGAATCGTGCACCTTCTGCGACTCGGTCGGGTTCTTCAAGGCCGGCGCCGGCTTCCAGGCGAAGCCTGCCTGGAAGGCCTTCGTCGCCATCACCGGCGGCAAGACGCGCCCTTAGAGAGCGGCGCGTTCGCAGTTATCTGCGCTATCCGACGATAAGTGCGAACGCACCCGGATTGACACCAGCGCGGTCGACCCTAGGCCCGGCTACCGGGCCAAAGGACGACCGCGCTCGGGCGGCCCGGCGGTCAGTGGCCGCGGTGGGGCTTCAGGACACGGATTCGCAGGACGCGTGAGCGTGCCGCTGCGTAGGTCGCGTCGGCGGCGATCGTGGCGCAGCCGATGCCCTCGAACGCCACCGCGGCGGCGTAGCCGGGGTCGATCTCCAGTTGCAGGGCGACGACCTCCTCACCAGGTGGTGGACCGCCGAGGCCCGCCCCGGTGCACTTGACGCGGGCCTCGTGGCGCGTCCAGGCGGCGTAGAAGACGGCCAGGCGCTCGGCCTCGGGCGCCACCGCGACCGCCTTCGCGTCGGCGGGGGGCAGCCACCGGGCGGCGAGGCGCGCCGGGTCGCGGCGCGGCCGCAGCCGCTCGATGTCGACGCCGACCTCGACCCCGCCGGGCGCGATCGCGACCAGGGCCAGCCCGCCGGAGTGCGAGAGGTTGAAGGAGAGCCGCTCCGGGTCGACCGCGAGGCGCGGCTTGCCGTCGGCCGAGATCTCGATCGTCGCCTCCCGGGCCCCTCCGAGATAGGACGCGAGGATATCGGCGAGGGCGTGCCTCGCATCCCCGCGCCGGTCCTCGCCGGCGATCTCCACCCGCCAGACGTGGACCTCTCCCGGCGCAGGCGTCGCCTCCGCCGCGACGGGCGATCTGGGCTCTCCGATACCGTCGCGATTCATGTCCAGGGTCCTGATCACCGGCGGCGCCGGCTTCGTCGGTTCGAATCTAGCCGTCTCGCTCGCCACCCGGCACCCGGACTGGGATCTGGTCGCCTTCGACAACCTCTATCGCCGCGGCTCGGAACTGAACCTGCCGCGCCTCGAGGAGGCCGGGGTCGAGTTCGTCCGCGGCGACGTGCGCGAGCCTGGCGACCTCGGCGGGCTGCCGCAGATCGACGCGTTGGTCGAGTGCTCGGCCGAGCCTTCGGTGATGAGCGGCGTCGACGGCGACACCGGCTATCTCGTCCACACCAACCTCACCGGCGCCTACAACTGCCTGGAGCTGGCGCGCCGCGACGGCGCCTTCTTCGCCTTCCTCTCCACCAGCCGTGTCTACCCGGTCGAGCCGCAGGTTCACCTGCGGCTGGAGGAGGTCGAGACCCGTTTCGAGCTCGCCGCCGAGCAGGAGCTGCCGGGCGTCTCGGAGGCCGGCATCTCCGAGCGCTTCCCGCTGGCGGGCGCGCGCACCCTCTACGGCGCCACCAAGCTCGCCGCCGAGCTGCTGATCGAGGAGTACCGCGCGGCGCTCGGCGTCCCCGCCGTGATCGACCGCTGCGGCGTCATCGCCGGCCCCTGGCAGATGGGGAAGGTCGACCAGGGGGTGTTCACCCACTGGATGCTGGCCCACCATTTCGGCAACCCGCTCTCCTACATCGGCTTCGGCGGCCAGGGCAAGCAGGTGCGCGATCTGCTCCACGTCGAGGATCTGGTCGACCTGGTCGAGCGCCAGCTGCTCGAGCCGGCCGCCTGGGACGGGCGCACCGTCAACGTCGGCGGCGGCCGCGAGTGCAGCCTCTCGTTGCTCGAGACGACCGCGATCTGCCGTCGCCTGACCGGCAACGAGGTGCCGATCGCGCCGGTCGCCGAGACGCGCCAGGGGGACGTCCCCATATACCTTTCCGACTGCGCAAGGCTGTTCGAGCTCGACGAGTGGCGGCCGCGGCGGAGCGCCGAGCAGGTGCTCGCCGACATCCATCAGTGGATCGCCACCGACGAGGAGCGGATCAGCGAGGCGCTCGAAATCGAGACCCCCGCGAAGCAGAAGGGATAGGACAGTGCCCGTTGCGATCATCACGGGGGCCGGGGGCCTGATCGGCTCCGAGGCCGTCGACCACTTCATCGGCCAGGGCTTCGACGTGGTCGGCATCGAGAACGACATGCGGGCCCGCTTCTTCGGCCCCGAATCCTCGACCTCGCACGTCACCCGGCGGCTGGTCGACGAGCACGACTCGTTCAGGTGGGAGGACGTCGACATCCGCGACGCGGCCGAGGTCGAGCGGATCTTCCGCGAGCACGCGGGGTCGATCGAGCTGGTCATCCACACCGCCGCGCAGCCGTCCCACGACTGGGCCGCGAGCGAGCCGCAGACCGACTTCGGGGTCAACGCCAACGGCACCCTGAACCTGCTCGAGGCGGCGCGCGCCCACGCGATCGACGCCCCCTTCATCTTCACCTCGACCAACAAGGTCTACGGCGACACGCCGAACCGTCTGCCGCTGCTCTCGCTGGAGAAGCGGCTCGAGCTGCCCGAAGATCACCCCTATTACAAGGGGATCGATACGAGCATGTCGATCGACACCTCGACCCACTCGCTGTTCGGCGTCTCGAAGGCGGCCGCCGACCTCCTCGTGCAGGAGTACGGCTACTACTTCGACATGCCGACCGTCTGCTTCCGCGGCGGCTGCCTGACCGGCCCGCAGCACGCGGGGGCCAAGCTGCACGGCTTCCTCGCCTACCTGATGAAGTGCACGGTCACCGGCACCCACTACACGGTGTTCGGCTACGAGGGCAAGCAGGTCCGCGACAACATCCACAGCGCCGACCTGATCGCCGCCTTCGACGAGTTCCGCAAGGCGCCGCGCCCGCACGCCGTCTACAACATCGGCGGCGGCCGCTTCTCCAACTGCTCGATGCTGGAGGCGATCGAGGTCTGTGAGCGCGTCTCCGGCAAGGAGCTCTCCTGGGAGATGGGCGAGGAGCCGCGGATCGGCGACCACCGTTGGTGGATCTCCGACCTGGCGCCGTTCCAGGCCGACTACCCGGACTTCGAGCTCCGCTATGGGATCGACGAGATCCTCCAGGAGATGTACGAGCAGAACGTCGAGCGCTGGACGGCGAACCCGACATGAGGCTCTCGGTGGTGATGCCGGCCCAGAACGAGGAGGGGTCGGTCGGCGGCACCGTCGAAGGGCTGGTCACCACCCTGGAGGGGGCCGAGATCGACTACGAGATCGTCGTCGTCAACGACGACTCCGAAGACTCGACCGAAGCGGTGATCGCGGCGATCGCGACCCAGAACCCGCGCGTCCGCGTCCACAAGTCCCACTACGAACGCGGCTTCGGCAACGCGATCCGCGCCGGTCTCGACGTCTTCGCGGGCGACGCGGTGGCGATCGTCATGGCCGACGCCTCCGACGACCCCCGCGACCTGCTCCGCTACGCCCAGCTACTCGAAGAGGGCTGGGACTGCGCCTTCGGCTCCCGCTTCATGCCCGGCGCCGAGATCCACGACTACCCGCCCCTGAAGCTCTTCATCAACCGCCTGGCGAACCAGTTCATCCGCCTCCTCTTCCGCCACCGCTACAACGACACCACCAACGCCTTCAAGGCCTACCGGCGCGAGGTGATCGAGACCGTCCAGCCGCTCCTCTCCAAGCACTTCAACCTGACCGTCGAGCTCCCCCTCAAGGCGATCGTCCGCGGCCACAACTTCGCCGTCGTCCCCACCTCCTGGACCAACCGCACCTCCGGCGAGGCGAAGCTGAAGATGAAAGAGATGGGCAGCCGCTACCTCTTCATAGTCCTCTACGTCTGGCTCGAGAACGTGCTCAGCCGCGGCGATTACCGCATCGCCGAGAGGCGGCGGCGGGGATCCGGCGGCCGCCGCCTGACCCAGGAGAAGTAGGAGCCCAGCCGCGGTAGCCCGTGGCTGATGTTGGGGTTCCCGTAGGGGTCGGCCGCGACCAGGTGCGACCAGCGGTCGGTCAGGCCGTCTTCCTCCCAGGCCTTCACTTCCGGGTCGCGGGTCGAGGACTCGAAGTGGAGCATGATCAGGTCGGGGTCGTAGATCATCCGGCGACCGCTCGCGTAGAGCTTGAGACAGAAGTCGACGTCGTTGAAGTTGAGCGGCAGGGTGGGTGTCAGGCCGCCCACCTCCTCGAAGGCCGCCTTCGGCGTCATCAGGCAGGCGCCGGTGACCGCGAGGCAGTTGCGGGCGATCACGACCGCGTTCGCGTAGCCGTTGTAGTCGCCGTGGAAGCCGTAGTAGGCATGCCCGGGCAGGCCGCCGTCGAAGCCGATCCCGACGTGTTGGAGCCGGCCGTCGCCCCAGAGCAGGCGGCCGCCGACGGCGCCGACGCCGTCCTGGGCGCAGTACATGACCATCCGCTCGATCCAGTCCGCGGTGGTCACCTCGATGTCGTCGTTGAGCAGCAGCAGGTACTTGCCGGAGCTGTGGATCGCGCCGAGGTTGATCTTCGCCGAGAAGTTGAACTCCTCCTCGAAGGCGACGACGCGCAGCCGCTCGCCGGCGATCTCGCGCAGCCGCTCGATCGTCGCCAGGTCGGTGCCGGCGTCGACGACGCAGACGATCTCGTAGTTCTGGTAGGTCGAGCGCTCGACGATGCTCCGCACGCAGTGCTCGACCAGGACGACCTCCTCGAAGCGGACTTCCCGGCGCGTCCCCGCCGTCGGGATGACGATGCTGACCAGCGGCCTCTCTCGGAGGGCCTGCTTGAGGTGCAGGACGCCGGGGTCGGCGGCGTCGCGCTCGACCACCGCCGGCAACCCGATCCGGTCGCAGTGGGCCTGGACCGCGCGCACCGCGGCTTCGAAGGCGTAGGGCTTGGCCGCCTCGCCGCCGCCGGCGGCCGAGGTCTCGAGCATCCGCCAGTGGTAGAGGATGCGGGGCACGTGGGCGACGGCGCGCGCCCGCTCGGTCACCTTGAGGACCAGGTCCCAGTCCTGGGAGCCCTCGAACTCGGCGTCGAAGCCGCCGACCTCTTCGACCAGCGAGCGGCGCAGGACGCTGAAGTGGCAGGTGTACATCTGGGTCCGCATCCGCTCCGGCGACCAGTCGGGCTTGAAGAAGGCGCCCGAGTGGATCCCGATCAGGTCGACCTTGTCCTCGTCGGTGTAGACGTAGTCGACTTCGGGGGCGCGGTCGATCGCCGCCGAGACGAGCGACAGGGCGTCCGGGTGGAGGGCGTCGTCGTGGTCGAGGAGGGCGACGAACTCGCCCCGCGCCATCTCCAGGGCGGCGTTGGAGGTCGGCACGATTCCGGCGTTCTCGGCGCGGTAGGAGACCCTGATCCGGGCCTCGGTGCGGGCGGCGCGGTCGAGGATCTCGCGCACATGGGGCTGCTTGGACCCGTCGTCGACGAGGCAGAGCTCCCAGTCGTCGTAG
>DATJWW010000002.1:0-50781 GCA_035500835.1 Solirubrobacterales bacterium | reverse complement strand
CTTCCCCCGACGAGATGGCTGCGGATCACTACGGATCGGCCGTCCGCCGAGCGCTTCTACAACGAATCCGGCATGGTCCGACCGGCCGCTTTTTCCCGGCCGGCGTCATGGCTGAAAATCCGTGGGCCAGTGATGGGCCAGTTTTACACGGAGGTAACCGGCAACAGCCGGATTCAGCCGGACGAGGTCCAGGCCCCGCAAGCCGCTCCAGCAAGCCGAAAATTGCCTGCCAGAGCGTAAGGCGCCTACCAGAATCGAACTGGTGTAAACGGCTTTGCAGGCCGCTGCGTAGCCACTCCGCCAAGGCGCCAGGTCGGCGGCAGAGCTTAGAGCGTCCCCCTTGCCGCGGGGGTCGAGGCGTCCTACTCCGGCGCGTCGGCGTCGGTGTCGTCGTAAGGCGTCACCGTGCCGTAGTCCTCGACGGTGCCGCCGTCGCGTTCGCTCGCCTCATCCGGGTCGTCGCCGGCCTCGCGCAGGGAACGGCGCTGGCGCAGATAGTCCCAGGTCTTGTCGAGCTGCAACTTGATCTCTTCGAGGCGGGCATGCTCGTCATCGCCCAGGCCCTCGCCCTCATGGCGGTGAAGGAGTTCCTCCTCTTCCTTGACGAGCTTGTCGATGCGGTCGAGTACTTGCTGGTCGTCCATGGCGCCTAGATTACCCGGGCGATGAAGTCGTTCGAGAGGGTGCTGCCGCTCTATGTCGTCGTCTTCATCGGATTCGTCGGCTACAGCCTGATGATCACGGTGTTCACGCCGCTCCTGCTGAGTGGCGGCGGCCTCGTGCCAGCCGACAGCTCGACCTCCACTCGGACCCTGGTCCTCGGCGCGCTGCTCGCGGTCTACCCACTTGCCCAGTTTTTCGGCGCGCCCATCCTCGGCTCGCTCTCGGACCGGCTCGGCCGCCGCCCGGTCCTGCTCGTCTCGCTCGGCGCGAGCGCCGCCTTCTACGCGCTGATGGCACTGGCGCTCCACCTGCGTAGCCTCGCCCTGCTCGCCGTCGCCTGCCTGCTGGCCGGTCTGTCGGAGGCAAACATCGCGATCGCCCAGAGCGCGATCGCCGACGTCGCGCCGGCGGCGGAGCGGAGCCGCCTGTTCGGGTACGTCTACCTCAGCTCCAGTCTCGCCTACGTGGTCGGACCACTGGCCGGCGGCAAGCTCGCCGACCCCGGTGTCGTCAGCTGGTTCTCCGCACCGATCCCGTTCCTCTTCGTCGCCGCCCTGCTGCTCGGGACGCTCGGCCTCACGGCGACCGTCTTTAGCGAGACCCACGCACCCGACCCTTCGGCTCCGCTCGGTCTCGGCGCCGCGATCCGCAACGCCGGGGCCGCCTTCACGAGGGGGCGCCTGCGACCGATCTTCGCCGCCAACTTCGCCCTCTACCTCGCCATCTTCGGCTTCTTCCGCGTCTACCCGATGTACCTGGTGGACCACTTCGGGATGGGCATCTCGCGCGAGTCGGAGTTCATCGCCTGGGTCGCCGTGCCGATCGTCGTCGCGAACCTCTTCCTGGTCGGGTTCCTGTCGAGGCGGATGGACCCACGGCGGCTGACCGTGCGATTCGGCGCCGCGCTGGCGGTCTGCCTCGCGCTGGTGGTCGTCCCTCGTCCCGAAGGCGCGCTCTGGCTCACCCTCTTCGCCTGCGCGCTGGCACTCGCCATCTGCCTCCCCTCGATGGCGGCGATCGTCTCCGATGCGGTCGGCCCGGCCGAGCAAGGCCACGCGCTGGGCATCAATCAATCGGTCCAGGTCGGCGCCGAGGGGCTCTCGGGACTGGCGGGAGGCGGCCTGGCCGCGATCTCGACCGCCCTGCCGCTGCCCGTGATGGGAGGCCTCGCGCTGCTCGGCTCCGCCCTCCTGGGCCGCCCGGCGGCGCGGGCGGCCGCAGCGGTTCCCGACGACCCCGCCTAGGCGGGGACGCGTGGCGGCGCCGGGACGCGGCGCCGGAACTGCATCGCGCCGTCCTCGAGTGGGCCGAAGCGCAGCTTGCGGAGGTCGACGGCGTAGTTCTGGCGCAGTTTCCACGGCTCTTTCGAGCCCTGCTTCGGCAGCTCGGCGAGGGAGCGCTGCACGTAGCCCGAGGTGAAGTCGAGGATCGGCTCCGGGGTGACGCCCGGATCGGTCAGCTGCGGGACGCAGATGTCGTAGCCGCCGGCGTCCATGTGGTTGAGCAGCCGGCAGAGGTATTCGGCGACGAGGTCGGCCTTCAGCGTCCACGAGGCATTGGTGTAGCCGATCGTGAAGGCGAGGTTGGGGACGCCGTCGAACATCATCCCCTTGTAGGCGATCAGCTGTGACTGGTCGACCTCCTCGCCGTCGAGCTCGAGCGTCAGCCCGCCGAGGAAGAGCAGTTTGAGCCCGGTCGCGGTGACCACCACGTCGGCCTCCAGCTCGCGGCCCGACTCGAGCTTGATCCCGGTCGCGGTGAAGCGCTCGATCCGGTCGGTGACGATCTCGGCGCTGCCGTCGGACAGCGCCTTGAACAGGTCGCCGTCGGGCACCATGCAGAGGCGCTGGTCCCAGGGGTTGTACTTCGGCTTGAAGTGGGTGTCGACGTCGTAGCCGGCCGGCAGCGCGTTGACCACGCCCTTGCGCAGCAGCTTCTTGATCAGACCGGGGCGGGTGCGCGAGAGCCGGTAGATCAGCGACTGCATCAGCACGTTCTTCCAGCGCACGATCGGGTAGACGGCGCGCGCCGGCAGCACCTTGCGGAGCGCCTCGGCGATCGGGTCTTCGCCGGGGACCGAGATCACGTAGCTGGGCGAGCGCTGCAGCATCGTCACGTGGGCGGCGTCCGGCGCCATCGCCGGGACCAGCGTCACCGCGGTCGCGCCACTGCCGATCACGACCACCCGCTTGCCCTCGTAAGCGGCCTCCTCGGGCCAGTGCTGGGGGTGGATGACGCGCCCCTCGAAGTCCTCGATCCCCGGGAACTCCGGGCTGTATCCCTCGTCGTAGCGGTAGTAGCCGGTGCAGCCCATCAGGAAGGCACAGGAGATCGTCGCCGCGGAGCCGTCGGCGCGCTCGGCGACCACGGTCCAGCGCGCCTCCTCGCTCGACCAGGAGGCGCTCACGACCCGGTGGCCGAAGCGCACCTTGCGGTCGATCCCGGCCTCGCGGGCGGTCTCGCGCACGTATTCGAGGATCGACTCGCCGTCGGCGATCGCCTTCGCCGCGGTCCAGGGACGGAAGCGGTAGCCGAGCGTGTGCATGTCGGAGTCGGAGCGGATGCCGGGGTAGCGGAAGAGGTCCCAGGTGCCGCCGATCGCCTCCCGCGCCTCGAGGATCGCGTAGCTCTTGCCGGGGCAGTTGCGCTGCAGGTTGTGGGCGGCGCCGATCCCGGAGATGCCGGCGCCGACGATCAGGACGTCGAGGCGCTCCGGCTCGCTCGGGCCGGGCCCGGTGGTCGGGCTCTCGGCAAGGGTCTCTGGATTCACACTCTCTCCTCGGTCGGTGACCGCGACTCGGGCGCGGCGGCCCCTCCACTGCTCTCCAGCACCCGGAACGCTATCCCGGCCGCCTGCAGCCTTGTGAGAAGCATGTCACCCATCGATGCAACGGTCGTCAGCTGGCCACCGCCCTCGGGGAGCTCGTCGAAGGCGAGGCAGAGGCCGCTCTCGGCGAGCATCTTGGCCGTCTCCGAGTAGCCCGGGTCGCCGCCCGAGACCTCGGTGACGACGCGCTCACCGCCCCCCTCGCCGACGAAGCGAACTTTGAACCAGCTGCCGGCCCGGGTCGCCTCGCTCGGCCCCTCCCCCGGCGATTTCGCCTTCAGCAGCAGCTTGCGGGTCGGCGGGATCGGCGCCAGGAGGGCCACCGTGCCGACCACCGCCGCACCGCCGGCGACGGTGGCCAGGTGGCGGGCGATGAGATTGTGGCCGTAGGAGAAGTCGGGCCCGTAGCGCTCGACCGCGGCGGCCGAGCGGCGGACGATCGAGCCGTCGATCGTCGGCAGCGGCGCGGTCCAGCCGCCGAGCTCCTCCTGGTGGCGGATGCGTGCAGGCGCCGAGTGGATCTTGCGCCCGGCGGGGCGCGGCTCGGCGTCGCGGCGGGCGCGCGCCGCGGCGATCGTCTGGCGACCGCGGGCGAAGCCGTTGATCGCCGAGTGGTAGGTGCCGCCGGAGAATTGGGCGTTGCTCCGCACGTAGCCGTCGACCCGCAACGGGACGCCCTCGGGCAGCTGCTTGACCGTGAACCAGGCGCCGAGGTCGTGGGGGATCGAGTCGAAGCCGCAGCAGTGGACGAGCCGCGCGCCGGTCCGACGGGCGGTCGCGTCGTACTCCAGCCACATCCGGTCGACGAACTCGGGCTCGCCGGTGAGATCGACGTAGTCGGTGCCGGCGGCCGCGCAGGCGGCGACCAGCGGCCCGCCGTAGAGCGCGTAGGGGCCGACCGTGGTGATCACCACGGCGGTCGCCTCGGCGACCCTGGCGAGCGCCGCCCGGTCGGCGGCGTCGGCCTCGAGCAGGTCGGGCGCGGGGGCGTCAGGGGCGGCGGCGGCAAGACGCGCGGCGACGGCCTCGAGCTTCGCCCGGTTGCGGCCGACCAGCGCCCAGCGCAGGCCGTCGGGGGCGTTGGCGGCGAGGTAGTCGGCGGTCAGACCGCCGGTGAACCCGGTCGCCCCGAACAGCGCCAGGTCGTACTTCCTCTCCCTCGGCATCGCCGGCATTGTGCCGGCTGCGCAGCCAGTTTTCTACCCCGGCTACTCGGCGACCCAGATCTTGGCGGCGCCGAGATCGGCAGGATCGAAGACCTGGACCTCACCCGGCGTCATGAAGCCGAAGGCCTTGATCCCTTTGCGGATCCAGTCGACATCGGTGACGACCGCGGTCCGCTTCCACGCCTTCATGTGGCCGAGGCCGAGTTTCACGCCGGTTTTCGCGTCCTCGATCACCGCGCCCGCGTCCATCCCGAAGCCGGAGTCGATCTCGAAGAGGAGGCGCACCTCCCCCGCCTCGGCCGCCGCCGCCAGCGCGGGCTCGATCTTCCCCCGGTAGTCGTCGCCGGTCAGCTCGTCGACCACCTTGAAGCCGATCGTCCCGGCCGGCATCTCCTCGATCCGCTCGACCATGAGGAGAACCTACTTGGCGAGGAACGCCAGCAGCGCCGGGTTGACCTCCTCGGGGAAGGTCCAGCCGATGTTGTGGGGGCCGCCTTTGATCTCGAGGAACTCGAGGTCGGCGATCAGGTTCTCGTCGCGCAGCCGCGCCGCGGTCGACTCGAACGGCAGGATCCGGTCCTTCTCGCCGTGGATCACCAACGTCGGGATGTCGATCTTCGGCAGGTCGTCACGAAAATCGGTCAGCCAGGTGTCGACACAGGCATAGGTGGCGTACGGGGACATGCCGACCGCGACCTGGAAGTGCGCCGCGAGCGCCGCGTCGCCGATCCTCTCCGGCGCCAGTTCGTCGGTGTTGAAGAAGTTCTTGAAGAATTCTTCGAACCAGAGGTAGCGGTCTTTCTCGATCGTCGCCTTGATCCCCTCGAAGACCTCGCCCGGCACGCCCTTCTCGTTGTCGTCGGTCTTCAGCACGAAGGGCGGGATGACGCCGAGCAGCACCGCCTTGCCGATCCCCGCCGAGCCGTAGGTGCCGAGATAGCGGGTCACCTCACCGGTGCCCATCGAGAAACCGGCCAGGACCACGTCCTCGTCCAGCGCCAGGTGGTCGAGCAGCGCCTTCAGGTCGGCGGCGAAGGTGTCGTAGTCGTAGCCGACGGTCGGCTGGCTCGACTTGCCGAAGCCGCGGCGGTCGTAGCTGATCACCCGCCGGCCGGCGGCCAGCAGCTCCGGCTCCTGTTTCTCCCAGGAGTTGCCTTCGAGCGGGTAGCCGTGGATCAGGACGATCGGCCTGCCGGAGCCGTGGTCGTTGTAATGGAGCTTGATCTCGGCGCTGTTCTCGGTTCCGACGGTGACGTAGGGCATCGCTCTCTCCTCGCTTGCGTGGCGGTGCCCCGAGGCTACCCCCGGGGCACCGCCGGCAAGCAAATGTCCGGTGAACCCCGCGGCTCAGGTCGCCAGCACGGCGGTGCCGTAGACCTGGCAGACGCTTTCGCCGGTGAAGACGCGTGACGAATACGCCTGCAGGGAGACCGTGACCGTGTTGCTCTGGCCCGCGAAGACGACGGTGCCGATGTTCGCTTCCTGCGAGGCGGTGGAGTTGAGGATCGTCCCGGCTATCCCGAACCCCCCGGCATGGGGCGTGCCGCCCGCTGCCGTGCCGATGAAGGCGAAGTTGGTCGAGACGCCGAGGCTCTCAGCGGTTTCGAGCTTGATCCTGTTTTCGCCGGCGACCCCGGTGCCGCAGGTCGCGGTCATCGTCACGCCACCCAGATTCATGATCTGGGCGGTGCACCCCGTGCTGCCCGACGTTTCGCAGATCGGGTTGAAGGCGATCTGCTGGACGTTCCCGCTCGGCAGGAACGCCGAGGCTTCCTCGCCGCCGAGTTTCGTCGCTTCGGGAGCGACGGCCGAGGCGGCGAAGTCCGAGGTCTTCACCGCGCCGGACGCGATAGAAGGGTCCGGGTAGTTGCCGCTGAGATCGCCACCTGCCGCGCCCGTCGAAGGCCCGGGTTCGCCCTTCGGGCCTTCTTTGCCTTGGGGTCCCTGGTCGCCCTTCGGACCGGCTTCTCCGCGTGGACCCTGGGCGCCCTTCAAGGCCGCCTGCGCGGCGCTCGAGATCTTTTCCTGCGTGACCGCACCCTTCTTCAGCTGCTTGGTGCCGACACTGTTCTTCCCCAACTGGGAGGCCGCGTAGGCGGCGCCGCCGGTCAGGACCAGGAACAGCGCCAGCGTGGCGACCACGTTCCCATAGGTCAACGTTCCTCGAAGCCTCTGCATCCTTTGTCCTCCTTGGATCGACTGGAGGACGAGACGGGGCCAATCTTTCACGCCGGCCGTCCTTCGGCAAGGAACTCCCGATCGGTCGGCGATCTTCGGCCTCTTCAAGGTCCGGCGCCTCCGCCGCGGGCGGCCCTATCGTTCCGCGCCCTTGTACGACGCCTCCCAGCAACCGGTCGGCCGCGAGGCGCCCACCCGATCGCTTCCGGACTGGCCCCACGCCCGACCGCTCCGCTCCTGGCAGAAGGAGGCGACCGAGGCGGTGCGGGCGCACACCGGCACCAGCTTCCTGGCCTCGGCCACGCCGGCGGCCGGCAAGACCACCTTCGGCCTCCACATCGCCCATCGCATGCTGAGCGCCGGGTTCGTCTCGCGCGTCGTCGTCGCCGGGCCGACCACCCACATCTGCCGCCAGTGGGCCGCCGACGCGGCGCGCTACGGCATCGACCTGGAGCCGAACCGGCCGAACTCGGACGGGCCAGAGTCGGCCGACTTCCACGGCGTCGCCGTCACCTACCAGACGATCGCGGCCGGGCCGGATACCCATCGGCAGGCCGCGGGCCGCCGGCCGACCCTCCTGATCGCCGACGAGCCTCACCACATGGGAGACCAGGCGGCCTGGGGGCTGCGGGCCCGCCGCGCCTTCGACGGCGCCCGCTTCCGCCTGCTCCTCTCCGGCACCCCGTTCCGGTCCGACAACTCGGCGATCCCCTGGATCGCCTACGACGAGGACGGGCTCAGCCGCGCCGACTACGTCTACGGCTACCCGCAGGCGCTGGTCGACCGTGTCTGCCGCCCGATCACCTTCCTGCCCTACGACGGCGAGATGGAGTGGGTCTCGGACGGTCGGCTGCGCAGCGCCGACTTCGACCTCGTCCTGCCGGCGGCGGAGGCGGCGCGGCGGCTGCGCACGGCGCTGAGTCCGGAAGGCGAGTGGATGGGCGAGGTGCTGCACGACGCCGACGCCAGGCTGAGCGAGGTGCGGGCCGGAGGCCACCCCGACGCGGGCGGCCTGGTCATCGCCTCAGACCAGGATCACGCACGGGCGATCGTGGCGCGGCTCGGGGCGATCGCGGGGGAGCGGCCGGAGCTGGTGATGAGCGACGAGCCCGCCGCGGGAAGGCGCATCGCCGACTTCGCCTCCTCCGACCGGCGCTGGCTGGTCTCGGTCCTGATGGTCTCCGAGGGAGTCGACATCCCCCGCCTGCGGGTCGGCGTCTACGCGACGGCGGCCCGGACCGAGCTCTTCTTCCGCCAGGTGGTCGGTCGCTTCATCCGGACTACCCCAGGCGGGCACCGCCGCCAGATGAGCTACCTGCTGATGCCGGCCGACCCCCGGCTGAAGGCGCTGGCCCACGAGATCGAGCTGGAGCGCCGCCACGCCCTCGACCTCTCTCCCGGCGAGGAGGAAGAGGAGATGGATGACCCCGCCCCGGAGCCCGGCGAGCCAGGCGGCGGCTTCGCCGCGCTCAGCTCAGGCGGCGCCGAACTGGACGAGGCGATCATGAGCGAGACCACCCTGCAGCTCTTCCCGACCGACGACCCGCCGGCGGCGAAGAAGGCGAGCGCTCCCCCCAGGCCCGCGGCGGCGCCCGAGGACGCCGGGCCGGCGCGCGAGTCCGCCTACGCGACCCGAGAGCGCCTGCGCGCCGAGCGCAGCCGCCTGGTCGCCAAGGTCGCCCGCCGCACCAACAGATCGCACCGCGAGGTCCAGGCCCGTATCAACCGCGAAACGCAGACGCGCTCCGTCTCCGGGGCCACGATCGATCAGCTCGAGCGCGGCAACGCGATCCTCCGCCGCGACCTCTGGCGGTGACATTTTCGCATAGGGGACATTGACTATTCGATAAGTCCATGATTATTGTGCTCACCTCATGGCGGGCGACCCACTCCAAGATCGACTCCAGGCAATCGCAGACCAGCAGGTCGCGGCCCTCCCCTATGCACTCGAGTCATCCGCAGAAGCGCTGCTGACGGCCAAGATCGAGAGCGGCGTCGCGACCATGCGAGCCGCAAATCGCACCGATGCGGACGACGTGGCCTTGGCCGAACGACACCTCCGCAGTCTGTTGGCGGAGGCGAAAGGACGCATGATGCTCCTCTCGTCCGGAGAGGCCGTGGTCGCGGCGGAGGGACTCACGTCGATCCTTGTGAGCGACAAATGGTGGCCTTTCTGATGACTACTGCAGAGCGAACCGCAAAGGCATTCGATTTTGCCCAGGACCTGACGAAACTCCTGATCACGCTCGCGACCGGGATCATCACGATCACGATCACCTTCTTGAACGATGTCGCCAAGCACGCTCCCGCATCTGCGCACAAGTGGATCGAGATAGCCTGGCTCCTCTATCTGCTCTCGATCGTGGGCGGCATCATGGCACTGATGGGCATGACGGGATCGCTCGACGAAAAGGAGGTCCCGTCCATCGACGAAGGTTCCGTCGCGTGGCCCGCAAGGGTCCAGTTCCTCCTGTTCGCGGTGGCCCTTGCGGCGACCATCTTCTTCGGGACGAAGGCGGTCTGACCGCCACCACGCCCGGCCTGGACGGCCCGGCGCGCCCTAGCTCCCGCCCTGCACGAGCACCCAGGCGCGCTGAAGGGGCAGCTTGGATCGGATGTCGTCCCGGATCGAGTCATAGGACTCGAAGAGGGCGTCGAGGAGATCGTTGGCGTCCCATAGAAGCATCGAGAAGTGACGGTCACGCGCCTCCTTCCGGACGGTCCCCTTGAACCCACCCCAGGCGACGAGCAGTCCTTGGTCGGCCCCCATGTGTCCCTTCAGGCCGTACGTCGCCCGGAACACGCCGATGTCCGCCTGTCCGGTCTTGACCTGACCTACCACCCTCGGGGACTCGTGACCGGTGGGGCCGGAGCCCATCAGCAGGTCGACGCCTCCGTCTGCGCCCGGCGGGTTGACGGTGACCGTGAAGCCCCTCGCTTCGAAGATCGCGCCGACCAGATCGGCAAGGTCGTGACCGGCGATCGTCTGGCTGATCCGCTGGCGGATCTGCTCGCGGGCCAACTGCGCGGGATCGATCGCCTCCTCGGTACCCGGCGCCTCGTCGTCCCCAGCTTCGGGACCCGGCGTCGCGATCGACGAGCCCTGGCCGATCGCCTTGAGGATCCGCGCCTCGGCGTTCTCTCGCTGCACCCTGCCGATCGTGAGAAAAGCTCCGAAGGAGTACAGGAGATCCTGGTCGAAGCTGTCTCTTTCGACTTCCTTGGCAAGCCACTCGACGCCTCGGGTGTGCATGAAATCGGCGCCCAGATCGTCGCGATAGGTGTAGGGGCCCTTGATCCGACCGATCGCGACGGTGCCGGAGGTCTTCAGTGGCAGGGCGACGAGCTCGCCGTCCTGCATCCGCTCTCTCAGGGACCACAGCTGGCCGACGTAGTTCGACCGGGTCTTCGGCGACCACTCCGGCTCCGCCTCTTCACAGACGACGGCCAGGTCCTCCTTCGATCCGACACCGCTCAGATCAGGGATCTTTTCCCAACCCCCGCCGATGACCCCGTGGTCCAGGCACCTTTCGTCCCGTTCCCCGTGCCTGCCTCCCTTCACCGTCCAGACCGCCACGATGCGATTGATATCACCGACTCGCTCTCGGGCGCCGTCGATCGGGAAGATGACCTCCGAGGCGGCTCGCGGGCCCTAGGATCGGGGTGAGGAATCGGACGTGAAGCGGACCATCGACACCACGGGTGTGGACGCCGAGAACGTCGAGGCGGCGGAGGCCTGGAGCGGACCGCTCTTCGAGACCTTCCTCAGGTACCGGTCGCTCGTCGCCGAAGGGGCCGGCGCCCACGGTGAGGCGGCGATCGCCGGTGACCCGCCTGCGCGGGGCGCTCACGTCATCGACCTCGGCTGTGGCTTCGGTGAGACGACCAGGCGCCTGGCCGAGCTGGTCGGCGCCGAGGGTCTCGCCGTCGGCACCGATTTCTCGCCCCCGTTCATCGAGGTGGCGCGCCGCGAGGCGGCGGCCGACGGGGTCACCAACGTCGAGTTCAGGGTCGATGACGTCCAGACCGCGGACCTCGGAGGGCCCTTCGACTACGCCTTCTCGAGGATGGGGATCATGTTCTTCGCCGACCCGGTCGCGGCCCTGCGCAACGTGCGCTCCGCGCTGCGGCCCGGTGGGCTCCTGACCGCCGTCGTCTGGCGGCGCAAGCCCGACAACGAGTGGGCCCATCGCGCCGAGAAGGTGGTCGAGAAGTACCTCGAGCCCGCCGACCCGGCCGGCGATCCGACCCCCGGGCCGGGTCCGTTCTCGATGGCGGATGCCGACGTGGTCAGCGAACAACTCAAGCTCGCCGGCTTCGAGGCGATCACGCTGCGCCGCTGCGACCTGCCGGTCAAGCTCGGTCACGACCTCGACGCAGCGGTCGAGTTCAACCTGGCGCTCGGCCCGGCGGCGGCCGCTTTGCGGGGCCGGGAGGACCCGGCCGATGACCTGAGGCTCACGATCGCCGCCGAAATCCGGTCCGCGATCGCCGACTTCGACGGGCCCGACGGGGTCTGGGCTCCGGCCTCGACCTGGATCATCGGCGCCCGGAATACGGGTTAGAGGCGACAACCGGGGATCGTGTGTAGGCACACAGACGATCTTGTCGTCGGCGCCCTTGTCGTACTCGTATCCGTCAGAAGCGGTGGCGTGAGAGCCGCAGGCCGCCGCGCCTCTCGTCCTCGTGGATCGTGGTCATTGCCGGGACCATCTCGCTGGTGACGAGCCCCCGCTCCGCGGTCAACTCGTCGACGATGTCGAAGGCCGCCGCGATCCGGTCGGGTTTGTCGACGACGATCGTCGTCACCGGAACATGCCGCGCCAACGAAAGGGCCCGGTCCCCGTGCGGTGCGTGGTCGCCGTGGAACCCCCAGATGCCTCGCAGCGCGGTCGCCCCGGAGAGGCCCGCTTCACGCAGGCGATGGATCAGGGCGGTGTGGATCGGGTGCCCGTCGTGCTTGGCGGACTCCGACGTGTAGACCATCAGCTTCTGCCAGATCTCGAAGCCATGCTCGTCCTTGATCGGCAGCGCATGGGGGCGCTCGATCAGCTCCCCGTCGCGCTTGCAGACACGGACCCGCTCGAGGGTGAGGAGCGGATGCCGCAGAAGGCCGCCGAGCTCCGGCAGGACATGGGCGATGCGCTCGCCCTCGCCGACCGCGATCACCATCATCGGCACGTCTCGGTTGCGAGCGAAGAAGCGGGCACGCGCCCGCTCCCCTCGCACCGTCCCGTCGACCCCCAGGAACGCCGTCGCGCCCGCGATGCCACGCCGGTAGAGGAGATCGCAGATCGCCATGAAGGCAGGCGCCCGGTAGACGCGCTCCTGCCTGCCGACGTAGATCGTCAATTTGGTCGCCTCGTGGAGCTCCTCGGGGAGCGAGGCCTCGCCGATCTCACCGCTGAGCAGCCTGGCGCGCTCGAGCGTCATCAGGCCCTTCCGCTTCAGCGCGACCACGTCGTCGAGGACACCCTCGATCCTCTCCCGGGTATCGACGGCGACCGAGACGAGGGGCAGATCTTCGGAGAGGCTCAGGAGCCGGTCGGTGCGGAGGTGATGCTTCAGGCCGAAGCCCTCCGTCCCTCGCATCAGGATGCTGGTCTCCACCTTCGCCTTTCCGTAGAGATCCAGCAACCGGTCGGCGACCAGCTCACCGTCGAGACGATCGCGCTCTCCGAAGTAGGTGGTCAACTTGAGCGAGTCCTGGTCGACCGAGACCGAGCCGTTCACAGCGCACCTCCGATCGTGCGTCCGAGTGCCGCTGCCCCGATCCCGACGGCGAGGCTGGCGACCACGTTCAGGACCAGCGGAAACCGCTCCTCGTCCTCACCGAGCCGATGGGTCTCGAGCATCCAGGTGGAGAACGTCGTGTAGGAGCCGATCGTCGCCGTGCCTGCGAGGAGCTCGGCGTTCCCCTCGAGCGCGATCCCCGAGAGGAGACCGAGGACGAAGGCACCCGAGATGTTGACCACGAAGGTCCCCAGCGGGAAGGCCCAGGGAGAGCGCGAGGCCACGTTGGAGTCGAGAAGGAAGCGCCCGCAGGCCCCGACCCCGCCCAGGAAGGCGACCCCCACCCAGACGAGCACGCTCATCCGCGCAACCTCAGCCGGCGCACCGCGGAGGTGGCGAAGTGGATGCCGAAGAGGCCGACCGCGACGCTCGCCGCCACATAGCCGGTGGCCAGGCCGATCGCGCCGGCGTCGATCATCTTCACGACCTCCACCTGCATCGTCGAGAAGGTGGAGAGGCCGCCGCAGATGCCGGTGCCGAGGAAGGGCCGCCGGTAGCTCGAGAGCGGCAGGCGCTCCTGCAGTCGGGTGACGAAGTACCCGAGCATGAAGACCGAGACGACGTTGACGATGAAGGTCGGCCAAGGCCAGGAGGTGACCGCATGCGGAAGGGTTTCGGCAAGCCCGGCCCGCGCCAGAGTGCCCAGTGCCCCTCCCGCGAAGATCGCGGCCAACTCGCGTCGATCTCGTCCCATCGGTCAATCCGGCTCCGTGACGATGAGGATCGGGACGCGCGAGCTCTCGACCAGGCCCTCGGGCACCCCGCGGAGGAGCATCCGCCCCACCCGTCGCTCGTGATGGTGCCCGGCGACGATCAGGTCGAAGCCGTGCTCGTGGGCGTGGCCGACCAACGCCTCGGTGGGATCCTCGCCCTCGATCACCTCCTGCCGGGCATCGACCCCCGCGCGCTCGGCCCGGTCGCGGATTTCGGCGAAGGTCGACTCCAGGTAGCGGCGGGCCGCCTCGGCGGACTCGCTGCGGTCCGCCTCGGTCTCGGCATGGGCGGGAGAGTGGGCTATCGACACCGCCACCAGTTCTCCTTCGAATCTTCGGGTCAGGTCGATGGCGACGTCGAAGGCGCGGAGCGCCACCGAGGAACCGTCCCATGCGATGAGGATGCGCTGAAACATCAGTGCAGCGCGGGGATGAGAGCGAGGATCACGATCAGCACCGCCAGCATGTAGAGGATGTACGAGGACAGCCGTCCGGACTGGAAACGACGGATGCCGGCGGCGAGCGCCAGCGCCGCCACCGCGAGCGGACGGTAGACGAACTGTTCGACGGCGAGGACGACCCTCGTCCGCAGCTCGAAGGTGGGACCGCGGCCGTCGGCCGGGCCCTCGGCGAGTTCGCTGCGGAAGCCGAGGTAGCCGCGCAGGACGACGCGGATCGGGTTCGAGTAGGCCGAGGGGCGGTACTGCACCGCGACCAGGTCGGCGGCCGAGCCGGTCACCCAGACAGGCGCCCGCCGGGCGCCGGAGCGCCGCGCCGCCAGGGCGATCGCCGCCGCGATCAGCGCGAAGGCGGGCAGGACGATCGCCAGCCAGGTGGGTGCGAGGACGGAGAAGTCGGGGAATACGGGCCCGAGCTTCAGCGGGTGTTCGACCGCGCTCGTCGCCGGGTCGAGGCCGAGGACACGTTCGAGGCCACCGCCGAGGAGATCTATCTCCCAGGGCGCCGCCGCCCCGAGCAACAGGCCGATCACGCCGAGCGGCACCACGCCGAGGGCGAGACGACTCGGTTCGCGCAAGCCGGCGAAGGCGTGACGGGCCTTGCCGAGGAAGGAGAAGCCGAAGAGCTTCGCGAAGGCGAGCAGACCGAGGCCGGCGGTGAGCGCCAACATCGCGGCGGCGAGGGCGCAGAGGAGCTGGGAGAGGAGCGTCGGCATCCGGAAGCCCTGCAGCAGGGCCTCGAAGGTGAACCACTCGCTGACGAAGCCGCCGAGCGGCGGGATCGCCGCGAGGGTGAGGCAGGCGATGCCGAAGCCGGTGCCCGAGACCGGCAGAGGACCGGCGAGCCCGCCCAACGGGTCGAGGCCACGCTCGTCGGTCGCCACCCCGACGCGGTCGACGACGATCAGCGCCAGCGTCTTCGAGATCCCGTGGGCGACGACGTGGAGGGTCGCGGCGAGCAGGCCGGCGGCCGCGAGCCTCTCGTTCCCCGCGGCCTGCCCGAGCAGGGCGACACCGAGGCCGATGAGGACGATCCCCGCGTGCTCAACGGTCGAGAAGCCGAGGAAGCGGCGGATGTCGTCCTGGGTGATCGCGTAGAGGATCCCCGCGGCGGCGGTGATCGGCCCGACGATCAGGAGCGCGTCCCCGCACCAGACCGGCAGCGGCCCGGCGATCTCGAAGACGAAGCGCCAGAGCCCGTAATAGCCGGCGCAGAGTGCGACCGAGAGCGATGCCGCGCCGAGCCTCGGCGCCGATCCGTAGCCCGCGGGCAGCGCCCCCTGCAGGGGCAGCACACCGACCTTCGTCCCGAAGGCGACGAGGAAGAGCGCGAAGAGGACGCCGGAGGTACCCGCCCCGAGATGGGCAGCCTCCCAGGCCCCGAGCGAGAAGCTGCCCGTCTTCGCGTAGAGGAGGGCGATCGCCGCCAACAGCGCGGCGCCGCCTATCTTGGTCAGTCCCGCGGTGAGGTATCCCGCCAGGAGCGCGCCGGGTCGGTCGCGGTCGGCGCTCGCCAGCAGAAAGATGACGACGGTGAGGATCTCCCAGGCCAGCAGGAAGAGGAAGCCGTTGTCGGAGCCGATCGCGATCGCGACCGCGGCGATCAGCACCGCGTGGAGGCCGGTCAGCCAGCGGCCCGGGGAGAGCTCGCCGTAGGCCAGCGAGGTGGCGGCGCCGGTGACGCCGGTGAGCGCGAGGAAGATCCCGGCCAGCCCGTCGGCGCGGAGGGCACTGTGGCCGAAGCCGATCCAGCTGCCGAGCTGGAGCGCCGACGGGGTGCCGAGCGCCGCCGCGATCCCCACCGCGACGAGGCCGACGCAGCCGAGGGTCGAGAGGACGGCGGCGCCTCGGGCGACGAGGATCGCGGCGAAGGGCGCGAGCACGAGCGCCGCCATCGCCAGGGCATAGATCAGGGTCATCGCTCTCCCCCCTCCGCGATCAGGCCGACCGCGAGCAGGAGCCCGTGAAGGATGGCGATCGGGGCGGGCGGCGAGCCGGGCACGTAGACGTCGACCGGGAGGACCTGATCGACGCCGCCCGCGACCCAGCCCTCCGCGGCCGCGAGCCCACCCGAGCAGGCGTCGGTGCCGACGGCGAGCAGGGCCTTCGGCTCCGGCATCACCTCCCAGGCCCGCAGCAGCGCCTCGCGCATCGGCGCGGTGACGCCGCCGGTGACGAGCAGCACGTCGGCATGCCGCGGCGAGGCGGTGAAGTAGAGGCCGAGGCGCTGGATGTCGTGGTGGGGGTTGGTGAGCGACTGGATCTCCCACTCCTCGGCCCCGTCCGATCCGGCGTCGAGGTGGCGGATGTGGATCGAGCGGCGGAGCGCCCTGACCTGTCGACCCAGCGCCTCGCGCACCGGCTCCTCGCGGTTCGTCTCGACGTCGCCGACCACGAGACCGCCGCGCGTGCGCGCGGCGGTCTCGTAGGCATCATCTCCCTGTGCGAAGGCGAAGTGCTCGGGGAAGGCGTCCACGCAGGCGCCGCAGAGGATGCAGCAACCGCGGTCGAGCCGCACGCACTCCTCGCGGTCGACCTCGATCGCACCGGTGGGGCAGATCGCCTCCATCGCCGGCTCACCGAGCGCCGACTCCCGTACCTCGACCCTGCCCCGGAAGCCGTCGAAGGGTCGCTCCGGGCTCCGCGGATAGCGGGTGGTCACCCGTCCCCGTCGCAGCCCGCGTGCGATCCACTCCAGCATCAGCGATCGGCTCCCGCCGGGGTGAGACCGAAGGAATGCTCGATGAACGCGAAGTCGGTGAGGACGTCCTTCGGGAAGGCATGGTCGAAGAGGGCCCAGTTGCGGAACGAGGGCGAGCTGATCCGCACCCGTCGCAATCGGCCCGCCTCGACCTCGACCCAGATCGCCAGTTCGCCCTGCGGCGCCTCGGCCCAGCCGAGCGCCTCGCCCTCGCCGGGCGGAAGCTCGACCCGGAGCTCGCCGTCGCGCCGCCGGAGCTGGTCGATCGCCTGGCGCAGGATCCGCAGCGACTCGGTCATCTCGCCGAAGCGGACCTCCACCCGGGCCATCGCGTCGCCACCCGAGGCCGTCACCACCTGGAGCCCCAGCCGGTGGTAGTCGCCATAGGGGCGCTCGTGGCGGGCGTCGGTCGAGACCCCCGAGCCGCGGGCGAGCGGGCCGACCGCGCCGAAGTCTTCGATCGTGCGGCGATCGAGATGGCCGCTTCCGATCAGGCGGTCGGTCATCGAGGCGGTGCCGAGGAAGAGCTTGCGGTCGCGGCGCAGTTCGCGCTCGAAGACGTCGAGGGCTTCGAGCAGGGCATCCAGGTCGACGCGCCCGTCGAGCCGCACGCCGCCGGGGACGACGACCCCGCGGCCGTAGCGGCTGCCGCAGAGCGCCGCCCGCAGTCGCATCACGTTTTCCTTCAGCATCTGGAAGCGGGCCTGCCCGACGAAGAGCGCCGTGGTCTCCGCCTCCTTGGCGACGACGTCGAGGTGGTTGGCCAACCGCTCGAGCTCGGCGTGGACGGCCCGCCAGCGCTCGGCCCGCGGCGGCGGCTTCACCCCGAGTGCGCGCTCCACCGCCTGGGCGAAGGCGCAGGCGTAGGCGACCGAGGCGATGCCGGCGACCCGCTCGGCGACATAGGTGGCCCGGTCGGGGTCCAGTCCCTCGAAACGACCCTCCATGCCTCGGTGCTTGAAGAACGGGCGGGTCTCGAGCCGCGGGACATCCTCCCCGCCGGTCTCGATCTGGAACTGGATCGACTCGAAGATGCCCGAGCGGACCGGCCCGTAGGGGATCGTGAAGACGTCGAAGCCGTCGACGCGACGATCGAGTCGGTCGGCGTCGGGCTCGGTCAGCCGACGGGCCACCCTGGATCCCAGTATGCGGAGCTCGTCGCGCTCCACCAACTCCGCCATCGGCCACTCCGCCGCAGGCCAGGTCTCGCCGAGATCGGGAAACTCCAGCTCCTGGCGGTAGGGGGTGCGCAAGAGGACGGCGTGCCCCCGAAGGGCGAGCGCCGCGACCAGCGAGGGCTCGGGTCGGGAGGCGAGGAAGACCGAGATCAGCCGACCGCCCGCCTCGCGCAGGATCCTCACCGCCCGACCGAAGCCGAGCTGGTCCTCCAGCAGACGGACCTCGCCCGCGGGCGCCGGCTCGAGCTTGCTGTCGAGTCGGTCGGGCAGCCAGTCGGGCAGCCCACCCTGTAGATCCTGGATCGGCGACGCGCTCATGCGGTCGGCGTCCTCAATCGTTCGGCGGCGTTGTTCAGCAGGGTCGAGAGGTCGCCCGGCAGGTGGACGCCGAGCGCGACGACGACGAAGAGGCAGCAGAGCATCGCGCCGACCATCCAGGCGCTCGCCTCATGCGGGACCGCTCCCTCCGGCGCGGGGCTGAGGACCATCCGCGAGGCGTGCCAGAGCACACCGAAGAAGGCGAGGTTGACGAAGACGATCAGGATCGCCACCCCGACGTAGGCAGGCTGGGCGAAGCCGCCGGAGACGATCTCGAACTCGCTGCGGAAGACGCCGGAGAGCGGCAGGCCGCAGAGAGCGAGCGCGGCGGCGAGGAAGATCGGCCCGCTCCACGGTGCCAACGTCGCCGCGCCACGCACCTCGTCGACCTCCTTGGTGTCGTAGCGGCGCAGCAACGATCCCGCCCCGAAGAAGGCGAGGCCCTTGGCAGACGCATGGGTGATGACGTGGAGAAGCGCCCCGGCGACCGCGAGCGGGGCACCGAAGCCGACGCCGAGCGCGATCACGCCCATGTGCTCGATCGAGGAGTAGGCGAGGAGGCGCTTGTAGTTGCCCTGACGCAGGACGAAGAGGCTCGCGGCGACCAGGGACACGGCTCCGAAGACGACCAGGACGTGCTCGGCGAAGGCGCGGTCGCCGGCGGCGACCGCGACCTGGAAGAAGCGCAGGACCCCGTAGAACGCAGCGGCGAGCAACGAGCCGGAGAGGAGCGCCGAGACCGGTGCGGGCGCCTCGGAGTGCGCGTCGGGGAGCCAGGTGTGAGTGGGGACGAAACCGACCTTGGTGCCGAAGCCGACGACGGCGAGGACGAAGGAGATGCGGACCGCGTCGTCGGAGTAGCCCCCGGCGGCGCCGAGCACCCTGGCGAAGCGGGGGACGTAGTTCTCGCCCAGGATCGGCGTCCCGGCCGCGTAGAGGATGATGATCGCGAGCAGGGCTATCCCGAGGCCGCTGGAGGCGATCAGGACGTACTTCCAGGAGGCCTCGAGCGCGGCGTCGGTGCGATCGAGGGCGACCATCAGCGCCGAGAGGATCGTGGTCAGCTCGATCGCCACCCAGAGCGAGCCGAAGTCGCCGGCGAGCGGGACCGCCAGCATGCTCCAGCCGAAGAGGTTGAGGAGGAAGAAGTAGCGACGCGCGAACCCGGCGAAACCGGTCTCCCCCGCCTGCCCGCCGAGGTAGCCGATCGAGAAGAAGGCGGCGATCGCATAGAGCAGCGAGGTCGCCAGGAGGAACACCGCCCCGAGCGAGTCGAGGCGGATCCATTCAGAGGCGAGCGTGATCACCCGGCCGTGCTCGACCTTGATCGCGAGGACGATCGCGGCGCCGAGGCAGAGGAGCGAGGCGACGCAGGTGGCGGCCCGGGCGAGCCTCCAGCCGTCGAGCAGAGAGAGCGCGGCGGCGAGGAGCGGCGCGAGCAGGATCAGGATCGGCGCCCAGTCCATCAGCCGGTCAGCCTGTTCAGGATGTCGGTCCGCACCGCGGTCTTCTCGACCGCCAGGTACTGGACGAGGACGACGAAGACGAGCACGCCGATCAGCACGTCGAAGAGGAGCAGCAGCGCGAGGATCAGCGGCAGCCCGGGGGCGATCACCAGGCTGCCGACCGAGACGGCGTTCTCGAGCACGAGGAAGCCGAGCAGCTGCGAGGGCGCGTGGGGCCGCAGCACCATGAGGAGAAGCGCGACGAGCACCCCTGCGACGGCGACCGGCAGGGCCGAGAGCGGCAGCGCCGCGAGGCCGCCGATGTGGACGTCGTGGAGGGCGACGAAGCTGAACCCGGAGAGGGCGATCGCCATCAGGATCGCGGTCGGCACCCCGACGACCGAGGGCACCCGCGGGTCGACCTCCAGGTTGCGCAGGACGTAGCCGATGCCGAGCGGGAAGATCAGCGCCTTCAGCGCCACGGTGATCGCGGCCAGGACGTAGAGGCTTGAATCGCCCAGTCCCTCGGCGGCCGTCGCCACCGCCAGCCCGGCGACGACGAAGGAGCCGAGCGAGTAGAGACGCAGCTGCTCCCAGATCTCCTGGGAGCGCAACATGCCGAGCTCGAGCAGGAGCACCGCGACCGCGGTGAGCGTCGCCGCCGCACCGAAGACGGTGAGCGTGCGGTCGCCGAAGCTCGGCTGGAAGATGAAGATCACCACCGCGAGGACGGCGAAGAGGAAGCTCGCGACCGTGAACTCGGGGATCTTGTAGAGGCGGAGCTTGGCGAAGCTCGACTCGATCACCACGACGGCGGCCCCGACGACGGCGGCTTTGCCGAGCAACAGCGCGATCGCGATCAGGACTTCGCCGAGGTCGCCGCTGCTCGCCAGGCCCCAGGGTGCGACCAGCACGTTGACCAGGATCGTGTAGAGGACGAGCTGCTTGACGTGCGAGCCCCAGCGCAGGAAGCCGAGCCCGGGACCGGAGTGCTCGAGCACGCGCGCCTCCTCGATCATCCCGAACTCCAGCGTGCCGCCGTGGCTCTGCACCGGGATGCGCCCGCTCTCGTTGAGGACCAGCATGAAGAAGGCGACGACGATCAGGATGTGACTGGGCCGCAGCACCTCGACCGTCGAGGAGCGCAGCGTCTCGCCGAGCACGTAGGGCAGGTCGGTGTGGGTGATCAAGGCGACGGTGAAGACGACGAAGATCACGGTCGGCTCGTTCAAGGCGCCGAAGGTCCGCAGCCGGCTCGAGCCGAGCTGGGCATAGGGACTGCCGCTGTCGATCGCGGCGAGCGAGACGACCCAACTGGCGAGGCCGAGGATCAGACCACCGCCCAGGATGTCGCCCATGTAGCCGAGCGGCAGCCCGTAGTTGGTGAGCACCGGGATCAGCAGCGGGACCGTCGCGTAGGCGGCGAAGGCGACGTAGGGGGCGGCCCGGAAGAGCGGCCCCGACGGGCCCGGGAGCACCGTCTCCTTGCGCAGGAGCTTGGCGATGTCGTAGTAGGGCTGCAGGACCCGCGGGCCCTTGCGCTGCTGGATGATCGCCTCGACACGGGCGATCACGCCGCTGAGGAGCGGCGCGAAGACGAGGATCGTCGCGACCTGGAGCACCTGGACGACCCAGTCCGGGAGGATTGGCACTCAGAGGCTCCTTTCGCGCGGTTGCGGTTTGCGAAAGAAGCCATCAGCCGTTTTCTCACCGGCGGTTCGAGAGGCATCGCCTCTACGTCAGGGCATCATCTGACCTGCGCTGACCTTACCCGATGATGGCCGAATCCAAGCGATCTCGGGCACTCCGGAACAGGGTGTGCGAAAGGGCCCTTTCGCGTCAGTCCATCGACAGCGGTCCCTCGAGGCCGGCGGAGAGGAACTGGGAGACGAACGGGTTGTCCGATGCGAAGATCTGCTCCCGAGGCCCGGATTCGACGATCCGCCCACTCCAGAGCACCGCCAGGAAGTCGGGGACGCGCCGCGCCGTGGCCAGGTCGTGGCTGATGATCAGATAGCAACCGCCGTTCTCGGCGTGGATCTCCCGCATCAGCTCGCAGAGCAACGCGGTGCGAACCGGGTCGAGGCCCGAGTCGGGCTCGTCGAACATCACGATCGCCGGGTCGAGCACCAGGGCCCGGGCGAAGCCCGCCCGCTTGCGCATGCCGCCCGAGAGCTCGCTCGGCATCTTGTAGGCGTCGCCCGACAGTCCCACCTCCTTGAGCCGCCGATTCACGACCTCACCGATCTCCTCCTCGCCCTTGTCGGTGTGCTGGCGGAGCGGGAAGGCGACGTTGTCGTAGACGCTCATCGAGCCGAAGAGGGCGCCGTCCTGGAACAGCAGGCCGAACTTTTTCCGCACCTCGAAGAGTTCCTCGTCGGTCATGCCCGGGATCGATTCGCCGTCGACCAGGACGTCGCCCGAGTCGGGCATCAACAGGCCGACGATGTGCTTCACGAGGACGCTCTTGCCGGTCCCCGAGGGGCCGAGCACCATCGAGATCTGACCGTCGGGAAGGCCGAGGTCGACGCCGTTCAGGATCCTGGTGCGGCCGAACTGCTTGACCAGGTCGATGATCTCGACCGTGTCTTCGGAGCCGTGGTCGAGCTTGCGACCGGTGTGGAAGCGGTAGGGATCGTCGTCCCAGGGCTCGACCCCGGGGATCTCGAAGTCGCGATGGAGGACTTCCTCCTCAGGGCGCGGATCTGCGCCCGACCGCTCCGGCGCCGGCCGGTCGCCTCCGACCCTCCCCCTCCTGCGGCCGAGGAGCCCCTTCAGCCTGAGCCTGTCCGCTGCCGCCATCGCCTGCCTCCTCCACGTTCGGGTTCGTTCCCGTTCCGTAGAGGCCATCAGCGGCGGCGCCGCGGTCGAGGGCGAGCCTCATCGCCTCAGTCTGCCTTTAGTTCTAGCAGGCCGGCGGCGCGGTCCCGTCCGGAAAGGCCAAGACCGGGTAAGTGCGGGCGTAGACTCCCGTGCGATCACGAGCGATGAGGCTCGCTCACACCGCGGCCCAGCCGCTGATGGCCTCTGTTCCCCAGGATCGTCCCGACCCGAGGAGAACCGATGACCATCAGCACACCAGATTCCAGGCAGTCCGAACCGCTCTCGAAGCAAACCTTCGAGAGCGTCCTCTTCGCCACCGGTAGGACGCCCGACGGGCTGGACGAGATCGAGCCGCCGGACTGTCTGCATGACCTGAATCTCGACCAGGTCTTCGACGCGGTGGTGGGCCTGCGGCCGAAGTATCGAATCTCCCCTTTCTTCTGGGCCTTGCTGGACGACGCCCAGGCGATCGGATACCGGCATGAAGTCCTGCGTGACCTCGAAGGTGATGAGCTCCGGCAGACGGTCGAGTCGTTCGCGACCGGGATGAGCCGAACGCGCAAGGCACTCTCCCAGGCCAAGGACGCCCACTACCAAAAGCCGAAGGACGCCCGGTTCCTGGAGGCGGTCGGCTGCTACTGCGAGTCCGTCCGAGGGTTCGCATCCGAGCTCGCGGGAGCCGAGCCCCGCTCGGTGGCGTTTCGCACGCTGGTCCACTACCTCGAGGGATATGCAGGCACCTCAGATTTCCGGCGGTTGGACGAGGAGCAGAAGCGCATCGCCGACACCCTGGACTTGCTCGCCTACACGATCGAGATCAGGGGCGACCGCGTGCATGTCGACTCCTTCGGGCAACAGGAGGACTACGGCGCCGAGATCCGCTCTGCCTTCGAGCGCTTCCGCCAGGGACAGGTCAAGAACTACCGGTTCCGTTACGAACGCGATCCCCGGCTGAACCACATCGAGGCGGAGATCCTCGACCGGGTCGCGCGGCTGAATCCGCAGCCCTTCACCGACCTGGCGACCTTTCACACCGAGCACAGCGGCTTCGCCGACCCGGTGATCAGGCGATTCGACCGCGAGGTTCAGTTCTACCTCGCCTTCCTCGAATATCTCGAACCACTGCGAACCGCCGGCCTCTGCATCTGCGAGCCGGAGGTCTGCGAGCGCTCGAAGGAGATAAGGGCCGTCGAGACCTTCGACCTCGGCCTGGCGAGGAAGCTGGTCGACGAGGGTGAGCCCGTGGTCACCAACGACATCGAGTTGCGAGATCAGGAGAGGATCTTCGTCGTCTCCGGGCCGAATCAGGGCGGGAAGACGACGTTCGCGCGCACCTTCGGTCAACTGCACTACCTCGCACGCCTCGGTCTCGGTGTGCCCGGCAGCGAGGCGAGGCTCTTCCTTGGCGACCGGATCTTCACCCACTTCGAGCGCCAGGAGGAGCACTCCAACCTGAGCGGCAAGCTGGAGGACGATCTGATCCGGGTCAAGAAGATCCTCGACCAGGCCACCCCACGAAGCATCGTCGTGATGAACGAGAGCTTCTCCTCGACCGCCCTCGACGACGCGCGCCTGTTGGGACGTCGGGTACTGGAACGGCTCAGCGAGCTCGACCTGCTCTGCGTCTACGTGACCTTCGTCGACGAGCTGGCGTCGCTGAACGAGAAGGTGGTCAGCCTGACCAGCACCGTCGACCCGGACGAACCGGCGACGCGCACCTTCATGGTCGTCCGCCATCCGGCTGACGGCAAGGCCTACGCGATCGCGATCGCCGAGAAATATCGGCTCACCTACGACCAATTGAAGGAGCGGATCGGATGAAGGCGCACCTGATGTACCGCGACCGTGACTTCGGCCCGCCGGCGGAGATCACGCCGACCGATACCGCGCTGATCGAAGACCTCGGGCTGGAGGGCATCTTCGCCGCGATGTCAGGCGAGGACCCGCTGCTCCACGAGGTGGCGCGGCAAGCCCTTCTCGGCCAGATCGAGGAGGTCCGGGAGATCGAGTACCGACAGGGCGCCCTACGCGACTGCCTGGCGCACCCGGAGACGATCCGGAAGGTCCATGAGATCGCGATCGCCGCGACAAGGAGGCCGAAACAGATCTGGGGGTCACTCGGACGGTCCCCGGGGCTCGTGCTCTCACACGCGGTGCGACTGCTGAGATCCCTGCTGAAGGATCTCCACGCACTTCGTGAGCTCGCCGACGAGAACTCCGCCCGCTTCGAGTCGGAGGCCTTCACCGCCTTCTTCGAGATGATCGGTCGGGAACTCGACGACGCCTATCTGGGCGAGATCGCCGAACACCTCCGGCGCCTTGAATTCAAGTCCGGGACCCTGATCAGCGCGAGGCTCGGAGCCGGGGGCAAAGGGACCGACTACGTCCTCCGGCGATCGACCAAGGAGCCTCAAGGCCTCGAACGACTCACCACCCTGTTCGACCGCTCGGGCTACACGTTCCACCTGGCGCCCCGGGACGAGACGGGCGCGCGTGCGCTGGAGGATCTGCGAGACCAGGGCATCAACCTGGTCGCCGAGGCGGCCGAGCAGTCGGCAGAACACGTCGTCGCCTTCTTCACGGCCCTCCTGTCGGAGATCGGGTTCTACGTCGGCTGTCTCAACCTGCGCGATCGGATCGGCGATCGCGACCTGCCGATATGCATGCCCGAGGTGGGCCGACCGGGTGAGGTGGAACTGGACGCGCGGGGCCTCTACGACGTCGGCCTCGCGCTGCGCACCGATGACCGGCTGGTGCTGAACGACATCGGGGCCGGGGATCGCCCACTCGTTGTGATCACGGGCGCCAACCAGGGAGGAAAGTCGACCTTCCTGCGCAGCATCGGCCTCGCCCAGCTGATGGCGCAGGCGGGGATGTTCGTGGCAGCCGAGTCGTTCCGGGCCGACCTCCGCGACGGCCTCTTCACCCATTTCAAGCGCGAGGAGGACGCGGGGATGAGGAGCGGCAAGCTGGACGAGGAACTGGCGCGGATGAGCGAGATCGCCGACGCTCTGCGACCCGGGAGCATGGTCCTCTTCAACGAGTCCTTCGCCGCCACCGACGAGCAGGAGGGCTCCGAGATCGCGCGGCAGGTGACCGCCGCCCTGTTGAGCGCAGGCATCAAGGTCATCCACGTGACCCATATGTACGAGCTGGCGCACGGGTTCGAGGAGAGCGAAAGCGTCGGGGTCCTCTTCCTGCGGGCCGAGCGGACCGAGGACGGGACCCGGACCTTCCGGCTGTTCGAGGCGCCGCCGCTCTCGACCAGCTTCGGCGAGGACGTCTACCGCCGGGTGTTCGCATAGGGCGGCGGTTTGCGTTCTCGACGGGCACGGGTACCATGGCCCACGAGCGATGAGGCTCGCTTGAGCACAACCGCGGCGCTCTATGCCGCTGATGGCCTCTGGTCCGGTGTTTCACGAAAGCCGTTCTGGAGGTCGCCGTGCCACAAGACAGCAGCCGCAGCCGCTCTCGTCGCGAGGATGAGATCCACGGTGTACCGCGGCTGTCGCCGGTAAGCGTCCGCGCTCGGGCGGTGATCCCGTTCGAAGAAGGCATCGTGGTGTCCCGCGAGCGCCACCGAGGCACGGAGCGGATGACGCTGCCGGGCGGCCGGGTCCTCCAGGGCGAGGCGGTCGAGACGACCGTCCTCCGGGAGGTGGGTGAGGAGACCGGTCTTCAGATCGAGCTGGGACCTCTCCTCTACGCCTGCGAGGTCGTGGCGGCGTCCAGGCGACAGGACCTGAACCTGATCTTTCTCGCGCGGCTCCTCAGCCGGCCGGAGGGAGAGGCGGACGTCCTCCGGCCCGAGGACGAGGACCCTGGAATGCTGCCGCCCGTCCTCGACCGGATCAGGCGTGACCAGGCGCGCGGCTGGGAGGAGATGGGCGTCTGGCTGGGTAACGTCTGGCGAGGGGATCTCGGGCGGTGATCGTGGCGGCCGGCTGGAGCGACGAGCGGATCGCGAGGGAGTTGCGCGCCTTCCTCACCGATCGGAGCGAGTGGCCGAGCTACCGCGACTTCCAGCGCGCCGGGCGTCGGACCCTCCGCGACGCGGTGACCAACGCCGGGGGAGCGCGTCGATGGGCCGACAAGGTCGGGGTCGTCTTCGTCGAGCGACCACCCGGCCATGCGCCCTACTGGACCGAGGAGAAGATCAGGGATGACCTCGGCGACTTCCTGGAAGGGCGGACGGTCTGGCCCTCGCGGGTCGAGTTCGAGAACGCCGGGCTGAAGACCCTTCGGGACGCGATCGGCCGCACCGGGGGGCCGCCGCGTTGGGCGGCCGAGTTCGGGCTTCCGCGCGAGGACGAGCGTCGTGGCTCGCGATTGGTCTGGGACGACGAGCGGATCGAGGCGGAGTTGCGGACCTTCATCGGCGGCGGTCGAAGCTGGCCGTCCGTGGGGGAGTTCCGACGGCGCGGGAAGACCGCGCTCCTGGCCGCCGTCTACGCGCACGGCGGACCGAGGCGGTGGAGTCGGCGCCTGAAGGTGTCGCTCGCCCGGAGCAGACAGGGGCCTCGCCGGCCGGAGTGGACCGAGCAGAAGATCGAGCGGGAGCTGGGGGAGTTCTGCGGAGGAAGGTGGCCGGCATTCAGTGAGTTCGAGGCCGCCGGTCGCGGCGCCCTCTATCGGGCGGCCAGCCGCAACGGAGGTGTAAGGCGATGGAAGAAAAGATTGGGGGTCGACTGATGGGGTTGAAGTTCGACGTACCGGGTGAGGGTGCCTTCGAGATCGGGCACCTGGTGTTCGACGTCAACGGCACCCTCACCGACAGGGGCAAGCTGATCCCGGGCGTGAGGGAGCGGATCGGCGCGCTGCGGGACGAGGTCGAGATCCGCCTCCTCTCCGCGGACACCTACGGGACGCTTGACGACCTGGCCGACGAACTGGGCGTGGAGGCCACGAGGATCGCCACCGGCATGGACAAGGCGGACCTCGTCCGCGGCCTCGGCGGTGGGAGCTGCGCCGCCGTCGGCAACGGTCGAAACGACGTCGAGATGCTGGCGGAGGTACGACTGGGCATTGCCGTGATCGGCCCGGAGGGCGCGAGCCCCCAGGCGTTGGCGGCGGCCCGGGTGGTCACCGGCTCGATCGCGGGCGCGCTCGACCTGCTGGCGGATCCGAAGGCGATGGCCGCCACCTTGCGCCGCTGAGCCGGGCGCAACTCCTCTCCCCCACCGTCGCGCCGGCGGTGCCATGCCAGGCCAACGACGACAATGCGGCGATGGCCGACCCCGACAGCTGGCTGCTGCTGATCTACCGGATCCCGAGCGAGCCGAGCCGCCTGCGCGCCGGTGTCTGGCGGAAACTGAAAGCGCTCGGCGCGATCTACCTGCAGAACTCGGCCGCGGCCCTGCCGGCCGGTCCTGTCGCCGAACGTGCGTTGCGAACCCTCCGCCGTGAGATCCAGGAGATGGGCGGAACCGCCCATCTCCTCGACGCGAGCGCCGTGGTCGGCGCAACCGACCTGACGAGTGCCTACAACGCGGCCCGGGACGAGGAGTACGAGGAGATCGAGGACCGCTGCCGCGATTTCCACGCCGAGATCGAGAAGGAGACGACCGAGGAGCACTTCACCTACGCCGAGCTCGAGGAGAACGACGAGGACCTGGGCAAGCTGCGCGGCTGGCTGGAGAAAGTCGAGGCTCGCGACGTCCTCGGGGCGAGGGGTCAGAAGTCGGCGCGGGAGTCGATCATGAGTTGCGAGACGGCCCTCGCCGGGTTCGCCGAGAGGGTCTACGCGGTCGAGGATGCCGACCATTAGTTAGGATTAAAAAATAACGACTGTTATGTTTGCGGTATGTCGACCGAGATCATGCCGCATGCCACCACCGACCGACTCGACAGACCGCGACTCCTGCGTCGCGGCATCCGCCTCGAGGCGATGACCTTGACCTGGAACGTGGTCGGCGTCTTCGTCGTCTTCTTCGCCGCCTTCGCCGCCGGGTCCGTCGCCCTGGCGAGCTTCGGGCTCGACTCCGCGATCGAGATACTCGCCTCGACCGTGGTGATCTGGCATCTGCGCGACACCGCCGACGAGCGCAGGGAGAAACTGGCGATGTCGGTGATCGCGTGGGCCTTCGTCGGGCTGGCGATCTACGTCACCGCCCAGGCCGCCTACACCCTGATCGCCGGGGACCGTCCCCATCACTCTGGGCTCGGGATCGGCTGGACCGCCGCCACCTTCCTCGCCATGCTCACGCTGGCCGCGGCGAAGGGCCGGGTCGGCAGGGCGCTCGGCAACATCACGCTCGAGACCGAGAGCCGGGTCACCGTCATCGACGCCTACCTCGCCGGCGCCGTGCTGCTCGGCCTGCTTCTGAACGCCGTCCTCGGATGGTGGTGGGCCGATCCCCTTGCCGCTCTCGTCGTTGTCTACTACGCGCTCCGCGAGTCGCGGGAGGCATTTGCCGAGGTGCGCGGATGAGCCTGGGCCTTCTCCTCGCCGTCTTCCTGGCCTGCGCGGTGGAGGCGGTCGAGGCAGTGACGATCGTCCTCGCGATCGGGACGACGCGGGGGTGGCGGTCGGCATTCGCCGGAGTCGGCGCCGGCCTCCTCGTGCTGGCGGCCGTGGTCGCCGCCCTCGGGCCTGCGGTGACCTCGATCCCGATCGGGACCTTGCGGGTCGTGGTCGGCGGTCTGCTCCTGATCTTCGGCCTCCAGTGGCTGCGTAAGGCGATCCTCCGCGCCGCAGGCCGCAAGGCGATCCATGACGAGGAGGCGATCTTCGCCGAGGAGCGCTCCCGCGCGGCCGCGGTCGGGGCCACCTCGGCGACCATCGACGGCTATGGATTCACGATCGCCTTCAAGGGCGTCGTGCTCGAGGGCCTGGAGGTCGCCTTCATCGTGCTCACCTTCGGCGGCAACCAGGGCAAGGTGGGGCTGGCCGCGGCGGCCGCGATCCTCGCGGTGCTGGTCGTGATCGGCGCCGCGGTCGCCGTACGAGCGCCGCTCAGTCGGGTGCCGGAGAACACGATGAAGTTCGCCGTCGGAGTGCTGCTGACCTCGTTCGGTGCCTTCTGGGGAGGCGAGGGTGCGGGTGTCGCCTGGCCCGGCGGCGACGCCGCCTTGCCGGTGCTGGTCGTCGGGGTCCTCCTCTGGTCGCTGATCCTGGTGAACCTCGCGGCCCGGCCTGACCCGGCGGCGCTGGCAGCGTGAGCTTCCTCGCCAAGATCCCGATCGAGGTCTGGGACTTCGTCGTCGGCGAAGACTGGCGCCTCGCCCTCGCCGCCGTGATCGCGATCGGCGGTGCCGCGGTATTGGTGGGCCTCGGCGTCAACGCCTGGTGGTGGATCGCACCGGCGTTGGCCCTCTCACTCTGGGCGTCGATACGGCGCTGAGGCTCCTGGTTTACGACGAAACCCCGCTCTGGGGCGGGATCTCGGCAAGCGGCTGAAGGGATTCGAACCCTCGACCTTCTGCATGGCAAGCAGACACATGCAGAAGGTCAAGGAATCGCCGCCTTATGCCCGGGCTCTTTCCAGGCGGCTGACCATCTGGGGGTAGCGCTTGCCTTGAAACGCCTGAGGTAAACGGTCGTCGAGAAGAACAGCGTCGAAGGGATCGATCCCGTGACGCTCGTAGACCGCGCGGAAGCACCGGTCGTTGCAGCACTTTTCGAAGATGCGCTCGTTCAGGCTGAGCACGGCCCGGACACCCTCGTCAGGGTCAAGTGCATCATCGTCAACGATGGCTTTCGACCAGCGGCGAGCGACCGGAACCGACACACGCAACTGGTCGAGTCCGAGTGGGTCGTCGCGCCGCAATTCGATCGTGTTGTAGATCCGGCTCTCCATACAGCGCCCTGGATGCATGACCCAGAAAGAGGCCTCGGCAGGAGGAGCATCCAGCCGCACCCGGACAGCAGTCTCGCGGACGTCCTCGGCGTCCAGACCTCGCGGGCTGCCGATGAAATCCAAAGTCCGATCGAATCCGTCGGCATCCGTGAAGGTGACCACGCCGGTGATCGGAGAGGGCTCCCTCGGCGACGGGACCATCAACTTCGCGTCCAGAAGGGCGGCCGCGATGCGGGCGGCCTCCGCACTCCCCTCGAAGTCGATGTCCTTGCTGGCCACGACGCTGATCTCGCTCGATTGCCCCGCGAAACGCGCACTCCAGAAGGCGAGTGCCTGACCACCGACCAAGACGATCTCGGTCTTCCTGGTCAGCGGCTCCAAAGCACCGATAACGCGCCGAACTTCCTCACTTCGCAGAGGCGGCGTGGCCGCTTGCATTGCGACCTCAGGCCAAACGTCGAGAAGCGCTCAGGTCGATACGCGCGCCGACGCCGAACGAGGCGAAGACCTCATTCTCTTTCTTCATCCCGGAGACTGATCGCCGACCCTCTGCGACGGCGACGCGATCCGCTGCCCGCGACGCGCTTTTGGCAAGCGGTCGAGTTTCGCGGGCAGAACTGTCGGTCAAGCGACTCAAGATGAATTCCTCAGTTGGAATGCTAGCCGTCAAGGGGACCGAAGATGAAATTCTCGGCTCAGGCCTAATTGTTCCGATGTGCGAGGAACGGCTTTCCCATTGCCTTCCCCTCGACGCGGCTCTGGGTGCATACACGGATTCGCACAGCCAGATCTCGTCGGGCCAATCATCGGGCCAGACGGAGCCCAACCGAGCCGAACGCAGCCCGACTTCCAGAACGACGAAATCCCGCTCGAAAGCGGGATTTCCGGAAGCGGCTGAAGGGATTCGAACCCTCGACCTTCTGCATGGCAAGCGGGCTAGCAACCGAAAGATCATGCCACTTCATCCCTGCAAAACGGCACTATTTCGTCACCACACATTCGATCCTTACCGGCCTGCGCTTGGGCACGAATACCGAGACTCCCCGTCTATTCGGGCGCAGATTTTGCCTACGCCCGATCAAGTGGCCCGAGATGACCCCCGCCCCACCGTCGGTGCGAGGCCGGTCGATTTTCTAGATCGTCGCCGGCAGCGGCAGGCCCAGGTAGAGGTCGGCCGCCCAGAGACCCATGTCGCCGGTCTCGGTGCTGTCGTAGCTCGTGTGATGAGCCACCGAGGACTGCGAGCCAGGGGCGCAGACGATGTCGTGGTTGTGGCAGATTGCCAGGGTCCGGCCGACGACCGACGACGGTATCGGCCCCTTGTCCTCGTCGGGCAGGCCAGGCACCTTCGTCCAGATTCCGTCCGCATTCTGAACTCCACCGCCGGCGGATTCCAGATCCCCTTCCCAGAGTTCTTCGGCTCCGTGACCGACCTTCGCCGGATCGGCGATCAGCAGCACCGCGGCAAGGTGGCTCGAACTCAAGGCAGAGGGAGCCGAGCGGGCCAGGTCGAGTAGCGCGATGTGGATCACGAGGGCACCCTGCGAGTAGCCGCCGAGGACCAGCTTCTCGCCAGGGCAGGCCGACTCCTCGTCGAAGATCATTTCCTGGAGCTGTTCGACCCCTTCGTAGATGCTTTCGAAGTAGGCATCGGTGCCGAACTTCAGAGGATCGAACACAGTGCCCAGCGCCCTGTAGTGGACCCCCAGCACCTTTACGTTCGGCGAGCTGCCGAACTGCTGCAGTCGGGAGAGGAACCCGTCGTAGGCGTCTCCCACCCGAGAACCGAGACCGTCGTCGGGTCCTGAGTATTGAGGGGGGTCTCCCTGCGGCGCCTCGCCCGAGCCTCGCGCCCCGATGAACGCAACGTCCGTGCAGTGATAGTCGGTCGGGGGCACGTAGGGCGTGGTGTTGGTCGGAATCGTGGGGGCCGTGTATCCGATCCAGGGGGTAACGAGGACGCCGCCGCCTTCATATGGGGTCCCCGAACCGATCGGCGAGGGGCCTGAAGGGCTTCCCCAATCCACATCAGTGGCGTCGACGAAGGTGTCGGAAGCCGAGACACCGACGGTCGATTGGAGGATGGATCCGTGGATGGTCGCTTCGGCCCCTTCGGCGACAGAGAGGGCCGTCGATGCGTAGAGGAGGTCGGTTTCTTCGAGTTCGACCGTGGAGCCTCCCCCGGCGACGATCCCTTCCCAGTCGCCCGCCGAGGGGGAGTCGGGCGCCGCGCCGTAGACGTCACCGGAGACCCCCCCGGCCGCCGATCCGTCCCCCCAGGAGGTGAAGGTGACCGCTGCCTGGGCGGTCCCGGCGGCTTGCAGGGTGCCTTCGACGACGATGAATCCGCCGTCGCCCTTCACCACCGAGCCCGGGGAGACCGTCAACGTCCTCCCCGACGGGATCCTCAGGTTCCCGCAGCCGCGGTCGGCGTCCTCGAACGCCCAGTCGGCACTGGTGGTGATCGTGCTGTCGACCCCCAGTTCACCGCAGGAGACTTCGACGCCGTCGACCAGGCCGTTGGCGGTCGCCGAGTTCCCGGGTCCCATCACCCCGTCGAGGCCGACCGCCGGATCGACCCTCACCGCGGAGTCGAGGTTGTGGGCGAAGGAAGTGGTCTGGACGCTCACGCCCCTCGAGGAGTCTTCGAGCCCGTAGCGGGCATAGTCGACGGCGGCGTGGGCGAGTTCGACCGTGGAGCCTCCCCCGGCGACGATCCCTTCCCAGTCGCCCGGTTTGGGTTCGCTTGCAGAGCCGTCGTCGTTCGTATCCCCCCCAACGGAATCGTCAGAGAACGAGGTGAAGACAATTGGTTCGGCCTCGGTCCCGCGAGCTTCGACGGTTCCTTCGGCGTCGACGCCGACCCCCTTTTCGGCCTTGATGACCGCCCCGGGTTCAACTCCGAGGGTCGCATGTTCACCGACCTTCAAGTTGCAGGTGATGACGTAGATTTCAGCGTACCTCGGCCCGATCGTCCGCTGGCCAGATAGCTGCCCGCACAGGTCCAGTCGTCGACTGACCGAATCCCATGAATAGGAGATGCCAACCGGGTCTAGGTTCCCGGCCTGATCTTTCGCCTTGACCACGAGGATGTGCGGTCCTGGTTCAGGTTCGATGGTGAAGGGCGAGGGACAAGCCGTCGCGGGCGCTCCGTCGAGACTGCAGACGAATGTCGCGTGCGGATCGTCGCTCAAGAATTCGGGAGTGACCGGACCGATGGCAATGCGACCACTCGGCCCTCCCACCTTCGTGGTCTGCGGAGGAGTCGTGTCGACCGTCCACGACGTTGACGCGGGGCTTCCATCGACATTCCCCGCCGGATCGATGGCACGGACTTCAAACGTGTGCGAATTGGCGGAAAGCGAGCCGTAGTTCTGCGGGCTGGTGCAGGGGTGCCAAGCGTCCCCATCGATGCTGCATTCGAACGTAGACCCTGTCTCGGTGGACGTAAACAACAACGTCGCCTCGGCGAGGTCCGTGATCGACGCCGGGGCGCTCGTGATCGTCGTCTGGGGAGGCGTGGTGTCCACCGTCCAGGACATCTGCGCGGGGGTCAAGTCCACGTTGCCGACCGGATCCTTTGCTCGAACTTCGAGGAGGTGTGGGCCGTCGGCAAGCGAGTCATAGGTGTTCGGGCTGCTGCACGCTTGCCAGCCAGCACCGTCGAGGTCACATTCGAAGGTGCTGCCCGTCTCGCTCGAGAAGAAGGAGACAGATGCATCGGGGTCGTTCGTCAGGCTCGACGGCCCACTCGTGATCGTCGTCTGGGGAGGCGTCGAGTCCACGGTCCAAGAGGCCACGGCCGGGGTCGGGTCCACCTCTTCGCCGCTCACCGCACGGACTTCGAATCGGTGGGAGACGTCGGCGAGCGATCCGTAATGGACCGGGCTCGAACAGCTCGACCACGCCACACCGTCGAGACTGCACTGGAAGGAGGCACCCGCGGGGCTGGAGTGGAAGGTGATCGCGGCGGAGGTCTGGGCCACCGCGCCCGAAGGGGCGGAGTCGATCACGGTGTCGGGTGGCGAGGGAGGTGTCGGGGTCGGTTCTTCGCCACCCCCACCGGAGGACGGAGGAGTCGAACCACCCGACGACGCCGGCGGTGTGGAGGTCGGGGCCGGGGAACTCGAAGGCGTCGGCTGGGTGGAGGAGCCACCTTCCTTGTGGGAGGGGGCCTGCTTGGCGGCCTTTTCGGCCTTCTTGATGCAGAGCTGTCGTTTCTTGGCCTGCTTCTTGCCCGCGTATCGGCGCTTGCAGGACTTGATCGCGGAGGAGGCGGAGCCGGCACTCGAGGCCATCGGGACCACCAAGACGAGGGCGATGACCGTCAGTGCGGCCAGCAACGAGAAGCCACGGAGGAACCGGGCCGAGGGCGAAGGGAGGATCATCGAAGGGAGGCCATGACCCGGAGAAGGCTCTGGTCAGGCGTCAAATGACCGCGCAGAGCGTCATGAATGGACGAGACTTCATGGTGCGGGAGTCTAGGTAAACGAGCGGGCGCGGCCAAGTCCGAGGAGGTCGCCATTGGGCGCAATCGGGCGCACAGTTGACGAAGGCAGCGGCGGTCGCCTTACGACCCAGGGCCCTCAAAGCACAGAAAACCCCGCCGGAGCGGGGCTTTCTAGGAAGCGGCTGAAGGGATTCGAACCCTCGACCTTCTGCATGGCAAGCAGACGCTCTAGCCAGCTGAGCTACAGCCGCACGGTCGGGGAACGATACCGCGCTGCCGGCCCTGGACGCGCGACGACCCCGAAGCGGCAGATTCGGGGTCGTCGTCCAGCGGCATCGGCGCCTTGCCACACCGATGCGGGATATTCGCCGGACGGCGGTTGGAGGCACGCCGAGCCGACTCGGGAAGATCCTCGCCGTCGCGAGGGGGGCTGGAGTTAACGGGCTGAGAACGTCGGTGATCGGACTTCGCGATCGAGTCCCGGGGCGCGACGCGAGGCGCTAGCCTGGCTGCACGGAGGTTTTGGAACATGCTCTTCCGCCAGATCATCCACGAGGATCTCGGCTGTGCCTCCTACCTCGTCGCCGATCGTGAAAGCGGCATCGCGGTGGTCGTCGACCCGCAGTGGGAGGTCGAGCCCTACCGGCGCCTGGCGCGCCTGCACGGGGTGCGGATCGGCCACATCCTCGAGACCCACAACCACGCCGACCATGTGTCCGGCCACGGCCGGCTGGTGCGGCAGACCGGCGCGACGATCCATGTCCACGAGCTGGCCGAGGCCGAGTACGCGCACGAGCCGTTCGCCGACGGCTGGACGCTGACCCTCGGCGACCTCACGGTCGAGGCGATCCACACCCCGGGCCACCGGCCCGAGCACACCTGCTTCCTGCTCAGCGACGCTGGCCGCGGCGGCGCTCCCTGGGCCCTCCTCTCCGGCGACTCGCTCTTCATCGGCGACGTCGCCCGGCCCGACCTCGCGATCGAGCCCCGCGAAGGCGCCGCACAGATGTTCCACTCGCTGCACGACCGCCTGCTGGAGCTGGGCGACGAGGTCGAGGTCTGGCCCGGCCACCTCGGCGGCTCGCTCTGCGGCGGCGCCGGGATCGACCTGAAGACCTCCTCGACGATCGGCTTCGAGCGCCGCCACAACCCGGCGCTGGCGATCGCCGCCGAGGCCGACTTCGTCGAGAGCGCGACCTCCTCCCTGCCGGATCGCCCGCCGAACGTGGAGCAGATCGTGGCCCTCAACCGCGGCCCCCTGGTCGAGGGCTTCGGCACGCCGCTTGCGATGACCCCGCACGAGGTCGAGGAGGCGGTCGCCGCGGGCGCGGTGGTGATCGACGGCCGCACCAACGAGGAGTTCGACGAGTCCCACATCGCCGGCGCGCTCAGCACCTCCGCCTACGACACCGGCTTCGCGACCAAGGTCTCGCGGGTGGCGCCGCCGGGGGTCGAGATCATCGTCGTCGCCGCCAACGACGTCGACGAGTGCGAGGCGGCCGAGCTGCTCGCCGCGGTCGGGCTGCGGGTGCGCGGCTTCCTCGAAGGCGGGATGACCGCCTGGCGGACCGACGGCCGGGCGGTGGAGCGGATCGAGCTGATCGACCCGGTCGAGCTGGCGGAGCGGGTCGCCGGGACGGAGCCGCCGCTGGTGCTGGACGTGCGGAACGCCTCCGAGTACGCCGGCGAGCACATCCCCGACAGCCTCCACATCCCCTACGGCGACATCGCGGCGCGGATCGACGAGCTGCCGCGCGACCGGCAGATCGCCGCGATCTGCCGCGGCGGCAAACGCTCCGGCCTCGCCGCCTCGATCCTGCAGCGCGAAGGTTTCGTCGACGTGATCCACGTCGGCAAGGGCGTCGGCGCCTGGCGCGCGGCCGGCAACCCGGTCGAGTCCGGCCCGGCGCGCGACATCAGCGCGGTCTAGGAGAGTCCCTCCTGGGGTCGAGGCGCCTCGGCGAGCAGCGCCTCGAGGTCGAGCGGGCGCGTGTACATCGCCACCTTCTCGCCCGCGGCGGGTTGCGGCCAATCCGGGCGCGGCCTGTCCCGGTAGAGCTCGAGGCCGTTGCCGTCGGGGTCGGAGAGGTAGAGGGCCTCGCTGACGCCGTGGTCGGAGGCGCCTTCGAGCGGCACCCGCGCCTCGACCAGGCGGCGCAGGGCGTCGGCGAGCGCGGCCCGGGTCGGGTAGCGGATCGCGGCGTGGAAGAGGCCGGTGGTCCCCGGCGCGGGCGGCGGGCCGCCGCGCGAGCTCCAGGTGTTGAGGCCGATGTGGTGGTGGTATCCACCCGCCGAGACGAAGGCGGCTTCGGCGCCGTAGCGCTGCATCAGCTCGAAGCCGAGTACCCCGCAGTAGAAGTCGAGTGCCCGCTCGAGGTCGGCGACCTTGAGATGGACGTGGCCGATGTCGACGCCGGGATCGATCGGCTCAGGCATCGAGGGCCTCGTTGACGAGCCGATCGGCGTCGGCGTTCTCGGCGCGCTTGACGTGGCGGATCGACCACTTCTCGAAGCCCGCCAACGCCGCCTTCGCCTCCGCGTGGAGCTCTTTCATCGCCGCGTTTTTCACCTTGTAGCGGCCTTCGACCTGGCGCACGACCAGCTCCGAGTCGCCGACCAGCTCCAGCTCGCTCGCCCCATGGGCGGCCGCCAGCTCGATGCCGCGCAACAGCGCCCTGTACTCGGCGACGTTGTTGGTGGCCCTGCCGATCGCCTCCCCCACCGACTCGACCACGGTGCCGTCGGCGTCGCGCACGACCACGCCGATCGCGGCCGGGCCGGGGTTGCCGCGAGCGCCGCCGTCGACGTTCACCGTCAGCTTCGGCATCGGCTCAGTGGTGGACCGGGCGGCCTTCTGCGGCCTCGCGACGGGGCGGCGCGACCATCATGATCCGGCCGTCATGGGCCGAGGCGTTCCATTGGCGCGCGGCGGCGTCGATCTCGCCGACCTCGAATCCTTTGGCGAGCTCGTAGACCGGGCGCAGCTCGTCACCAAGGTCGACGCCCCACTGGTACCAGGTCAGCTCCCAGGCGACGGTGACGCGGACCTCGTCGGCGGCGCCCGCCGAGTCGCCGACCGAGACCGAGGGCGCTCCGAGCGTCCGGCTCAGGCCGACCACGGTGCGCCCGGCCTCGCCGGCGTTGAAGCGGGCGATCGCCCGCTCGAAGCGATTCGCCGGCGGCAGATCGGGCGGCAGTCGGCGGGGGCGCATGCCGCGGCCGGCGGGATCGGGCGGGGGTGCCTGGACCGCCTCGGGCGGCGGCAGATCGGCTGGAGATTCGGCAGCGGTCGGGGCCTCGGGACTCCCATCGCCCCGCGCGGGGCGGGCGAAGAGGCGCGCGAAGAAGCCCGTCCTAGGCGCCGCCTCGGCACGCAGCCTCTCCTCCGCCCCCTCCTCGTCGGCGGGCAGCCAGCCGAGCTCCGTCGCCCTCCCGACGCAGAGCGCACAGACCTCGTGGCCGCCCTCGGCGGAGACGTAGGAGTGCACCCGCTCGCCGTCGAGGATCGTCCGTCCACACGCCGCGCAGGTCGCCTGAGAGCTCACCCGACCCAAGTTAGCAGCGGCTGGAGGTTTGCCGCAAAATGCGGGATCGCGGGAGGCCGATCTGAAATCAAGCTTGCTGCAGATGGGACCGCAGCCGCATCACGGCCTTGGTGTGAAGCTGGGAGACGCGCGACTCGGTCACCCCGAGGACCTCGCCGATCTCCCGCAGCGTGAGGTTCTCGTAGTAGTAGAGGGCAACGACCAGCTGCTCGCGCTCGGGCAGCGAGCCGATCGCGTCGGTCAGCCGGTCCTTCACCTCGTTGGAGGCGAGCGCCTCCTGGGGATCGGCGGCCGCCCGGTCGGGGATCGTGTCGAGCAGGCTGACCTGGTCGCCGGAGGCGTCGGAGACCGTCCACAGCTCGTCGAGCGCGTAGACGGAGGAGTTGGCGATCTCCAACAAAGAGGCCTGCAGTTCGGTCTCGGTCACCCCGAGACGCGCGGCGAGCTCCGCCTCGGTCGGCGCCCGCTGCAGTTCGTGCTCCAGCTTCGCCTGCGCGTTTTCGATTTCGCGCGCCCGCGCGCGGACCGAGCGCGGCACCCAGTCGAGCGAGCGCAGTTCGTCGATGATCGAGCCGCGGATGCGGGTCATCGCAAAGGTCTCGAACTTGATCTCGCGATCCGGGTCGAAGCGTTCGATCGCACCGATCAGGCCGACCAGCCCGTAGGAGATCAGGTCCGCATCTTCCACGTGGGAGGGCAATCCGGCGCCGAGCCTGCCGGCGACGAACTTCACCATCGGCGAGTAGGCGACGACCAGCCGCTCGCGGGCGACGGCATCTTCCAGCTCCTTGTACCGGCGCCAGAGCTCGCGCAGCTCGACTTCCTTGACCCCGGTCTCCATCACCATGGTCGACCGATTCTACGTTTGTGGACGGAACATCGGATCATGCACGGGGGTGGGCGTCCGCATACGTATCGCGCAGACGGGCGGCGTCCACCCGGGTGTAGACCTGCGTCGTCGAGATCGACGAGTGGCCCAGCAGCTCCTGGATCGTGCGCAGGTCGGCGCCTCCCTCGAGCAGGTGCGTGGCGAAGGAATGCCTGAGCGAATGGGGTGAGACGCCGCCGAGTGAGGAGACGTTCGCCACCCAGATCCGCAGGCGCCGCGTCACATCGGAGTTGGAGAGGCGGCGGCCGCTCTTGGAGAGGAAGAGGGCGCGCTCGCCGGGGTCGCCGAGCAGCGGCCGCCTGCCGCGCTGCAGGTAGCGTTCCACCGCCCGCCGGGCGGGCTCGCCGACCGGCAGCAGGCGTTCCTTCGAGCCCTTGCCGAGCACCCTCAGCTGGTCCTCTTCGAAGTCGAAGGAGTCGATGTCGAGGTTGACGATCTCTTCGCAGCGCAGGCCGCAGGAGTAGGCGAGCTCGAACATCGCCCGGTCGCGCAGCTCGAGCGGGGTGCGCGCCGGGATGCCGCCGAGCAGCGAGCGCATCTGCTCGCCGGTCAGCACGTTCGGCAGCTTCTGCGGGCGCTTCGGGCTGGAGACGAGCTCGCCCGGGTTGCCGCCGACCTGCTCGGTGCGGACGAGGAAGTCGAAGAGGCCGCGGATCGCGGCGAGGTGGCGGGCGACGGTGGTCGAGGCCTTGCCCGCGGCGGAGAGCGACGCGGCGTAGCGGCGCACGTCGCGGTGGCGGAGCTCGCCCGGGGAGAGTTGCAGCCCCTTGGCCCAGGCGACGAAGGCGGCGAGGTCGGCGTCGTATGCGCGCCGCGTCCGCTCGGCGGCGCCGCGGGTGCGCAGATCACGATCGTAGCCGGCGAGTGCGGTGTCCCAGTTCACGAAAGCCTCATTCGTTGTCGCCTCCCCACGTCCTGCGGAGGACCGCCGCGCGGCGTCTCCTGACGGGTCACCTGAGGGATATGTTTCGGCCCATGCGCTCGAAGGACGAGGTCCGCGCCGAGGTCTGGAAGGCGATGGAGGACCAGGGGGTCTCCCGTTTCCCGGGCGCCGAGGGGCGTATACCCAATTTCGCCGGCGCCAAGCTGGCGGCCGAGAAGCTGGCCGGGCATCGGCTCTGGAAGCGGGCGATGGTGGTCAAGGCCAACCCTGACTCGCCACAGACCCACGCGCGGCGGATGGCGCTCGAAGAAGGCAAGACGGTGATCATGGCGGTGCCGCGCCTGCGCGACCCTCACCCCTTTCGCGTCCTCGACCCGAAAAGGCTCTCGAAGAGGGCGGTCCAGGAGGCGGCGACGATCAAGGGCGCGCTCAAGCACGGCCAGGTGGTCGCCCTCGACGACCTCCCCGACATCGACTTCGTCCTCTGCGGCTCGGTCGCCGTCAACCTGAGCGGCGCGCGGATCGGCAAAGGCGGCGGCTACCACGACCTCGAGTACGGGATCCTCGTCGATGCGGGCAAGATCGACACCCACATCACCGTCGCCACCACCGTCCACCCGATCCAGATCCTGCGCCAGCACCTGATGGTCACCGCCCATGACCTCCCCTGCGACCTGATCGCGACCCCCCGCGCGGTGATCGAGATCGAGCGCCAGTACGACCGCCCCCGCGGCATCCTCTGGGACCATCTGCAGCCGCCTCAGATCCGCGAAGTGCCGGTGCTGGAACGCATGGGCTACGCGTAGCCGGAGCCGGGAGCCGGGAAGGGACGCGATCCGTGACGAAGACCCGGTAAGTCCACGGTTCCGTGCGTCTTCCTCATCAGGCCCACCACGACCGTGCCCTCCTGAACGGAGGGGAGACGCGTGAGGGTCGGTCATGTCCTCGGCGTCTTCCGTACCTCCGTGTGAACTTCCCTGCGGACCCCTCACATCCCGGGCGTCTCGGCCAGCCGCCGTCCTCGGGCCGCCCCGGCCCGAGCCACGTCACCACGCCCGCGGGATCGACTCGCTAGCTCGTCACGGCGCCGGCGGCCGCGGAGCTGACCGTCGCGGCGTACTTGGCCATCACGCCGCGCTCGAAGCCGGCGGGCGGTGGGGGTGGCTCGTAGGCGGCGATGCGCTCGTTGATCACGTCGGCGGGCAGATCGATGGAGAGTTCGCGGGCGTCGATGTCGACGGTGAGCCGGTCGCCCTCCTGGATCGCGGCGATCGGGCCGCCCTTGGCCGCCTCGGGGGCGACGTGGCCGATCATCAGGCCGCGGGTGGCGCCGGAGAAGCGGCCGTCGGTGACCATCGCCACCGACTCGCCGAGGCCCTCGCCGACGATCGCCGCGGTGACCTGCAGCATCTCGCGCATGCCGGGCCCGCCGACCGGGCCCTCGTTGCGGATGACGACGATGTCGCCGGGGTTGATCTGCTGGTCCTTGACGGCGCGGAAGCATTCCTCTTCGGACTCGAAGACGCGGGCGGGGCCGGTCTGCTTGCGGCGCTCGGTGCCCGCGACCTTGACCACGGCCCCTTCCGGAGCGAGGTTGCCGCGCAGGATCGCGAGGCCGCCTTCCGGCTTCAGCGGCGCGTCGACCGGCAGGACCACCTCCTGGCCGGGGGCCTCGGTCGCCGCTTCGGCGACCTCGCCGATCGTCTGGCCGGTGACCGTGATCTCGTCGCGATTCAGGAGACCGGCGTCGTCGAGCCGCTTGAGTATCACCGGCACACCGCCGGCCGCGTAGAGGTCGGTGGCGACGAAGCGGCCGCCGGGCTTGAGGCTGGCGTAGAGCGGCGTCGCCCGCGAGATCCGCTCGAAGTCGTCGACGGTGATCTCGATGCCGAGCTCGTGGGCGAGCGCGATCAGATGGAGGACGCCGTTGGTCGATCCGCCCGACGCGCAGACGCAGGCGATCGCGTTTTCCAGCGACCCCTTGGTGATGACCTTGCTGGGACGGATGTCGTCGGCGAGGACGCGGATCACCAGCTCACCCACCCTCTCGGCGACGGTCGGCTTGTCGTCGCCTTCGGCCGGGACCATCGCCGAGCCGCCGGCGCTGATCCCGAGCGCCTCGAAGGCACAGGCCATCGTGTTGGCGGTGAACTGGCCGCCACAGGCGCCGGCGCCGGGGCTGGCGACACCCTCCAGCTCGTTCAGTTCCTCGTCGGTCATCTCGCCCGCGTTGTGGGCGCCGATCGCCTCGAAGATGTCGAGGATGGTGACGTCGCGACCGTGCCAGTGGCCGGGGGCAATCGAGCCGCCGTAGAGCAGCACCGAGGGCACGTCGAGGCGGGCCATCGCCATCGCGCCACCGGGGATCGTCTTGTCGCAGGCGCAGAGGACGACGATCGCGTCGAACTGGTAGCCACGCGCCATCAACTCGATCGAGTCGGCGATCACCTCGCGGCTGATCAGCGAGGCCTTCATCCCCTGGGTGCCCATCGTCACCCCGTCGGAGACGGCGACCGTGTTGAACTCCATCGGCGTGCCGCCGGCGGCGCGGACGCCGTCTTTGATGTGCTCGGCGAGCGCCCGCAGATGGAAGTTGCAGGGCATCGCCTCGGTCCAGGTGTTGGCGATCCCGATCGTCGGCCGCTTCAGCGCGTCGTCGTCGAAGCCGATCCCCTTCATGTAGGCGCGTGCGTGGGCGCGGTCCGGTCCGTCGAAGACGACGGAGGAACGGGGTCGCGGGAGGGCGGTCGCTTGGGTGCTGCCGTCGGTGGCCATGGACGAAATCTACTGGCGGGACGCTTCTGTGAGCTCGGCATCGGCGCGGGCGCGGGCCGCCAGATCGAAAACGTCGACCGGACCGGGGCCGCTGCCGAGCTCGGTGAGCCCGGCCCCGACCGCGAGCGAGGCGAGCTGCCGCGCCGCCGCGGCCGCCTGCAGCGGCTCGGCGCCACGGGCGAGGAAGGCGGCAAGCGAGGAGGAGTGGGTGCAGCCGGAGCCGTGGGCGGCCTCGCCGTCGTGGCGCTCACCAGGTATCTCGACCGGTTCCTCGCCGTCGAAGAAGAGGTCGACCAACGCCGCCGAGTGACCGCCGGTGACGATCACCGCGTCGGGGCCGAGCGCCTGCACGGCGCGGGCGAGACCTTCCTGGGTCACCTCGTCGTCGAGGCCGGTGAGGGCGCGCGCCTCGGGGATGTTCGGCGTGGCGATCGCGACCAGCGGCAGGAGCGTCTCGACCAGCGCGTCGCGGGCGGCGTCGTCGAGCAGGCGGGCGCCGGACTCGGCGACCATCACCGGGTCGAGCACCACCGGCGCGTCGCCGACGTAGGAGAGCGCCTCGACCACCGCGGCGACGGTGTCGGCGTTGCCGAGCATGCCGATCTTCACCGCGTCGACCCCGATGTCCTCGGCGACCGCGCGCACCTGGGCGATGATCATCTCCGGCGGCACCGTCTCGACCGCCTCGACGCCGACCGTGTTCTGCGCCGTCAGCGCCGTGATCGCGGTCATCCCGTGCACGCCGCAGCGGGCGAACGCCTTCAGATCCGCCTGGATGCCGGCACCGCCACCAGAGTCGGAGCCGGCGATCGAGAGCACCGCGGGTACGGATCTATCCGCCATCGGTGGAGCCTAGATGGTGAGGCGCGGCCAGGAGGGTGCGGGAGAAGGTGCCGACGGCGGTCGCGGTGAGGTAGCCGAGCAGCTCGAGGCGGGCCAGGGACGCGGAGGCCTGGGCGGCGGAGAGGCCGCCCGTCGCGGCGATGGCGTCGGCGGTCGTCGCGCCCGACTCGACGGCGCCAAGGGCGGCGGCGAGCTCCGGGTCGAGGTCAGGCCCGGTGCGTCGCAACCGCGAGGCACCGGCGCCGAGCATCGCGTCGAGGACGTCCTGGCCGCCGCGGACGAGACAGGCGCCGCCCGCGAGGAGCTCGTTGGGACCGGCCGAGGCGCGCGCGGTGACCGGGCCGGGGACCGCGCCGAGGTCGCGGCCCAGCTCGGCGGCGAGGTCGGCGGTGATCAGGGAGCCGGAGCGCGAGGCCGCCTCGACCACCACGGTCATCCCGGCCAGCGCCGCCATGATCCGGTTGCGGGCCGGGAAGGTCCAGCGCCACGGGGTCGAGCCCGGCGGCAGCTCGGAGATCACCGCCCCGGTCTCGGCGATCCGCCGCCAGAGCGAGCGATGGGCGGCGGGGTAGGCGATGTCGGGACCGCAGCCGAGGACGGCGAGCGTGCGGCCTCCGGCGTCGAGGGCGCCGCGATGGGCGCAGGCGTCGATCCCGAAGGCGAGGCCGCTGACGACGAGGAGGTCGGCCGCCGCCAGCTCACGGGCCAGCTCCTGGGCCACCTGGCGGCCGTAGGAGGTCGCCCGCCGCGAGCCGACCACGGTCACCGCGGCCTGCGGCTCGAGCCCGGCGAGCAGCGCCGGGTCGCCGCGGCCGATCAGCGCCCAGGGGGCGTCGGCGGCGTCCCGCAGCCCCGGCGGATAGCGATCGTCGTGGCGGCAGAGCGCCCAGCACCGGGCCGCCGCCAGCCGCTCGCCGAACCAGGCGTCGGGATGCGCCTCGACCTCATGGAGCGCCGCCGGTCCTTTCGCCGGCGCGACGACCTCGATCAGCTCCTCGTTGCCGAGCCGCAGCAGTTCCGGCGAGCGCCTCCCGATCGAGCCGGTCGCCACCTTCTCCAGCCAGGGACCGAGCAGGCCGAGGAGCCAGGAGCGGCGCAGGCATCCGGCGCAGGCGCGCGGCTCAGACATGGTCCCGTCGCCTCAGTTGCAGCGCCTGGGCCATCTCCTCCTCGCCGATCCGCGCCACCCCGGCCAGGTCGGCGACGGTGCGGGCGAGCCGCAGGGCACGGTCGTGGGCGCGCCCGCTGAGGCGGCGGCGCGCATAGAGGTCGGCGAGAAGCGCGGCGGCGGCCGGGTCGACCTCGCACTCGCGCGCCTCCGCCGGGGTCATCTCGGCGTTGCAGCGCCCCGGGCCGAGCCGAGCCTCCTGGCGCTCCCGCGCGGCGGCGACCCGCTCGCGGACCACCGCCGAGGGCTCACCCGGGGCGCCGCCGATCTCCTCGGCCGCGGGCTGGGCGACCGCCGTCAGCAGATCGATCCGGTCGGCCAGGGCGCCGCTCAATTTGGCCTGGTAGCGCTGCACCTGAGCGGCGAGACAGGTGCAGGCCGGATCGTCCTCGCCGCGGCCGCACGGACAGGGGTTCGAGGCGGCGACGAGCATGAACCGGCAGGGAAGGAGGCGCCTCCCTCCCACCCTCGCGATCGCCACCTCGCCGGTCTCGAGCGGCGAGCGGAGCGCCTCGAGCACGTCGCGACGGAACTCGCAGAGCTCATCGAGGAAGAGGACGCCGCGGTGGGCCAGCGTGATCTCGCCCGGGCGCGGTGGGGTGCCGCCACCGATCAGCCCGGCGGCGCTGATCGTGTGGTGCGGGGCGCGGAACGGCCGCCCGGCGGGCAGGCCGGCGGTCAGCCGCCCGGTCGCGCTCGCGATCCGCGCCACCTCGAGCGCCTCGGCCTCGCCCAGCGGCGGCAGGATCGAGGGCAGCCGGCTCGCCGCCAGCGACTTGCCGGCGCCCGGCGGCCCGACCATCAGCAGGCTGTGACCGCCGGCCGCGGCGACCTCGAGCGCGTGGCGCAGGTGCGGTTGGCCGCGCAGATCGGCGAGGTCGGGTGCCTCCGCGGCGAGGTCGGCCCGCAGCCGCAACGGCGACGGGGCCTCCGGCCGATCCCCTCGCGCGAGCGCCGGCAGCTCGGCGACGCTCGCCAGCGGCAGGACCTCGATCCCGCCCGCGAGCGCCGCCTCGGCGCCGTTGTCGGCCGGCACCACCACCCCCTCCACCCCGCTCTCGCGGGCCGCCTCGGCGATCGCCAGGGCACCGGCGACGGGCCGCACCTGACCGTCGAGCGCCAGCTCCCCCGCCAGCGCCACCCGCTCCATCTCCGGCCAGCGGAGTTGGTCGGAGGCGCTCAACAGCGCCGCGGCGATCGCCAGGTCCATCCCCGGCCCCGCCTTGCGCGAGCCGGCGGGCGCCAGGTTGACGACGATCCGCTGCAGCGGGAACTCGAAGCCGCAGTTGACCAGGGCCGCCCGCACCCGCTCACGCGCCTCCCGCACCGCGGTGTCGGCGAGGCCGACGATCGCGAAGCCGGGCAGGCCGCGGTGGACGTCGACCTCGACCCGCACGGGCCGGGCCGAGATGCCGTCGAGGGTGAAGGTGCGGGCGGTGGCGAGCACGACGACGACGCTGAAGAGAAAACCCGCACGCGTGGCGCGCAGAAAGCAAATTCTTGGTGCCAACACTGGGCCAATTCGGTGACGTTTGCCCGCGGCGCCCCGCAGATCGGCGACCCTCGCCGCGATGACCCGCACCCGCCTCCGCACCGGCCGCCTCGCCGAGGCCCGCGTCGCCGAACACCTGCGCGCCCTCGGCTACGAGATCCTCGCCCGCAACGCGCGCACCCGCCAAGGTGAGCTCGACCTGATCGCCCTCGATCCCGGCGGCAGGCCCGGCCCGACTCTCGTCTTCATCGAGGTCAAGGCGATCCGGGCCGGGAGCCGGGTCGGCCCCGAGCGGCCCGTCCTCTGGGTGACGCCGCGCAAGCAGCTGCGGGTGCGCCACCTTGCAACCGCCTGGATGGCGGAACGGCGTGCCTCCGGCTCAGCTCCGCGCTACGCCGAGATCCGCTTCGACGCCGTCGGCGTCGTCCTCGATCGCGACGACATGGTCCTCGACCTCGAGCATCTCGTCGGAGCCTTCTAATGCCTGCAGCTCCCCCATCCCGAGCTGGGTATAGGCGACGCTCTGGAAAGAGCGGCGGTGGAGCGGCGAGATCCCCAGCCGATCGATCGCCGCGCGGTGCTCCGGGGTGGAGTAGCCGACGTGCTCCTCGAATCCCCAGCCCGGATGGCGCTCGGCCACCCCGACCATGTAGCGGTCGCGGGTCACCTTCGCCAGCACCGAGGCCGCCGCGATCGCAGCGCTGGTGCGGTCGCCGCCGACCACGCGGCGGTGCGGCACCTCGCAGCGGGGCAGGCGGAAGCCGTCGACCAGGCAGATCGCATCCGGCCCCGGCCGAAGCCGGGCCAGCGCGTCGCCGAGCGCCTCGCAGTTGGTCACGTGGAGGCCGCGCCGGTCGATCCCCGGCGCCGAGCGCACCACGATGCTGGTCCGGGACGCCGCCCGCAGCACGCACGGGTACATCTCGAGGCGCGCCTCCTCGGTCATCTGCTTGGAATCGTGGAGGCCACCGAGGATGCGACGGTCGGCCACCGAGAGCCGCTCGTAGTCGAAGAGCACGGCGGCGGCGACCAGGGGACCCGCCAGGCACCCGCGCCCCGCCTCATCGGCGCCCGCGACGAAGCGGTGCGCCAGCCCGCGATCGAAGTCGAAGAGCCGTTGGCTGCGCCGCAGCCGACGTTTGTGGAGCTTGCCGCTCACCGGGCGCCCGCGCCCAGGCGGGTCCTAGAGGGTGCCGATCCGGTCAGGAGGCCAGTAGGTCGCGAAGGCCTCGCCGATGATCCACGCCTTCGGGACCGGGCCCCAGTAGCGGCTGTCGTCGCTTTCGCCACGGTTGTCCCCCATCATGAAGAAGTAGCCGGGCGGGATCTTGATCGTCTTCGGCAAATTGCACTCATAGCCGCCACCGCAGGGGTTGATGTAGGGCTCGTCGGTCTTCTCGACCCCGTTCACCACCGGGTGCCCTTCCTTCACCGAGAGCGTGTCGCCGCCGACCGCGACGATCCGCTTGATGAAGGTCTGGCCCGACTGTTCCGGCGTCGGCCTGGGGCAGGCCATGCCCGATTCGATCGGCTGCTCGCCGTGCACCAGGACCCCGCATTCGCTGCTCGACTCCGCCCCCGCCGGCGGGTGGAAGACGATGATGTCGCCGATCTTCGGTTCGTGCAGGTGGTAGATGAAGCGGTTGACCAGCACCCGCTGGCCGACGTCGAGCGTCGGCTCCATCGAGCCGGAGGGGATCTGGTAGGGCTTCACCACCCAGGCCTGGATCGCCAACGCCAGCCCCAGGGCCAAGGCGACGATCACCACCAGCTCGATCAGGCCGCCCGCTTTGCTCTTCGGTTTCGGGATGCGGAAGTTCACGGCGGCGAGATTCTCTGCGAAAAAGACGAAGAACGCCTAAAGGGTGCCGATCCGGTCCGGCGGCCAGTAGGTGAAGAAGGCTTCGCCGATCAGCCAGGCCTTCGGCACCGGGCCCCAGTAGCGGCTGTCGTCGCTGGCCCCGCGGTTGTCGCCCATCATGAAGAAATAGCCCTTCGGGATCCGGATCGTCTTCGGCAGATTGCAGATCGGGGAACTGCCGCACGGGTTTATATAGGGCTCGTCGGTCTTCTCGACCCCGTTCACCACCGGGTGCCCTTCCTTGACCGAGAGCGTGTCGCCGCCGACCGCGACGATCCGCTTGATGAAGGTCTGGCCCGACTCGCCCGGGGTCGGCTTCGGACAGGCCTCCCCGGGTGAGACTTCGGCGCCGCACTGGACGCCGGCTTCCGCTCCTTCCGGCGGGTGGAAGACGACGATGTCGCCGATCTGCGGTTCTTCGAGGTGGTAGATGAAACGGTTGACGAGCACCCGCTGGCCGACGTCGAGCGTCGGTTCCATCGACCCCGACGGGATCTTGTAGGGCTTCACCACCCAGGCCTGCAACGCGAACGCCAGCCCGAGGGCGAGCGCGACGATGACGACCAACTCGATCAGGCCGCCCGCTTTGCTCTTCGGCTTGGGCAGCGAGAGGTTCAGCCCGCGGAGTCCTCGTCGGAGTCGCCGGAAGCCTCCGGCTCCTCGTCCTCGGCATCCTCCGACGCTGCATCCTCTGCGGTCTCCCCGGTGGCGGTCGGCTCCGCGTCTGCCGAATCCGCCGAAGCATCAGCCTCAGCCCCCCCGTCGGTCGCCTCCGCCGCGGCCTCCTCGGCCTCGGTCGGGACGGCGACCGGCACGACCTCCTCCTGGCTCACGCCCTCGGCGTCGACCGCGGTCGACTCCTCGCCGCCCGCCGGCGCGGTCGAGACCATGTCCTCGTCGATCCCCCAGCGCCGCTCCGCCACCCGGGCCGCCTTGCCGATGCGGCCGCGCAGGTAGTAGAGCTTCGCCCGCCGCACGTCGCCGCGCGCGGCGACCTCGAGTTTCTCGATCTTCGGCGAATGCAGGGGGAACGTCCGCTCGACGCCGACCCCGAACGACTGCTTGCGGACGGTGAAGGTCTCACGCGCGCCGGAGCCCTGCCGGCGCAGCACGACACCCTCGAAGACCTGGGTCCGTTTGCGCGTTCCCTCGATCACCTGAAAGTGGACGCGGACGCGGTCACCCGGCTCGAAGGGCGGCAGGCCCTTGCGCAGCTGGTCGCGCTCGATGCTGTCGATCACTGAGCTCATCTGAAGTCTTCTGCGGTGTCCTCGGGTGGCGGCGAAGAAAAACCGCCCAGCCCCCGGTGGGATCCGCGCGGTCGCGCAAGATAGTAGCTACTTCGGGTCCGAAGCGGCCCGGCGCTCCTGCTCGGCAAAAGCCCGGGCGCGTTCGCGGGAGCGCTCAAGGCGCCACTCGCGCACCTTCTCGTGATCGCCGGAGAGGAGCACCTCGGGCACCGCCCAGCCGCGGTGGACCGGCGGCCGGGTGTAGTGCGGGTACTCCGGCATCCCCTCCAGCACCCGGCTGTAGGAGTCCTCGGCGGCGGAGCTCGCGTTGCCGAGCGCGCCCGGCAGCTTGCGCATCAGGACGTCGGCGACGACCATCGCCGGCAGCTCGCCGCCGGCCAGGACGTAGCGGCCGATCGAGACCTCGTCGTCGGCGAAGTGCTCGTGGACGCGCTCGTCGAAGCCCTCGTAGCGGCCGCAGAGGAGCGCCACGTGCGGCTCGGCGACCAGCTCGTCGGCGAGCGCGTCGTCGAGCAGTCGCCCGGTCGGGGTGAGGAGGACGACCCGCGGCCGCACCCCGTCGCCGTAGGCCGCCTGCAGGGCGGCATCGATCACGTCGACCCGCAGCACCATCCCGGCGCCGCCACCGTAGGGCGCGTCATCGACCTGGCGGCCGGAGAGCGGCGTCGTGTCGCGATAGTTGAAGAGGCGCAGCTCGTTCCCCTCGCGTAGCGCGTTCTGCACGGGGCGCTGCGTCTGCAGCCACTCGAACGCCTCCGGGAAGAGGGAGAAGATGTCGAGCCGCACGGCGCGTCGCCGCCCGGGTCAATCGAGGATGTCGACGATGACGCGGCGGTCGATCCGCACCGCGGCGGCCTTGGCGATCGTGCGGATCGCGTTGGCGACGCGGCCGCCCTTGCCGATCACGCGACCGAGGTCATCGTCGGCGACGCTGATCTCATAGACGAGATCGCCGTCCTCTTCGAGCTCCTCGACCTCGACGGCCTCAGGGTCCTCGACAAGGGCCTTGACGAGGAATTCGAGCAGCTCGGTCATCGCCGCGGGAGGACCGGGGCCCTAGCTGCCGTGGGCGGCGATGCCCTTGGTGCGCAGCAGGCCGGCAACCGTCTCCGACGGCTGGGCGCCGTGCTCGAGCCAGTGGCGCGCGCGCTCCTCGTCGACGACGATCGTCGAGGGCTCGGTCTGCGGGTTGTACTGGCCGATCGTCTCGATCGTGCGCCCGTCACGCGGCGAGCGCTTGTCGGCGACGACGATCCGCCACACCGGGTTCTTCTTGGAACCCACCCGTCTAAGTCGAATTCTCACTGCCATGAGCCGGGGAACTGTACAGCAAAGCCGCAGAAAGCTCGCCCGGCCAGATGGATCGATCCCAGGAGCTCCGTGAGACGGGGAAGGGACGCGGCCGTCCCGGCCACGACCCTCGCAGGGTGTGGCCGTGGCCGGGACGGCCGAGGGTTCGGGGAGAGGGCGGGGGATCGGCGTGCTCCCGGGAGAGAGGCGCGTGTTCCTCCACGAAGGCCTGTGATCGGTGACGAAGACCCGGGTAAGTCCACGGTTCCGTGC
>DATJWW010000001.1:0-29920 GCA_035500835.1 Solirubrobacterales bacterium | reverse complement strand
CCTTTGGCCCGCTGTGCGGGCCAATGGACGACCGCGCATCGCGGCGGGAAGCGTGCCCTGCTCAAAGCGCACCCGGTCGGCGAGGCCGAGGCGGGCGGCGTTGGCCCGCGCCACCTCCAGCGCGCCGGCCGAGGTGTCGGTGGCGACGATCTCGGCCTCCGGGAGCTCGTCGGCGATCGCCAGGGCGATCGCCCCCGACCCGGTGCCAACGTCGAGCACCCGGCGCGGCCGGCGCTCCAGTGCCACCTCGACCAGCAGCTCGGTCTCCGGCCGCGGCACCAGCACCCGCCGGTCGACCGCCAGATCGATCCGCCGGAAGCCTTTGTGGCCGACGATGTAGGCGACCGGCTCGCGCCGCAGCCGCCTCCGCACGAACTCGCCGTAGCGACGACTTTCCGCAGGCGCGAGGACGGCGCCAGGGTCGGCGATCAGGCTCGCGCGCTCGCGGCCGCTCGCCTCGGCCAACAGGACTTCGGCGTCGAGGCGAGGGCCCGGCACACCGACCGCGGCCAGCGCGTCGGTCGCCGCCGCCAGCGCGTCGCCGACCGTGGCCACACCTCGCGCCCGGCCCGGGGCGACCGCGCTCATGCGACCGCGGCGGCCTCCAACCGCCGGCGCTTCTCCTCGGCGGAGAGCGCATTGGTGAACTCCTCCAACTCCCCGTTCAGCACCCCGTCGAGGTTGTGGGAGGTGTGCTTGATGCGGTGGTCGGTGACCCGGCCCTGGGGGAAGTTGTAGGTGCGCACCTTCTCGGCCCGCTCGCCGCTGCCGACCTGGGCCTTGCGCTCGGAGGCGATCTGCGCCTGCTGTTCGGCGATCTGCTGCTCGAGCAGCCGCGCCCGCAGCACCCGCATCGCCTTGTCGCGATTCTGCAACTGGGACTTCTCGTCCTGCATCGAGACGACGATCCCGGTCGGTTTGTGGGTGATCCGCACCGCCGAGTCGGTCGTGTTGACCGACTGGCCACCCGGTCCCGAGGAGCGGTAGACGTCGACCTGCAGGTCGTTCTGGTCGATCTGGACGTCGACCTCCTCGGCCTCGGGGAGGACGGCGATCGTCGCCGTCGAGGTGTGGATGCGGCCCTGGCTCTCGGTCTCCGGCACCCGCTGCACGCGATGGGTGCCTCCCTCGAACTTGAAGACGGAGTAGGCGCCCTCGCCGCGCACTTCGAAGGTGACCTCCTTGAAGCCCCCGGCCTCCGAGGCCGACTGCGAGAGAACGTCGGTGGAGAAGCCGCGCAGCTCGGCGTAGCGGGTGAGCATCTTGTAGAGGTCACCGGCGAAGAGCGCCGCCTCGTCGCCGCCGGTGCCGGCGCGGATCTCGACGATCACGTTCTTCTCGTCGTTCGGGTCGCGCTCGACCATCGCCAGGCGGATCTCCTCTTCGAGCGCCTCGAGCCGGGGCGGTGCCTCCTCGACGACCTTGCGCAGCTCCTCGTCGTCGTCCTCGGCGAGCAGCTCGCGGGCGCCCTCCAGGTCGTCCTTCAGCGTCGCGTACTCCTCCGCCAGCTCGCGGGCAGGCTGAAGTTCGCGGTACTCGCGTCCCACTTCCGCATACCGCTCCCGGTTGGCGATCACCTCGGGGTCCGACATCAACGCCTCGAGCTCCGCAAAGCGCGCCCGGATCTGTTCGACCAGCTGCTCGATCATGCGACCGAGTTTAGGCTGACGCTCAGTAGCTGCAGTCTTTGGCGCCGGCGAGGTACTGCAGGGGGCCGATCTTTTCGATCGGGCCGTTTTCATACTGATAGGCCCCTTCGACCACGCCGGTGGTCGATACGTGCCATTCGTAGTGCGGGTAGTGGCCGTAGTCGTAGACGACCTCGCGGAAGGTCCACGATCCGTCCGGTTCGACCACCGCGGCTTCCAGCCCGTAGGAGTCGGTGACGATGATGTCCGACCCCGAGGTGGGGCGCAGGATGCACTTGTGGAAGGTGCTGCCCGGGCCGTGGCTGTAGCGGTCCTCGAAGCCGCCGCAGTTCGGCCAGCCCGCCGGGCAGCTCGTGAAGGTGGAGTTGGCGAGGTACTTTTCGAGGAAGGGTTTGGCCGCTTCGCCTTCCAGCTTCTTCCCGGGAGCTTCGAAGAGGCCGGCCGCGGGGGCGGGCGGCGTCGGAGCCGGAGTCGGGGTCCCCGTGCCCTTCCCCTTCCCGTGCGCCTTCCGGCAGACCTTCACCTTCTTGCCGTGCTTGGTGACCGTCTTCACCACGTAGCCCTTCGGGCACTTCTTCCTGCCACCCTTCGGCTTCGCCGAGGCGGCGGGGACGGCCACTACCCCCACGATCAGGGCAAGTAGGGCAGCAAAAAGCATCGAACGAGTCTGGACGGACACACAGCGAACCTAACCCGTACCGGTCTCACTGGTCAACCCCTCGAGAACGGATAGGCGCGGGTGAGGTGGCCCCTGAGCGAACCTCCCCGCAGTTCGTGAGCGAAGGGGCCACCTCACCCGCGCCCTCGGCGCTCTCTTCCCGTCAGGCGACGATCTCGATCGCCTGATCCGAGTGCAAGTCCTCGGGCTTCTCCCGGGACAGCACCGCGTTCAGCGAAGCGATCGCCACCGCGAGCTGGTCGAGATCGGGCTCACGCGTGGTCAGGTTCTGCAGCATCAGCCCCGGCCACATCACCCCGCGCACCCAGGCTTTGCGGCGGTTCTTGCCCGCCCACTTGATCACCTCGTAGGAGAGCCCGGCGATCACCGGGATGCCGACGATCCGCGAGATCACCAGCCAGTACCAGGCGGGCAGGCCGAGCGGCGCGAAGACGAAGATCGCCAGCACCATCACGATCAGCAGGAAGCTGGTTCCGCAGCGCGGATGGAGGCGCGAGTAGAGCTTCGCCCGCTCCGGGGTGAGCTCGTCTTCGGCCTCGTAGCAGGAGATCGTCTTGTGCTCGGCGCCGTGGTACTCGAAGGTCCGCCGCAGATCCGGCATTTTCGAGATCCCCCAGATGTAGGCGATGAAGATGCCGGTGCGAAGCACCCCCTCGACCAGCCAGAAGAGGAACGGCGAACCGAGTTGATCCTTGATCAGGCTGGTCAGCCCGACCGGGACGACGAAGAAGAGGCCGATCGCGAGGACCAGCGAGAAGGCGATGGTGAGCCCCCAGACCCAGCCGCCGATCTCTTCCGGCTCGCCGTCCTCGTCGTCTTCGATCTGGGCGTTGGCGGAGATCGCCAGGGCGCGGAAGCCGATCTTCATCGATTCGGCCAGGGCGACGACGCCGCGGATGACCGGCACCCGCCAGAGGCGGTGGCGCTTCGCCCACGGGGTGAGCGGTTCGGACTCGATTTCGATCTGGCCCTCGGGTGTGCGGACGGCGACGGCCCAGGTGGAGACGCCGCGCATCATCACCCCCTCGAGCACCGCCTGGCCACCGACCGGCGCATCGCGCTTGGCGACCAGCGCGCCGTCGGGCATGCGCAGCGGGTCCCCTCCGCTGCTGCCGTCGGAGGGGGAGGTCTGTGGCGCCTGTTGTGCGGAGCCCGCGATCGGGCCCACGGCCTGCTACCGCCTGCCGGCCCGGTGTTTGGCGGCGCGGCGCTGGAAGCGCTCGACGCGACCGCCGGTGTCGACCAGCTTCTGCTTGCCGGTGTAGAACGGGTGGCACTCGGAGCACAGCTCGACGTGCAGGTCGTCCTTGGTCGACCGCGTGTAGAACTGGTTGCCGCACGAGCAGTGCACGTTGGCGAGGGTGTAATCGGGATGGATCGAAGCTTTCACGCCTACGAGTCTAGAGCAGAGCGCAAGGTTGCTCTCCGGCCCCTCGCCGCCGGACAGTCGATTCGAGGGGCCGTCGCGGCCGTCCAAGGTCCGTACCGGGGAGACGGAGGGCACGGCGACGACCGTGCACTTGACCACACCAGGGTGTGGTCAAGTGCACGGTCGTCGTGAGCCTGATGGGGAAGACGCACGGAACCGTGGACTTGCCCGGGTCTTCGTCACGGATCACAGGCCTTCGTGGAGGAACACGCGCCTCTCTCCCCGGAGCACGCCGATCCCCCACGCCCTCTCCCCGAACCCTCGGCCGTCCCGGCCACGGCCACACCCTGCCGGGGTCGTGGCCGGGACGGCCGCGTCCCTTCCCCTCCGGGCGCCGGCTCCCCGAGGCCACGGGCTCGATCGGCTAGCCCTGGACCGGGGTGGCGAAGCTGTCGATCAGGGCGAGGAGGACGGTGGTCACCTCGGCCCGACCGGCGGGATCGGAGGAGCGGACCAGCAGCATCGCCGCCTCGTCGAGCGCCCCGAGCAGCAGGTGGGCGGTCGGCTTGACCGGCAGGGGACGGATCTCCCCCGCCTCGATCGCCGCGATCAGGCTCGCTTCGATCAGGCCGAGGCCGTTCGTCGCGGAGATCTCCCGCCAGCGGTCCCAGCCGAGCACGGCCGGGGCGTCGTGCAGGGCGATCCGTTGGAAGCCGGGCTCGGCGCACTCGTCGAGGAAGGCGGCGACGCCCGCCTTCATCGCCGCCAGCGGGCTGTCCATTTCGGAATCGAGGACGACGCGGGCGACGCGCTCGGTCGACTCGGCCTCTACCTGTTCGTAGACCGCCTCGAGCAGGGCGGGCTTGCCGGCCGGGAAGTGGTGGTAGAGCGCCCCGCGGGTGAGGCCGGCGGCGCGGACGATCTCCTCGGCGCCGACGTCGTCGTAGCCGCGGGCTGCGAAAAGCTCGCGGGCGGCGGAGACCAGCGCCTCACGGGTCTGCTCGGCCCGTTGGGACCGGGAACGACGCTCGGGTTGCTTAGCGTTCATACAGTATGTATGTTACTTCCATGACCCAGGAGATCCAACTGCCGGCCGGGACCATCCGCTACCGGGAGGCAGGATCGGGGCCGACGATCGTCTTCGTCCACGGCTATCTGGTCGACGGGCAGCTCTGGGACGGGGTGGTCGACGCGCTCTCCGATCGCTTCCGCTGCATCGCCCCCGACTGGCCGATGGGAGCCCAGCGGGTCGCGATGGCGCCCGATGCCGACCTGTCCCCGCCCGGGATCGCGACGATCGTCGAGGACTTCCTCGCCGCCCTCGATCTCGAGGACGTCACCTTGGTCGGCAACGACTCCGGCGGCGCGATGTGCCAGGCGACGGTCGCCCGCCGTCCCGCCCGCGTCGGCCGGCTCGTCCTCACCAACTGCGACACCCACGACAACTTCCCGCCCGGGATCTTCAAGGCGATGCCACCGCTGGCCAAGCTGCCCGGTGGGATGCAGGCACTGGCCGCGCCGTTCCGCGTCCCGGCGCTCGCCCGCCGCGCCTTCGCGCCCTTCGCTAGGAGCTTCCCGCCCGGCCTGATCGAGTCCTGGATGGAGCCCGCGACGACCGACCGGGCGGTGATGCGGGACCTCGGCAAGGTCACCCGCGGCATGGACAAGCGCCATACCCTCGCCGCGGCCGAGGCGCTCAGCGGCTCCGAGTTCCCGCTGCTGCTCGCCTGGGCGCCCGGCGACAGGTTCTTCCCGATCGCCTACGCCGAGCGCCTCGCGATAGAAGTCGGCGGCGCGAAGCTGGTCCAGATACCCGACTCGGCAACCTTCGTGCCACTCGACCAGCCGGCTCGCCTCGCCGCCGAGATAGCCGACTTTGCGCCGTCACCGTGACGGCCGTCACGAACAACTGTTCGCAAAATCCGCAAATAGCCACTTTTTCGTCCGACAGGAGGGTGAATCTTCATCAAACCCCCCTATCCAGGACGGAGAGCCATGTCCAAGCAGATCTTCGATCAGGATCGGCCGCGGAGCACGATGGCCCGGCTGCTCGACGAAGCCTTCGCTGGCTGCGACGAGTGGACCATCGCCCCGCCGGTTCAGCGACGGAGCACGCTCGACTTCAGGCCTCGCGTCGCCAGCTCGTCGAGGATTCTCGGCAGGGCTGACGCGGTGCGCTCCCAAGAGTTCCGCGCGCTGTAGAAATCGGCGTCGTGCAGGAGCACGATGTCCCCGGGGCGGATCCCGGCGGTCGCCTTGCGGGCGATCGACTCCGACGTCGCCCGCCGCGTCCAGTCCCGTCCCCACTGCGACCACAGCACCGGGCGCCAGCCGCGTGAGCGGATCGCACGCAGTCCGGCGCCGCTGAAGATCCCGTAGGGGGGCCGGTAGTCGGAGATCGCCTGGCCGCCGGCCTCCTCGATCGCCGCCCTCCCCCGTTCGGCGTCGTCGAGCAGCGCCCGCGGCGTCAGCCGCAGCTGGTTGCGATGGCGGTGGCAGTGCAGCTCCACCCTGTGGCCGGCGGCGACGATCTCGGCGACCAGGGCCGGGCGTCGCTCGACCTGCTCGCCGGCGAGGAAGAAGGTCGCCCGCTGGTCGGCCTCGCGGAGGATCTCCAGGACCGCCGGGGTGCCCTGCGGGTGCGGACCGTCGTCGAAGGTGAGGGCGACCCCCTCCGTCCCCTCCTCACGTAGGACGACGTCGAGCCGACGGCCTACCGCCGGCACGATCGGCGCCAGCGCCGGACCGGCGTGCGGCACCGCGACGGCGAGGCCGAGCGCCCCCGCGCCGGCCAGGCGCCGAACGCCCGGCGCCGGGCTCAAGGGTTTTCGGCGGCGGCCGTTTCGGTGGCGGCTTCCCGCGAGGAGCCCTGCGGGCCGAGCTGCTTGGCGGCCTGGGTCGCCGGCGCATCGTTGTCGGTGCCGATGTGGATGCGGCTGGTGACCGGGCGCAGCGGCTTCAGCGGGCTCTCGCGGTGGACCGCCGAGATCACCAGCACGACGGCGATGATCGCCAGGCAGGCGACGGCGACGGCGCGCGCGGTGCGCAGCCGCCAGACCGGCTCCTGGCGCACCCGCGGCCGCACCGCCAGCGCCCGCGAGGCGATCGACGGCAGCGAGGCGAAGGTGGAGTCGGGCGAGTGGCGTTCCCCGGCGACGTGGCGAAGGGTCGACTCGAGCTCGTGGTCGGAGCGCGCCACCTCGGCGAGGCCGAAGCGTTCGAAGGCGGCGTTGTTGGCCCGCAGGTGACCGGCCGAGAAGCCGTAGGAGATGACCGGGCAGCCGCGGATGTGGGCCTCGAGCACGGTGAGGCCGGCGGTCGCGTGGACCATCGCGTCGGCGGCCGCCATCCAGTCGCTCATCTGGTCGGTGAAGCCGAGCACCCGCACCCGCTCGTTGTCGGCGAAGCGGGCTTCGAGCCGCTGGCGGGCGACGTCGTTGCGGCCCGCGATGCAGACCACCTCGGTGTCGCCGTCGGCGAGCGACAGCTCGATCGCCCGCTCCAGGTCACCGACCCCCCAGCCACCACCGGAGACGAGCACCATGCGGGCGTGGGCCGAGACGCCGAGCGCCTCGCGGGCGTCGCGGCGGGTGCGCGGCATCAGGAACTCGGCCGAGATCGGCGGTCGCGCCCACTCGACCGTCCCGGGACCGACGATGCGCTCGACTTCCTCGATCGACTCGGGGTGGGTGACGTAGTGGAGGTCGACGCCCGGGTGCGCCCAGTAGCGCAGCCCGGCGAGGTCGGTGATCGCCGACTGCACGGGGATGTCGAGGCGGCGCTTCTCGCGCAGCATCCCGAGCACCGTGGTGACGCCGGGGTAGGTCGAGATGATCACGTCCGGCTCGTGCTCGTGGACCTGCCTGAGCAGGCCGCGCGCCCCGACCAGGTACATCAGCTGCATCGCCAGCCAGCGGGTCGGGCCGAACTTGGCGATCAGCCAGTACTGGACGTCGAACAGCCACTGGGCCCGGTAGAAGGTGAAGCGCGAGCCGCCGCGCACGACGCCGGACATCAGCCTGCCCATCGCCTCGAGGCCGTTGTCGATCGTCACCTCGGCGTCGGGGATCTCCTTCTCGAGATCGGCGGCGATCATCCGGGCGGGGAGATCGTGCCCCTCGCCGATGTCGGCGGTGAGGATGAGGACGCGTGGGTCGCGCGCCTCACCGGGCCGCGAGGCGCCCGCGAGCAGCGCGCCGGCGGCGTGATCGTTGCCGTTCATAGAGGGCTTCGTGCCGGGGATCGGGTCCGGCGGGCGGGTCGTGCACTTGACCCATTCGACGTACTGGCGGACGCCGTCCTTGAAGGGGGTTTCGGCTTTCCAGCCGAGCTCGTCGAGGGCGCGCTGGTTGGAGATGATCTTGCCGGGGAAGTCACCGGGGCGCGGCGGCGTGTGGGTGATCTCGCAGGTGTCGACGTTTTCCTGGACGGCCTCGGCGATCTCGAGGATCGTCGTGATCTCGTCGCCGGAGAGGTTGTAGGTGCGGCCGGCGGCAGCCGGGGCGAGCGCGGCGACGATCCCGTCGGCGAGGTCCTCGACGTAGATGAAGCTGCGCGTCGTCGAGCCGTCGCCGGCGATCGTCAGCGCCTTGCCTTCGAAGGAGAGATCGGTGAATTTGGCGACCACGCCGGCGGCGCGGGCGCGCGGGCCATAGGGGATGCCGAAGCGCAGGACCGTGTACTCGAGGTCATAGAGTTCGTGGTAGCCGGAGCAGTAGGTCTCGCCGGCGAGCTTGGTCGCGGTGTAGAGGTGGCGCGGCGCCGGGATCGCGGTTTCCTCGTCGACCTCCTGCTCTGGGCAGTCGCTGTAGACCCAGGTGGTCGAGCCGTAGACGACGCGACCGACCTTCGCGCGGCAGGCCGCCTCCAGCACCTGCAGGGTGCCGCGGGTGTTGACCTCCTCGGCCAGCACCGGGTCGGCGAGCACGTGGCCGACGTCGGCGACCGCGGCGAGGTGGATGACCGCGTCGCAGTCGCGCATCGCGAGGTCGAGGTTGGCCGGGTCGGTGATCGAGCCGGTGAAGGTCTCGACCTCGAGCGGCGAGTGGTACGGCGAGGCGCTGAGGTCGAAGATGCGCGGGGTCATCCCCTTGGCGCTCAGCTTGTCGACGACGTGGGAGCCGATGAAGCCCCCGCCTCCGGTCACCAGGACCCTCATCGCTTACGCCTCCTTGGCCGCGAGCGCCGCGGCGCGGCTCTCCGGCCGGTAGTAGAGCGGCACGCACCAATGGTTCTCGGCCACCCAGTCGGTGTTCGGCAGCTCGTCCGAGCGGCCCATGATCCGATGGCAGGGCTGGTCATAGACCTTGCCGGTGCTCTTCTCGATCTCCTCGAAGACGATGTACTTGTAGTAACCCGAGGTCATCCCGTCGGGAAGGGCCAGGCGTGCCGGGTGGACGGGGTCGAGGTGCTCGCGCGCGTACTCGTTCTTCCAGGCGACGATCTCCTCCATCCGCTCGGCCTGGACCAGGGCCAGCGCGGCGGTGAACTCGTTCATACGGAAGTTGAGACCGTCGACCTGGTGGTCGAACTTGCCGTAGTTGCGGAACTTGCGGGCGAACTCGAGCAGCTCCTCGTCGCCGGAGACGAGGACTCCGCCCTCGCCGCTGGAGACGGTCTTGGTCGCGTAGAGCGAGTAGACGCCGGCGTCGCCGAACCCGCCGGGGCGATGGTCGTCGTCATCGTCCTTCCACTCGGCGCCGTGGGCGTGGGCGCAATCCTCGAGCAGGAAGATGCCGTGGTCGCGGCAATAGGCGGCGATCTGATGGGAGTCGAAGGCGAGGTGGCCGCCGACGTGGACGAGGATCGCGGCGCGCGGCTTGTGCCGCTCGGCCTTGCGCTCGAAGTCCTCGAAGGACATGCAGAGATCATCGCGCCGGCAGTCGACGAACTCGACCTCGGCGCCGGCGCCGATCGCGGCGAGCGGCGTCGCCATGAAGGTGTTCGAGGGGCAGAGCACGGTCTCGCCTTTGACGCCCGCGAACTCGAGCGCGGCGAGCGCGCCGCCCGCCCAGCTCGAGAGGCCGACGGCCGGCAGCTTGTTCCACTGCGCCCAGCGCTCCTCGAAGGCGGCCAGCTTGGCCCCCTCCGACCACTGCTCGGAGTCGAGGATCTCGGTCCACAGCTCGAACAGGCGGGGACGGTCGCGATGATCGAAACCGATCGCGAACTTGGTCACGTCAGGCAGGGATGTCTCGGCGGCGCCTACGGCTGGCTCCTTGATCGTGTGGCTGGAAACGACAAAAGGGGGTTCGGCGGGACGAGACTGCGGGTCGCCGAAGGGCGGCGCAAGGCTAGCAGCGAAATCGGAAAGTAACGTTTAAAGAAGGCGATTCAATCGTCGGCGTGAGCGGACTCGATCACCGCGCCGACCGCGGGTGACCCCGCCAGGGCGATCACCCCGGCGATCGCGAGGAGCACCGCGATCACCAGCGCGGCGCCACCACCCGGGGTGCCGGACCACGACTCTTCGAAGATCAGCGGGGCGAGGATCACCGGCACCACCACCTGGACGGCGAACATCACCGGCGCCACCTGGGTGGCGGGGCGTCGGCCCAGCGCGCTCATCTCGCTGAGCAGGGCGAGGCCCTCGGAAGCGGCCGCGGTCGCCAGCCAGATCACGGCGACCCACAGCGAGCCGCTCGACAGTTGGTCGGTCAGGAGCTTCGAGGCGATCGCCGTCCAGGCGTAGCCGAAGCCGGCGGCGACGATCGCCAGCGTCCCCGCCGCGCTCGGCCTGCTGCGGAAGACGTACGGGAGGACCACCGGGATCGTGATCAGCGCCAGGGCGATCGCGATCGCCGTCGTCCCGGCGTTGTCGGTGGTCCGTTCGGGCGCCGCCCAGGCGATCCCGGCGACGCCGAGGACGATCGCCGCCACCGCACCGTACTCGCGCGCGCCCGGCCGCTCGCCCAGCCTGGTCACGCCGAGCCAGAGCAGCAGCACCAGCCCGCTGGCCAGGCAGGGCTGGACCACGGTCAGCGGCGCCATCAGCAGGGCGGCGATCTCGAGCGGCCAGCCGAGCAGCCCGATCAAGGTGGCGATCAACCAACGCGGGTTGCGGATCAGCCGCCCGATCAGCGACACCCGCAGCGCGTGCTCCTGCCCGACCTCCCGCGCCTCGAGCGCCTGCAGCGCGATCGAGGTGTTGTAGAGGGCCGACGCCCCGATCGCGCAGATGATCCCCAGTGCGAGCACGGCGGCAGCCTAGACGCCGGGCGGCCTGCTCAGCGAGGATCTGGATCTTCGCCACGCGCTATCGCCTTACGCGTGTAGTGCACGTCGATGACGCCGATCATGAACGCAGTGGCGGCCAGGCCCAGGACACCGACCAGAGCCTGCAACTGTCCGGCGACGCCGAGCACGCCCAGGAGCGCGAAGCTACCCAGGGTGATGACCGAACCGATCACGATGTTCAGAACAAGTGCTTGCCTTTCGGTCATCGTCTCGAAGCTACCACCGGTTTGCAGACAAAAGGATGAGTCCGGTCATCAGCCCTAGACCGAGCAGGCCGCCGACAGCAGTGTCACGTCGGCGCTTTCGGTCGGAAGACGGACCAAAGCTGGCCAGGGCCTGCCCGATGAAGGCACCGACCGCGATCGCCGCGGCAAGCCCACCGACCGCAGTGGTCAGCTCTTGCACGGAGATGAAGGCGGCGGGCAGCACCTCGCCGATGCTGCCCGCCAATTCCGCGCGCGTGGCGCGCGGAATGCAAAACCTTTGTCGCTAGAGCGTCAGGTCTCCTGGTACAGCGGCCCGTCCCCGCCCTCGGGCAGGGTGAGGCGGCCGCCCTTGGCGGTGATCGCCCCGCACTGCACGCAGTTGGAGGCGGTGACGTGGACGTCGACCTCGGCGGCACCGCTCTCCAGCTGGTCCTCGGGGATCTCGTAGACCTGGGCCGGGCACATCGAGACCCAGGTCTGCGCGACCTCGCGCGGCACATGGGTCTGGATGCGGACATGGTTCGGCGCATCGTCGCGGGTCGCGTTGCCGGAGAGGAACACCGAGCCGAGCTTGTCGAAGGTCAGCTCGTTGTCCGGTTTCGGGTAGCGCGAGCCCGCCTTGCCGATCGACATCGCGTTCTCGGCATCGTCCTCGCCCTTCCAATGGCCGGGTGGCAACACGCCGTTACTCAAGGTCCAGGCGTTTGCGATGAAACCACCAAAGAAGAACCCCTTGGTGAAAGCCTGTCGCACATTGCGGGACTTGTAGAGATCCTTCTCGATCAGCGATTTATGAACCCGCTCGTCATAAGACTCGAAGTTGACCGAGTCAGGGTCCGCCTTCAGCGACTCGACGATCGCTTCCGCCGCGTACATCCCAGCGTGCATTGCGTAATGGACGCCCTTCAGCGTCGGGATATTGACCATGCTGGCCGCATCACCGGCGATCACCATGCCGGGAACAGCAAGGCGCTTAGGCATCGCGTAGTAGCCGCCGGACGGGATGGTCTTGGCCCCCCATGCGACTCGCTTGCCCCCCTCGATCATCTTCTTGATGAAGGGATGCAGCTTCATACGCTGCAAGGCATCGTGGACGCTGAACGTCGCGTCGGTGTAGTCAAGACCGCACACCAGACCGATGCATATCTTGTCCTCGCCCATCGGATAGATGAAGCTGCCGCCGAACTCGTTGAAACGAGCGCCGGTCCGGAGCGGCCAACCCATGGTATGGATGACGCGGTCGAGGGGCTTTTGTACCTCCCAAACCTCTTTCACCCCGAGCTCCCAACGCATCGGGTCGGCGCCGTGGATGTCGAAATAGTCGTAGGCGGCATAGGTGAGATGGCCCACGGTTCCCTCGGCAAGTACCGTCGCCTTCGCGACCACATCCGACCCGGGCTCGAAATTCGCCAGCTCTTCTCCGTCTTTACCCCGACCGCGATCGCCGGAGCGCACTCCCTTGACGACCCGATCCTCGACCAACAGCTTGGTCGCGGCAGTTTCGCTGAGAATGTAAACGCCAGCCTCTTCGGCTTTGTCTGCAAGGAAACGACCCAATTTCGACACTGAAGTGACGAAATTGCCGTGATTCCGGAAGTTCGGCGGCGGAATCACGGGAAATGCTTTCTTCGACGTCAGTACGTAGACGGCATCCTTCTTCACCTCGCCGTAGACCGGCCACTCCTCCTTGGGTAGATCGGGGAAGAGCTCTTCCATCGCCGACGGCCTCATGTTCGCCCCCGACAGGAGGTGGGCCCCGGCCACTTTGCCCTTCTCGATGACCGCGACCGGGACTTCGCCGAGCTTCTCGGTCAGCTCCGGCTCGTCCTCGAGCAGCTGCATCAGTTTGTTGGCGCAGGCGAGGCCGGCGGGGCCGCCGCCGACGATCGCGATGCCGACCTCGATCCGGTCCTCCGGCGCGTCGGTCGGCGGACCGATCACCGAGGCAGAGTCGAACGGCGGCGGGAACTCACTGGGTGGCACTGCCGGCATCTGGGGCTCCTCCTGGGGGCGAAAAGGGGGACTGAGCCGAAGCTCAGCCGCCCTTCTTGGCTTTGATCGCCTCGGTCAGCTTGGGGACGATTTTGTGCAGATCGCCCACCACGCCGAGGTCCGAGAACTCGAAGATCGGGGCGTTCGGGTCCTTGTTGATCGCCAGGATGTTCTCCGAGTTCTGCATACCGACCTTGTGCTGGATCGCGCCGGAGATCCCCGCCGCGAGGTACAGCTTCGGCGCGACCGTCTTGCCGGTCTGGCCGATCTGCGCCGCGTAGGGGTACCAGCCGGCGTCGACGACCGCACGGGTCGCGGCGACCGCGCCGCCCATCGACTCGGCGAGTTCCTCGGCGAGCTTGAAGCCCTCCGCCGCGCCGAGACCGCGGCCACCGCCGACCAGGATGTCGGCGTCCTCGATGTTCACGTCGGCGCCGCGCTGCTCGCCGCGCTGGACCATCGTCGCCTTGGTCGACCAGGCCGAGAGCTCGACCTCGACGTCCTCGACCGCGGCGGTGCCGCCGCTCTCCTTCGCATCGAACGCGTTGAGGCGCCCGATGATGATCCCCGGCTCGGCGACGTAGCCGACGTCGGCGATCTCCGAGTCCTGCAGGATCGGCCGCTCGGCGACCAGCTTGCCGTCGGCGACTTTGACCGCGGTGACCTCCATCGTCACCCCGGCGCCGAGGCGGGCGGTGAGGCCGGCCCCGATCTCGAAGCCGAGCAGACCGCCGCCGAACAGCGCGTAGCTGATGCCGTTGTCGGTGATCACCTTCGCCATCGCGTCGATGATCGGCTGGGCGAGACCCTCCGGCACGCTCTTGGCCCGGTAGACCTTGGCGGCGCCGTAGTTGCCGAGCGAGGCGGCCGCGTCGTCGGCGACGTCGCCGACCACCAGCGCGGCGGCCTCGCCGCCGATCTCACCGGCCAGCTTGGCGGCCTCGGAGATGGCTCCCAGGCTGTTTTTGTTGAAGTTGCCCTCGTCGTCGTGGAGGGCGTAAACCAGGATGCCTGCCATCTAGATCAATTTCCTCTCGTCGAGCCAGGCGACGATCTTTTCGACCGTCTCGTTGGTGTCCTCGTCCTCGATGATCTCGCCGGCTTCCTTGGCGGGGGGCGGGTTCAGCGCGAGGACCTTGGTCTTCGAGCCGGCCTCGCCGACCTGCCCGGCGTCGATCCCGACGTCGCCGGCGGACTTGTTGTCGAGCGGCTTCTTTTTCGCGCCCATGATCGCTTTCAGCGACGGGTAGCGGGGCTCGTTGATCGCGTCGCCGACGCTGATCACGGCCGGCAGCTCGATCTCGACGGTGTCGTAGCCGTACTCGGCCTGGCGCTCGCAGCGGAGCTTGCCGTCGTTGACGTCGATCTTGATCACCTGGGTCAGCGAGGGCATCTGCAGGTGGTCGGCGACGACCGCGCCGATCGTGTAGCACTCGCCGTCGTCGGACTGCTGGCCGAGCAGGACCAGGTCGGGGCTCTCGGACTCGAGCACCTTCGCCAGGGCCAGGCCGGTGGCGCAGACGTCGGAGCCCGCGAGGGCGTCGTCGGTCAGCTGCACCGAGCGGTCGGCGCCGAGCGCGACGGCCTTGTGCAGGGCACGGACGGCGGATTCGGGACCCATGGTCACCGCGACGACCTCCTCGACCGGGATCGCGCCACCCTCCTTGATCTGCATGGCCGCCTCGAGGGCGTGCGTGTCGAAGGGGTTGAGGTTTTTCTCGCCGCTGCGGTCGAGACGCATCGTGCTCGGGTCGATGCGCTTCTGTACAGCGGCGTCCGGTACCTCCTTGACCAGGACGCAGATCTTCAAGTTCAAGCCTCCTTGGGGAACGGTTCTCGGTCTGCGATGGAGGGCTGCGCGTCGCGCTTTCGGGGCCCCGTCGCGGCCGGGCATGTTATCGGTTCATGCGATTGACTGACCAGTCAATCAGGACTATACCCACTCCGTCCGGACGTGTGCACCGATCCGTGTAGTCGAAATAGGTGGAATGCCGCGTACTGCCGCTCAGCCGTCGGCGGCGTGGCGCTCCGCGGCGCCCTCGCGGATGAACTCGACGATGTCGTCGGTCCCGGCGCCCGGCGTGAACACCTCGGCGACACCGAGCCGCTTCAGCTCGGGGATGTCGTCGGCGGGGATCGTCCCCCCCACCGTGACCAGCACGTCGTCGACGCCCTGCGCCCGCAGCAGCTCGACCACTTTCGGCACCAGCGTCATGTGGGCGCCGGAGAGGATCGAGAGACCGACCGCGTCGGCGTCCTCCTGGATCACCGTCTCGGCGATCTGCTCCGGGGTCTGGTGGAGGCCGGTGTAGATCACCTCCATGCCCGCGTCGCGGAGCGCCCGGGCGATGATCTTGGCGCCACGGTCGTGACCGTCGAGGCCGGGCTTGGCGACTACTACGCGGATCTTGCGGGCGGTTGCAGCCTCCATCGGGAGCCGAACTCTATTCGCTCGGCGGGGGAGGAGGTGGCGTCGGCAAGGCCGAGAGCCAGGAGCCGAGCAGGATCGGGGCGAGGCCCGCGAGGGCGCCCCAGGCGCGCCCGCTCATCCGCCCGGGCGGCGGAGCGGGAGGCGGCGGCGCGGCGGCCGGCGATGGGCCGCCATGCGCGAGGCGCCGAATCCGGCGATCGTGGCGATGATCGTCACCGCGATCGCGGTCAGCCGCCTGCCGAGGCGCTCGAAGCGCATCGTCTGCCAGCCCTCCTCGCGGGCGATCGCCGCCAACGGCGGGTCCGGGTTGACGGCGACCGGGTTGCCGACCGCGCGCAGCATCGGCAGGTCGGAGATCGAGTCCGAATAGGCGTAGGAGGCGGCGAGGTCGATGTCGTGCTGGGCGGCGAACGCCTCCATCGCGGTCACCTTGCCCGGCCCGTAGACGAAGGGGCCGTCGAGCCTGCCGGTGAAGTTGCCCGCCGCATCGACCTCGTAGGCGGTGCCGATCCCGCCCTCCATGCCGAGCACCCGGGCCAGCGACTCGACCACTTCGTTGCCGGCGGCGCTGACGATGAAGGTCGGTCGACCGGCGTCCTGATGAGTGTGGACCTCGGCCAGCATCTGCGGGTAGACGCGCGGCAGGATCGCCGCCATCGTCTCCGGCCCCATCCGCGCGATCGTCTTCTGCGGCATGCCGGTGATCAGGTCGCGGGCGACCTTCAGCACCTCGTTGGTGCGCTCGTCGCTCGTCCCCCGCAGCCGATAGCGCAGGTGCTCGACCCCCCAGCTCCACAGCTGTCGGCGGCTGACGATCCCGCTCCGCGCGGCGACCCGAGCGAACTGCATGCCGCTCGACCCCGCCATCAGGGTCTTGTCGAGGTCAAAAAAAGCAGCGGCCCGACTCATCGATGCACCCGCGCCGGGCTCGCCGGCGCCCGGCTAGGCGGCGGCCACCTCGAGGACGATCGCATCTCCCTGACCTCCCCCTGAGCAAATGGCCGCCACTCCCAGCCCACCACCGCGGCGGCCCAGCTCGTGAACCAGCGCGCCGACGATGCGGGCGCCGGAGGCGCCGATCGGGTGGCCGTAGGCGATCGCGCCGCCGTTCACGTTGACGTTCGTCTCGTCGATGCCGAGTATCCGCATCGAGCCGATCGCGACCGAGGCGAAGGCCTCGTTGATCTCCCAGAGGTCGACGTCGTCGGGCGTCTTGCCGATCTTCGCGAGTGCCTTCAGCGCCGCGTTGCCCGGGGTGCGGGCGAGATAGGCGAAGTCGTCGGCGACGGTCGCGTAGGAGAGGATCTTGGCGAGCGGCTTGCGCCCTTCTTTCTCGGCCCACTCCTCGGAGGCGACGACGATCGCGCCGGCCCCGTCGTTGACGCCGGGCGCGTTGCCGGCGGTGTGGGTGGCGCCCTCGCCGCCGACCGCCTTCAGCTTCGAGAGGACCTCGAGCGTCGTCTCCGGGCGCGGTGCCTCGTCGACCTCGACCGTGGTGTCGCCCTTGCGGCCCTTGACCACGACCGGGACGATCTCCTCGCTGATCCGCCCCGCCTCGGTCGCCTCGCCAGCCAGCTGCTGCGAGCGGACGGCGAATTTGTCCATGTCGGCGCGGGTGATCTCGAGCTCGTTGGAGACCTCGCTCGCCTCGTTGATCATCTGCTTGCCGGTGAAGGGGTTGGTCAGCCCGTCGTGGGTCATCGCGTCGAGCGCCTGCACGTCGCCCATCCGGAAGCCGAAGCGCGCGTTCGGCAGCAGGTAGGGAGCCTTGCTCATCGACTCCATGCCGCCGGTCACGGCGATGTCGAGGTCGCCGACCCGGATCGCCTGGTCGGCGAGGCCGAGCGTCCGCATGCCGGAGGCGCAGACCTTGTTGATCGTCTCCGAAGGGACCTCCTTGGGGATGCCGCCCTTGATCTGGGCCTGGCGCGAGGGGATCTGGCCCTGGCCCGCCTGCAGCACCTGGCCGAAGATCACCTGCTCGACCTGCTCGGCGCCGACGCCGGAGCGCTCCAGCGCCGCCTCGATCGCGATACCGCCGAGCTCGGGCGCTTCGAGCGAAGCTAGGGCGCCACCCATCTTGCCGACCGGGGTGCGTGCGGTACCAAGGATCACTGAGCTGGACATCTACGGGCCTTTCCTCTCCTTTGATGCGGGCCCGCGGTGCGGGCGCCGATGTTGGGCGGGACGATACCGGCATCGGCCGCCGCGCCCGCCCGACTAGACTCGCCGCCCGATGCGGGTCGATGTGAGACAAAGCTCACTGCGCGACGCGGACGCGGCACTCGTCGCCATCGGGCTGTGCGAGGACGACTCGCTGCCCGAGGAAATCGCGGGTGCGCCGGGCGCGGGCGACGCCAAGGGCTCCTTCAAGGCGATGACGCGGCTCTATCCGGGCGCGCCGGAGCGGCTGCTCGTCGTCGGCCTGGGCGAGCGCGACGGTCTCACGGCCGAGAAACTGCGAGTGGCGGCGGCGCTGGTCGCGGCCGAGGCGGCGAAGCTGGAGGCGACCTCGCTGGCCTGGGCATTGCCCGCGGCCGAAGACGAGGCGGCCGCTGCCGAGGCGCTCGTCACCGGCACGATCCTCGGCTCCCACCGCTTCGACCGCTTCAAGGGCAGCGGCGAGGAGGATGGGCCGAAGCCCCGGCTGGAATCGCTGAGCCTGCTCGGGCCGGCGGAGCTCGCCGGCGCGGTGGAGACCGCGCGGATCTACTCCGAGGCGGCGAACCGCGCCCGCGACCTACAGGAGACGCCGGCCAACTTCGCCCGGCCGGAGGACCTCGCCGGGCGCGCCGAGGAGATCGCCGCGGAGCTTGGCGACCAGGTGAGCGTCGAGGTCTTCGACGGTGAGCTGATCCGCGCCAAGGGCATGGGCGGCCTCGCCGCGGTCAGTCAGGGCGGTCCGGTCGACCCGCGCCTGATCGTGCTCCGCTACGCGGGCGGCGGCGAGGGGCCGACGCTCGGCCTCGTCGGCAAGGGGGTGACCTTCGACACCGGCGGCATCTCGCTGAAGCCCGGGGCCGGCATGCACGAGATGAAGTTCGACATGTCGGGCGCGGCGGCGGTGATCGAGGGTTTCGCCGCGATCGCCGAATTGGGCCTGCCGATCGACCTGATCGCCGTCGTCCCGTCGACCGAGAACATGCCATCAGGGACCGCGATCAAGCCCGGCGACGTCATCACCCAATACAACGGCAAGACGGTCGAGGTCAACAACACGGACGCCGAGGGCAGGCTGATCCTCGCCGACGCGCTCGCCTACGCGATCGAGCAAGGCGCCGAGCGGGTGGTCGACCTGGCGACCCTGACCGGGGCGGTGCTGATCGCGCTCGGCTCGACCTACGCGGCGGTGATCTCCAACGACGACGAGTTGGCGGCGCAGGTCGAGGCGGCGGGCGAGGAGAGCGGCGAGCTGGTCTGGCGCCTCCCCCTCCACCCCGAGTACAAGGAGATGATGAAGGGGACGGTCGCCGATCTCTCCAACCTCGCGACCAAGCGCGAGGCGGGATCGATCACCGCGGCCTCGTTCCTCGAGGAGTTCGTCGGCGACACCCCCTGGGCGCATATCGACATCGCCGGGACCGCCTGGAACGTCGGCCGCGCCTACACCGGCAAAGGCGGCAGCGGCTACGGCGTCCGCCTCCTCGTCCAGCTGGTCCGCGACCTGGTCGACTGAGCGAGACCGTCTGCATTTACCCCCACTGATGAGGGGTAAATGCGGACGACGGCTCCTAAGCGCCGAAGATCATCAGCGTCGAGGTGCCGGTGGCGAGGAGCTTGCCGCTGTCCTCGGCGGTGAGGCGCGCCTCGGCGGTCGCCTGGCGTCGGCCGCGGTGGGTGACGATGCCCTCGCAGAGGACGCGGCCGGTGTCGTGGGTGATCGGTCGCAGGTACTTGACCTCGAGCCCCAGCGACGTGTAGCCCATCCCGACCGGCAGCGTCGTGTGGACGGCGCAGCCGAGCGCCGAGTCGAGCACGGTCGCCGCGTAGCCACCGTGGACGACTCCGATCGGGTTGTAGTGCTCCTCGCCGGGTTCGCCGGCGAAGACGACGCGACCCTCCTCCAGCTCGATCGGCCCCATGTTCATCACCACCGCGATCGGCGGCGCCGGCAGCTCACCGGCGACCAGGGCGCGCATGTAGTCGAGCCCCGCCATCTTGGCCCCGGCCGCGGCGGTCGCGACCGGGTCGGACCATTCGAGGGTCCGCGAGCGGGTGGCCGGCGCGGTCGCGCTCATCGGCGGCCGGTGGATGCCGGGGCGGAAGCGCCCGCCCGGCGCGGCTCGCCGCCGCGATAGTTGAGATCGGCGGTGATCTCGTCCTGGCTGATCGCGATCCGCGGGCCGCGCGTGCGGCGCCGGCTCTTCTGTCTGTTGGGCGTCAACCTCATCGTCCCCTCCATTCAGGGCGCGCTGGTTTCTTGATGCAACTCAGGTACGCCGCGACCTTAACCGACTCGGTTTTGTGATGCAACCAATATGTGAGAAGATCACACTCGTGCTTCGTCACGACTATCCGGGCCAGGCCTGCTCCCTCGCCAAGTCGCTCGAGGTGGTGGGCGAGCGCTGGTCGCTGCTGATCGTCCGCGACGTGATGAACGGCAACCGTCGCTTCTCGGGCATCCAGGCCTCGCTCGGGGTGGCCCGCAACGTGCTCTCCGCCCGGCTTCAGCGCCTCGTCGACGAGGACATCCTCGAACGCCGCGCCTACCAGGAAAGCCCGCCCCGCCACGAATACTTCCTCACCGAGAAGGGCCTCGACCTCTGGCCCGCCCTGATCGCACTGATGCACTGGGGCGACCGCCACTCGGCCGGCCCCGAAGGCCCGCCGCTCGTCGTCGTCCACAAGGGCTGCGGCGGCGAGGTCTCCGACCGCGGCATCTGCGAGAGCTGCGGCGAGGTCCTCACCGCCCGCGACGCGAAGTCGGTCCCCGGCCCCGGCGCGGCGGTCTACGAGGGGCGCCCTTTCTCGCCCTTCGCCGAGCGACGCTAGTCGCGGTGCCGCGCGTCCCATTCGCGGCGGAGGCGCTCCATGACCACGTACTCTTCGATCATCATCTGGTCCTTGGCCCGATCTGATCGGCACTTCATGCCGATCAGGTGATCGAGCGAGGCGACCTGGACCGGGACCCCTCCAACCCCTGGATCTCGGCGTGGGCGCGAAGATCCTCATAGTTACGGACCCCGTCGACGTGACCGAGGATGTCGAACTCGCCGAAGTCGGTGATGAAGGTGAAGTTCATGCCCCCCTCGAGCGTCTTGGCGTCCGTCCGAAACGGCAGGTCGGCGGGTGCTCCGCGCAACCTGACGCCGATATCTCGGAGGGCCGCCATCCGCTCCAGATTTCGAGGCTCGCGGGCATATGCGATGTCGAGGTCGTACGTCGGATGGGAGGAGCCGTGCGCGAGGCCGGCCACTCCACCGATGACGACAAAGTCGACCTCGTTGCGATCGAGCGCGTCCAGCAGGGGTCCGGCTTCGAGTATCCCGAGCCCCCGCTCGACTCGTGCCTCCGGCAAGAACTTGAAGTTCAGTTCGTTGAGAGTCAGGTCGACGTCGGTGTCGCGCGGCGCCACATCGAGAATGAGGTCCGCGCTCAGTAACCGCAGCAATTCGCGCAACGTGTCGAAAGAAGGTGAAACCTTGCCCGACTCGATCCGCGAGATCGCCGACTGCGTGGTGTTCGCGCGCGTTGCGAGCTCACCCTGCGAGATGCCATAGACAGAGCGAACTTCCCTCAGCAACTTGTCGACAGGCTTCTTCGGCTTCGTCGCCGTGGCAAATGCTCCCATGGTCAGGCGGTAGCTTTCCCTCGACGGCAAGCGAAGGAGGAGAGGGATGGCGACGGCAGCGGGAATCGGGGCGCGAGAGGAGATCTTCATCGACGGCGAGTGGGTCGAGCCGGCGGGGGCCGACGCGCTGCCGGTCGTGAACTCGGCGACCGAGGAGACGATCGCGACGATCCCGGGCTGCACGCCGGTCGAGGTCGACCGGGCGGTGGAGGCGGCGCGGGCCGCCTTCGAGGGCTGGTCGCGGACCCCGCGGGCGGAGCGGGCCGAGGCGATCGGCGCGATCGCCGCCGGGCTCGGCGAGCGGGCCGAGGAGCTGACCGACCTGATCACCCAGGAGCTGGGGATGCCGCAGAAGCTGACCCAGATGGTGCAGGTCGGGCTCGCGATAGGCGATCTCGCGGCCATGCCGGGGGCGATCGAGGAGGTGCGCTGGGAAGAGGAGATCGGCAACTCGCGGGTGCTGCGGGAGGCGGCCGGCGTGGTCGGCGCGATCACCCCCTGGAACTACCCGCTGCACCAGATCACGGCCAAGGTCGCCCCGGCGCTGGCGGCAGGCTGCACGGTGGTGCTGAAGCCGAGCGAGATCGTGCCGCTGAACGCCTTCGTCCTCGCCGAGGTGATCGAGTCGGTCGGGCTGCCCCCCGGCGTCTTCAACCTCGTCACCGGGATCGGCCCGGTCGTCGGCGAGGCGCTCGCCGGGCACCCCGGCGTCGACCTGGTCTCCTTCACCGGCTCGACCCGCGCCGGGCGGCGCGTCTCGGAGCTCGCCGCGGCGACCGTGAAGCCGGTCGCGATGGAGCTCGGCGGCAAGTCGCCGAACGTGATCCTCGACGACGCCGACCTCTCCCGCGCCGTCCCCGACGGCGTCGCCAAGTGCTTCCTCAACTCGGGCCAGACCTGCAGCGCGCTGACCCGGATGCTGGTCCCGCGCGAGCGGCTCGCCGAGGCCGAGGAGCTCGCCGCGGCCGCCGCCGAGTCCTTCACCCCGGGCGATCCGTTCGACCCGGCGACGCGGCTCGGACCGCTCGTCTCCGCCATCCAGCGCGAGCGCGTGCGCGGCTACATCGCCAAGGGCGAGGCCGAGGGCGCGAAGCTCCTGACCGGCGGCGCCGAGCCGCCCGAGGGGCTCGACCGCGGCTACTTCGTCCGCCCCACCGTCTTCTCCGAGGTCACCCCGGAGATGACGATCGCCCGCGAGGAGATCTTCGGGCCGGTGCTGGCGATCCAGCCCTACGAGGACGAGGCGGACGCGGTGCGAATCGCCAACGCGACCGAATACGGGCTGGCGGGCGGGGTCTGGTCAGGCGACCGGGAGCGGGCGATCGACGTCGCCCGCCGGCTGCGCACCGGCCAGATCGAGATCAACGGCGGCGCCTTCAACCCGATCGCCCCGTTCGGCGGCTACGGCCAGTCCGGCCACGGACGCGAGAACGGCCGCTTCGGCCTCGAGGAGATGCTCCAGGTCAAGAGCCTGCAGCTGTAGCGACCGACGATGAACTTCGACCTCTCAGACGAGCAGCGCCTGCTGCGCGACACCGTCCGCGACTTCGCCCGCGCCGAGATCGCGCCGGTGGCGGAGGAGCTCGACCGGACCAAGTCCTTCCCCTACGAGATCGTCGCCAAGCTCGGCGGCCTCGGCCTGATGGGGATCCCGTTCCCGCAGGAGTACGGCGGGGGCGGGGCCGACACGCTCTCCTACGTGCTGGCGGTCGAAGAGCTGGCCCGGATCGACTCCTCGGTCTGCATCACGATGGCCGCCCACACCTCGCTGGGGACGATGCCGATCTACCTCTGGGGCACCGAGGAGCAGAAGCAGGAGTGGCTGCCGCGACTCTGCAGCGGCGAGCGGCTCGCCTCCTTCGGGCTGACCGAGCCCGAGGCGGGCTCCGACGCCGGCAACGTCCACACCAGGGCGGCGCCGGCCGACGGCCAATGGGTGATCAACGGCGCCAAGCAGTTCATCACCAACGCCGGTACCGAGATCTCAGGCTGCGTCTCGATCACCGCGGTGACCGGCGAGGCCGACGGGCGCAAGGAGATCTCCAACATCATCGTCCCCAAGGGCACGCCCGGGTACGAGATCGGCGAGGCCTACCGCAAGATGGGCTGGAATGCCTCGGACACGCGGCCGCTCTCCTTCGCCGACTGCAAGGTGCCGGAGGAGGCGCTGCTCGGCCGTCGCGGCGACGGCTTCAAGAACTTCCTCCACATCCTCGACGGCGGCCGGATCGGGGTCGCCGCGATGGGCGTCGGGCTGGCGCAGGGCGCGCTCGACGAGGCGATCGCCTACGCCAAGGAGCGCCAGGCCTTCGGGCAGTCGATCTCCAGGTTCCAGGCGATCCAGGCGAAGATCGCCGACCTCTCCGCCCAGATCGAGGCGGCCCGCCTGCTCACCTGGCGGGCGGCGCTGGAGAAAGACGCGAAGCAGTCGTTCACCCTGACCGCCGCGCAGGCGAAGCTTCTCACCGGCAGGCTCGCCGTCCGCGCCACCGAGGAGGCGGTCCAGATCCACGGCGGCTACGGCTTCATCGAGGAGTATCCGGTCTGCCGCTTCTACCGCGACGCCAAGATCCTCACGATCGGCGAGGGCACCGACGAGATCCAGCAGATGGTGATCGCCCGCCAGCTCGGCTGCTGACTCCCCAGCTGTTCCTTTTGCGCCTCATAGGCGCAAAAGGAACAGCTGGGCGGGGGTGAGGGTCAGGCCGGGAGGGTGAAGCGGACGCGGGTGCCGGGTTCGGCGTCCTCGAGCCAGATGCGACCGCCGTGGGCCTCGACGATCGCGCGCGAGATCGCCAGGCCGAGGCCCGCGCCGTCCTCGCTGCGAGACCCGTCGCCGCGGTAGAAGGCCTCGAAGACGCGCTCCCCCTCCCCCGCCGGTATCCCCTCGCCGGAGTCGGCGACCTCGACCTCCACCCCGCCCGGCCCGCCCTTGGCGCGGACGGTGACGCTGCCGTCGGCGGGGGTATGGCGGATCGCGTTCTGGATCAGGTTGAAGAGCACCCGCTGCACCTTCTCGGCGTCGGCCTCGGCGACCACCTTCTCCTCCGGCAGCTCGGCGGCGAGACGGACGCCGCGCTCCTCGGCGGCGGTGCGGAAGGCGGCCACGGTGTCGCCGATCAGGTCGCCGAGCTCGACCTTGCGCATCGTCCAGGCGATGTCGCCCGCCTCGATCCGCGAAAGCTCGAAGAGATCGTCGATCAGGTCGCTGAGGACGGCGACGTGGGTGCGGATCTCGCCCAGGTAGCGGTCGCGGTCCTCGCCCGCGACGCCGTCGTCGATCGCCTCGACCAGGAGGCGCAGCGAGGCGAGCGGCGTGCGCAGGTCGTGCGAGGCGGCGGCGACCAGGCCGCGACGCGCCTCCTCGACCTGGCGTCGCATCCGCTCTTCCATCGACTGACGCACCGCGAGGCCGGCGGCGAGTGCCGCGGCGGCCACCGCGACCAGGACCAACGCCACCTGCGCGAGCCCCATCTGGTTCGGGATCGCGACCGCGGCGGCCCCGGCCAGGAAGGCGGCGAGGGCGATCAGGGCGGCGCGCCAGATCCCCCGGTTCATGGCCGGAACCTGTAGCCGACGCCCCACACGGTCTCGATGAAGCGCGGCTCGGCCGGATCGTCACCGAGCTTGGCGCGGAGGCGGCGGACGTGGACGGTGACGGTCGAGGTGTCCTCGAAGAAGGGCTCGCCCCAGACCGCCTCCATCAGCTGGTCGCGGGAGAAGACGCGCCCCGGGTTCTCGGCGAAGAAGGCGAGCAGGTCGAACTCGCGCATGGTCAGCATGATCTCCTCGCCGTCGAGGAACACCCGCCGGCTCGCGGGCTCGACCCGCAGCGGCCCGTGGACGATCGGCGGCCGGTCCTCGGGGGCGGGCGGCGCGACACGGCGCAGCACCGCCTCGACCCGGGCGACCAGCTCGGCGGGCGAGAACGGCTTGACGACGTAGTCGTCGGCGCCGTGGCGGAGGCCGACGAGGCGGTCCGACTCCTCACCACGCGCGGTCAGGAGGATCACCGCGATCGGCGGGCCCGGCCTTTCCTGCAGCCGTTCCATCACCTCGATGCCGTCGATGCCGGGCAGCATCACGTCGAGGACGACGAGGTCGGGGCGGTGCTCGGTCGCCAGGTCGAGTGCCTTGTAGCCGTCGGGCGCGGTGTAGGTCGCGAAGCCCGCCCGCTCGATGTAGCGGCCGACGATCTCGACGATCGTCGGCTCGTCGTCGACGACGAGCACCGTGGCGGCCGGCGCCTCCCCGGACGGGCTAGCCGAAGGTGAAGGCATAGCCCTGGACGCCTTCTTCGGGGACGAGTTCGAGCACATGGTGTTCCACCTGTGGCAGTTCGACCAGGTTGTAGAGGCGTTCGCCGGTCACCTTGACATAGCCATTGTGGACGTCGGTGCCGTCGTCCGCGGCGGCGATCGGCCTGCCGTCGAGGAGCACCTTGACCCGGCGCGTCCTCCCCGGCGAGCCGAGCACGAGGTAGACACGCCGGGCGCCGAAGTTCAAGGCCAGGCGGGCGCCCTTGCCGGCGGTCACCGGCTGCTGTTCGATCGTCCATTCGCCGCCGTAGGAGAGCTGGTTCTCGCCGGGCTGTTCGAGCGTGTAGACGTGGCGGCCGGGCGTGATCAGGCCGTTCGTGAAGTCCTCGGCCCGCTCCGCCCCGAGGTAGGACTCCGGCGTCGACACCCCCGGCGCGGCCGCCATCCCGTGGGCGCCCGAGCGCTCCTTGCCCGGCGCGTGCCCGGCTTCGGCGAGCAGCTCGCGGATCACTTCTTCTTTCTCGCCGTATTCGCCCTCGCCGAAGTGGGCATAACGGACCTCGCCCTGGGCGTCGACGAAGTACTCGGCGGGCCAGTAGAGGTTGCCGTAGGCGTTCCAGGTCCCCATTTCGTTGTCCTGGACGACCGGGTATTCGATCCCGTCGGTGTCGATCGCTTCTTCGACGTTCGACGCTTCGCGCTCGAAGGGGAACTCGGGGGTGTGGACGCCGACGATCACCAGGCCGTCCTTGGCGTAGCGCTTGTACCAGGCGTTCAGGTAGGGCAGCGTGCGGATGCAGTTGATGCAGCTGTAGGTCCAGAAGTCGATCAGCACGACCTTGCCGCGCAGCCCCTGCATCGTCAGCGGCTTGTCGCCGGGGGTGTTGAACCAGTCCTCGGTGTCGGTGAATTCGGGTGCGGCGCCGAGTTCGTCGAGTGGGACGGCGTCTTCCTGCTTGGCGGCGAGCTGCGGTTCGCCCGACCCGCCCGCGGCGCCGGGGTCCGGCTTTTCGCCGCGGGCGGCGCGGGCGTGCTCGATCTCGCGGCGCGATTCGGATCGCTCCGCTTCCAGACCGATGCCGTGTTCGCTGCCACCGCGGATCTCGGCGAGCGCCAACTGGGCCGAATGGCTCTTTTCGATCCCTTCGGCCGGGTTGGTCAGCCACGAGGGGAGATCGGCGGTGACGTTCGACTGGAACTTCGTGTCGTATCCCTGCCACATCGCGAACGCGACCAGCACCATCACCGCCCCCATCGCCATCTGGAAGGCGCCGCTGCGACGGGCGAGCGGCGCCGCCAGCTTGCGGCCGCCGAGCATCAGCAGGTAGAGGACGATCGCCGAGCCGAGCGCATAGGCGACGACGACCGCGAGCCGGCCGGCGTTGAAGGGCTGCGAGGCCGAGGCGGTGAGGACCGCGGCGAGGATCGGTCCGGCGCAGGGCGCGTAGAGGACGCCGAGGCTGAGGCCGAGGCCGACCCCGGACCAGAAGCCGTCGCCGTCGGTCTTCACCCCGACCCGGCCGGTGAAGCGCTGCCCGAAGGCCTCGACCCGCGCCGCCAGCGGCGGCACCAGGAGGACGATGCCGAAGCCGAAGAGCACGACGATCGCGATGTTCCGCAGCAGGTCGTTGGGGAGGCCGAGCGCATCGATCACGTAGACCAGCGCGAAGAGGACGAAGGTGAAGGAGACGACCAGCCCGGTGACGACCCCGAGCGGCCGGCGATGCCCACCGGTCGCCCCCGCCGAGAGCGCGATCGGCAGCACCGGCACGATGCACGGCGACACCGCGGTCGCGGCACCGGCGACGAAGCCGAAGATCAGCAGCAGGGCCATTCGATGAAGCCTTCCACCACTTCCTTACGAATCGGTAACGCCCCGGCTCAGCCGCAAAGTGCGTTCGCACTTAGTTCCGGATAACGGAACTAAGTGCGGACGCACCGGGGGGCGGCGGTCAGCTGCGGGGTGGGATGGCGGTCAGCTGCGGGGCGGGATGGCGGTGATCGCGCCGTCGGCGCGCCTCGCCAGGGTGGCGGCGCGGCCGACCTCACCGCTGATGCCGAAGTGCTCGCAGATCGTCAGCTCGTGCTCGCGCAGCAGCGGCCGGGTCGGGTCGACCACCGGCGCGCCGCGCAGGCGGCTCGCCTCGGTCGCCGCCCAGACCCCGACCCCCGGGGCGCCGGCGCAGATGTCGACCGGGACCGCCACGACGCGAGCCTCGCGCCGCCGCCCGCCACCGAGCTTCGCCACCAGCCAGGCCGGTTCGTGCGAGGTCGAGTCGATGTAGACGCTCTGCACCTCGCCGACCGACTCGCCGTCGAGATCGGCGAGCGGCCCGCCGACCCATTCGACCGCCTCGTTGCGGTGCAGCGGATCAGGCATCGGTGTGCCTCTCCAGCAGCTCGCCCGCCGCGGTCGCCGGGTCCAGCTCACGCCGCACGACCCGCTCCAGAAGCTCCGCCGTCTCGGCGTCCTCGGCCGCCCAGGCCTCGAGCCGGCGGCGCATCCGCGAGGTCGCGATCCCGATCACCTCGCTGCGCAGGTTGCGGGCCCGCCGCTCGGCCAGGGTCCCCTCGGCCTCGATGAAGGCGCGGTGCTCGCCGATCTTCTCGGCAAGCTCCTCCACGCCCATGTGCGCGCTGGCCTCGGTGCGCAGCACCGGCACCTGCCAGCGCCCCGGTTCATGCGAGAGCGCCAGCGCGCCGCGCACCTCGCGCACCATCGTGTCGGTCATCGGGTGGTCGGCCTTGTTGACGACGACGATGTCGGGGATCTCCATCACCCCCGCCTTCAGCGCCTGGATCGAGTCGCCCGAGCCCGGCATCAGCGCGAGGACGATCGTGTCGGCGTGGTCGACGATGTCGATCTCCGCCTGGCCGACGCCGACGGTCTCGATCAGGACGTCGTCTTTGCCGGCCGCGTCCATCACCAGCGCCACCTGCAGGGCCGCCTCGGAGAGGCCACCGAGGGCGCCGCGCGAGGCCATCGAGCGGATGAAGACGCCGGGATCGAGGAAATGGGCGGAGAGCCGGATGCGGTCGCCGAGCAGGGCGCCGCGGGTGAACGGGCTCGAGGGATCGATCGAGAGCACCGCGACCTCGCGGTCGGCCTTGCGCATCTCGCCGGTGAGCGCCCCGATCAACGTGCTCTTCCCCACCCCCGGTGGCCCGGTGAAGCCGACGATCCGCGCCTTGCCGGTGCGCGGGTAGACCTCGCGGACGAGGTCCCAGCCGGCCGGGTCGTCGGACTCGATCAGGGTGATCGCCCGCGCCAGCGCGCGCTTGTCGCCGGCGACCAGGCGCTCGGCGAGTGGGGCGTCTCTGGCGACATCGGGCACGAAGTAGCCAGTCTAGAGTTGCCTCCCCATGCTCCGCTTCCTCGCTCAAAATCGGATGCTCAACTGGCGCTACGGGCGGCTGGCGTGGCGCTACGCATGGCGCCGCCGGCTGACCGCGGCGGGCCGGCGCTGGGGCACCGACGGCTTCGTCTTCTTCGGCCGCGGGCTGGAACTGGAGATCTCGCGGCGCGGCCGGGTCGAGTTCGGCCGCTTCGTCTGGATCGGGGACCGGACCAAGATCCGCTGCCACGAGGGGCTGGTCGAGATCGGCGCCAAGACCGTGATGGGCCAGGAATGCACGATCTCCGCCTACCAGCACGTGCGGATCGGCGAGCAGTGCGTGATCGCCGATCGCACGATGTTCATCGACTTCGACCACGGCGTCGTCGAGGTCGAGCGGCCGATCCGCCTGCAGGGCATCTACAAGCGCGACGTCGACGTCGGACACAACGTCTGGATCGGCTACGGCGCCTGCATCCTGCGCGGCGTCAGCGTCGGCGACAACGCGGTGATCGGCACGAGCGCGGTGCTCACCCGCTCGTTCCCGGAGAACGCAGTGATCGCCGGCGTGCCGGCCCGCGTGATCAGGATGCGCGAGACGCCCACCCACCTGCGCTGGGAGTAGACCTCAGACCGGCGCCAGGAAGTCGACGGGATCCGCGTCGACGGCGAGGTTGCGCAGATCCTGCCCGCCCTCGCCGCCCGCGAGCACGCGCGCGAGCCCCTCGACATGGCCGCGATGGCGTTCGAGCGCGTATGGCACGGCGGTGCCGCGGGTGACCATGAAGGGCCAGTCGCTGGCCTGCAGTGCGAGCATCGCCCGCACCGCGTCCCGGCCCGTGTGCGGTCCGGCGCGCAGCACGTCGAGCTCGCCGGCACGGGCTGCGAACGCGAGCTCGGCCACCTGTGGTCCCGACCAGGTCGACAGGTCGCCGCCCTCCCCCCAGCTGCTGGCCGCCCATTCCTGCTGTCC